>CACYWP010000013.1 GCA_902778135.1 uncultured Coriobacteriaceae bacterium
GGTCAAGAAGGCGCTAGGATGGAAGACCATCAGGCAGCACCGCGTCGACTTGGGCTACGCGGCATAGCCTGATGGTCCGGAAAAACGTCCGGGGTCCCAACGTCCCGTCCGTCTGGGACGGTTCTCTGCGGTCGAAAAGCAGAAAGAGTGCCCTCTCCGACAGGAGATTTCGACCGTGGAGAACCGTCCCAGACGATCGAAGGCACGGTCAGCTTTTGTATTGACATCAGGGTTTGCATTACCATGGAGGCACGCCACTTGCACGAAGGAGCCGCCATGGAGACCTCTGCCTACGCCAATCACATCGCCATCCTCCAGGAGGAGCTGGTCTGCGCGCTGGGATGCACCGAGCCCATCGCCGTGGCCTATGCTGCGGCACTCGCCCGCGCGGCGCTGGGAACCATGCCCGAGCGCATGACCATCTCCTGCAGTGGCAACATCGTCAAGAACGTCAAGAGCGTGACCGTCCCCAATTCGGGTGGCATGCGCGGCATAGAGGCCGCGGCGCTGCTCGGGGCGCTGGGCGGTGACGCGACCCGCGCGCTCGAGGTGCTCGAGGCTGTCACCGAGGCCGACCGCGCCGAGGCAACGCGCCTGGTGGCCGCCCATGTCTGTGAAGTGGAGCTGGCCGAGAGCGTGCCCAACCTGTATGTGCGCATCATCGCGACCGCAGACGGGCACACCGCCTTGGCGCAGCTGGAGGACCGCCACACCAACGTGACCGCCCTTACGCTCGACGGCACGCCCGTCACCGTGGCTGGCATCTCCGCCCACGCAGCCGACCCCGCCTTTGTGGCCGACGACCCGCGTGCCGTGCTTTCGCTGGCGTCGGTGTGGGAGTTTGCCCACACAGCCGACCTCGCCGACATCGACGAGCTCATAACGGGACAAATCACCACCAACAAGGCCATATCCGACGAGGGGCTGCGCAACCGCTGGGGTGCCAACATCGGCAGCACGCTGCTCAAGACCCGCTCAAACGACATCACCTGCAAGGCTCGCGCGAGTGCCGCAGCCGGCTCCGACGCTCGCATGAGCGGCTGCGCCATGCCCGTGGTCATCTGCTGTGGCAGCGGCAACCAGGGCATCACCTGCTCCATGCCCGTGCTCGAATACGCGCACGAGCTGTGGGCCAGCCACGAGGAACTCGTGCGCGCGGTCGTCCTGTCTGACCTGACCGCGATTCATGTGAAGTACTACGTCGGCGAGCTCTCGGCCTTCTGCGGCGCGGTGAGCGCAGCTTGCGGAGCCGGTGCGGGCATCTGCATGCTACGTGGCGGCAGCTTCGAGCAGTTCGAGGCCACTGTGGTAAACACGCTGGTCAACGTGGGTGGCATCGTGTGCGACGGCGCGAAGCCCAGCTGCGCAGCCAAGATCAGCGCGGCTGTCGATGCCGCCATCCTGGGCTGCGACCAGGCCCTGACCGGAGAGAACTTCCGCCCTGGCGACGGACTCGTAGGGGATACACCGGAGGAGTCCATCCGCGCGATGGGCTACGTCGGCCGTGTGGGCATGCAGCCGACCGACATCGAGATCCTGAACATCATGATCGGCAAGACGGACGTCTGAGGCCCGAGCGCACGCTACCCCGCAAAGCCCTCGTCATCCAGCAGTGGGCCAGACAGCCCGTCGGCTGCGGCAGTCGCCAGCTCGTCGCAGCGTTCGTTGAGCTCGTGGCCCGCATGGCCCTTGACCCAGACCCAACTGACGCGGTGCGGTTCCTTTGCCGCAAGCAGGCGCTTCCAGAGGTCGACGTTCTTGACCGGCTGCTTGTTGCTGTTCTTCCACCCGCGCTTGAGCCAGCCCTGCACCCAGTGCTGGTTGAAGGCGTTGACCACGTACTGGGAGTCGGAGTGCACCTCCACCTCGCACGGACGCAGCAGCGCCTCGAGCGCCACCACCACGGCCAGCAGCTCCATGCGGTTGTTGGTGGTCCTGCGATAGCCGCAGCTCAGCTCCTTGCGGTGCTCCACTCCGGCGGGATCGGTGTAGAGCAGAACCGCCCCATAGCCCCCGTTGCCAGGGTTTCCGCGCGCCGCGCCATCGGTGTAGATGGTCACGTGCATCATGTCGCCGCCAGCCACGCTACTTGGCCTCCGCCCAGTTCGCACCGACGCTGACGTCCGCCACCAGCGGGACTCGCAGCTCGGCGACACCCTCCATCGTCTCGCGTACCAGCTCGGAGAGGGCCGCGACCTCGGACTCTGGCACCTCGAAGTCCAACTCGTCGTGAATCTGCAGCACGAGTTTGGCGGCCAGGCCTTCCTCGCGCAGGCGTCGGGCAACGCGTATCATTGCAATCTTGATGATGTCGGCAGCCGTGCCCTGCATGGGGTGGTTCATCGCCGTGCGCTCGGCGAAGGAGCGCAGCTGGAAGTTGCGGTTGTCGATGTCCTTGGTATGGCGCTTGCGACCATACATCGTGGAAACGTACTTGTGCCGCTTGGCATAGGCGACCTGGCCGTCAAGGAACGCGCGCACGCCGGGATAGGCCTCGAAGTAGCGGTCGATCATCTGCTGGGCCTCGTTGCGGCCGATCTTCAGCGACGTGGCCAGGCCGTAGGCCTGCTGGCCATAGACGATGCCGAAGTTGACCGCCTTGGCGCGGCTGCGCAGCTGGGGCGTCACCTGGTCGACCGGCACGCCGAACACGCGCGCCGCGGTCGCCGCATGGAAGTCCTCGCCCTCGTTGAACGCCGCCACCAGGCCCTCGTCCGCAGAGAGGTGCGCCAGCAGGCGCAGCTCGATCTGGGAGTAGTCGCATGCCAGGAAGACGTTGCCCTGCGGCACGGTGAACGCCGTGCGCACGCGATGGCCCAGCGCCGAGCGCGTCGGGATGTTCTGCAGGTTGGGTTCGGAGCTGGACAGGCGCCCCGTCGCCGCGACCGTCTGGTTGAGCGAGGTGTGGATGCGACCGTCGCCCTTGATCAGCGCGGGCAGCGCGTCGAGGTAGGTGCTCTTGATCTTGGCGCGCTCGCGATAGTCCAGCACGTCGGCCACCAGCGGGTCGTAGGAGAGGTCGGCGAGCACCTTTGCGTTGGTGGAGTAGAAGCCCGTGCGCGTCTTTTTCATGTTGAAGGTGGGCAGACCGCGCACGTCAAACAGCACGTGGGAGAGCTGTTGTGGCGAATCGATGTTGAAGTCCTCCCCCGCCGCCTCGTGGATGCGGGCGACCATCTCGTCGATCTCGGCCCCCAGCTCGCCGGACTGCTCGCGCAGGATGGACGGGTCCGCGTGCAGGCCCGTGCGCTCCATCTGCAGCAGCACGGGAAGCAGGGGCATCTCGACGTTGGACATCAACGCCGCCGACCCGTCCCCGTCCAGCGCGTCCGACAGCACCGGTCGCAGTGCGAAGGCGGCTGCCGCCTCGAGCGCGGCCTGGGGCAGCTTGTCGGACGGCTCGGGCAGGGAGGTCTGCAGGTAGCGCTCCACCAGGTCGGGGACGGCAAACGAGGCGACCTGGACATGGTCGGAGTCGATGAGGTAGGCAGCGACGCCCGTGTCGAAGATGCGCGCAGCGTCGACCTCGTGCGGCTCGACGAGTGCCGGCAGCGACGAGTCGCTGGGGCAGAGCTCGTGGAGCAGGGCCTTCACGTCGCCCGCCACGAGATGTCCCTCGCGCACGATGCGCGCCAGCAGGGCAAGCGCGGCGTCGCCCTCCGCAACCGCCAAGGAGCGTCGCGTGGCGAACCAGAGCCTCACGGGCTCGGGTTCGTCCATGCCCAGCAGCAGGCTCATCTGGCCGCGCCTCCTGGGGGCCTCCGCCACCTGTCGGGAGACCGCCACCCAGCCACCGTTGGCGATGGCCGCACGCACCTCGTCGGTGTCGTCGAGCACCTCGGGGACCTCGAACGTCGGCGTCGCAGCAATGGCATCCTCGCCGCCAAGGCGCACCAGACGCTTGGTCATGCCCGTGAACCCCAGCGCCGAGAAGGCCGCCGTGACCTGGGCAGGATCGAAGGTCGGGAACTGCGCCTCGGCGAGGTCGAGGTCGATCGGGGCGTCGGTGCGGATCGTGGCCACCTTGCGCGAGAGCAGCGCATCGTCTATGTGGGCGCGCAGGTTCTCGCCCATCTTGCCCTTGACCTCGTCCGCATGGGCGATGACCTCGTCCAGGCTGCCGTACTGGACGATGAGCTGGGAGGCCTTCTTGGGGCCGATGCCGGGCACGCCGGGGATGTTGTCGGAGGTGTCCCCCTTCAGGCCGTAGAAGTCGGGCACCAGCGCGGGCGTGATGCCATGGTAGAGGTCGTCGACGCTCTCGGGGGTCATGATGACGACGTCGGTCACGCCCTTCTTGGTGGAGACGATCTTGACGTTGTCCGTCGCCAGCTGGTACATGTCGCGGTCGCCGGTGAAGAGGTACATGTCATAGCCCGCAGCCTCGCCCCGGCGTGCCAACGTGCCCAGGATGTCGTCGCCCTCCCATCCCTCGAGCTCGGCCACCGGCACGTCAAGCGCGCCGAGCAGCTCCTTGACCATCGGGAACTGCTCGCGCAGGGCCGGGTCCATGGGCGGGCGCTGGGCCTTGTACTGGGGCAGCATCTCCATGCGCACGGCCGGTTTTCCCTTGTCGAAGGCGCAGATGACGCCGTCGGGCCGGAAGGTCTCGACCAGCTTGATGAACATGTTGAAGAAGCCGAAGAGCGCGTTGGTCGCGCGGCCGTCAGGCGCGCTCATGGGCTGGCGGATGGCGTGGAAGGCTCGGTGCATCAGCGAGTTGCCGTCTATGACGGCGATGGTGCGGCGCTCGGGCGTGGGGGTCTCTGCCATTGATGGGTCCTCTCGTGTCGGATGCAGTCGATTGTACCGCGCGGTGCAGACGACAATGCACCGGGCACGGTGGTTCCACGCGTTCCGGACGCCCATGGGGCACGGGTCGTCTGTCGGGGAGGGACGGGGCTCGGGAACCCCTATGAGGGCGACCCATCGCGCACGGCGCGCCGGGAGCGAGGACCTAGCGAGCGATTCCGCAGCTGCCGCGTCGTGCGCGGCGAGCGTTCTAGCCCGAAGGGGGTTCCCGGACCCCGTCCCTCCCCGGCAGGCGACCCGTGCCACCATAGGCTGAGGGGTTTCCGTCCCGTCGCTGCGCTACCATAGGGCCCACGTCCACCATCCGTCGACGGGAGGCAGGAATGGGCAAGGCCGCTGACGAACGGCAGTGTCGGCAACAGGCGCACGACCAGCTCGTCGACGCCATCGAGCAGCTGGGTTACCCCGCGGAGTTCGGCGAGGTCATCGCGGGCGAGCTCGGTGGGGAGAAGAGCATGCGGCGCATGACCGCCTACCTGCGGGGCGCCAACCCCCACAGTCCCGAGGAGATAGCCGACGAGATGCTCGCCATCCTCCAGATGCGCCACAGCTGGGTCGAGCAGAAGGTCAGCCAACGCGCCAATGACAGCATCACCGCCTTCTACAACCGCGAGCGCGAGGAGTAGCGCATGCCTGCCAGTCGTCGCTCGGTCGCCGACGCCTCGGAGCGCGCCATCTACTCCCTCATCTGCCAATGCGACGGCATCAAGGCGAGCGACATCGCCCGCAGGCTGGGCATGAGCCGCAAGGAGGTCAATCGCTACCTCTACATCTCGCCCTTCATCCGCGACCTGTGCTATCACGACGAGGACTACCTCTGGCACGGCATCGTGCAGCAGCGCGTCCCGCACCTGGGCCTGCACGAGTTCTGCGGCTGGTATGGCCTGGTCGGGGAGTTCCTTGCCACAGGCGAGCGGCAATGGCTCGACGAGCTGAGGGCGGGATGTGCCTCCATCGGTCGCAGCCTGGGCGATGCACGCGGCCTCACGCACTCCTTCCTGGACGCCCGGCAGACCATGTGCGATCTCTTCGGGGACCTGCGGGACGCCGGCGTGCGCTGCGACGGATGGGAGGTGGCCTTCGAGCTGCGCATACGTCGCGCCAAATGGATACGCATCTATGCGGACGTGCTGGTCGTCGCCCCCGACTACGTGTTTTCGCTCGAGTTCAAGATGAAGGACGCCATCCAGCAGGAGGAGGTCGACCAGGCGGCGAAGTATGCGCCATACCTCGAGGTCGTCTTCGGGCCCGCATACGAGGTGGTGCCCGCTTTGGTGCTGACGCGCGCCACCGACCTCTACACCCACGCCCGCCTCTCGAACAGCACGGCCGAGATCTCGGTCGCCTCGGGCGACATGCTCTTCAACGTGTTCGACGAGTATCTCCGCTTCCTGCGCCAGTGACCCACCACCGACCAGGCCTCGGTCCCGATGGCGCCTAGCGCTCGAAGACCACCGCCCCCGCCTGGGTCGGATGGTCGTAGATCAGCATCTCCTGCCCGTTCGCCTTGTGACGCAGCAGCTCCCTCACGATGAGCAGGTCGCCTCCGGCGGAATAGCACATGACGATGCCCACCAGCAGCAGGGACAGCGAGCCGCTGGCGATGGCCAGCAGCGTCGGCACGATGCCGAGCACCACCAGGGGCATCAGCGCCCCCGTGATGTAGGCGCCCTTCGGCAGGGGGCAGGTGCAGGTGCAGTACGGCGTCAGGTACTGCACGATGAAGCCGAACTCGATGTCGCGCCAGTGTCGCTCGGCAAACAGGCCCCACGTGATGCCATGTATCAGCTCGTGGACCACTACCAGAACCAGGACGGACAGCATGAGCAGCGGCCAGTTTCCCTCGAAGCTGATGCCGCGCGACAGGTTGACCGCCAGGAACGCGGCGCCTCCGATGAGCATCAGCGGCAGCCCCAGCAGCAGGGCGACCACGTTCGCATGGACCAGTCCCACGGTCAGCTCGCTGCGTCGGTACCCCCGAGACTCCAGCTCCGCGCCCAGCAGCTCGTAACGCTCCATGCGTTGCCGCTCGGCAGGTGTCAGCGACCTGCCACGCTCCTGCTCGTCAACAGCCATCGCCCTCTCCCCCATCCCTCGACTCGAACAGGCTCAGCTCATCCGCAGACAACAGGTCCGCGTCGCCAGCCATATGGCTTGCCACCACCAGGGTCCTGTCTCCCAAGTGACGCAGCACGAACTGCGCTGCCTGGCGATGCGAACGCTCGTCAAGCGATGCGAACGGCTCGTCCAGCAGCACCATCGCGCTGGGACTGGCCAACGCGCGAACGATCTCGACACGCCGTCGCTGGCCTCCCGAGAGCTCCGCGACGGGAACCCCCAGCGCCTCCTCGGGCAGCAGCTCGGCCAACAGGCCCCGGACCTCCCCGACCCCACGCGAGCCACCCACGACCAGCGCGACGTTGTCCGGCGCGTCCAGTGCCTCGACCAACCGCGCGTCCTGGAAGACCATGGAGGCCGTCACGGGCGATGTCACCATACCCGCAAGCGGTGCCTGCAGCCCGGCAACCGTGCGCAGCAGCGTCGTCTTACCCGCACCGGACGCATCGGTCAGCACCAGACGCGCGCCGGCAGGCAGCCGGCAGCTGATCCCGCTGGCCACGGCCACGTCGCCATACCCAATCGAGGCGTCAGCCAAGGCCAGCTCCCCGGGGAGCCCCGCCTGGGGAGCCGTGCGCCGCGCAAGGGCCAGCGCCACCCGAAGGGACAGGCGGTCGCTGTGTGCCAGCAGCCAGACGAATGCCTGCTCGCATGCGGCAGACAGTGCCACCACCACGATGGTCCAGGCGAACAGGTCAGCCGTCTCCAGCAGGATCTTCGCCTGGTATATGCGCTCGCCGATCGATCCCATCGGGCTGCCTATCAGCTCCGCGGCGATGCCCGCCTTCCACGCCATGCCACAGACGTTGCGCGCCGTTCCGACCAGGTAGGGCAGGACCTCCGGCCAGACGTGCGCGCACAGGCGGACCGACCTGCGCACGCGGAAGACCGACAGCATCTCGGAGACGCCCGTACCCACCTGGCCCAACCCCTCGGCACAGGCGTAGTAGACCGCGGGGAACACGGCCAGGAAGACCGCGATGCCCGATACCTGCCGGGACCCCACCCATATGAGCAGCAGCACGATGATGCATGCGATGGGCACCGACTTCAGGGCAGCGATGCCTGGGGCCAGCAGACGACCCAGCCCCGGCCATCCATGTGCCACGAAGGAGATCGCCACCGCACAGGCGTAGGCCGTGACGAAGCCGCCCACGATGCGCACGAGCGAGAAGCCCACGACGGAGAGGAAGCGTACATCGCCCAGCAGCTGGACCAGCCGCACCACGGTGTCCCAAGGTCCCGCCAGCAGGATCGAGCTGCCCACCAGCATGCTAGCAGCCTGCCAGAGACCGACCCACAGCGCCGCAGACCCCAGGCGCTCCAGGCGGGAACGCGCCGACGGCGTCTGGCCACCGGCACGTCCCGCACTCGCGTCCTTTCCCAAGCGTGTGGTCACGCGCTACTCGGCCAGGTAGTAGAAGTCGTCGCCCGGCATCGCACCGCCCACCGAGCTGGGGTCGGCGTCATAGAGCACCTGAAGGTATCCCGCAAGCGCATCGTGCATCTCCTCCCCAGTGATGCAGACGACGTTGCAGGCAGGGATGGCCTTCTCGGCAATCGGGGCCTTCTCGATGATGCCGGCCTGGACCACCAGCTCTGCGGCAGCGGCGGGATCGGCGTTGACGGCCTCGACCGATGCGGCATGGCGCTCAAGGAAGTCGGCCACGGCGGCGGGATACTCGGCCGCGAACGCGGAGCGCACGATGGTGATGCCCGTCACCGACTGGCTACCATCGTCGACGCTCTCCCCCCAGACCTTGGTCAGGTCGATGGGGGCGGAGAGCGCCCCGTTCTGGGCAAGGGTCGCCGTCACGAAGGGCTGGGGCAGCACGCCCACGGCGGTCGGGTCCGAGGCCAGCACGGCGGCGACCTCGGCATGCTCGCTCTTCCACTCGACGCTGACCTGGTCGGCGATGCCCGCCTTGTCCAGCAGGAAGTCGAAAACGTATTCGGGGCTGGAGCCCTTGCCGGAGATGCAGACCGTCCTGCCCGCCAGGTCGGAGAAGCCCCGGATGGACTCGTCGCCGGTGACGATGTAGAGGATGCCCAGCGTGTTGATGTCGATGACCTGCACGCCACCCTCGGTCTTGTTGTAGAGGACGCTGCCGGCGTTGGAGGGCACGAGGGCGATGTCTGCGTTGCCCTGGATGACCATGGGCAGGACCTCGTCCGGCGCGGCAGAGATGCTGTAGAAGTAGCTGATGCCCGAACCCTCCTCTGCCTCGGGGGCCTCGGTCTGCTCTCCCGTGGGAATGCCGGAGGTGGTGTCCATCATCTGGACGAGGCCGATGGTGGTCGGTCCCTTCAGCGAGGCGACACGGACGACCACGTCATCGGCAGCCGCCTCGGTGGCAGCTTCGTCGGCGGCATCCGTGGTCGGTTCCTTGCCACTGCAGGCAGCCAGCAGGCTGGACAGGCCCGCGGACCCCAGAAGGGCAAGCGCGTCGCGGCGGGTGAGGGTATGCTTCTTCATCGTGAGCTCTCCTTTTGCTCTCGGTCATGCAGCGAGGTGACGGAACACAGTCTAGCAGGTTGCCCTGACCCTGCCGACCCGCAGGCGGACGCGGCACGGGACAGGTCGACGCGCCTCGGCCGCAACGCGCAGTTAACCGTGTGGTGGCGAAACGCTCCCTCGCCTTTCACGGGTGTGAAATAATGTGACGATACGATTGACGTGCACCTTACGAGCGCGCACGTCTGATAACGTACGAGCGAAAACAACGCGCGCCGCTGCGTCAAGCAAAGGAGATGCACATGGCCAAGGACAAGGTCAGCGCCGAGTGGGGTGACCTGCTCTTCGACGACGCCGACATGCAGGAACGCCTGCCCAAGCCCACCTACCACGAGCTGATGCGCGTCATCAGGGACGGCAAGCCGCTTGACCTCGACATCGCCAACGAGGTCGCCCATGCCATGAAGGAATGGGCGCTGGAGAAGGGCGCCACGCACTTCACGCACTGGTTCCAGCCCCTGACGGGCATCACCAGCGAGAAGCATGACAGCTTCCTCACGCCCAACGGCAACGGCACGATCCTGATGGCGTTCTCCGGCAAGGAGCTCGTCCAGGGCGAATCCGACGCATCGAGCTTCCCCAACGGGGGCCTGCGCGCGACCTTCGAGGCGCGCGGCTACACGGTGTGGGACCCCATGAGCCCCGTCTTCATCAAGGACGAGGTCCTCTGCATCCCCACCGCCTTCATCAGCTACACCGGCGAGGCGCTCGACAAGAAGACGCCGCTGCTGCGTAGCCAGAACGCCCTCGAGGTGCAGGCGAAGCGCGTGCTCGCCCTCTTCGGACGCACGCCCAACCGCGTGACCACCACCATCGGGCCCGAGCAGGAGTACTTCCTCATCCGCGAGGAGGACTACAAGGCCCGGCCCGACCTCATCCTGTGCGGCCGCACGCTCTTCGGCTGCCCGCCCGCCAAGGGCCAGGAGCTGGAGGAGCACTACTTCGGCGCCATCCGCCCGACGGTCAACGAGTTCATGAAGGAGCTCGACGACGAGCTCTGGAAGCTGGGCATCCCCGCCAAGACCAAGCACAACGAGGTCGCCCCCTGCCAGCACGAGCTGGCCCCGGTCTTCGAGGACGGATCGACCGCCATCGACGACAACCTCATCACGATGGAGAAGATGAAGCTGCTGGCCAGCCACCACGGCCTGGTGTGCCTGCAGCACGAGAAGCCCTTCGAGTACGTCAACGGATCGGGCAAGCACAACAACTGGTCGATAGCCGCCGACGGCAGGAACCTGTTGGAGCCCGGTCCGCACCCCGAGGACAACCTGCAGTTCCTCCTGTTCCTGTCGTTCCTCATCTCCGCCGTCGACGAGCACGCCGACCTTCTGCGCATGAGCGTGGCCTCCGCGGGCAACGACCATCGCCTGGGAGCCAACGAGGCGCCACCGGCCATCGTGTCGGTGTTCCTGGGGGACGCGCTCTCGCCGGTCGTCGAGGCGCTCATCGCCAAGCAGCATGCCGAGGCCGCCGAGGCGGAGCGCATGGACCTGGGCATCCCGCAGCTTCCCGCCATCCTGCGCGACAACACCGACCGCAACCGCACGAGCCCGTTCGCCTTCACCGGCAACAAGTTCGAGTTCCGCATGCCGGGCAGCCGTCAGAACCTCTCCGACCCCAACGTGGTGCTCAACACGGCGGTGGCCGAGCAGTGCGAGCGCTTCGTGGACTACGTCGCGGAGCGTTCCGACGAGGACTTCCTGACCGTCACGATGCGCTTCATCCGCCACACCTTCCGTGACCACCAGCGCGTCATCTTCGACGGCAACGGCTACTCGGCCGAGTGGGAGGAGGAGGCCGCGGCCCGCGGGCTGCCCAACATCAAGACCACGCCGGACGCCCTGGGCGCCCTGATGGACGCCGACAACATCACGTTCCTCAGCAAGTACGGCGTGCTCAACGAGGCGGAGTGCCATGCCCGCTACGTCGCCAAGGCGGAACAGTACGCCAAGCTCATCAACATCGAGGCCAACACGATGTGCCACATGGCGCGGCACCTGTACCTGCCCGCGCTGGCCAGCTACTCCGCAGACCTGGCGACCGGTGTCGCCACCAAGGCCGAGCTGGGCATCGTCGCTCGAGCCGAGAAGGAGCTCATCGAGCGCCTGACCGCCGGCATCGACGCGATCTACGGCCTGACGGCGGACCTGGAGGACGTCGCGACCAATGCCAGCGGCAAGTCCAACCCCACCGAGCAGGACGCCCTCTGCCGTGACGAGGTCATCCCCGCCATGGAGGCCCTACGCGGGGCCGTCGACGAGATGGAGAGCATCTGCGGCGCGGACTACTGGCCCGTACCAACCTACAACGACATGCTCTTCTACATCTAGCCCTCATGCGCCGACACGGTGCCTCCAAGGACGGAAAAGGGGCAGGCTGATGACAATCGGCCTGCCCCTTCTCGTGTCTGAGCCGATTCCTGCTACGATGCTGGGGTTGCACGGATGGGAGGACTCGCACATGGCCACGCATGCACGACCGGCGGCACTTGACATGACCAGGGGGCCGCTGCTGCCCCAGCTGCTCTCGCTGCTGGTGCCCGCACTGGCCACCACCCTGGGGCAGTGGGTGCTGCTGCAGGGCATCGTGCAGATGACGGCGATGGCACAGGATCCCGCGCTGGGGGCCCTGCAGGCGTGCGTCATCCCATGCGAGCTGGTCTGCGGCACCGCACTGGGCTTGGCCACCGGATGCGCGGCCATCGTCGGCCAGCACTGCGGGTCGGGCAACCGACGGCTCCTCTCCGACTCCGTCCACACGGCGATGGCGCTCTCACTTGCCCTGGGCCTGCCGTTGGCCGTTGCGGGAGTCCTCGCAGCCACACCGACCCTGCACCTGCTGGGAACTCCTGGGAGCATGATGGACGGGGCGTCGGAGTGCCTCACCTTGTTCTGTGGGGCCGCGGTGCTCGTCGTGGTCTTCGACTTCGCGGTCGCCCTCCAGCGCGCCGTCGGCTGCATCGTCGCTCCCCTGCTGGAATCCGCCCTGGTCACGGCCTCCGGCCTGGCGCTGTCATGGCAGCTGATGGGACGCCTGCAGCTGGGAGCGCGTGGTGCGGCGCTGGCATTCGCATCCGCGCACCTCATTGGGTGCATCGTCGCCCTGCGTCAGCTGACGCATGCGCGCGGTGCCTGGAGGCTGCGCCTGGGACACGTGCGCCTCGTCGGGCCCATCGCGCGCGACATGCTCGTCTGCGCGCTCCCCCTTGCCTTGCAGAACGCCATCGTCGTCGGCTGTGCACTGGTCCAACCGGGCATCGCCTCCTTCGAATCCCAGGCCGCGGAGGCTTGGCGCCTGGCCGTGCGCATCCAAAGCCAGCTCTGGGTCGCCTCCGAGGCATTCGCCCTGGCACTGACCACCTTCTCCGCGCAGTGCTTTGGGGCGGCGCTCTACGATCGCATGCGGCGGGGGCTGCGCGCGGCCATCCCGCTGGCGCTGGTGCTCATGGCAGGAGTCGAGGCGCTCGTCTGCCTTCATGCGTCGGAGATTTCGAACCGGCTCTGCACCGACGTGACCATCGCGGGCCTTGCGACGACCATGACGGTGCTGGTCGTGCCCACCTACCTCCTACGCGTCTTCATGGACTGCCTGGCGGCAACCGTACGCGGTTCGGGCGAGAGCACAAAACCCCTGCTCATTACCCTTGTCTGCAGCTGTGCGACCCGCGTCGCGTGGATGGCGGTGGTCGTGGCCCGGCATCGCTCCATAGCGGAAGCCGTGCTCTCGTATCCCCTATCGTGGGGCATCGGGGCCATGGCCATGCTGGTCTACTATCGTCACGCACGCTGGATGACGCGCTCGCTGAGGCGCGCACGTCGGCGCAGGGTCGAGGAATAGCGGTTCGCCCGCAACGCGCATGGGCATCGGTGGGCACTTTGGACGGCAACCCGACGGCGGCTACTCTCCCCAGGGATGCGAGGTCAGATGCCAGCCGTGGCAATACGAGCAGCGGTAGCACTGCAGCCCATAGGTGCCATGCTGGGCGCAGAGCTCGATGGCCTCCTCGGCATCGGCGCGTGTCGGATAGCGGTTCTTCGACTCACAGCCCCGCTCGCGGCGGACGGCCTCCTTGCGCTCCGAGCTGTCCTCGTTGCGGCGGCGCTCACGCCCGTACAGGTCGTCCAACCCTCCCAGCTCCGCCTTGAACTGGGCGATCTTGCGACGCTGTGCCGACCGTTTCCTGCTGCCCATGGCCCATCCCCGTCCCTGCGCGCCTACGAGAAGAACGCCCGCAGGCCGATGCATATCAGCACGATGCCACCGACGACCTCGGCACGGTCGCCCAGCAGGCGCCCGAGCCTTCGGCCGATGGCCAGGGCGACCACGCAGCACGCCGCGGTCGTGCAGCATATGACAAACGACGACAGCAGGATGTCGACCGCCTGGGCACGAAGGCTCACGCCCACGGCAAAGGCGTCGATGGCCGTCGCGATGGCCTGGAAGACCAGCAAGGCGATGGTCAGGCGGCTGCCCTCGTCGCGCGGGCTGTCGTCATCCGGATGCAACAGCGCCTCCATGCCCTCGCGCACCATGTTGCCACCGATGATGCCCAGGATGACCAGCGTGACGATGCCCGCATAGCGCTCGATGATCGTTGCGGCGAACCCGCCCAGGACATACCCCACGATCGGCATCAGCCCCTGGAAGGCGCCAAAGAAGAGGGGCATCAGCAGCAGCCTGCGACGGCTCTCCGCTCCATAGACGAAGGTGTTGGAGATAGTGACCGAGAAGGCATCTGCTGACAGCGCCAGTCCCAACAGCAGTATCTCGCCAAAGCCCATCCAAACACCCCCGAACGCAACCGCATGAGTTACAAAGTCTAACGCATTGCAGCGGCGTGGCGGCACAGCCTGTCGACATGCGCTACCCTTCTTCATATACGCACATGCCTGCGACCAAAGGATCGATCTTGCCAGCCATCATCACGCATCACCTCTTCGGGGAGGACGCCGCCAAGCGCCTGCCCGACAGCCTTTCGTTCGACGGCGAGGAGCTCCTCGCGTTCCTCCTCGGCAACCAGGGTCCCGACCCCTACTACTTCTGCTTCACGTCCACTCCCGCCGCCATCCAGGCCTGCCACCGTCTGGCGGCGGAGATGCACGGGGCACACGAGGCACAGGGGCTGCTTGCCGCACGAGACGCCGTCGGATACCTACCCGCCATCGACCAGGGCATCGGACGCGCCTTCGCCTTGGGCCTGCTCGCGCACTATCTGCTGGACAGCGAGGCACACGCCTTCATCCTCGCCCAGGAGAATGCCATCTGCGATGCGGGCGTAGGGCTGGAGAACGCACATGACGAGGTGCACGCCCTCATCGAGAGCGAGCTGGACACATGGATGCTGTGGAGCACCCGCCATCAGACCATCGCCGAAGCGCCCGCAGACGGCAACCTCGCCCACACCGACCGCATCGCGCGCATCGGTGGGACCATCCTGTCGCAGGTGGCCCAGCAGGTCTATGGCATCAGGCTGAGTCCCGAGCGCTACGCCGGATGCCTGCGCGACTACGAGCTGGTCCTGCGGGCCATCGACCCGACGGGCAACCCGGCAGGCCGCATGATAACCGGCGCCGAGCGTCTGGGATCGCGCTTCTCGCGCCTCGATGCCCTGTCGCACGCCGCAGAGCCCACGGAGGACTGCCCCGCCGCCAACCTCGACTGCCACCCCTGGCGCGACCCGCTGACCGACGAGGAGCAGACCACCAGCTTCCCCGACATCTTCTACGACTCGCTGGAGCTCTGGCCCGCAATGGCCGCCGCCTTCACACGAGGCAACCCGGAGGAGTTCGAGGCGCTGGTCCGCCGCGGATACGACGGGGCTCCCCTATAGGTCACATGCCTCTTCGACACGATGGTACCCGCCCCCGTTGGATCGAATCGACCACGGGGACGGGCACCGTTTGTTTGCAGGCAGAACCTCCTACAGCTCGTCGACGGCGGTCGCCTGATAGGTCATCGCAACCTCGAGGTTGCCGTTGCGACAGCGCAAGTCATCCATGAGCTGGCGCACGCAGCCGGCATCCCTCAGCTGGACGTTGTACACCAGCTTGTAGAGGCTGCCCATGTTGGCGGTCTTGACGGAGACCAGCTCGCTGCTGGTGGTATAGGCGGAGAGCACGTCGTCGAACAGGCTCACGAAGTCCAGGTCCTCGGGAACGGTGATGCGCACGGTTCGGTCCAGGCGCGCCGACGCACCACCGAAGTCGACCATCTGCAACGCGAAGTTGACGCCGCCGATGATGGCGCAAACCAATACCGCGTACCCCAGATAGCCCATGCCGCAGACCAGGCCGATGGCCATCGCCAGGAAGATGAAGGCGATGTCGCGCGCCTGGCCGGCGACGCTGCGGAAGCGCACCAGGCTGAAGGCGCCCGCAACCGCAACGCCCGCACCGAGGTTTCCGTTGACCATCATGATGACCACGACGACAATCGCGGGCAGCGTCACCAGCGTGACCATGAAGCTCTTGGTGTAGCGGCTGTGGTAGCCGTAGACGAGCGCAAGGGCAAGCCCGAGGGCGAGGGAGGTCGCAACGCTCGTCGCAAAGGGTGCGAAGGCAATAGACGAACCGGCCGTGGTCGCCGCGTCAACAGTGGAGAAGATCGATTCGAACATGGGGTTCCCTTTCTAAGCAGTGGCCACCAGAAGCGATCCCGAAAGCCTCTGGGAGACATTGATGCCATCGATGACACGCAGACGCGGTTCCGCAGCGTGACGTGCGACCCTCCGCGTCACCTGGCCGGAGAGCTGGCAGGCCACCGCGGCGCCGTACTTCGAGAAGCTCGCCTTGAAGATGCGCTCCCTCGAGAGGAAGTCGACGAGCCACAGGGGCATGCCGGCAGCGCATTTGACCTCCAGCAGGCTGGTATGGGCGGGCGTCAGCACATGGCCGACATCCTGTCCGTCAAGTTTCAGGTCGGTCCAGCTGCAGCGCACCGCACGGTCGAAGGTCATGCGAAACTCGTGGTCGTCGGCGGCATAGTAGGCCTCGCGGTCGTACGCCACGAACATCATGGGCGCCAGACCCTCGTAGCGGCTGGCAGAGAACGCCAGCTCGCGCTCGATCTGGGTCTCGGGTTGGCGCGCGCCGGTCAAGAGGTCGTCGGCAGAGGAGAGTGGCAAGGTGCAGCGGCGCTTGTAGACGATGCCATCGCACTTCTTCTTCAGCTCGAGGAAGACCGGCGTGTCATCGCCTGCGGGGGCGTAGCTGCGCACGCGCAGCTTCTCCTTGTAGTGCGGATGCTCGGCGGAGCGGCGGGCCAGCAGGTGAGTCGGCGTGTCATAGTAGAGGTTGCGCACCGTCGACGGGCCATGCTCGTCGGCAATCATGTGGCTGTCCATGACATGCTCCAGGCGCTCGCGCTGCTCGTCGCTCACCTGATACTTGATCTCGTAACGCTTGAAAACCATCTGTGCCATACGTGACACCTCCTTGTCGGGTATCACGATACGAAGCGAACCTGAAAGGGCACTGAGGGGATGCCCCCAAGGGGCATGCTTGCGACAGGGGCACCACACAACCAAGGCAACCTGAAAGGCAACCGGACGGAAACGACCATGCCGCAAGCGCATCTTCGAGCAGCAAGATGCGACTCACGGGCAATGCCGCATTAGAAATACAACCTTATGAAGACAAGCAGTAAAAATACTCGTGACTTATTGGTCACACCGTGTGAGAACGACCAACATCGCCATTTTTACACCTATTTGAACGAGAATAGTGTGTCGCAACGGATTCCATCATCATAAAACGTTCAAAATCGATTGTCATATACGTCATCGAGATTGAAATAGTGTCCAAGGCAAGCATTAGTATTCCACACAACGGTTGCGCACCGTACCAAAACGGGCAATGGTCAGCAACAGGAGTAGGCACATGGATACTGAAAGATTCGAGGGAACCTGGTACCCCATGGAAATCGTCAATCAAATAGATGACCTACTATACAAGGCCTTGGGAACGGGACGCATTCTGATGGACATGGCAAACGGCTCCGACGACATGGACCGGGGTACGAGGGAAGCCCTGACCATGCTGGGAACCACCCTGTACGCGGCAGCCTACCCACTGCTGAGGACAGAGGGCTCCCCCACCACGGAGGAGCCCTGCTGAAAGGCGTTCTGGTTCGAAAGGGGAACGTATCGACGCTACTCCCCTGTCGGCACCTGACCGGTCTCCAGGATTCGGCCCAGCGCCTCCTCGTCAAGCACGGGCACGCCCAGCTGCTCGGCCTTCGCCAGCTTGGAACCCGCCGCGGACCCTGCGATGACATAGCTGGTCCGCTTGGAGACCGACCCGCTGACCTTGGCACCCAGCGCCTTCAGCGCGTCGCTGGCATCCTTGCGCTTGTAGCGTTCCAACGTCCCCGTCAGCACGAAGGTCATGCCGGCCAGCGTCTGGGGCACGACCTCGGCCGGCTCCTCCACTTCGAGGACGACGCCCGCCTTGCGCAGGCGCTCGATGACGGCCAGGTTGTCGGGCACCGAGAAGAACTCGACCACCGTCTGGGCTATCTTGGGGCCGATGCCCTCCACCTGGGCGATGTCCTCCTCGGAGGCCACGGACAGCGCCTGCACCGAGCCGAAGGCCCGCGCCAGCGCCTCGGCCACGCTCGCACCGACGTGACGGATGCCCAGGCCAAAGAGGACGCGTGCCAGGCCACGGCCCTTCGACTCCTCCACCTGGGCCATCACCTTCGCAGCGACGACCTTGCCCACCACGATGTCCTCGCCCGCCTTGTTGGTGCGCCCGGTGCTGGTGCCCGCCAACGCATCCTCGCTCAGGCGGTCGTAGAAGTCGGCGACGTCGGAGAGCAACCCCTGCTCGACCATGCGGCCCACAAGCTCCTCGCCCAGGCCGTCGATGTCCATGGCGTTGCGGCTACCCCAATGGATCAGGCGCTCGGACGCCTGGGCGGGGCAGTCGATGGAGACGCAGCGGTAGGCCACCTCGCCCTCCTCGCGGACGACGGGACTGCCACAGCTGGGACAGGTCTGGGGCATCTCCCACTCGGGACGGGCCTCGTGCTCCGCCCTGAGCCCGCCCTCCAGGACCGGCCCCACCACCTCGGGTATCACGTCACCGGCCTTGTGCACGACGATCGTGTCGCCCTCGCGCACGTCCTTGCGGCGAATCTCGTCGATGTTGTGCAGCGTCGCGCGCGCGATGGTGGACCCCGCGACCACCACTGGGTCGAACTCTGCCACCGGCGTCAGGACCCCCGTGCGTCCCACTTGGATCCGTATCTCGCGCAGCACCGTGCGCTTCTCCTCGGGTGGGAACTTGTACGCGATGGCCCAGCGCGGGGCTCGCGCCGTGAAGCCCAGCGCATCCTGGTTGGCAAAGGAGTCGACCTTCACCACGACGCCGTCGATGTCGTAGTCCAACTCGTCGCGATGGGCCAGCGCCTGCTCGCAGAACTCGTGCACCTCACGCGCGTTGGTGCAGCGCCTCGCATTGTGGTTGACCGAGAAGCCGCAGGACTGCAGCCACTGCAGGAACTCCCACTGGCTGGTCACGCTGATGGGACCCTCGTCAGCCACCGCATAGATGAAGGTGGCCAGGTCTCGATGGGCGGTGATGCGCGGATCCTTCTGGCGCAGCGACCCCGCGGCGGCGTTGCGGGGGTTGGCGAAGACCGGCTGGGCCGCCGCATCGCGCTCCTCGTTCAGCCGCACGAACGAGCGCTTGGGCATGTAGACCTCGCCGCGCACCTCGACCGACTGGCCGAACCCACCGCCCGAGACGCGTGACAGGCCCTCCGCCGACAGGGAGCGCGGCACATCGGAGACCGTGCGGACGTTGTCCGTCACGTTCTCGCCGGTCGTGCCGTCCCCACGAGTGGCCGCGCGCACGAACTGGCCGTCGCGATAGGTCAGGGCGACACCCAGCCCATCGATCTTCAGCTCGCAGGTATAGGCGACAGGACGCTCCTCGGCGGCCCCCAGCGCCTCGTCGGTGCGTGCCAGCCATTCGTCCAGCTCGTCAAGGTCCATCGCGTCGTCCATGGAGTACATGCGCTGGGCATGGGTGACCGGCTCGAACTGCTCTGACACGTAGCCTCCCACACGCTGGGTGTAGGAGTCGGGCGTGACCAGCTCGGGATGCTCCGCCTCGATGGTCAGCAGCTCCTGGAGCAGCCGGTCGAACTCGGCGTCGGTCATCTCCGGCGCATCCAGCGCATAGTACTGGTAGGCCGCATGGTCGAGGATGCCACGCAACTCCAAGGCGCGCAGAGCCGGCGTCACACGCCGAGGCGTCTCCCGTGGTGCCTGCTCCTCGCCAGGGAAGTCTCCGAACAGTGACATCTGGGAGCCGTCTGCCATGATTCCTCCGCCCCGTGGTCCATAAACGATACCCATCGACTTTAGCGCATCGAAGGCGTCGCGCGACCGTGGGGCTCGAAGCGCCACATCAGATGGTCAGTCCCCCGTTCAGCTGGGCTGCGGTCAGCTCGGCCCAGGAGTACTGGCACATGTACTCGCCACGATAGCGATTGATGGCATCGGGATTGCCGCTGAGGTAGCTGTAGTAGTCGCACTGTTCGTCGCGCAGGGAGATGGCGACGCCACCACGACGCTTCACCACCGCATCGGCAACCCCCAACCTCTCGAAGGTGTGACGCAGGTCGCTGATGAGCGTGCGCAGCTGGGAGCGCCTCGATGCCGTGTCGGGCATACCCTCCCACAGCACCGCGATCAGCTCTCCCATCGTCACCAAAGCCCCGCGGCGGTCCACCAGATATGCCAGCAGCTCCTTCGTGTGCTGGCGCTCGAAGGCCACCACCTCGTCGTCATAGAAGACCTCGAAGTTGCCGAAGCACTGGACGAACAGGCCCGGTCGCTGGACCGGGTAGACGGGCACGCGCAAGGCCTCGATGGCCCTGCACACGTCGCTGTCGTCCACGGGCTTGACCAGAAAGGCGCTGGCATGGGTCTTCCAGGCATCAAGGGCATACTCTGGATATCCCGTGACAAAGACCACGTTGGTGTCGGGCGCCCGCTGCTTCAACCGCCGTGCCACGTCCAAGCCGTTGGCACCCGGCATCTCGATGTCAAGGAAGACGACGTCCACATGGGCCTTCTCGCAGACGCTCAACGCCTCTGCGGGCGTCTGGACCATCTCGCACGTACCCGTTGGGTCCACGCGCCTGACCACCCTGACCAGTGACGAACCCGCCAACCGACTGTCGTCAACCACCAGCGTTCTCACGACGTACCGCCTTCCGGAATGATCATCTTCGCCACCGTGCCGTTCGCTCCCGTGGTGACGGCCAGCGTTCCCCCGCACTGGCGTTCCAGACGCTCGCGCACGTTCTCCATGCCCACACGGCGTCGCTCGTCCTGCCGCAACGTCACCGAGGAGAAGCCACGGCCGTCATCCTCGACGATGACCACCACGCACCCGCCCTCGCGCCTCGTGCGCAGGCAGACCGTGCCCCCCTCCTCGCGCGTCCGGATGCCATGGCGAATGGCGTTCTCCACCAAGGGCTGGACGGTCAGGGGCGGAACCATGAAGTCCTCGACCTGCAGGTCGTAGACCACCTCCATCGGCCTCGCCAGGTCGGCCATCTCCAGGGAGACATAGTGGCGCACGTGCCCCAGCTCCTCGGCGAAGGGGACCAGTCGCAAGGTGGACATGATGTCCAGATGGCTGCGCAGGTAGTCGGAGAAGTCCTGTATGGCCACCTCCGCACGGTCGGGATCCTCTGCGACCAGCTCCTTGATGGCCGTAATGGAGTTGAACACGAAATGGGACTGCACCTGTCCCGACAGCAGGCGGACACGGCTCTCGGCAGCATCCGTGCGGGCCTTGGCAAGGTCCTCCTCGAGACGGGACTGGACTCCCACGTACAACAGCGCCAGCACGATGGAGACAGTCGGGTCGAGCATCGTCAGGTCCTGGTACAGCACGTCGACCACAGCCGCCAACAGGACCAGAAGCCCACAGACGCACAGGCGCAGCGTCGTCGCCAAGCCGTTTCTCTCGTACAGGGATATCACGATGACGATCATCAGCAGGGACTGCGTGACGTAGAGGACGTCATTGAGATAGATGAGTGGTCCCGCCACCAGTTGGTTGGCCTCCGTGACCAGGTAGAACGCATGAGTCCAGGGATTAGTGAACACCACCATCAGGTTGACGCCGTTGACCAGCCAGAGAAACCTGATGAGTGGGTCCATCCGGCAGGAGGGGCCGTAACGTGAGCCAGAGACGTCAGTATAGACGTATACCATAATCCAGACGCAGGTGAGCACGCCGAATAACTGGGAGAGGACTATCGAGATGGTCAGCAGGACATGGACCGGCCGACCGGGTATTCCCGTCAGCGACCAGGAGACGATGTCGGCGACGAGCGATGCGACATGCATGCTCAGCGCACACAGCAGCAGGTGACGCTTCCGATGACGCTGGGCTGTCCTGTTGGCCATCTCGAAAAGCAGGACAACCGTCAGCGTCAGACCGAATATCTCTGCTGTTATGTTGATGTCCTTCTGTGCTACCAGATTCATGGTCGGTCCTCCCATAACGCGAAAGTATACCGACAATGTCGCCGCTTGCCGCCAGTCGGACCGAGTCGACATAGAGAGCGCGGGGCCACGCGCCTAGCGCATGGCCCCGCAACCGAGGAGAGGCCCAGGTCGGGCTACCTGGGCGCTCGCGTCCCATCCGGTGAGGGGCCAGATGGGGGCGATGCCTGTGCCATGTCAGGCATCGCAGTCACGATAGCAGTCTGACTGCATCAATAGTGCACCTCAAACGGAGAGGGTTGGCCATTTGCCGCAATCCGGACGAGCACAAACGCCATCCAGACCGACCTCTCCTGAGGATCACGCGACCGTTGCGTGATATCCCGCATCCTCCACAGCCGCGACCAGCGCCTTGTCGCTGACCAGGAGCCCGGCATCGAGGATTGCCGTCCCATCCTCGAGGCTGACACGCACGTTCTTCACGCCCTTGACGCCCTCGAGCGCCTTGGTGACATGGGCGACGCAGTGCTCGCACATCATGCCCTCCACGTTCAGCTTCTTCTCCTTCATATCCTGTTCCTCCTTCTCGTTGGCGGTCTCCTCGCGTGCGATGGCAACCGATGATGGCGAATGTGTGGCTGGGTCCTTCCCCTCGCCAGGCTTCCAGGTGCGCAGGCGCAGGGCATTGCTGACCACGAACACCGAGGAGAAGCCCATCGCCGCCGCTCCGATCATCGGGTTGAGCGTGATGCCCCAAGGCGACAGGACACCCATGGCCACCGGAATGCAGATGGCGTTGTAGAACAGTGCCCAGAAGAGGTTCTGGCGGATGGTGCGCATGGTGGCACGACTCAGCTCGATGGCGGTCGCGACATCGACCGGGTCCGAGTGCATCAGCACGATGTCGGCCGACGATATTGCCACATCGGTGCCAGCGCCGATGGCGATGCCCACGTCGGCACGCGCCAGGGCCGGCGCGTCGTTGATGCCATCTCCCACCATGGCCACATGTTGCCCCGACTCCTGCAGGGCATTGACCTTGCGTTCCTTCTGGTCCGGCAGAACCCCCGCGACGACCTCGTCGACACCGACCTGTCGCGCGACCACCGCGGCAGTGCGCTGCTGGTCGCCTGTCAGCATGACCGTGCGGATGCCCATGTCCCGCAGGCGCGCGACGGCCGCCGCGCTCGTGCCCTTGATGGTGTCTGCCACCGCGACCATGCCCAGCAGCTCTCCCTCGGCTGCGAAGAAGAGCGGCGTCTTCGCCTCGTCTGCCAAGGCCTCCGCCTGGGGCAGCAGTGCAGACACGCCCACTCCTTGCCGTTCCATGAGGGTCGCGTTGCCCGCGCAAACCGATCGCCCGTCCACCAGAGCCGTCAGTCCACCACCTGCCACCTGGGAGAATGCGGAGACTTGGGCACCTTGGTCGATGCCGGGCGCCACGTCGTCCGCATAGGCGCACAGGGCCAGCGCAAGCGGGTGCTCGCTCTTGCGCTCCAACGCCGCCACGTCATAGAGCAGCTCGATGTCAGTCACTTCCGGGGCAAGCGCCACGTCGGTCACCCGGGGCGTCCCCTCGGTGATGGTGCCGGTCTTGTCCAGGACCACACAGGTCAGCTTGCAAGCCGTCTCCAACGCCTCGGCGTCCTTTATGAGGATGCCGTTGGCCGCCCCGCGCCCGGTGCCCACCATGATGGCCGTAGGCGTCGCCAGCCCCAGGGCACACGGGCAGGATATGACCAGCACCGAGATGGCGTGGGTCAGGGCATTCGCAAAGTCGTGGGATATGGCCAACCAGGTGGCCAGCGTCACGACAGCAAGCGCCAGGACCACGGGAACGAAGACCCCCGCAATCGCGTCCGCCTGGCGCTGGATCGGGGCCTTTGATCCGGTCGCCTCGTCAACCAGGCGGATGATGCCCGCCAGCGTCGTGTCGTCGCCCACGGCGCGTGCCTCCATCGCCAGCCAGCCATGGCTGCTGACGGTCGCACCAGTCACCGTGTCGCCGACGCCCTTCTCCACCGGCACCGGCTCGCCCGTGATGGCACTCTCGTCTATGAGGGCCGACCCCTCCACGACCACGCCGTCCACTGGCACGGCCTCGCCCGCACGCACGATGACACGGTCGCCCAAACGCACCTGCTCGCTGGGGATCTCGGTCTCCACACCGTCGCGCAACACCGTCGCGGTCTTGGGGGCAAGGTCCATCAGGGCCGTGATGGCGCTGGTCGTGCGGCCCTTGGCACGTGCCTCGAAAAACTTTCCCAGCGTGATGAGCGTCAGGATCATGCCCGCCGAGTCATAGTAGAGGCCATGCATCGCCTCGTGGGCCAACCCCATGTCCATCGCGCCGAAGGCGGCAGCCATGCGATAGGTGCTGACGATGCTATAGGTCGCGCTGGCAGCCGAGCCGATGGCGATGAGGGAGTCCATGTTGGGCGCACGATGCGCCAGGGCCTTGAATCCCGACACGAAGTAATGCCGGTTGACGAAGAGGATGGGCAGGCACAGGAGCAGCTGCGTCAGGGCCGAGCACATCATGCCCTCCATGCCAGCGATTCCCGGTATCTCGGGCCAACCGAACATCGGCCCCATGGCGATGTAGAAGAGCGGCACCGACAAGATGGCCGATGCGACGAGCTGACGACGGCGCTCCTCGATGGCTTGCTGGGCCACGTCGGTCGTGGGGGTCGCGGTGGGTGCCGTCGCGCGCGGGGTGCGCGGGATGGCGCCGTACCCCGCGCGATCGATGGCGACGCAGACCGCCTCGACGGTCTGGGGGTTGCCATCGTAGGTCAGCTCCATGCTGTTCTTCAGCAGGTTGACGTTGGCCTCGGTGACGCCTGCCACCTCGCCCGCAGCCTTCTGAACGCGCGCCGAGCATGCCGCGCAGGTCATGCCCGTGATGTCAAAGGTCTCCTTCATGGTGTCCCATCCTCCGGCGTGGCGGTCCCCTATGACGACCGCGTCACGAGAACTGCCTGAGCAACGACATCAGCTCTTCGATGACCTCGGTGTCGCCCTTCTGGACGCGCTCGACCACGCAGGTCTCCAGATGGTCCTGCAGCAGGAGCCGCGAGACCGAGCGCACGGCGCTCTCGGCGGCCGCGAGCTGGGTCAGGACGTCTCCGCAGTAGCGGTCTTCCGCGACCATGGACTTGACTCCATTGAGCTGGCCAATCGCCCGGTTGAGACGTCGTGTGACGTTCTTCTTCAGCTCCTCCGAGCGAGGCGTGTGCTTGGTGTGACAGCAGTCCATCATGGCTCTTCCTTTCGTTGGCCGAGCTAACAGTATACCCGTGGGGGGTATATGTCAATTGGACCGTCCCTTCTTCATACGCCTCATCGGCATAGGAAGGGGCCGGAAACACCCACGGAGGTTGCTTCCGGCCCCACAAGGCCTCAGGCTGCACCTGGTTGCAGGCTCACCGACTACTCGGAGACGTAGCTGCCACCTCGATTGTTGTTGAAGAGGTACTCCAGGATGTCCTCGTAGCTGATCTCGTCGCCATAGCCATACTCGCGGTCGCCCATCGGGCCATAGTTCTGCTCGCGCTCGCGCTGCTGCTGCTCAAGCTGTTCCTGCTGCAGCCGCTGCAGCTCGGCATCGTCGCCAAAGGTGACCTGGGCCGTCATCTCCTCGTTGCCGCGCACGAACCCCACCTCGACCGTCTCGCCGATCTTGTGGCTGCGCACCGCAAGGATCATGCCGTCGGCGGAGCTGATCTCCTGGCCGTCCAAGGAGACGATGATGTCGCCCTCTTGGATGCCCGCAGCCTCGGCGGGACCGCCCTCGGAGACCTCGGCCACGTAGGCGCCCTGGTTGACCGACAGGTGGTTCTGGGCCGCGTTCTGGGCGTTGACCGTCTGCATCGACAGGCCGATGTAGGCATGGGTCACCTGCTCGCCCGCGATGATCTTGTTCGCCACCTCGATGGCATAGTTGCCCGGGATGGCGAAGCCGATGCCAGCGAACGACTCGGTGTCGCTGGAGAACAGCGTGTCGATGCCCACCAGCTGGCCCTGGGCATTGACCAAGGCCCCGCCGGAGTTGCCGGGGTTGATGGCCGCGTCGGTCTGGATGAGGTTGGTGTAGAGGGTGTTGCCCGAGGTCGACTCCATGATCTGGTTGCGCGACAGGGAGCTGACGATGCCAGCAGACACCGACTGGTCCAGGCCAAAGGGGCTGCCGATGGTCATGACCCACTCACCGACAACCAGCTCGTCGGAGTTGCCCACCTCGATGGGCGTGACCGCGTCGCCATTCAGCTCGGCGTGGACCACCGCCAGGTCGGACGAGGCGTCGGTCCCCACGACCGTGGCGTCATAGCTCTTGTTGCCGATGGTCACGGAAACCGAGTCGGCGCCATCCACCACGTGATAGTTGGTGATGATGTTGCCGTCGGTATCCAGCACGACGCCCGACCCCAGGCCCGACCCCTCGTTGGAGGCCACGTAGACCGACACGACCGAGGGCAGCGCCTTGGCGGCAACGGCCTGGGCCATCGTGGCATCCTCGGTCGAGGCGTTGATGGAGATGGTCTGGCCGGCTGCGCTCTCGCTGGTCGGTGCGACCGATGCGGAAGGGGCACCCGTACCCAAGGCATTCAGGGCGAGGGTGACCGCAGCGGCGCTGACGGCGCCTCCCAGCAGGCCCACCAACAGCGACTTGACGCCGCCGCCCTTCTGCGCGACGGCAATGGCCGGCCGGGGCCTGACGATCTCGGAGGCGGATGCCGCCGCGTGCGAGGCGCGGGCGTACGGCGTCCGGATGGTGGGCTGGTCGAATCCCGTCTGGGCACCATACGAGGGCTGGGGCTCGCCTTCAGCCTGGCTGGGGTCGCTCGGGGCGCCAAGGCCATTGGCTGCGTCAGCCGGCGACTGCGCCGTCTCGTACGCAGGGTTCACCTGCGTCGGCTGGAAGCCCGCGTCGCCCACGGACTGGTCGTTTGTGCTGGGTATGGGCTCGTACTCGTTCGGATCGAAGGGAAACGGAGGGTGTCCGGTGTTGTTGTCGCTCATGGCTTTCGCCTTTCCTTTCATGACATGCCTGCGCATGCGAATACGCTTAGGACTGTACCCGTTCTGCGGGCATGCAAACCCATCACCGCCCAAGTCACGCAAGAGTGACAAGCCTCAGGGTTTCCTGAAAAAATCGATCAGGCCAAGACCTGGAGATGCATGTGCCCATCCATATGAGAACAGGCCCCACAGGGCCTGCCTTGCGTGAACCTGTGGCACGCGACTAGAGCTTGAAGAGGTATCCCACTCCGCGCACCGTGACGATATGGGCCGCAACCTGGGGGCCAACCTTGGAACGCACGCGGCGGATGTGGACGTCGACGGTACGGGTGCCACCACAGTACTCGAAGCCCCACACGCGATGCAGCAGGGTCTCGCGAGAGTAGGCGCGCGATGGGTGCGTTGCCAGAAACGACAGCAGGGAGTACTCCATCAGCGTCAGGTCCACCGGGTTCCCGTCGATATAGACCTGGTAGGTGGCCAGGTTGATCGTCATGTTGTCGACGGTGACGATGTCCGCGGAAGCGCTCTCCTCCCCCGGCCACAGCAACAGTGCGCAGCGGACGGCGAACTCGGCCTTGCCGGCGGAGGCCAGCACGAAGTCGTTGCGTCCCTGGGCGGGCATGTGCAGGCTGGAGAGCTTGTCCTCGTCCTGGATGAACAGCGTCGGGATGAAGCCGTTGTCCGCAACGTAGGAGTCGACCGCATTGAGGGTGTTCTGCTCCAGGCCGTCAAGGTCGAGGATGACCAGATCGAAGTCCTGGCCTGCGGAGATGGCCTGTTGGAAGGTCTGGGGAGTCGCGGGGAGGATAGATGCGTCAAGAGCATGCTTCAGCTCTCCCATGCGCTCGTAGAAGCGCGACGTGCGGGCGATGAGCAGGATGTTCTTGTGGTGCATCGCCTCTCCTTGCCACCCAGCAAATCAAATACGTCCCATTACAACTTGATAAGAGTAGCACAACGGGCCACGCCCTCACCACAAAGAGAGAGCACGGCACCACATTTCACATGAGTTGTACGAATCGCCCGTGGCCAAACGGCCCGTCGTCCTTTCGAACCTACTTGATGGACCCGAGGAACTGGGCGGTGCGCTCGTTCTTGGGATGGTCGAAGACCTCCTCGGGCAGCCCCTGTTCCACGACCACGCCACCCTCCATGAAGACGACACGGTCGCCTACGTCGCGCGCGAAGCCCATCTCGTGGGTCACGACGATCATCGTCATGTCGCCGTTAAGCGCCAGGTCGCGCATGACGGCGAGGACGTCGCGCACGAGCTCGGGGTCGAGAGCCGACGTGGGCTCGTCGAACAGCAGCACCTTGGGGTGCATCGCCACGGCGCGCGCGATGGCCACGCGCTGCTGCTGGCCGCCGGACAGCTGGGGCGGCTTGTAGTCGATGCGGTCCCCAAGGCCCACGGCCTCGAGCTGCTTCACCGCCTCGGCACGAGCCTCCTCCTTGCCCTTCTTCAGCACCTTGGTCTGGCCGATCATGACGTTCTCGAGGGCCGTGAGGTGCGGGAAGAGGTTGAAGGACTGGAACACCATGCCCAGGTCGCGACGGATGAAGTTGACCTCCTTGGCGCTCTTGCCCGTGATCTCGTCATCGTCGATGAGGATGTGGCCTGCCGTGGGGGTCTCCAGCAGGTTGATGCAGCGCAGCATCGTGGACTTGCCCGAGCCCGACGGCCCTAGGACCACGACGATCTCGCCGTTCCACACGTTGAGGTTGACGTCACGCAGCACCTGCGTATGGCCGTCGAAGGTCTTCATCAGGTGCTCGATGCGCACCACGGGATGCTCGCCCTCCACGAAGTGATGACGCGAGAGACTGATGTCCTGGTCATAGGCGATGCGTGCCGCCTCGTTCGCATCCATTGCGGGAGGGACGTCCACCTTGATGTGGCCCTCGTGCTTCCTGCCAAGCATCTGCTACACCTCCGTTCCAAAGCTTGCGTTCATCGGGCTGAGCGAGGGGACGAAGGCGTGCTCGTCATCAAGTGCGCTGGCATGAACCGCCAGCTCCGAGAGCTTGGCCTCCGCCTCGGCCACCGACATGTCCTTGGCACCCTTGTCCTTGGGCCGCGGACCACCGCCACGCTCCGAGTTGGCGATCCGCTCCTCCACGATGCCCACCGCCTTGATGAGCGGCAGCGTGACGATGAGGTAGAAGATGGCCGCTGCGACATAGGGAGTCATGTTGCCAGAGACCGACGTGAGGTTCTTCGCGAACATCATCAGCTCCATGACGCCCACGCTGGACAGCAGCGAGGTGTCCTTGTAGGAGGTGATGAAGTCGCTGGTGACCGTGGGGATGACGCGACGGATGGTCTGCGGGAGGATGATGTCGAACATCGTCTGGAAGTAGCTCATGCCCAGACTGGATGCCGCCTCGTACTGGCCCTGCGGGATGGATTGGATGCCCGCTCGGAAGATCTCGGCAAGGTAGGCGGATGCGTTGATGGCAATGACGATGACGCCCAGCACGTTGTTGTCGATGTTGATGTTCATCATCGGCAGGCCGAAGAACATGATGTAGATCTGCAGGAACAGCGGCGTACCACGCAGGATGTTGATGTACAGGATGGCGATGGCACGCAGGAGCCGGCTCTTGGAGATCTTCATGAGGGCGAAGATCAGGCCCAGGATGATGGCGAACGGATAGGCGACCACCACGATGACCAGGCACAGCAGCCAACCCGGCACCAGTGTGGAGAAGGCCGTGACCAGCAGCTGCGGCTTGAAGAACATGCCCAGGAACGGATTGGAGTTCCACGCAGCGACCACCGGGTTCGCATCCAACGACGCGATCATCTTCTGAAGTGAGGTGTTGGCGATGGTCTTGATGGGCTTGGAGTCGGTCAGCGTCTGGGTGCCAGCCTGGTTGACGTAGGTGCCGCTGACAACGACGTCACCGCCGTCATCCGGGAAGTGCATCCCCTCGACCTCCAGGCGAAGCAGCAGCCCAGAGGTAGCCGGCTCGGCGAATGACACCGTCAGCATGGAGCCGCTGGCGGCAACCTCGCTGTCGATGGACGCACGGGAAAGGCCTTCCAGGACCGTGACCTTGGTCGTGGATCCGTCGAAGGAGCTACCCTCGGGAAGCGTGAGCGTGACCTCCGTGACCTCCTCGCCATCCTCGACGCTGCCCTCCCAGGTCAGTCGCGTCGGCAGGCCGCCGATGACGCTGGACCCACCATCCTCGTTGGGGCGGGCGGTCGCCTTGTTGGTGGTGAGCGCGAAGGCCGAGGTCGGAACCAGCAGCATCAGCGCGACCGCCAGTGCCGCGATCCGCGCCGCCACTGCCGTCCTCTTGCCCGTTGCGGTGTGACCCATCATTTCTCCCCTCTTACAAAGCTGCGAGACCCCGCGCCGGGAGCCTCGCAGCCAGCAATAGAAGCCTTGTCGAGACAGGCGAGGCAGTTACAGCGCAGAGCCGAACCACTCGGCCTCGATGGCATCCATCGAGCCGTCCGTCTCCATCTCGGCCAACGCGGCGTTGATGGCTGCGGTGAGACCGGGGTTGTCCTTGGAAACGGCGATGCCATACTGCTCGCCCGTGGGGATCTCCTCGATGATCTCGAGGTCCGAATAGGACATCTTGATCTGGTAGCGGGAGACCGGCAGGTCGCAGACGACCGCGTCGTAAAGGCCCGACTGCACGCCGCTCATGGCGTCGATGATCGTGGAGAGGCGCTTCTTGGTGGCGTTCGGCAGGTTCTCGTCTGCCCAGTCGGCGCCCGTGGTGCCGCCTTGGACCGCGATGGTCTTGGACGCGTCATCGAGCGTCTCCGCCGTCTCGGAGGAGCCCGCCTTGACCACGATGGACTGGTTCGAGTCGACGTAGGGGTCGGACATGTCGACCTCTTCCTTGCGCTTGTCCGTGATGGTCATGCCAGCGATGGCCACATCGGCCTTGCCACCGTTCTTGATGGTGGGCACGAGGGTGTCGAAGTCCTGGCTGGGCAGCCAGTTGACTTCGAGGCCCATATGCTCGGCTAGGGACTTGGACACGTCGATGTCAAAGCCCTCGGGCTCGCCCGTGGCCTCGTTCATGGACTCGAACGGAGGGAAGAACAGGTTTGAGATGCAGGTCAGCTTGCCCTCGTTGACCAGCGTGTACTCACTGGCATCGGCTGCGGGGGCAGCGTCACCGCCGGAGGAACCGCATCCGGCAAGCAGACCTGCGGCTGCGAAGGCGCTTGCCTGTACGAACTGACGACGAGAGAGCATGCTCATGGTGTGCTTCCTTTCATCACGTACCCACGCGTCGACGCGCGGGCTCCTGGGACAGGGCGAGAGGCTCAGGCCACTGGTCCTACTCGGTGCCGAACCACTTCTTCTTGAGTTCGGCCATGGTGCCATCGGACTCGATCTGGGCAAGGGCGGCATTGATGGCGGCGGTCAGGCCCGGGTTGTCCTTGGAGACCACGATGCCGTACTGCTCGCCGGTGGGAATCTCGAGGGCGATCGTGCAGTCGGTGAACGACACCGAGCACTGGTGGCCGATGACAGGCAGGTCGGCGCAGAAGGCCTGGTACTGACCGGTCGAGACGCCCGTCATGCACACCGTCACCGAAGCCAGCGGAACGATGTTGGCCTCAGGCAGGTTCTCGCGCACCCATGCCTCGCCGGTAGTGCCCGCCTGGACGGCAACCGTCATGTCGGAGGCATTGAGCGCAGAGACGATGGCTGCCTCGCCGCCGCTGATGCCGAGGTCCTTCTTGACCGCGATGCCCAGGTTGGAGTCAAGGTAGGCGTCGGTGAAATCGATCTCCTCCTTGCGCTCCTCGGTGATCGAGAAGGCAGAGTTGCCGATGTCCGCCTTGCCGCCGTTCTTGATGAGGGGAATGATGGAGTCGAAGTCCATGGGCGGCAGGTACTCGACCTCGAGGCCCAGCTTCTCGCCGATGGCATAGGAGAGGTCGACGTCGAAGCCCTGGGCCTCGCCGCCCTCGAAGGAGTCCAGCGGCGGGAAGTCGAGGTCAGAGGCGACGATGAGCTTGCCCTCCTGGACGAGGGTGTAGTCGGTCGGGATGGCTTCGGCCTCGGTCGTGTCAGAGGAGCCTGCGCCACCACAGGCAGAGAGCATGAGCCCCAGTGCCGAGGCGGACATGGAACCGATGAACGAACGACGGGTGATGGTGCTCATGGAATATCCCCTTCCTTGAGGTGTGCGTGGCGACGTGCCGGCACGGTGACGGCGGGTGTACCTGTCTCCCACGCGAGTCACCTACTTCCTGGTGACCCAGATGGGCACTCATATCTTGACGGTTTATCGAACTCAAGACCACAGAATGCCATTGTGTTTATCAACCTGATACAAATCACGTATACGAATAGGGTGGAATTCCTGTCTTTGTGCATAATCTTGCATAAGAGACCTATGCTATGCGCATAAAGCGCCGCCGCAGGGCAATACGCACCCGCAGCGGCGCATGTTGAGGGCTGCGTCTGGGCAACCCTCAACCCTGTTTGAGCAAGATCACAGGCCGTTGTAGTAGCGCTTGCGCTCCCAGTCGGTGACGGTGGTGCAGTACTCGTCCCACTCGCGACGCTTGGCCGCGATGAGGTAGTTGAAGATGTGCTCGCCCAGCGTCTCGCGCATCAGCTCGCTCGCCTCGAAGCGCTCGATGGCCTCGCCCAGCGTGTGGGGAAGACGTGCGATGCCGCGATCGGAGGCCTCGCGCTCGGAGAGGTCCAGGTAGTTCCCACTCATCTCCTCGGGCAGCGCCAACCCCTCCTCGATGCCACGAACGCCGGCTCCGAGCGTGGCGGCGAGGGCCAGGTAGGGATTGGCCGTCGGATCGGGGTTGCGCAGCTCGACGCGCGTCGAGTTGTGCTTGCCGGGCTTGTGCGTGGGGATGCGCACCAGTGCGGAGCGGTTCTTGCGGCCCCACGTGGCGTACACCGGAACCTCGCCATTGTTGACCAGGCGCTTGTAGGAGTTGACGGTCGGATTGGTGACCAGGGCATACTCCGGCGCGTACTTCAGCAGGCCGGCGACGTAGTGCTGGGCCACGTCGGAGAGGTGCGCGGGATGGTATTCCTTGGGCGCCCAGAAGAGGTTCGTTCCCTCGTGGTCGAACAGCGACTGGTACAGGAACATGCCCGAGCCCGAGCACCCGGCCAGCGGCTTGGGCATGAAGGAGGCAAACATGTCGTTGGCGAAGGCCTCCTGGCGGATGACCAGGCGTGCGGTCATGATATTGTCCGCACAGCCGACCGCCTCGGTGTAGCGCAGCTCGACGGAGTTCTGCGATGGGGCGTTGGAATGGAAGGAATACTCCACGGGGATGGACATGCGCTCCAGCATCAACGTCGTCTCGCGGCGCAGGTCGGTGGAGACGTCGGACGACGTCAGGTCGAAGTAGCCCGCGTCATCGAGCGGAATCGGGTCGATGTTGTCGCCGAAGTAGAAGTACTCGATCTTGGGACCGACGTTGAAGACATAGCCCTTCTCGTCCACCTTGCGGAACAGGGAGCGCAGGCAGGAGCGGGGGTCGCCGCCGAACGGCTCGCGCGAGGGCGTGCGCACGTCGCAGAACATGCGCGCGACGCCCTTCTCCTTGGGCCGCCACGGCAGGATGGTGAACGTGCTGGGGTCGGGGAAGGCCAGCATGTCGGACTCCTCCATCGGGGTGAAGCCCTCGATGGACGAACCGTCGAAGCCTATGCCCTCCGTGAAGGCCTCCTCGAGCTCCTCCGACGAGATGGAGAACGACTTGAGGTTGCCGAGGACATCGGTGAACCAGAGCCGTATGAAGCGGATGTCACGCTTCTCCACCGTACGCAGGACAAAATCGATCTCGTGGTCGCCGCTCATGTGACAATCTCCCCCTCTTCCGACGCTCCGCGCCGCGTGTTGGCATGCGCTCATAAGGTTAGCAATAATTGAACGCGGTTCACGTTTCGCATCTGTTACCCCTTGCGGGCGGAAGGGAATGGGCTTCTGCGGGACGTGCCAGAGGGGTGTTCGCCTTGCCGTTGGAGTGGCCTGGACCAGAGGGGTGTATGCACTGGAAATGTGGCCGACAGTGCCAAAGACCGAAACATAGGCCTTGTCGGCTGAATGGTCGCAAGATGGGTTGCCGTTTGGGCAACGAAGTGGATTAGAATTGGCGCAAGTACGTGTATTCGTGTTCGAACTGCGAGAAAGGACCATCCATGGCCGAAGACAACCTGATGCATCTCGTTATCATCCGTCACGGCGAGAGCGAGTGGAACAAGGCCAACCTGTTCACCGGTTGGACCGATGTCGACCTCTCCGAGGCAGGCATCCAGGAGGCTCTCGATGGTGGCAAGGCCCTGAAGGAGGCCGGCTACGACTTCGACATCTGCTACACCAGCTACCTCAAGCGTGCCATCCACACCCTGAACAACGTCCTGTTCGCCATGGACCGCGAGTGGCTGCCCGTCATCAAGAGCTGGAAGCTCAACGAGCGTCACTATGGCGCCCTTCAGGGCATGAACAAGGCCGAGACCGCTGCCAAGTACGGTGACGAGCAGGTCAAGATCTGGCGTCGTTCCTTCGACATCCCCGCCAAGGCCCTCGAGCCGGGCGACGAGCGCTGCGCCCAGATCGCGGAGGAGTACCGCGACGTCGCCATGAAGGACCAGCTCCCCTACACCGAGTGCCTGAAGGACTGCATCGCCCGCGCATGGCCGTACTTCCAGGATGAGATCGCCCCGCAGCTCAAGGCTGGCAAGCGCGTCCTCATCGCCGCCCACGGCAACAGCCTGCGCTCGCTCGTCATGATGTTCGACAAGCTTACCCCGGAGGAGATCCTCGAGGTCAACATCCCGACCGCCGTGCCGCTGTCCTACACCTTCGACCAGGACTGGAACGTCGTCGACAAGCACTACATCGGCGACCCCGATGTCATCGCCGCCAAGATCGATGCCGTCGCCAACCAGGGCAAGGCCAAGAAGTAACTGCCGATTTGCGCAGATTTGCCTGATGAAGGTGCCCGTCCCCCGTGGGGCGGGCACCTTTTTGTGCGGGAGCGCGTGGACGAGGGGCTTACATCCAGCCGGGCGCGTCGTCTGTGCGGTCACGCACCTGCCAGTAGAGGTCGGCGCCATCGTAGCAGCTAAGCAAATCGAGGAACTGTTCGCCCGAGAAACGTTGTCCGTCGATGATGACGCCGGGGCGGCCGTCCTCGTCGCATTCGATGCGCGCAACGCCAGCGTCCCGCGCCCAGAGCGTCTGGCCCGAACGGAAGGCGTTCGTCTCCCCTACCTGGCCTGCTGACAAGGTGCGCACGTCCACACTCGCCTGCCCCACCATGCGCTGGACCTTGACCGCCAACGCGTCGAGCGCCTGCTCCTGGGTCATGGCATCCATGTCGGCGATGATGCTGACGCTGCGGCCCTCGTAGCCCCATCGCCGGCGCGGGTCGTCGTCGGGCACGAGCTCGACGGCCGTCCACTCGGATCGCGTGCCCATCGAGAAGCGCTCGACGGAGAACTCCACGGCGTGGCCTTGTGGGTCGAGCGCCAGGATCTGGTAGGAGTCGTTGGTGGGGCTGGGAACGTCCGCGAGATAGTCGGAGAGGCGATTGTAGCAATCGAGGCAATAGGCGAGCTTGCCCATGTGGATCCGCGCGGGCGCGCCGCAAACGGAGCAATAGTTGCCATACAGTGCCCGAACGTCCATGATGCCTCCTTTGTCCGAGGCAAAGGATAACGCAAGGTGGCATGGGCGGTGCGGCTGCGAGCGATACGCGCTGGTGACGCGAAAGGCGGCCGGTACGGGCAGTTTCGCGTCGTTCGTGCGGTGCGGTCGTAAGAGCAACGTACCGATGATTAGCGGAAAGAAAAAGGATAGATAACCAGAAAGCGGGAAGAGACGTCGCCTCGCCCCTCCCCGCTTATGACATCCGTGCTGTGGCAGTCCGGAATGATATGGATTGCACGGATAGTCAACACATCGTTGGGCAGCCCCCTACGCCTGTGCGCCGCCACACTGGGCGATGATCTCGTCCGAGAGCTCGAGGGTATGGTCTCTGTAGTTAACCTCAGGCTTTCTTCGCCGTTGACAACCCACTTCTCCAGGCCACCTTACAGAACGCGGATATTCCTGGACAGGAGGCTAAGAACCTCCCCGGTCGCCCTACCGAAACCGCAGCCCTTATATTCAAACCGTCTCTATGATTTCGCCGCTCTCTCTTTCGCCGATTCTTCACCAGTGCCCATGGCTCCCCTGCCAATCGAAACGCATGTCCTGTGCCATGTGGCCCTTGGCCACCTGCTGCAGGCGTGCGCCGCAGTTGATCTTGCCGTAGACGCAACTCAGCGCGCACTAGGCGGCGGGCTGGCCGCTCTGAGATTACCGGGAGAACAAGTCGCTGACGTCCTATTCCATCGCGGAGTACGACCCACAGGCCACCTAGCTGGGACTTGCCAACGATGGTTTAGGAGCGGGTAAATTTTTCCTGCATGGCGAGCTTGACAGTTTTTACAGCCTTACTTACTTTTGGGCCTATCAAAGATTTGATTCTTCGCTTGAGAATCCCTTTCGCAAAATAGCATCCTAGGAGAGAGTTGAAGTCGTTGCTGTCAATCGATGCAAGGATTGTGTCTCTTAGTTCCGGCCTCTTTGCAGGACGAACGAGCGCACCGTTTGCCGGCAGTGCCTCTGCCACATCAATGGGTGTAATACTAAGCGTTTTTTCTAACAATGGCAGGAGTGACTTCGCGCGTGTTCCTGTCACCGCCATGAGGGATACCCCGAGTCTCCTCTCGCGCACAGGCATGCGATTGTCGCCCAAACCCCAGAAGTCGCCAGCCGTGAAGTCGGACTGGCGGCGGACAGCGCAGTACCTGCACCGATAGCACGACTCCCTTAGGTACAGGCTTCGGATGTATCCGTACATGAAGGCGTCGTTCCTATCGCGCAGCTCCTCGACGCCGCCCTGTCCCGTCACCGAGAGGACCGCGTGGGAGCTGTCCTCCCAGCCCCATCTCCCTCCCTTGTCCCTGAACCTGATACCTGCCACAACCTTCCCGAGCCTGCGCTCCTGACTCCGCCGGTACGCGTCCACAACCCGTCTGCTCGTCACGCCGTGGCAGAGCACCTCCATGGTGACGAGGTCGGGGCTGTCGCCCAGCTTCCCGAAATAAGAGCGCAACCCCGCCAGCTGACAGGGGGTTCCGGTGAACAGGACGCGACGGTGCTGCAGCAGGCAGGCTCTCGCCTCCTCGTAGGACTCCCACGCCAACGACTGGCTGTACTTTGACAGCCTCATCGGCTCGATCCCTGCGAGGTCCTCGGCCCGCGCGTGGCGCACCTCGCCGGACACGTCCTCGCGCACGGCGCCGAAGACGACTCCGCCGTCGGACAGCACGAGCTCAGCAAGTGCATCAAACACCCCGCCCGAGCTGCAGCGCTTTAGGATATTAGGATCGCGGTGTTGCGCCATATAGTATTCGGAGTCCTCTTGGGCCTCGCCCGGCATAACGTTTGCCGGACACGCCCTCGCACACCTCCCGCACGAAACGCAGGTGCCCTCTTCGATGACGGGGTAGAGGAAGCCCTCGCTGTCCTCCACCATGGAGATGCAGCCCACCGGGCACACGACGAAGCAGCAGCCGCAGCCCGTGCACCCTAGCCTGGCAGTGATCTCACGCATGGGGGACCATCCTTTCGAGGAAAAGCGGGATAAGGCGGTATCGAGCGGCCTGCTACTTGCCCATCGGGGAGCATGCGTACGACATCGCCCTGTCGCGGTTGAGGACTGCCGCGAGGACCGCCGCGAGCAGGAGGCCGTAGCGGACCAGCGGGTGCGCGTAGGTGGGAACGAAGAGCAGCCCCACCACGACGAAGGCGCCGCCGATGGCCATGAGCGCTCGCATGTCGTACGGCCGTGCCCCATCGAGGTGCTCGTCGCACACGCGGTTCACGTAGAACATGTGTATGAGCGCGTTCACCACCGAGCACGCGAGGGTCGTGTAACCCGCCGCCACGTAGCCGAATCGCGGGATGCACACGAGGTTGAGGCCAACATTGGCGAGCGCGCTCACCAGCGTCGCCGTTGTCGTATAGGCCCTCTTCTCGAAGTAGAACTCGAAAGGCGCGAGGCAGAGGTACAGGTACGCGAAGACGCCGTTGACCGCGACGGGCACGATGACATAGATGGCCTCGTAGTACTCCGGCGGGGCGAAGACGGCGACCAGCTCCGGCGCGACCGCGATCAGTGCGAGGTTCATGGCGCCGACGACAGCTATGGACGGGTAGACCACGCGGCGCACCGCGCCCTCCTCTCCAGCACGGATGCGCTGGTATATCCAAGGACTCACGGCCTTGTTGAGGGCGTCGTTGACCATGTTCATGAGCTGGCCGATGGAGTAGGCCAGGCTGTAGATGCCGGCGGCCGACTCCCCGATCATACGCTGCACCATGATGCGGTCGGAGCTGGCGAGCACGACGGTGGAAAGATAGTGCGGCACGAGCGGGAGGTTGAAGAGCACCGCATAGCGCCAGAACTCGCCCGAGTAGAACCTCCTGCCCCTCGCCATCTGCACCACGAAGAAGCCCGTGTAGCAGGCAAGCTCGACGGCGGCGAGCCCCACTATCCTCGCGGTGACCCTGTCCTCGGCGTAAATCACCAGCAGTATGCCCACGGTGGGTTTCAGGACCGAGGTAAGCAAGGTGACCGCTACGAGCAACCGATACCTGAAGCGGTTGCGCTGCTCAGTCATCCAGAAAGTGAACGCCGCGGTGGACCACACCATAACGAGCATCGAGAGCATCTGTATCGTGGTGAGTTGGAACAGTTCGTTCCAGAACTCTTTGGACAGCGTATAGACACCGGCCCATGCCAGGCAGAGAACCAGCGTGAGCCCCTGGAGAGTCGACGAGAACTCTCGCTCCCGCTCCTCGAACTTGACCAGCCCCACTAGGTATACGCTGGAGCTGAGGTTGAGCGTGATGATGACTGAGACAATAGAGTACCACGAGTTGAAGACGTTGAACTTGCCGTACTCTGGGGTCGTCATAAGCCGCGTGAATATGGGCGTCGTGATGACCGATATGCCCTTTTGCATGACAGAGCAGAACAGGAACCAGAACGACGCCCTCACCTGTGGGGAGAGGGACCGATATTTGTCCCTCAGTCTACTCAACATCTCGGCCACCACATTGCCCACAAGTCTCCAACGCATTTTGTAGGAACGCGACTGAACTGTCACGGTCCTCGGCAAGGCGGGCAAGTGCCGTTGTATAGTCGGTCTCAGGCTGCCGCACGAACATCGACTCGTCCGTCACCACACGATCCTCGAGACCGTACCTCCCAAGGAAGTCATCGTACTTGCTGTCCTCGGCCTTTCGTGCACGGCGCAGGAGATAAAACTCCTTCTCATATTGTAGCGAGAATGCACATGCATGAAAGGAGTCCGTAACTACCATCGTGGCGTGCTTTATAAGCCAAACGAATTCGTATGGTGTGGCATCCAAAACAACATCATATGGCTGCTCCTCGTCGTTCTCATGCATAGGCAACACCACTGTCTGTAATCTTGTTGCATCATCAACGAGTCGTACGTAATCCCAGTAACGCGAATCATCCATAACGAAATAGCAGAGGACATAGCCTTGATTGCTGATTGGCACAGAGAGCTCCGCACGATTAGCAAACTCATCCCAGCACATTGTAGTAAGCAGCAACGTGGGGTCCACATTGCGAGAAATCGTCCTTCCTGCAATGGGTTCTAGCAATCTTTTTACAGCATCCTCGCGCACACCTACGCCCGAGTAGCGGGAAAGGAGCTTACGTATAGCACCATGATAGAGTCGTGGAATCTCCTGAGCTCCGATGCTTGGCGAATAGGAAAAACAGGGCAACCCTTCAACGACAGCAAAATCGAGATAATACTTTGAGGGAAAACCCTGCATAGGGTTCCAAACGATATCGCTACCCACTACAAAGATGGGATTACGTGCAACAGCCTCACGCCAGCTTCTAGCATCAAAGAATGATTCCTTACGAAAGCATTCCGACAGAGAGGCATCGAGCCTTGCCTGCCGTACGGCGCTCGGCATGTAAGACGACGGCTGATAAAACTTTCTACGCCGTCTCCCATGGAGCTTGTTGTAAACCCTTGCCAGCAACAGACTTGGGTGACGAATAAAGCTGCGTGCCACTTTGAATTCGTCAAGCATCCTTACATTGTATCCAAGATGCTCTAAATACTGGGCCAGTGCGTATGCTTGAAGGCGCGAACCGTAATTAGCGCTCTTAAAGTAAGTAACAATATAGAGATCTCTCATACGCTATCTCCCGTATGATTGTCTATATACTTAAATTGGAAATCTCGTTTCATTTCTCTTTGATCGATGTGAAACCCCTCAAGCACATCAGAAAGACCAACACCTATTAGGAGGAGAAAGGGATTGTAAAACAAATTCATCATGAGATTGTCAACCATGCCATGCAGGGCCAACCCGATAAGAACTGCAGATAGTCGATAGTCACACCGTTCATATGCATTCAGCGAGAGGGCCGTCATCCCTGCTATGTAAGCAGTGAACATTATGAGACCCCCTTCAAGCAATATCCTTACATACAGACAGTCAATATAGAAGTACTCGCCTGAAACCCTCTCCCCCAGCACGTTCAGGCCGTTGCCAACAATATCGCCACCCATGGCTGTACCAAATAGGGAAAGTCCGTAGCGTTCCAAGGCCCGCTTGCCAAAAAGAAGCCGCGAACTCAGCGCCTGGTTCAATGCAAACATATAATTGTTGGATGGTTCGTAAAGGAAGGTGAGCACGATAGATACGAGTGCGCATGCAATGAAGCTTAGGCATGATACGATGCAGAACCAGCGCTGCGAAAACAATCTCCCACGCGATAAATGCTGAAAACCAATCAAAATGAGTACAAAGATTCCAAGGTAAAACGACAGACGGCTATCTGTCGCAAGATAGAGCCTGTAGCTCGTAAAACCAAGAAGCATCATGCTGATTAGATATGCTCGCCTACTCGACAGGTATGCCAAGGAGCAGACGACCCCAAAGAAGGCCGCCGAAGGATAGAGGGCATATCTAAATCCCAGATACGACCTCTCTCTGCCTCCAATTACAACTTGATGGTAGTTTGCTATGATACCTAGATATGATGAAGCTATAACGAAAGCCACACTCGCTGCGATAGTGGCACTTGAAACCAGCAACAATGTCCTCGGACTTCTATTGCGAGCACCCCAGATGAACAGAAAAGCATCAACGTGTGTCCTCTGTCCTATATGCCATGCGATGAGTGCAAGGAGAATACAAATGCCAGTCGAAGCAAGAGAACGAATGGTAACCCTCATCCTGCTTAACTCGCTGAAGGCAATCAACACCAGGCAGGTTAAGCGAAGATACCTTACGAACCCCATCATCTGCAGCGCATAGAAAGACATATTGATAACATTGACCGCAGTCCAGATTGCAAGAGAGAGGTAATAGATGAAGTCAGAAACTGTAATCCTAGACAAAAAAACGTATAATGAGTCATGGCTAGTGTGATAGGTCGATAAACTAATTCGCCCATCATCGCAATATGATGCTGTATATTTCGTCAACTATTCCTCCGCAATCAAACTCCTATAATCGCTTTGGCGTTATGTAATCGCATCTAGCCTCTACTTTGGTTCCCAGTACTTCTTTTGCCTTAGATCAAGTAGCGTGAGAGGCCAATACGCCAAATAATGACTATTCCTTAGAATTCGCGTTAGTTTTCTGAATCCGGCAGCTTTATATAGTTCTGTACTTGCCAAGTGAAGGCGCTTTTCCCATCTACGGATTTCGTTAAAGTTCCTACGCGAACGAGGTAGCATCAGAAGCAGTTTTAAATATGTGCTGTAATGCGCCGCTACTGTGCCAAGCAAAGCTTGTTTCTTATCATCTCGCTGCAAACCCTCAAAAAGCGATAGCTCCTCGCTGGTGACGAATTCCAGCTCCTTCTTGTGTGCAATCCTAGATTCCGGTGCGACAGACTGTCCATCGCGACCGATACGGTATTCATACAAAGGAACATCGAAAAAGATGATGGTCTCTGACCGACATATACAATTTGCAACATAGAGTTGGTCAGTGAACACGCAATGCTCGGGCAACTCAAAACGATCCTTCTGCAGCAATTCTGTTTTAATCGACAGCCTCCACATGCTTATGTAGCAGGTATCGGGGAGTGCGCCTACAGGCACAACCTTTTCCGGTTCAATCCCAAAGCTATCGTCTACAAGACAGGGTTCTTTACCTTCAACACACCGATACATTGGAGTTATTATCGCGTCTGCCTCGCAGTCATCGAGGAGAGAAATGAGTTTCTGCAGACTCCCCTTGCCAAACCAATCATCCGCATCGAGCAGACGGAAGTACTTTCCCGTTGCTTCTTCCATACTTAAATTGACCGTTGAACCATACCCGCCATTCGGCTTGCTAAGCAATCTGAAAGTTCCTGGATATCTTTCTACATAGGATTGTGCTAGCGCTGCCGTACTGTCAGAAGAACCATCATCCACAATAAGCACCTCGAGCCGGTTCATCATCTCCCCGCAAAGGCAGGAATCGAGACACTGCTCGATATAGTCCTCCATGTTATATGCTGCCACAGAAACGCTTAGCAGCTTGGAATTCATTTCCTCGTTATCCATTCGATACCATTCGATCCTATTCGTCGACCTATTCTCTTGCTATTGCTTTTCCCTTAGGTCCTGCTTAATCTGTGTAGTCGAAATCTCGGGCGTCCTTGGTAGGTATACGACATCCACACCCTCGTCGCGCAGGAAGTCGAACTTGCCCTCCCAGTCGTCACCCATCACGAACACGTCCACGTGGTACTCGCGTACGTCTGTGACCTTCTGATCCCACTCCTCTTCTGGAATGACAAGATCGACGTAGCGCACAGCTTCCAAAAGTCGCTTCCGCTCTTCGTAAGAGAAGTAGCAGCGCTTCTGCTTTTCATTCCAGTTGAATTCGTCGGTCGAGAGGGCAACGATGAGGTAATCGCCCAGCTCCCTCGCCCGCTGCAAAAGATTGATGTGTCCGTAGTGCAGCAAGTCGTACGTCCCGTAAGTGATTACCCTTCGCATGAACTCTCCTCCCCCAACGAGATGACCGTCATTCGGTGTTGCTGACCGCGCTGCTCTTCTGGTGGCAACGTCATGTAGTCGCCGTACATCTGAGTGAGAACCTTGTTGTACTCAACAGGGCAGGGAATCGTGGTGTCCTCGAAGGGAAGCTCGATCCCATTTCCAAACCATTCTTTGGGAAACATTTCTCGGAATTTGTATGCGCCAAACATGTTGACGAACCAACCCTCGCGCTCATAGTCGTACTGGCGCAGTGTTCTCTCTATATGGCACATGAGTTCATACGTGTCCCACTGTGAGCCAAAGCCTGTCTTCTCGCGAAATTTCATTAATGCGCGTTCATGAAGAGGGCGATTCTCACGATGTTGGTGCACATTCTCTTCATACATCGAAAACTGAATCTTCATGCGTTCATATAGCAGCCGATACTTGTGAACCGTACGAAGAAGTGTGTTGCTAGGCATGGCATCAAGAGGGAACACGTCCAGCCAAACCGAAGTGTTCTCTGTCACGTTGGCGTGGTTGAGCTGAATTTTGGTACGTGTGTCCTTGATGATGCAAATGAACATCGGGTGGCTCTCGCCTTGCTCATCCCTATAAGTCTTCGGCACGAGGTATGAAGGAAGCTCGCGCTTGGCGATACCAACAAACCTATCGTAGTCGGGACGGGGCAACGCGATGTCGATGTCGTCATCCCAGGGTATGAACCCCCCGTGACGTACGGCTCCTAGGAGCGTCCCACCGAGAGCATAGAACCGCAGGTCTTCACTCCTACAGATTTCTGCCACCTGCTTATACATCGCGAGCTCTCGTTCTTGCAGCAGCGTTAGAGTCGACATCAGCGCTCACCCCGCCATGCGCAGGAGTATCGCGCGGGAGTTGCAGCACCGTGATGCAGTGGTGCAGGTCGCGCTCTTCCTCCCTCGGCGGCTGCATATAGTCGCCGTACATCTGAGTGAGCACCTTGTCGTATTCGACGGGGCAACGTATGCTGCCTTCCTGGAATGGCAGTGACACCCCCCTCGAACCTTTTTTTGGGAAACATCTCGCGGAACTTGTACGCACCGAATAGGTTCACGAAGTAGTCCTCGCTCTCATAGTCGAAGTAGCGGGCGATTCCCTCCGTCTCGGCAAGAATCTCGACTGGATTCCAGTTGGAGCCCAGCCTGGTCACCTCGCGAAACCGCATGAGTGCCTTCTCGTGGAGCGGGCGGTTCGGCTTGTGCTGGTGGGCGTTAGCCTCGTAGGTGGAGAACTGGAACTTGAGCCTTTGGAACAACAGATGGTACTTCTGGAAGACGCGCAGGACCTTGTTGGAGGGCATCGCATCTAGCGGGAAGACGTCGGTCCAGATGGGCATCTCCTTAGCCTCGTTGGCCACGCCGTACGAGACGAGCGTGCCAACGCGGCCCACGCGAGTCATGTAGGTTGGTGCCGAATCATCAGGCATGGTCTTGTAATTCTGGATGACGAAGCGGTCGGGTAGCTCCCGCTCGCAGATGTCAAGCAACGCGTCGTAGTCCGGCCTGGGCATGGCGATGTCGATGTCGTCGTCCCACGGGATGAAGCCCTGGTGACGCACTGCACCGAGCAGTGTGCCCCCGAGTGCGTAGTAGGACAGGTCATGCTTCTCGCAGATGGACTCGACTTCGCGCAGAATCTCTAGGTCGATCTTCTGAAGCTCATTGAGACTGCCAGCCATCAATAATCGCCCCCCTCAAGTGCCTCACTCGTCTCGTACACGTGCGCGTCCGCACGGCTGGTCTCCGACAGCCCGTCATTCACGCTCGCCGTGAGGTCGCAGGTGGACAGCGCGTCCAGCTCCTCTTTCGTCACGCAGCCCTCCTCGTAGGCGCGCACAATGGGCAGCTCGTGCATGTCGTAAGCCTTCTTGCCGAGCAGGCTCTTGGCCTTGTGGGCGGCCACCCACGCCGCGGGCTTCCAGATGTACTTGTGCATGGCCGGGGAGACCGAGCCGATCATCCAGCAGTTGCGGTCGCAGTGGCGCACCTTCATGCGCACGACGTCCGCCTGCTCGGAGTTCCAGAGCTCGTCCCAGGTCTGCTCGTTGAGGTTGCCCATGACCTCCTTGTCCTTGGTCCCGTTGCAGGGCATCACGTCGCCGTAGGGGTCGATGAAGAAGGTGTCGAAGGCCATGTCGCACTGCAGCAGGCGCGGCTGCCCGTAGATGTAGTTGATCAGGCCGTGGTTGAAGTAGGCGCGGAACCACTTCTTGGGCGAGTTCGACTTGAGCAGCTCGTTCACCAGATCCTCGAAGTTCTGGGCCACCATCGGGCGGTCGTGGATGACGTTGTGGGCCTCCACGAAGTAGAAACTGTTGTGCAGGCTCGCCGTGGCGAACTCCATCCCCAGCTCGTCAGAGAGCCTGTAGAGCGCCACGAGGTCAGGGGCGTTGCGGTCCTGCACCGTCATGCCGAAACCCACGTCGGGGTGGCCCATCTCCACCAGCTTCTTGAGCGTTGAGTAGCCGCGCTCGAAACCGTTGGGCAGGCCGCGAATCTCGTCGTTGGTTTGCTGGAGCCCCTCGATGGAGACACGTATGCCAACTTCGGGGAATTCCTCCGCGAGCGCCAGGATGCGGTCTGTGAAGTAGCCGTTGGTGGAGATGACGATGCGGTCGCTCTTCTTGTACAGCTCGCGCACGATGTCGGGCAGGTCTTGCCGGATGAAGGGCTCGCCGCCCGTGATGTTGGTGAAGTACATGCGCGGGAGCTTCCTGATGGTCTCGAGCGAAAGCTCCTCCTCGGGGCGGCTCGGCGCCTTGTAGCGGCTGCACATGTTGCACCGCGCGTTGCATCGGTAGGTGACGATGACGGTTCCGTTGAGCTTCTTCTCCTTGGGCATCAGCGAGTGCCTCCGATCTTTATGTAGCGAGTGGGATAGACGAGGAAATCGAGCGGCGCCAGACGCTCCATGGCTAGTATCGCCAGCGCGGGACCGACGAAGCTCGCAGCGATGCCCAGGGGCACGTGGACGAGTGCCGACGACGTGCCGAGGCGCAGGAGGACCGCCCTCGTACCAGCGGCAAAGATGGTGTGCATGAGGTAGACGGGCATGGTGAAGCGCGCGCACGCATCGAGCCACGCCGGCCGCGCATCGGATGTGGCACTGCGGCACAGCGACAGCACGCAGACGCAGGCTACGAGGCCAAGTGCCAGCTGCGCTGCATCACCGGCTCCTGCGGCAAAGACGGCGAGGCTCAGTGGCAGGAAGGAGAGGCAGGCAAGGCCCACGCGCCTCGTCAGCAGTCGCTGCCACCCCAGTTCGGGCAGGCACATGCCCGAGACGAACCAGCACCAGTACCTCGTCACGCTGCTAGCTGCATACGGCATGGATGCACCCCCCAGCAGATTCGTCGCCCTGACCGCCACGGAGACGGCGAGCAGGAAGAACGCAAGGGAGGCACCGCCCGTCGTTGGCGTCACCACGAACACGAAGAAGAGCGTGTAGAGGTACCAGTATGGCGCCGTGGGACGGACAAGCAGCGTCTGTAGCAGGCCCGCCTCCTCCGTGTTCACCGCATCCCCGGCAAGGGACTTCATCGCCAGCGTCACGCAGGTGAAGGCGACGTAGGGGACGCCGAGCGCCAGCGCCTTCTTGCGCATGTTACGCCACCAGGATGCAGGCGAGTCAACCTTCGAGTAACGCTGGTAGAGGTATCCGCTGCACACGAAGAACAGCGGAACGTGGAAGGTGTAGATCGTTATCTGGAACCAGCCGTAGACCGGCCCATCCAAGAGAATCCCAGCCTTCGTCATGCTCTGGAAGAAGTGGCCGAGCACCACCAGCACGCAGGCGACCACCTTGACGTCATCGACCCATGCCTCTCTCGTCCTCAGCTTAGCCATGTTAACCGACCTCCTTCTGATTCGGTCGGTACAGCTCGAGGGTCCGTGCCACGACGGAGTCCCAGTCATATGTGGTCGTGACGCGTTCATGGGCGGCGGCGCCCAGCTCGCGGGCACGGGCCGAGTCATCCAGCAGACCCGCCAGCGCGTCGCGCAGGTCGCCCGTGTCACCTCTGGAGAAGGTGACCCCTGTCCCTGCAAGCACGTTGGCGCACTCGGGGATGTCGCTCGTCACGCAGGCGCATCCATATGACATTGCCTCGAGCAGCGAGAGCGGCATGCCCTCCACGTCGGAGGGCAGCACGTAGCAGTAGGCGTTGGAGTAGAGCTCGGCCAGTACGTCGCCCGTCACGAAGCCCGTGAACAGGACGCGGTCGTCGCCGGCCGCGAGTGCCCTGACCTCGTCCATGTACTCCGAGGTGTCCGACGCCGCGCCCGCGACCACGAGCCTCTTATTGGTGTCCAGCTGGCGATATGCCTCCAGCAGGTAGTGCAGGCCCTTCTCCGGCACGATGCGCCCGAGGTAGAGCAAGTAGGAGCCCCCAGAGAGCCCCCAGCGATCAGCAATCTCGCGCGCAGGCAGCGGCTCGCACGCATCGACCCCGTTGGGGATCAGGACTGTCTCGCGACCGTAGGTCTCTCGGAAATAGTTCTGCGCTGCCTTGGAGAGCACGATGACCTCGTCGGCGCACCGGGCGGCCGTCCGCTCGCCCAGCCTGATGTAGGCGCTGGCGAGCCGTCCCCACTTTGCTCGCTGCCAGTCGAGCCCGTGGATGGTGGCGACGGTGCGGATGCGTGCCCAATGTGCGATCCTCAGCGGCACGCAGGGACCCTCGGCATGGTAGTGGATGACATCAGGACGCTGTCGAATAGCACGAAGTGTGGCAAAGAAGGATGAGGTCAACGCGGCCAAGCCCCTGACGTCGACCGTGCGCACCGGCTCGACGCGCACGCCTTCCTGCACGCACTCGCCGGCCGTCTCGCCGCCGGTCATCACGTCGCGACCGCCCCGGTCGTAGCAGGTCACCTCATGGCCGAGCGCCGACATGCGTCGGGCCAGCTCGGTGACCACCACCTCCACGCCACCCTCGCGAGAGCCATAGCGCTTGTGCCCTACCATAGCGATGTGCATGACGCTAGCTCCCCTGCGCGGTGAGCACGACGCCCACGGTCTGGATAATCAACTTGAAGTCCGCCCATATCGAGCACTGCTTGATGTAGAGCAGGTCGAGGTCCACCCACTCGTCAAAGGTGATGGAATCGCGATTACGCCTCGTCTGCCAGTAGCAGGTAATGCCCGGCTTCACTAGCAGGCGCTGCCGCTGGTAGTCGTTGTACTGGGCTACCTCCTTGGGTAAGGCCGGTCTCGGCCCCACCACGGACATGTCGCCCAGAAGCACGTTGATGAACTGCGGGAACTCGTCGATCGAGGTCTTCCTGATGAACCTCCCCACCCGCGTGATGCGCGGGTCTTCGGCAATCTTGAAGACCGGGCCGTCCTTCTCGTTGAAGTCCTGAAGGCTCTCTAGCAGGTCTTCCGCATTAGCCACCATGGAGCGGAATTTGTACATCTTGAAGATGCGTCCGTCTTTGCCCACGCGGTCTTGCGTAAAGAAGACAGGACCCTTTGGGTCGTCTAGCTTTATGGCAACGGCCACAATAGCCAACGGAATGAACAGTACCAGCAGCACTACGGCGCTAAAACAAATGTCGAACGCACGCTTGATGAAGCGATAGCCAATGCGGGAGTCGACCCCTTCAACGGGGCTTCCACCTACCTCTGCACGCACACTCGCGGGGCGCTCGGTGGCCCCACGACTAATGCAATCCACCTCTGAATCAATGTCACAAGCGTAACCACTGGGGACGGTCACGCCATCCGTAACAGCACGATCATGCCCAGACCGAGCAGTCTGGGCATAATACGTACCGCGCGAAGACCGCGCGTATGATTTGGTTTCAGCCAACTTCTACCTCAAACGGTCACCCTCAGAGAAGCAGACGGCAGCCGTTTGCACCGCAGCCGCTTCTACCCTGTATTTGGCATCACGGCCAGCCCCACGGTTGTGCGTATCGTCATCTGACCCGCATGAATCTCTAGCTCCGCTAGATTCAGCCGGCGCTTGATTCTCACGATCATTCCCTCGTGGCCCATCAGCGGGCCCTCGGTCACTACGATGCTGTCGCCTTCCTTGTAGGCGATGCTCATGGGGATGGTTCGGTCGCCTTCCGTGGTCCACCGCTCGATCCAAGACCGATCGTCTTCGCTCAGGGGCGCAAACGTCTCTCCCATAGTGAGGAGCCTTGTGAGGCCACTTACTTTCCGCAGCACGCGCGCGAGCTTCCACGGGTCGGAGGTCACGGCCACCACGTAGCCCGGAAGCAGGAGCTTCTCCTCGTCATGCCACTCGCCGTGCAGCTTGAACTGCGTGCGATAGGAGGGCGAGAAGCACTCGCGGAGCAGGACGCCGTCGCTGTCACCCGAATCGATGCCCTCATCGGTCTCGGCTGTCAGCAAATGCTCTTCCTGCTCTGCATTGCTGCATGCGCGCCTAATCGCTTCGCAAGCATGAAGCTCACGACCGGTCTCCACCTGTATAACGTACCAACCGGCACCATGCATGGCTCCTCCTCGACATTACAGGCGTCCGAGCCATGGCTACGCCATGGGCTCTCGCCCACAATGAAAGAGACGTATTCGCTCCCCTTGACGGACGACCGCAACCGCACGAAGCCCGGAGCAAGCGGTGTAGAGGTGTCACCTACTGGCAGCACCCCTCGGTGGATGCGCTCATCTGCACAAGTGCATTCATCGAGGGAAGCTGTAGGCATCGCTATCTTCACATCACCGCCTCGCCACTATCGCCAGCGGCATGCTCAGCATGCTCGTAGCTCCGTCGCCCTCACCTACACGCACCAGGGCGAAGCTCTTCCTGCGCACAAATCGCGCTACACGGCTCTCGCGGCCCATCAGGGGTCCTCCCTGCACATGTAGAGCGTCAGAGATGACCTCGCCCCAGCTCAGGCGCACGACATGCTCTGCATCCATCGTCTGTTCCAGCAGCCGCTGTGCATCCTCGGACACGGGCTGGTACCCGCGCCCGACGGCTCCTGCCATCCGCACAGGAAAGCTCAGCTTCGTCAACGCGCGCGACAGCCCGGGAGCGTCCTTTGTCGTAGCTACGAAGAACCCAGGGAACATATCCACAACATCGGTGACCCACTCGCCATGGAACTTGCGCTGACGCTCTTTCCGAAGCACAAACGCATCCTCCAGCAGCTCCGCCGACACGATCCGGCGCACCTTCTGGCAGGTGGCTTCCTCGCGCCCCTCGGGGCACGCAACGAGATACCAGCGCAGCTTACCGCGTGGGGATCGCCGTCCCAAAGGCAGTGCCGCAACGCCGCTCTCGTATGTCGAAACCTGGGCCATTCGTCTCCGTTCATTCCTCAAAACCGAACGTATGCCGACCGATATCGTTTATCCACAGGATATTAGTTGTACTAATATCCTTTTATACTAATCAACAAATCGGTAAGAACAGAGCTTCCGCAGCACCACCTTGATCAGAACCACAACACCGTGGCACCAAAGCTCAATGCACCTTGCCCTATCCCATTACCGTTTCTGCGTTTCTACTGTTGGTCAACCTCTTTCCTCGTAAGAACCCATAGGGTTCCCGTCGCCCGTGACAGGAACCCCAACCCAACGCATTGTACCGCGTGCTAGATAGAAATATTAGTTGTCCTCATATTTTTACGAACTCCATCATAGCCACCACACAAGGCCTGCTACCCGCCCACCCCTCCTAGAGGGCAATAGTTGGTGGATTGAGTCGCACCTTGGCTCTCGCGCACTTGGTTACATGAGGCACCGCTTCGCTTTGACGCCTCTTTCGCCCGTGCGAAACCCGCAACACCAGCCGTTTCCGGGAGCATGCCATGGATATCCCCCGCACCATCAGGGAACTCAGAAAGAAGACGGGGCTCAACCAGCAGGGCTTTGCCAAGGCCATGGGTGTCACCCAAAGCGCTGTCTCTCATTGGGAGCGGGGATCCACGGCTTTCGAGCTCGCCAAGGTCCCACGGCTGGCGCAAGTAACGGGCCTCTCCGAACGGGAACTCATGCGGAGGCTTGCCGGAGACGCAAGCGACGAAGAAGCCACCGTCGACAACTCCCCCACCTCGCCGCAGCTCACTCCCTATTTCCAGGGCCTCAGCGACGCTATAGCGCGGGCTGATTCGCTTGAGACCGTCATTATCAAGGCTCAGGCGTCGATCTCGGTCCCCCTGGTCACGCTTGGCCGCGTGCATGCGGGCCACTTCAGCGACGAGGAACTGGTGGGCTATAGCGTCGAGGTGCCTGCGTCGCTATTGGAAGAGCATCCCGCAGCCGAAGCCGTGGTTGTCGAAGGCGACTGCATGGACCGCGTCGCCTCGGAAGGCGACATCGTCGTATTTGACCCCGACCTGGCACCCACCAACGGGCGCATTGTCATCGTCGAGACGAAGGACCACGGGGCCATCATTCGTCGTTGGCACAAGGGCAATGACACGCTGATCCTCTACGCCGAGAGCCATATCGACTACCCCGACATCGTCATCACCGGCGACACGCCTATCCGCGTCATCGGCACGGTCGTCAAGGTCATCGTCCCGGATAGCAAACTGTAACGGCACCGTTGTAGATACAGACACGCACCGGGCGATGCGTCATATCTGCACCGCATGATGTGCGTAAAACAGGCCGTGTAGCTGACTTTTCACGTAAGAAATGCGACGCGCTTGCGAGCGATACGCGCTGGTGACGCGTAAAGTAGCCGGTACGGCCAGTTTTACGTCATCTGTACGGTGCAGCCGTGAGCGATACGCATGAGCGACGCAAAAAGCAGCCGGCACGAGGAGTTATACGTCGCCGAGGCGGTGCGGTCATGAGCAATGCGGGCTAGTCTAAGTTGCTGTCCTGTCCTTATATCCCTGCCGCAACGAGGTCCATGTCTACGAGATGCCGCAGATAGTCGGACCGCTTCATGCCCAGCTGCCGGGCCCTTCTGTCAATCTTCTCTATCGTGGAGACGGGCTCCCTGAAGCCAACCTGCTTGGTCTCTTCTCCGAACAGCAACGGACGCCCCATGACAACCTCTCCGCGAGGCTCGCCATGCAGGACGCCATCGGCCGCATCGCGCTCCCACTCATCGAGCACTTCGGAGCCAAGGCCAAACCTATCCTCTATTTCCTCTGCCGCTGCGATCCTCATCCGCTCCTCCTCTCGAGGCCCAACTCCTTTAGGACGTTTTGCGTGGGAGGCCTCATGGCATGGTAAACGATCATCCCAAAGCCCCTCTCCGCTGCGACAATCTGCAAAGGCCGTCCCTGTCTGTCGGGACCAATCAGGACTATCTCCCCCTCGTTGGGTGCACCGCGGTACTGCTTCCGATGGAAATGCTCCCAGGCGTATTCAATGTCTTCTTGGGCGACCCCATGCTTGAAGGCGTGTTCACTGACGATGATATCGTCCATGCCTACTCCGATTTCGTACAACAAAAAGTATAACCTCGTTAGGACATTTTGTACAACGTAAGTCTTGCCGTTCTTGTGTTTCTCTTCTTCGCTGAAACCTTGTGACAATGGCGGGCGACGCGGTCGCGAGCGATACGCACACCGGCGCCCCACCCTTACCTACATCGCAGCACGCCGCCCGCCCTCACCACGCGCTCGTCCAGCGCATAGCTTCGCGGAACACCGCACCCCTCCAGCAACTGCAGAAACGCCACCTCGCGCATCACATCGGAGAAACCGAAACGCACCATACGCAGCACGCCTTGGCATGCCTCGATGTGGCTCTGCCGGCGATGCTCGTCGCCGATGACCTGCGCAATCGTCCTTCCGCCGCGCAGCTCCTCGCTTTCGTACTTCTCGAGGCCATCCAGCTCGCCAACAATGTCGCCACCCGCAACGCTCCATACGAAGTCGGCACGATACGTCACGGCAGGGTCGATTGGACTCGTATACCCACGCTGCAAATCGGGCGCAGCCATCCCCAGCTCGAGCATCGTCGCCCGCGCGATGGACTCTCCCCCACTCTCCGCGCGCCCGTCTGCCAGCGCAAGCACCTCGAGAGCTCGCGCCAAGCCACTCATGTGCCAGCAATCCCTGCGCATCTTCTCGCCCAACGCCTGCGTCGTCAGCCCCTGCATACGCAGCGCCGAGTCCGCAATGGCCAAACCCGCACGAAAGTCCATCAACCGCAAACAATCGCCCACGGTACGCGCCAATGCTGTGACCAAAAGACCCTGGCGCCGCTCCGTCGCACCATGAGAAACCATCACAGGCCGCAAATACGCACTCTGGCGGCGATGAGCTTTCCGGTCGGTGCGTACCCAGACCTTATCGAGAAACCGATTGCTCGCCGCAAGACCATATGCCACCGCCGCCGACGGCCCCGCAAACACCAGGTCCGGATACAACTGTTGCAGTGCATGCATCTTGTGGCGCATCCGGGCGCGCGGCTTGAGGTCCTGCCAATACGTTGGCCGTGCAAATACGAGCGGCAGTATCTCGATAGCCATATGCGCTTCGACCGCCTTGCGCATACGATCGCGCTCGGTCCGGCCGTGCGCAACGACGCACCGTTTGCCAGTCTCCGCTGCATCCAGCTGCTCCTGTATCCACGCGTACACCCTTGCTTGCATCGACGTCTCCTGCCGCTCGCCTCATCCAAGCGTACCGGCCATCGCCGCATGCCCACCCGACAAAGCAAACTATGCTCGCAGCTAGGTCGCACCATGCTTGCCACCAGCTTGCACGCACGAGAAACAAAGCACCTAGCAGGCAATTCACAGCAATTGGGCGCTACGGTTGCAGCCGTAGCGCCCAACTCCCACACACATATCTGTACCGCACCATCGACGTAAAAACGTGCCAGACTAGGCAGTTTTACGTCACCCGGACGCGCCGCTTGCGACTGCACCGCACAAACGACGCGAAACTCCAGCTACAGCCCGTCTTTTGCGTCGCATCGGCGCATCGCTCTCGGCATGCACGCACCGCTCCTCGGCTCGTACAACCTACGCCAGCTTGGCAGCAGCATCCTTCAGCGCTGCCTCAGCCTCGTCGTCTGGCTCGAGGTTGGCAATGACGGTCTCCACGACGTTGACACCGTCACCCTCGGCAGCGTCCTTCCAGGTATCCATCCACTCGCCGGTACCCCAGTCATAGGAGCCGAACAGCACGACGGCCTTGCCGCCCAGCTCGCCCTTGCAGGCATCCCACAGCTCCTCGAAGTCGGGGTCGAGCTCCTCGGCACCCATCGCGGGGCAACCGAACGCGAGCGCGTCGTAGTCGGCGCACTTGTCAGCCGAGAAGTCCTCCCAGGAAATGGCCTCACCACCTGCGGCCTCGGCCAGGATGTTGGCCATGGCCTCGGTGTTGCCGGTCTGGGACCAATACACAACTGCAACGCTCATGCAAATCCTCCTTGGATCGTCTCTCCAAACCCACGCCCCTGTGCGCGAGCCCTATTGCCTCGTTCCGTGCACACCCCTACCCCGCGAACAGTGCCCTCAGTGGCTCGCCTGACGCAAAGCGCGTGCGGCAGCGACGCTCGTGAGCCTCGAGTGCGCTGAAGCGACGGCGCGCAGCCTGTTCGTCGCCAAACGCCAGCCATGCGCCACGACAGGTAGCAACCCTTCCCTCCACGAACCCGCGCACGTCCTCGGGCGGGTATCCCAAGAAGACGCCTATCTCGTGCGGGAAGGTCATCTCACCCGCACCCAGGGAGAGGTAGTACGCGACCAGCCTGTGACGCAGTTCGCGGACCAGCTGGTCCACCGTTGCCCCGACATAGCCACACGCGCGCAGGATGGCTAGCCCCTCGACGTCGGCAAGCGTGCGACCCAGCAGGTCAGGTCGCCAGACAAGCAGGTAGACACGCTTGTCTGTGCGATGGAGCACCGTCATCGACATGCCATAGCCCGGCAGCGCCCCCGCATAGGTGCGCAGCGCCTCGTCCAAAACATGGCGTGACAGCTTGCGCCAGCGCCCCGCCGTGTAGACGCGCATCGGCATGTTGAAGATGGCGGCCGGCTTTGCCCCAGCGATCACCCCACCCGCCATGCGCACGAGGGTCTCAGAAAAGGCCAGGCAGACATCGCTCTCGCATGTGTCGCAACCCTCGACGAGCTCATCGGTCAGGCGCACGCCCATGGCATGCTGCTCGCTCATGCGCGACAACCCTCCTCGGCAAGGAGGTTTCTGCGCAGGACCTCGCGCACGACGACCGAAGTCCCCGCTACGAGTGTGGCAACGCCGATTGCAGGCAGCACTTCCATGGCAGCTCCTTTCGTTCGGGCACCCTCCCCCAAGCGGAAAGGGGTGCCGCCGGCCAGGGGTGAGACGCCGACGGCACCCGTGAAGGCGTCGGGAGTGCGGGGAGAGGGTCCGCAACTCCTTCGGCAGGAATACTCGACCGGACTTGCAGTCCGTCGACCGGGCCAGTCGCTACCTCAGGTTGTAGAAGCTCGAGAGGCCACCGTAGACGGCGTCCGCACCGAGACGGTCCTCAATGCGCAGCAGCTGGTTGTACTTTGCGACGCGATCGGTACGACACGGAGCGCCAGTCTTGATCTGACCGGCGTTGGTGCCCACGGCGATGTCGGCGATGGTCGAGTCCTCGGTCTCACCCGAGCGGTGCGACACCACGGCGGTGTAACCGGCGCGCTTCGCCATCTCGATGGCGTCGAGGGTCTCGGTCAGGCTACCGATCTGATTGACCTTGATGAGGATGGCGTTGGCGGAGTCATTGGCGATGCCCTTTGCCAAGCGCTTGGTGTTGGTGACGAAGAAGTCGTCGCCAACCAGCTGGATCTTCTTGCCCAAGCGCGCGGTGAGCTCCTTCCATCCGTCCCAATCGTCCTGGTCGAGCGCATCCTCGATCGAGATGATCGGGAACTCGGATATCAGGGCCTCCCAGTAGTCGATGAGCTCGGAGGCGGACAGGGTCAGGCCCTCGCCCTTCAGCTCGTAGAGACCGGTCTCCTTGTTGTAGAGCTCGGATACGGCCGGGTCCATCGCGAAGCGGAAGTCGGTGCCCAGCTCGAAGCCGGCAGCCTCGACGGCCTCGCTCATGTACTTAAGCGGGTCCTTGTTGGTCTTGAGGTCAGGGGCGAAGCCACCCTCGTCTCCGACGCCCGTCGACAGGCCGGCCTTGGCCAACGTCGACTTCAGCGTCGCGTACACCTCTGCGCACCAACGCAGTGCCTCGGAGAAGGTAGGCGCGCCCACCGGCATGATCATGAACTCCTGGAAGTCCACGGTGTTGGTGGCGTGCACACCGCCGTTCATGATGTTCATCATGGGAACGGGCAGCGTGTGACCAGCCACGCCACCAATATACTCATAGAGCGGCAGGCCGGCAGAGGCGGCAGCTGCACGGGCGGTGGCCAGCGACGCGCCCAGAATGGCGTTGGCGCCAAAGTTGCCCTTGTTGTCGGTGCCGTCGGCGGCAATCATGGTCTCGTCCACAAGGCGCTGGTCGCGGGCATCAAGGCCCACGATGGCCTCCTTGATCTCGTTGTTCACGTGACCAACGGCCGTCAGGGTGCCCTTGCCGCCATAGCGCTTGGGGTCGCCGTCACGCAGCTCCACGGCCTCAAAGTCGCCGGTAGAGGCACCCGAGGGCACCAGCGCGCTGCTGAACGTACCGTCCTCGAGGGTAATCTCGACCTCGACGGTGGGGTTGCCACGCGAATCCAAGACCTCGCGGCCGTACACGTTAGCAATCTTGCTCATAGCTACCACCTTCCACAATATGTTAACCACAGCTAACTGATTCGCGTTTAAAGTACACCGCTATTAACTCTTGTGCAAGGTGGCATCGGAAATTTCTTCGAGTGGTTTGTGGATCCGCGCAGACGCGCTGCCGACGGCCTTCGTTTAGCCCGGGGAATTACTCCCCCACCGGCCGGCTAGCGACGCCGCTTGCGGCCCGTAGGCTCCTCATGATCGCAGGTAAACTCGCACAGCAGCGCCATCAGCACCAGCGCGACACCGGCCACGCGGGCATAGGGCAACATGAGCGTACGGCACTGCATGCTTGCCTCGGCACACAAGGCGAGCGCTGTGCCCGGCAACACCGCCACGAGCACTCCCACCACCGCCAGCAGGAGGTCGAAGCTGCGCTTGGTTGCCTTGTCGGCCCCAAAGAGTCGCACCACAGCCAGGCCCACGGCCACAAAACCAAGCCCCGTGAGTACGCGTCCTGCCGTGGCACAGGCGGCAACCGACCCATCCGCATGCGAACAGGGCCCCGCGATGGTGCGCACCCCGGTCAGCAGCAAAATGGCAACCACCGAAAGCACCACATCCAGCGCCCCCGTATGAGGCCGCGGCGGCGTCTTCGTGCGCTTCTTGCTCTTGCTGTTCTTGCCCATAAGGCTCGCCCTCCCTCGTTGTGTCCGCACCAAACCTTAGCAGACTCGAGGCCCCTGCACGTTGGCCTCAGCCATTCCATTATGTAAGTCATGGTTGACTCTGTGATAAACCTAGGCTAACTTATGTCTGTTAGTTACAGTGAACTTCTAGGAAAGGCGGCGCACTATGCCCCTTACGCTTCTTCATGCGGGTGAGAGCAGCATCATCACGCGCATCGGCGGAAAGCCAGAAACACGTCAGTTTCTCGAGGGGCTTGGATTTGTGGTAGGCACCCCCGTCACCGTTATCAGCGAGATTGACGGCAACGTCATCTGCGCCATCAAAGACACCCGCGTGGCCATTAGCAAAGAGATGGCCAGCAAGATCTTCGTCTAGCGCCCAAGGCGCCATTTCTCTGGTTATCAGCATGGTGCACCTGCACCTGCAAGGAAGGAGTCAATACATGACACTGCGAGAGGTCAAGGTCGGTCAGACCGCTAAGGTCGTAAAGCTTACGGGCACCGGCCCCGTCAAGCGCCGCATCATGGACATGGGCATCACCAAGGGCCAGCTTGTGCGCGTCATCAAGGTTGCCCCCCTCGGCGACCCCATGGAGATCACCGTGCGCAACTACGAGCTGTCGGTGCGCAAGGCTGACGCCGAGATGATCGAAGTCGAACTCGTCGAGGAGGCGTAAGGCCCATGGCAAACATTACCATTGCCCTTGCAGGCAACCCCAACTGCGGTAAGACCACGCTCTTCAACGCCCTCACCGGCTCCAACCAGTACGTGGGCAACTGGCCCGGCGTCACGGTTGAGGAGAAGCACGGCAAGCTCAAGGGTCATGCCGACGTAACCATCGCCGACCTCCCGGGCATCTACTCGCTGTCCCCCTACACGCTGGAGGAGGTCGTCGCCCGCGATTACCTCACCGACCAGCGCCCCGACGCCATCCTCAACATCGTTGACGGCACCAACCTCGAGCGCAACCTCTACCTCACCACGCAGCTCGTGGAGCTGGGCATCCCCGTGCTCGTGGCCATCAACATGATGGACGTCATCGAGAAGAACGGCGACGTAATTGACCTCGCCGCGCTAGCCAAGGCGCTCGACTGCAAGGTCGTGGCCATCTCGGCTCTCAAGGGCACGGGCATCAAGGAAGCCGCCGAGGAGGCTGTGGCGCTGGCCAAGAGCAGCATCAAGCCCATCCCGCAGCACCGCTTTGCGGGCTCCGTTGAGCACGCTATCGCCCACATTGAGGAAGTCAGCGTCCACAACCTGCCCGAGGAGCAGCAGCGCTGGTACGCCATCAAGCTTTTCGAGCGCGACGAGAAGGTGCAGCAGAAGCTGGGCCTCTCCGCCGAGACCATCGCGCACATCGAGGGCGACATCGCTGCTTGCGAGACCGAGCTCGACGACGACGCCGAGTCCATCATCACCTCGCAGCGTTACGACTACATCACCTCGATCATTGACGGCTGCCTGCGTCGCGCCTCCCGTGGAGAGCTGACCACCTCCGACAAAATCGACAAGGTGGTCACCAACCGCTTTGCGGCCCTGTTCATCTTCGCCGGCATCATGTACGGCGTGTACTGGATTGCCATGGGCCCGTTTGGCACCTTCCTCACCGACTGGACCAACGACGTGCTGGGCGGTGAGTGGCTGACCGAGGGTTCGCGTGCCATCTTCGAGGGCATGGGCCTCTCCGACTGGCTGGTGGGCCTGCTCGCCGACGGCATCTTCGCCGGCGTGGGCGCCGTCCTTGGCTTCGTGCCGCAGATGCTCGTCCTGTTCCTGCTTCTCGCCATCCTTGAGGACTGCGGCTACATGGCTCGTATCGCCTTCATCATGGACCGCATCTTCCGTCGCTTCGGCCTCTCCGGCAAGAGCTTCATCCCCATGCTCATCGGCACGGGCTGCGGCGTTCCTGGCGTTATGGCCTCGCGTACCATCGAGAACGAGCGTGACCGCCGCATGACCATCATGACCACCTGCTTCATCCCCTGCGGCGCCAAGATGCCCATCATCGGCCTCATCGCCGGTGCCCTCTTTGGCGGCGCAGCTTGGGTCTCCACCAGCGCCTACTTCATCGGCGTTGCCGCCATCATCATCTCGGGCATCATGCTGAAGAAGACCGCCATGTTCGCCGGTGACCCCGCGCCCTTCGTCATGGAGCTTCCGGCGTACCACATGCCCACCGTGGGCAACGTGCTGCGCAGCATGTGGGAGCGCGGCTGGTCGTTCATCAAGAAGGCCGGCACCATCATTCTGCTGTCCTCCATCATCATCTGGGGCCTCAAGAGCTTCGGCACGGTCAACGGCCAGTTTGGCATGGTTGACACCCTGTACGAGAACGAGGAGCTCGTGACCGACGAGTACGTCGAGAGCGTCGCTGCCCGTACCGGCATCACTGCCGACGAGGTCAACCCCATGGACGACTCGCTGCTGGCTACCGTGGGCAACACCTTTGCCCCCATCTTCAAGCCGCTCGGCTTTGGCTCCTGGAAGCCCGCCGTGGCTACCGTCACGGGCCTGGTGGCCAAGGAGGAAGTTGTCTCCACCTTCGGCGTGCTGTACAACTACGACACCGACTCCGAGGACTGGGATGACGAGGGCTCGCCGGTGTGGGCCAACGTCAAGGCCGACTTCGACTCCTTCAGCAACGGCCATGGCCAGCTTGCCGCTTTCGCGTTCATGATCTTCAACCTGCTCTGCGCGCCGTGCTTCGCTGCCATGGGCGCCATCAAGCGCGAGATGAACAACGGCAAGTGGACCGCTATCGCCATTGGCTACATGTGCGTGTTTGCCTACGCGGCCGCCCTCGTGGTGTACCAGCTTGGTCTGGCGGGCTCCGGCGCTCTGAACCCGATTGGTATGGTTGCCGCCATCGCCGTGCTCGCGTTCGTCTGCTACATGCTCTTCGTGAAGAAGTACCAGGAGGCAGACAAGCTGCTCGTCAAGTAGTTGGATTCGCCCTTCCTTTCGGGCCGTCGGTATCCTGCGCCGACGGCCCGTTTTTTATGGACTTCAGCGCTGAGGTGTCTACAATTGTTTACCTAGGGTAACCTTCTATCCGTTACCGTCTATCAGGAGGGAGTAGGTCATGCAACAGCTTTCGCTGAATCTGGCAGACGTTGTCGTCCTCTCCATCATCATCGGAGTCGTAGCGCTTATTGTGCGCGGCATGCTTCGCGGCACCATCCGCACCTGTGACAGCGCAAGTTGCAGCGGCAACTGCGGGAGCTGTGGGAGCCAGTGCGCTTCGCCGCGCATCAAGCTCACGCGTGAGCAGCGGGCGCAGCTTCGCGAGATCGATCGCCGTGCAAAGGAGGCACAGCTGTGATTCAGACCACCATCGGCATTGACGGCATGATGTGCGAGATGTGCGAGGCGCACATCAACGACGCTATCCGCAGGCACTTTACCGTCAAGAGCGCCAAGAGCAACCGGAAGAAGAAGCAGTGCGTCGTGGTGTCGGAAGAGCCGCTCGACGAGGCACGCGTGCGGGAGGTCATCGATGAGACCGGCTACGACTACCTCTCCATCAGCTCCGAGCCCTACCAGAAGAAGAAGCTGTTCGGGCTCTTCTAGGCACGACGACAAACGCCCTTCCTTCCGGCGCGGGGGTCCCTTCTGGGGCTCCCGCGCTGCCTTTGGCTGCCAGGGGGACCCGTCCCTGTGGCAGGCCACCTCTGGCAGCCCCCACCAGCCGGCGGACCCGTCCCCCTGGCAGGCCACCCCTGGCAGCACCAGCCGGTGGACCCGTCCCCGTGGTAGGCCCGATCTGGGGTCACAGCAGCTCGAAGGCGCCCTGTGGGCACATCGTGCGCTCCCCCGCCTGGTCGATGAGCAGCACCCTGAGCTCAGGGTGCTCCCCCGCCCAGGCAAGCGCCCGCTCCGCCCCCATCATGAAGAGCGGCTTGGTGTACCCGTCCCCGTCTATGGAGCGCTCGCTCACGATGCTGGCGCTCACCAGGTCGCTCTCCACCGGGTAGCCCGTGCGCGGGTCCAGGATGTGCCAGTAGCGCCGGCCGTCCTGCTCGAACTGGCGCTCGTAGAGGCCGCTGGTGACCACCGAGCCGCCGGTGAGCTCCACACGCGCCACCGACGACTCCTGCTCGGCCGCGGCCTTGGGGTCGCGCACGCCCACGCGCCAGGGGCTGCCGTCGGGCTTTGCCCCCAACACCTTCACGTTGCCGCCCAGGTTCACGTACGCGCTGGTGACGCCCGCCTCGGCCAGCTCGTCGAGCACCACGTCGGACACGTAGCCCTTGGCGATGCCACCCAGGTCGATGCGCGCCAGCGGGTCGGCTAGCGTCACCGTTGTGCCCTCTACCTGCACGTTTTGGTAGCCCACGTGCGGCAGCGCCTGCGCGACGGCCTCGGGCGCGGGCACCACGCCCTCGTGGAAGTCCCACAGCTCGCTCACCGCGCCGATGGTGATGTCGAAGGACCCTTCCGACGCGCGGCAGTACTCCAGCGCCCGCACAATCAGCTCCGCCGTCTCGGGCTCCACCTCTACGGGCGTGCCACCGGCCGCATTGATCCGCCCCACATCGCTGGTGGCCATCGTGCGCGAGAGCGTGGCCTCAAAGCCCCTGCAGCGCGCCACCGCCGCATCCAGCTGCGTCTGCGTCATCACGCCACCCACCGCGCAGGCCGTGTCGAAGCAGAAGAACGAGCTCTGCAGCTGCCGGCCTGCGACGCGCCCGGCGTTCGAGCAACCCGCCAGCAACAGGCTCGCCGCAGCCAGCGGCGCACGCAGCAGCGTCCTTCGCGAGATGTTCATGTGGGCATTGCCTCCATCCTTTTTCACTGCGTAAGGCTACCATAGACGGCGGAGGGAGGCCCATGGACCTGGCACGCACCATACGAGAGAACCGCGCCACCGTCGTCGTGGCGGCCGTCGTGATGGCGCTCGTCGCCGGGCTGTGGCTGGCGCTTGGCCGAGGCCCGGCAGACGACGGTACGCTGGTGGCCCTGGTGCACGACGCCGACGGGCGGACCTACGAGCTGCCGCTCGACCGTGACGACACCCTCACCGTCACCACCAGCCTGGGCAGCAACACCGTCGTGGTCGAGAATGGCGCGGTCCGCATGGCCGACGCCGACTGTCCCAACCGCACCTGCCTGCAGGTGGCACCGCTCGCGCAGCCGGGCCCGCAGATCATCTGCCTGCCGCACCAACTGTGGATAGAGGTCGTGCCGCAGGGCGAGGCGGGCGGCACGATGGACGTGAGCCGCGCCGAAGACCTCGGCTCCGAGATCGACCTGCAGGCGCGCTAGCCATGACCGGCGCCACCGCAGACACCACGCCCCTCTCCCCCGCCGAAATCCGGCACTGGACGCGCATCGGCACGCTCTGCGCGCTCTCGCTGCTGCTGGGCTACCTGGAGACCTTCCTGCCCATACCCATTCCGGGCGTCAAGCTTGGCCTGGCCAACGTCGCCGTGCTGGTCGCCCTGGCACAGGGAGACGTAGGCGGGGCCTGCTGGGTCGCACTGGTCAAGGTCACGGCAACGTGCCTGCTCTTCGGAAACCCCGTAACCCTGGCCTACTCGCTCGTGGGAACGCTGCTCTCCCTCGCCTGCATGGCACCGCTCTCCCAGCTGCCGACGATGCGGCTGGAGATGGCCTCGGTGGCAGGCGCCCTCGCCCACGAGGCGGGACAGCTGCTCGTCGCCCAGGCCCTGCTGGGCACGCCGCTGGTCTGGTACGGCGCGCCGGCGCTGGCGGTGGCGGGCTGCGTGACGGGCGCGATCAGCGGCATCGTCGCGCGAAGGGCGGCGGAGCTGCTGGCGGAGGTCGAGCAGGGGACGGCCGATGACACTGGCTCCTCCCCCGATGCGGCCCAAGCGCTTCCCGAGCGTCCGGGGGTCCTGCCGCCGAACCTCCTCGCCTGGGCGCTGGCAGGCTACGCCGTGCTGGTCATCGTCTGCATGCACGCGCGTGCCGCAATCCCCCTTGCCGTCTGCGGCTCGCTCGCCCTTGCCGGATGCCGGGCTGGCAGGGTGAGGCCGCGACAGCTGGGCCGTGCGCTCGCGCCGACGCTGCCCCTGGCCGTGATGACGCTCGTGGCGCAAGTGGCCAGCAACCAGCACGGGAGCGTCCTCGCCCATGTCGGCCCCCTGGCGCTCACCGACGCAGCCGTCACGTCGTCCGCCACCATGCTCGTCCGCCTGGCAACCATAACCATGGCCAGCGTGGCCGTGACGGCTCTTGTGGGATCCGACGGCCTGGCACGCTGCGCACGCGCCGCACTCGTGCCCCTCCATGCGACAGGGGTCGCAACCGATGGTCCCGAGCTGGCCCTTTCCACCACGATGAGGCTGCTGCCCCTGTTGGTCTCACAGGCCGGGCGGCCCGACGCCGGCACGGTCTGGTCGCGGGCCTTCTGGACCGACGAGCTGCCTCGCCTCGTGCAGCACCTCTACCGTCAGGCGCTGCGCTCCGCCAGCTGACGGGCGCCGTGCCGGCAGGCGCGCATCACCCCACGGTATGGCGCATCAGCCCGTGTTCTGCAGGCCAGCCGCCACACCGCTCACCGAGCAGAGGATGAGGTAGGTCAGGCGCTCCCGGTCCTCGGGGCTCAGGCTGCCCTCCCCCTGGCGCAGCTCGGCAAGCGCACGCACCTGCACCAGCGAGAGCACGTTGACGAACGGCAGCCTCATGCGCACGACCGGCCCCAGGACGTGACGGCCCTGCAGGGGCCAGTCGTTGCCGACGATGGCCAGAACCCAACGACGCGTGCGCGCCATCTCCTCCAGCACCATCTCCGCAAGGTCGTCGCGCCCGCCCAGCTCGAGGTAGGTCCGCGCGATGCGCTCGTCGGTCTTGGAGAGGCTCATCTCGATGTTGTCGACGAAGGTCGTGAACAGCGGCCACTCCCGATATGCGCGGCGCAGCAGCTCGAGGTCGCCACATGTCTCGCAAGCCGTCCCCAGGCCATACCATGCCGCCAGGTTGACGCGCGCCTGCGACCAGGAGAAAATCCAGGGGATGGCCCGCAGGTCAGCCAGCGACGTGGCACCCAGGCCGCGCTTGGCGGGACGAGATCCGATGGGCATCAGACCGATCTCGGCAAGCGGGGTCACCGTCGAGAACCACTCGGGAAAGCCCTCGGTCTCCAACAGGCGCAGGTAGCACTCGCGCGAGCTCTGGCCCAGCAGGTCGGCAAGGTCGCAGAACTCGGTGCCCATCTCGGTGTTGGTCCACTCGATGCTGGGGGCGCTCTGCAGCAGCGTCGCCCCCGCCACCGACTCGATGTGGCGGCGTGCCAACGTCGGGTCTCCGTAGCGCGCGAAGATGACCTCGCCCTGCTCGGTCAGCTTGAAGCGGCAGTTGACCGACCCCTTGGGCTGGGCGAGGACCGCACGGTTCGCCGGGCCGCCACCACGGCCGACCGCCCCGCCGCGCCCATGCATCAGCGTGATGTCGATGTAGTTCTCCCGTGCCCACGCCGCAATGCGCTCCTGGGCCAGATGAAGCATGATCGTCGCCGACGTCGGGCCGGCGTCCTTCGACGAGTCCGAGTAGCCCAGCATGACCTCCAGGCGGCGGCCGTTCTCGTCCAGGCGTCGCTGCACCTCGGGCAGACGGATCATGTCCCGGAGGGTGTCGACTGCGGCCTCCAGGTCCTCCACCTGCTCGAACAGGGGAATGACATCCAGGGTCGGAACGTCGGACTCGTGCGCGAACGCCAACCGAGCCAGCTCGTACACGTTGGCCACGTCCTGGGCGGATTTGGTAAAGGAGATGATGTAACGCCGAGCGGCCCGCTCGCCGTTGCGCCGCTGGATGGTGCCGATGGCGCGAAACGTGTCCAGCACCTCGCGCGTCATCGGGTCCAGCTCTCCCCCACGCCCGTGGGCGCGGATGTCCTTCAGGGCACGCGCATGCACCAGCGAGTGCTGGCGGAACTCCATCTCCACCATATGGAACCCAAAGGTCTCGACCTGCCATATCAGGCGCTGCACCGGCCCGTACGCCTCGCGCACGGCACCCGCCTCGGCCAGCGATGCCTGGACCGTCCGCAGGTCGGCCAGCAGCTCGTCGGCATCGTCGTACATGATGTCCGCCGTGCGCGCTACGGTCGCATCCAGGCGGTTTGCCATCACCAGCATCACCGCGCGATGCAGCTCGCTGGCACTCATCGCCTCGGCCCGCGCCGAGAGCGCCTCGCTCAGCTCGACCTGATGGCGCCACAGGTCGACCAGCTGGGCGGATGGACGCGTGAAGCTGGCATCCAGCGTCAGGTTCGTGCCAACGCGGTGGGTCTCCCGTGCCAGCGTCTCCAGCATGTGCGACCGGAAGCGCTCCGACACCTCGCGGCTGACCTTCGCCGTCACGTTGGGATTGCCGTCACGGTCCGACCCGATCCAGCTGCCCGGGTGGAAGAACGCGGGGCAGACCGACGGCACCGTCCCCGCACGCTCCCCCAGCTCCCAGTCGTCGAAGCGCCGGTAGACGTCGGGCACCATGTCGAAGAGCGTGTTGTCGAAGATGTCGATGATGGTGCCCGCCTCCACCACGGGCGTGGGCTTGGTGATGGCGATGGGCGACGTGCGCAGCAACGCGTCGATCTCCTGCAGCATGCGCCGCTCGTTCTCCATGAGGTCGGCGCCTGCCAGCAGTGGGCGCGCGTCCAGCAGGGCTGCGATGCGGCGGATCTTGCCCTCGACCGCCTTGCGGCGCGCCTCGGTGGGGTGCGCGGTGAAGACCGGATGGAACTCCAGGCGCGACAGCAGGATCCGCGCCTTGTGCGGTCCACACTCCCTCATCAGGCGACGGTAGGCGGAGACGATGTCGTTGGCCGTCTCGAGCCCGTCGTCCGTGGGCATCGAGCGCTCGCGCTGGCGCAGCTTCGAGACGCGGTAGTTCTCCTCACAGATGTTAGCCAGATGGAAGTAGGCGGCAAAAGCCCTGGTCACCAAGGTCATTCGCTCGATGGGCAGGTCGTCCACCAGCGCGGCCGCCTCCAGCAGCTCTCCCTCCGCCGCCCGTGGGTCGGCAGGCTCGGCGTTGGCCGCGATGGCACGCTCCAGCAGCCGGTCGAAGGTCTCGCGCAGCAACGGGTCGTACTCGTCCAGCACACGCCGCACCAGCCGCAGGAACAGCGCCATGTTGTCCCGCAGGCTGTCGGGGACGTCAACTCCCTGCAGGCTCTGCAGCGCACGGGCCGTCTCGCGGTCGCGCTCCGTGGTCATGTCGGTCATGCTCGCCCTCCTTGCCAGACGTGTCGCACCTAGCACCCGAATGCCTGCCAGCAAAGATAGCGAACGTCGGTCATGCTCGGGCGCCGCGATGCCCATGTCGTGCATAAATCCACCAGATGATGACCGAAACCGACTGCTCGCGTACAATGGGGTATTCTTCGCGCAGCGATTGCGCACGGTCCCGCAGACGGAAGGACGACCTGCACATGTTCAAGCTTCCCTTTGGAAGGCAGAGGACGGAGCCGGCACAGGAGGACCCCGAACGGACGCATCGGGAGCCCCTCATCCGCCGGATCGTCAACCAGTGGTGGGAGCGGCTGTTTGCCATGGTACTTGGCCGCGTGCCCCTGGGCGAGCAGGCGTACCTCTACTCCTCGCACGAGACCACTCGCGACTATGTGTGGAACACGCTGGGCCAGACCCTGTGGGGCTCGCTCTTCCCCATCCTCACCATCGTCTCGACCCAGCTGGCCGGCGCCGAGGAGGCGGGCAGGTTCAACCTTGCCTTCACCGTGGCAACCCTTCTGCTGTACCTGGGCAACTACGGGGTGCGCACCTTCCAGGTGTCGGACCTGGACGAGATGGACTCGTTCTCCGCCTACCAGATCCAGCGCGTCATGACCTGCGCCCTGATGCTGGCCTCGGGTGCCGCATACTGCGCGTTTCGCAACTACGACACCACCATGGCCCTCATCGCGGCAGGCGCCTTCGGCTATCGCGCCATCGATGCGCTGTCCGACGTCTACGAGGGCCGGCTGCAGCAGATGGACAAGCTCTACCTCTCGGGCATCTCCATCGCCGTGCGCACGGTGGCCCCGCTGGCGGTCTTCACGGGCCTGCTGTTGGTGACCAAGAGCCTTCCCACCGCCAGCATCGGCCTTGCCGTGTCGGAACTGGCCTGCATGCTGGCGGTGAGCATGCCCCTTGCCCTGCTGGAGACGCCGGTCTCGCGCCCCTGGCAGGCACTGGAGGTCCGCGAGCTGTTCGTCGAATGCTTCCCCGCCTTTGCCGCGATGTTCCTGTTCAACCTCATCGAGACCATGCCCAAGTTCGCAATGGAGGGGGCACTGCCCTACGAGGACCAGGTGTACTTCAGCGCCATATACTTCCCCGCACAGAAGGCCCTCATGGCCGTCGGGTTCATCTACAAGCCCCAGCTGTTGCGTCTGGCCAACATCTGGTCCGAGCGAGACAAGCGCGCCCGCTTCGACCTGATCGTCATCGCGATGCTGGGGGCCTGCGTCGTCGTGACCATCGGCATGCTCCTGTTTGCCGCCATCGTGGGCATCCCACTGGCCAGCTTCCTCTATGCGACCGACTTCGAGCCGTTCCGCACTGCCCAATACCTGATGATGGTCGCCGGAGGGTTTGCTGCCGCCTCGGACTTCCTGTTCCAGATCCTGACGGTGCTGCGCGAGCAGGCGACCGCGACGCGCCTGTACGTGGCCGCATTCGCCTTCGTGTCGGTCGCCTCGTCGGTACTCGTGCGGACGACGGGCTTCATGGGCGCCGTCTACGCCTACCTGGCCGTGATGGTGGTGTTGTTCTCCCTGCTAGCGGGCCAGTATGTGCTGGTGCGCCTGAGGTCGCGCTAGTCGTCTGCCCCCGGCCTGCGACGCGTTGCCTTGATGTCCGACCGGCGCTTCTTGGCATCCAGTCTGCGCTGGCGGGCCGCCTTGCTGGGCTTGGTCGCTTTGCGCACCTTGGGCCTACGCGCACGCACCTCCAACTGGTGTTGGATCTTGCGCAGGCAGGCCTGGCGGTTCTGCAGCTGGCTGCGCTGCTCGCGGCTGACCACCGTGATGCCTGTCGGGACGTGGCGCATGCGGACCGCCGAATCCGACGTGTTGACGCCCTGCCCGCCCGGACCCGACGCATGGAAGGCCTCGGCCTCGCACTGCCGGGCAAGGTCCTCCAGCGTTAGGCGCGCATAGCGCGCATAGTCACGGTGTGTCAGCGTCTCGTCTGCCATGGGATGGTCATTCTACCATGCGATATGTGCCGTGGTCTAACCGATAGTGGCCGTGACGCCGCCCATCCTCGTCCCCATCATCCCATGCGTTGCGTTGTCTGCGCTTTTTTGCGAACGGGAGGCGACGAGGAATCCGTTGTCTGCGCTTTGGGCCTCTCGTCCGAAGCGGTTTTCATTGTTTGCGTTTTCTACTACGCAAACAACGTCGTATTCTGCGTAGGCCTGCGCTCCACCGTCCCGCAAACGCAGACAAAAGAGGAGCTGCGTGCCGGTTTGCGCACGCAGCCCCTCTCGACGACTGGTATGGGAAGACCCGAAGCTACAGCAGGCGCAGCGAGACGTCCTTCAGCTGGGCGGAGCTGACCTCGCTCGGGGCGGCGCTCATCAGGTCCGATCCGCTGGAGGTCTTGGGGAAGGCCATGACCTCACGGATCGAGTCGGCACCAGCCAGCAGCATGCAGACGCGGTCCAGACCCAGGGCGAAGCCACCCATCGGAGGCGCGCCGAACTTCAGGGCCTCCATCAGGAAGCCGAACTGCTCCTCGGCACGCTCCTCGGTGAAGCCCAGCAGCTTGAGGATGCGCATCTGCAGCTCTGCGTTGTGGATGCGCATGCCACCGCCACCGGCCTCGTAGCCGTCCATCACGAAGTCGTAGGTGTAGGAGCCCACCGACAGTGGGTCGCTCTCCAGGCGCTCGATGTCCTCCTCGACGGGCTGGGTGAAGGGCTGATGCTCGGCGGCGTACGCCTTGCGGTCCTCGTCCCAGTGCACCAGCGGGAAGCCGACGACCCACAGGAAGTCGTGACCCTCGCGCGGCAGGTCGAGCGCCTGGGCCATGTGCATGCGCATGCCGCCCAGGATCTCGTCGGCCTTCAGGCGGCTCTCCACGGCGAACATCACCAGGTCGCCCGGCTGGACATCTATCTCCTCGCGCAGGGCGGCCATCTCCTCGTCGGAGAAGAACTTGACGATGGGGCTGTTGATCGAACCGTCCTCGCGGAAGGCGATCCAGGCCAGGCCCCTGGCCCCAAAGGTGGCTGCGACGTTGGCAAGCTTGTCGATCTGGGCGCGCGGCCACGCGCCGGCACCCTTCGCGTTGAGCGCCTTCACGAACATGCCCTCGGTGTTGGCAGCGCTAGCAAAGAGCTTGAACTTGGACTCGCTGAAGATGGGCGTGACGTCGTGCAGCTCCATGCCGTAGCGCGTGTCGGGCTTGTCGGTGCCGTAGGTGTCCATCGCATCCCAATAGCCGATGCGGCGCAGCGGCAGCGGCATGTCGACGCCCACCTGGGCAAACGCATCGTGCAGGACCGCCTCCAAGGCGCCCATCACGTCGTCCTGGTCGACGAAGCTCATCTCGATGTCCACCTGCGTGAACTCGGGCTGGCGGTCGGCTCGCAGGTCCTCGTCGCGGAAGCACTTGGCGACCTGGTAGTAGCGCTCGACGCCGCCGACCATCAGCAGCTGCTTCAGCAGCTGGGGGCTCTGGGGCAGCGCATAGAAGTGACCCGGCTGCGTGCGGCTGGGCACCAGGAAGTCGCGCGCGCCTTCGGGCGTGGACTTGAACAGCGCGGGCGTCTCCACCTCCATGAAGGCGCGGTCGTGCAGCGCCTGGCGGATGGCGAAGGTGAAGTCGGAGCGCATCTTCATGTTGGCCATCATCGCGGGACGGCGCAGGTCCAGATAGCGATAGCGCAGACGGACGTCCTCGGAGGTGTCGTCATGGTCCTCGATCTGGAACGGGGGCGTCTTCGAGGTGTTGAGGACCTCGATCTCGGAGGCCAGGACCTCGATCTCGCCCGTGACGCGCTTGAGGTTGGCCATGCCCTCGGGACGCTCGCGCACGAAGCCGTGGATCTTGATGGGCCACTCGGAACGAATCGTCTCGGCGGTGTGGAAGGCGGTGCCGCCGCTGTACTCGGGGTCGAACGAGACCTGGGTCATGCCGTCGCGGTCGCGCAGGTCGACGAAGATCAGGCCGCCGTGGTCGCGGCGGTGCCACACCCATCCCGTGAGCGTGACCTCCTCGCCGATGTTCTCGCGACGCAGCTCGCCGCAGGTATGGGTATGCAGGGAGAAGCTCATGGGCATTCCTCTCGTCGTGTCCGCCCCGTGTCGGTACGGGCGGCAGGTGTTGGACGGTGCGTGCACGTAGACGGCGTGCACACGAGATGCGATTGTACTACGACGGCGAGGGCCCGCAGGCCCCCGCCGCACAACTCGTCCGATATACCAAGGCTTTGCCACAGCAGGCACACCTGACCCGGCCGCACCTCGCTACGACAGGTCTCCGTGCACCGTCAGGGTGTCCCAGTCGAACGCATCTCCCAACACTCCGGCACAGTAGTCCGTGTACCATCCCACCGATCCGCCCGCACCCGGATCGGTGGCGCCAATCGTGCTCTGTGCCGCCAGCTCGTCGGTGTAGTCGTGGATCTTGTAGGCGCTCATGTTGATCGTGTAGCCCTCACGCTGGGTGATGGTGGGCGTGAAGGACCACTCCCCCACATGCGTCCCGTTCGCATCCTTGACGAAGTCGACCTTGACCATGCCGCCCACCATGTTGGACGCATTGACCTGCGTCGACACGAAGTTCCCGACCGACCAGACGACAAGCATGCGGTCGTCGCCCTCACCCCATACCTCTACGGGCTGGATGACGTGCGGATGTCCACCGATGACGACGTCGACGCCCTCCTCCTGGAAGACGCCGGCCCAATAGCGCTCCTGCTCGCTGGGCCACGTCTCGTACTCGTTGCCCCAGTGCGGGAAGACGACCACGAAGTCCGCGTTCTCGCGCGCCCACGCGATGTCGGAACGCACACCCTCCTCCGTCAGGCAGGACACGACGTTCTCGTCATAGCTGACGTCCACGTTGCCGTTCAGCCAGTAGGTGTAGTTGAGCAGCGCGACGCGCAGCCCGTCCTTCTCGTAGACGTAGGCTCCTGCGGGAGACGTCGAGCCCGCAGGGCAGACGTGGTCCTCGCCGTCAGGGTCCGCCATGCCGATGACCGCCATCTCGGGGTGCTGGTCGCGCCAATAGGCCAGCTCCTCGCGCACGCCCTGATAGCCCATGTCGAGGGTATGGTTGGTTGCCTTCAGCACGACGTCGAAGCCCACCGCCACCTCGGCATCGCCCACCTGCTGGGGAGAGTTGAAGGTGGGATATCCCGAGAAGGGGAACGCGTCCCCGCCCAAGATGGTCTCCTGGTTGAGTATCGCGATGTCTGCCTCGGCCACGTCGTCGGCGATGTGCGCGAAGAGGTGATCGTAGTTGAGGCCGTCCTCCAGGTAGCCGCTCTCCACCACGCCCATGTGCATGAGGATGTCACCAATCGACATCAGGCGGACGTGAACCGGCTCGGGAGCCACGTCGACGACCGGCTGCTCGGGAGACGCCTCCTCCTCGACCTGGGCCTCGTCCTCGACCGCAACCTCCTCGGAGACGGGCTGCGGTTCGAACGCATAGCGCGAGACGAGAATCTTGCCCGCGATGACAGCTACACCCGCCAACGCCACGACGACCGCGGCGATGAGGGCCAGCGTCCCCAGCAACCAGCGCATGCGATGCCGTCGGGGATTTGTGGTCCCGTTGTAGCGATTGTCAAGATTTGAATACTGTTCGCTCATACCATAACCTCCCTCTCGTCCATGATACGCTCAGACACCGAACGAACGCGTGGCCAATCATGCAAACATGGCCCCGCGTCACCACTGCTGGCAGGGAGTGCGCATGAGGTACAAAGCCGTCGTCTTCGACTTGGATGGAACGCTGCTCGACACGCTGGAGGACCTCCACCGGGCCACCAACCATGGCCTTGCCGCCTGTGGGCTGCCCCCGCGCACGATCGACGAGGTACGCAGCTTCGTGGGCAACGGCTATCGCCAGCTGGCGCGGCTGGCATCGCCCGCAGGCACGCCGGACGAGGTGCAGGAGGAGGTCCTGGCCCACTTCAACGAGTTCTACCTCGCGCACGACCAGGACCATACGGCACCCTACCCGGGCATACGCAAGCTGCTGGACGACCTGGCCGATGCGGGCCTGCACCTTGCCGTCGTGTCGAACAAGGGAGATGCGGCCGTCCAGGACCTCATGGCGCACTACTTCCCCGGAACGTTCGAGGCCGTGGCGGGAGAGCGCGCCGACGTTCGTCGCAAGCCCGCGCCGGACACGGTCCATGCCGTCATGGCACAGATGGGCGTTTCCACAGACGAGGTCGTGTATGTGGGCGATTCCGAGGTGGACGTGCTGACCGCGGCAAACGTGGGCTGCGACTGCATCATCGTGACGTGGGGCTTCCGCAACAGGGATTACCTCGCCGAACAGGGTGCGCGGGTATTCGCCGACACGACCGGGGAGCTGGCGCGGCTGCTGGAGGCGTAGGGTCCCGGCTGGACGATGGGTATGGCTTGAGGGCTGATGTGACCTGAACGTCGCGTCCGTCGCGAGCCGAGGAGGTCAATCGCGTCGCAAGACCGGTTGCCGGCTCACCCGACTGCCAGCCCCGTCCCAGCTGTCACCTGGAACCCTATGTCCGGCACCGTCGACCCCGCCGACACGCTCCCGTTGTACGAGGCGTTGGACACCAGGAGCCTTTGCCCGTCGACGGAAAAGCTGCCGTAGCTGGCTTAGCCATCACCCGTCAGGATTCCGCCCTTCAGCACGCCAACCAGCCATCTGCCCGACTGCGTCAAGTCTTTCTGCACGAAGCCCGACGTCTTTGTGCAGTCGCTGCGTATGGCCGACGCGCTCTCCGCCTTGTTGCAGAGGCTCCACATGCACCAGCTGACCTGGTGGTCCGCAAGCACCGACACCCATGCGTTTGCGGAGGCCTCGTCGATGGCTCCGTTGCCACTGGCACCACAGATGCCGAACTCGCTGACAAAGACCGGCAGCCCGTCCCGCAACACCCGTTTCAGACGATCGCGCAGCTCGTCCCGGTGCGTGGCTGCGTAGAAGTGCAGGGTGTACATCACATTGTCGTAGTGCAACGGGTCCTCGGCAGCCTTGTCCACCTCCTGCGACCACGTGGGCGTTCCCACCAAAATCACCGCGTCAGGGTCGTTAGCCCGGATGACGGGAATGACCTGGCTTGCGTAGCTTTTGATGTCAGCCCAGGTCGTCGCGCCATTCGGCTCGTTGCAGATCTCGTACAGCACGTTGGTGTGGCTGGCGAACGTACGCGACATCTGGGAGAAGAACGCCTTGGCCTCGCTGGCATGCGTCAGCGGGTTGCCATCCGAGAGTATGTGCCAGTCGATGATGACGTAGAGGTCGTTGGCGGTGGCATAGCGCACTCCCTGGCACACCAGCTCGCGCAGGTATGCCTGGTCACCACCCGAGCAGTAGCCCCCATACTCCTGGGTATAGAGCGCCAGCCGCACCACGTTGGCACCCCAGTCACGACGCAACTGCCCGAAGCATGCGTCGTTCACATAGGCGGGAAACCACGCCAGCCCATGCGTGCTGAGACCGCGGAGCTGGACCGGATTGCCCCGCTCGTCCATAAGCTGCGATCCTTTGACGTGCAGGGCGCCGCTTGTAGATGGGGTCGCGGGCACGGGTGCAGCCTGTATCGACATATAGCCGTACCAGCCGATGCCCTCCGAACGCCAGCCGTGCCGGGCGACCAGCAGATCGCGCTCGGCGGCGCTGGCGGTGTAGTGGTGCTGGCCTCGCCGCAAGCCGCCGTTGTACAGGCGAAACAGTGGGATGGCACTGGTATCGTCCTTGGATGCGGAATAGAACGCGACCCCTTCCGAGCGCCAGCCATGATGGGCGATCAGGAAGTCGCGCTCGCCGACACTGGTGGTGTAGTGATGGTCGCCCGACCGGGCGTTGTACAGGCGAAAGACCGGCAACGACGACGTCGCCGGCGCCTCCCAGGCGACACCCTCCTGCCGCCAGTCGAAATAGGCTCCGCGCCCGCACGAGGTATACTCGGTCTTGCTGCGCGTGTAGAGGTGCTCCGAGGTGATCGTGTTGTACATGCGGTAGATGGGCACGGTCGTGGCAGCCCAAGCGCGAATCGGCATCAGGAAGAGGATAAGCACGCAGGCGACCTGCAGTGCCAAACGACAGCGACAGCTCCGTCCCATACCAGCGACCTCCCGTCCCACGATGGCGCCCATGCCTTGCCCCACATTGTAGCAGCCGGACAACGACACCCAAGCAGCGCGTTCGACCATCTGGGACGGTTCCCCTTGGTCGAAAAGCTCAACCGATAGGGGCCGCCCCCCGCGTTCGACCGTCTGGGACGGTTCTCCTTGGTCGAAAAGCTCAACCGATAGGGGCCGTCCCCCACGGACGAACCTGCTGCTTGGACTCTTGTCGTCTCATGCTTCGACTGTGGAGAACCGTCCCAGACGGTCGAACTGACAGACGAAGCTGAGGACTTTTTCGACCGTGGAGAACCGTCCCAGACGGTCGAGTTACTTCGTGCCGTACCAGCCGATGCCTTCCTCGCGCCAACCGTAGCGCGACACCAGCATGTCACGCTCGGCGACGTTTGCCGTGTAGTGGTGCTGACCCGCCTTCAGACGCCCGTTGTAGACGCGATAGAGCGGACGACCCCTACCCGTGTCCGAATACCAGCAGATTCCCTCGTCACGCCACCCGTGGTTGGCTATCAGGTTGTCGCGTTCGGCCTTGTTGGCGGTGTAGTGATGGTCGCCCAGCCCCGCATTGTACAGGCGATAGACCGGTGCGGCGGACTTGACGGGAGCCGTCCATGCCACGCCCTCCTGGCGCCAGTCGCCGTTGCCGCGGCTGGGCAGCGTGTCATACTCGGCCTTGTTGGTCGTGTAGAGATGCTCGGACGTGCGCTTGTTGTACAGGCGGTAGACCTGGCGCGTGGTGGCAACCTGCACGCGTGTGGCGGCGCCTTTGCCTCCGAGACGGACGGTAACGTCCGCCGTCCCCTCTTTCACGCCCGTCAGCGTCGAGCCCGAGACGGATAGCACGCCCGTGTTCGACGAGGTCAGCTTCATGTTGGACCCGAACCGAGACGAGTCCAGAAGGATGTCGGAGATCGTCTCGCCACTATAGGTGAGCGTGGGCCTGATCGTGACGCCGGTGCTCGCGCCCAGCATCAGGGGGTTCTCGTTTGCGGTAAGCGTCAGCCTCCAGGACATACCCGGCATGTCCTTGGCCCACAGCGACACGTAATAGGTACCCGAATACCCGGTAGCGGGAGTCGAAGAGGGCTCCCAGCCCGCTTCGCCTGCAGCGCAATACACGCCCTTCGCCTCGACGGTCGAGAAGCCGTACTGGCTGTACTCGGGAGAAATCAGCGTCTCGTAGTGGCCATACTCGCCTTGTGGCATCTGGCCTCGCACCAGCTGCTCGTAGTAGGGCTTTTCCCCGTACCACATGTCCAAGGCGCGCTCGATGGACAGGCCGCCCGAGCCCCACCACCAGGCAAGGATCTCCGCATACGGACCGATGCCATGCGACTCGCATTCGAAGGGGTCTGTAGAGCTCATGCGCACGTGGTTGAAGGTGAACGACGACTCCACCGCACGAGCGATGGCGATGCGCTCGAGGTCGGCGTTCCAATAGATGCCATTCAGATAGTCGTTGCGCGACATACCGCTGGGCAGTGACACCAGACCTTGGTTCAAGGCCTCCTGACGATAGGTGCGGATGATGCGCAGGGCGTTGTTGCGAGCATCATTCTGGTCCATGCGCGCCTGGACCTTGATGGGAAGGGCCGTCGCAGCAGAATAGATCGACGCATCACCGTCCAGTTGGGGAATCGTGTCGATGGCATACGCCGGACACACGGTCAAAGCCTGCATCAACAGCACCAGCAAGACCGGCCAGACCAACAGGCGACGTTCGCGCATCATGGTGCCTCTCCTTTGCGATTCCGCGAGCAAGACGCTCCCATGGCTCTCTGCTCGTACGGCACATTGGGTTTGACAGTAACACACTGTTGTCAGATAGCGACCAGTGGTTGCGGGAACGGCCGGGACGCGCCTGCGAAGGGGCGCGCGGCAGGCCTCCCCACCGCGCGCCAAGCCTCATGCGTCGTACGGCCCGTCACTTCTCGTATCCGTAGAACGAGACGCCCTCGTAGCGCCAGCCCGCGTTGGCCACCAGGTAGTCGCGCTCGCCGGCGCTGGCCGTGAAGTGGTGCTGGCCCTTCTTCAGTTTTTCGTTGTACACGCAGTAGAGCGGGATCGCGCCTTCGTCGCCCTGCGCGGCCGACCAGAAGGCGGGGGCGCCATTGTTGTCGACGTTCCAGCCATACTTTGCGGTCAGGATGTCGATCTCGCCCTGGCTCTTGCTGTAGTAGTGGTCCCCCATCGCCCTGTTGTACAGGCGGTAGACCGGCTCTCCCTTGCCGTCCGGCGCGTACCACGCGACGCCCTCCTGGCGCCAGTCACCCTCGGTGATCACCGGCAGCTGCGCGTACTCGGTGGGCGAGGTCGTCCATAGGTGCTCGCTCGTCCTCCAGTTGTACAGGCGGTAGACGGCGACGCGCGCGGTCTCGGGAGCTTCGCCCGCGACGATCTTGAACGTCACGCTCTTGGTCCCCTTGAAGTTCCCCTTGCCGGTGATGGTGACGGTCGCGGTGCCGACGGCGGTGTTGTTCTTGTACGACAGTGTGTAGTCGGTGCCCTTCTTCAGCGTCTTGCCGTTCCACGTGACCTTTGGCTCGGGCTTGACCGCCGACCCGGCGTGGGTCTGGTCGGCGATCTTTGCGACGGTCGCATCACCGATGCTCGCCGGGGTGATGACCTTGTACAGGATCTTGTCGGCCGTCGTGCCGTCGGACCACATGGTATTGGCCTTGTCGTTCAGCGAAGCGGTGCACGGGTACGATCCCACCGCGGAGGTGTTGTACGAACCGTCCATGCTGTAGTCGGGGCCAATCATCGAAAAGGCCGACTGCTGGTGGTCGCTGTATACCTCCGGCTTTGGAGGGTCGGGGATGGGGATGGCCTTGCGGGCGATGGCGAACGTGACGCTCTTGGTCCCGGTGTAGCTGCCCTCGCCGGTGATGGTCATGGTCGCTGTGCCGGCGTTGGTGTTGTTGCTGTACGACAGTGTGTAGTCGGTGCCCTTGGTCAGGGTCCTGCCCCCCAGCGTGACGGTGGGCGACTGGGTCTGGGCGGCCTTGTTGTACGTGCGGTTGGTCACGCCCGTGACGGTCGCGTTGGCGACGCTCGGCTTCGCCGCCGCGACGATTGCGAACGTGACGCTCCTGGTGCTGGCGAAGTTGCCCTTGCCGGTGATGGTGATTGTGGCCGTGCCCACGTTGGTGTTGTTGCTGTACGACAGCGTGTAGTCGGTGCCCTTCTTCAGCGTCCTGCCGTTCCACGTGATGGTCGGCGCCGGGGTCAGGGCCGACCCGGTGTAGGTCTGGGACCCTATCGACGAGACCGTCGCAGCACGGATGTTCACGGGGTTGATGAACCATGTGACGGTCTTGTTGCCCGTTGTGCCGTCGGACCACATGGTGTTGCCTGCATAGGTCAGCGATGCGGTCAACGTGTACGTTCCCGCGTTTGTCGCGCACACGTCACCCGAGATCGAATAGTCTCTGGTGCTCGACCAGGGGGCATCCAGCATCTCGCCAGTGTAGTCGTGATATCTGGATGTGGGAATGGCAACACTCCTGCGATTGATGGTGAAGGTGGTGGACACGGAACCGCTGTAATTGCCTATGCCGTTTGCCGTTACGGTCGCAGTGCCGGCATTGGTGTTGTTCGCGTAGGAGTAGGTGAAGTCGGTGCCGGGTGTCAGGGTCTTGCCACCCAAGGTCACCGTGGGAGTGGGCTTGATGGCACTTCCCGTGTACGTGTAGGACGACGGCTTCGCAATGATTGCACTATTGATGCTAATACCCGTCACCGTGACGGTACAGGTCGCGGTCTTGCCGTTTGCGGTGCGCACGGTTATCGTCGCGGTACCCGGCTTGACGGCCTTGACGGTGCCAGAGGAGACCGTTGCCACGGAGGTATTCGAGCTTTCCCACGTAACGGACTTGTTGGTAGCGTTGCTCGGCGAGACCGTGGCGGTCAGCGTCGAGGAGGAGCCGGTCGCCAGCGAGAGGGTCGACCTGTTCAGCGAGACACCCGTGACATCGACGACCTTTGCCTTGACGGTAACGTTGAAGGTGACCTTCTTGCTGGTATTGCCGAAGGCGTAGGCATACACCGTGGTGCTCCCGGGCGCGACGCCAACGAGGGTGCTCTTTCCGCTGATGCGCGCGATGGAGGTGTTGCTCGAATAGTACTGTCCGAGGTTCTGGGGCAGCACCTCGTAGGACAATCCCCTCTCGCCGTAATTGCTGCCGATTACCGTCGCAGGAATACTTGCGTTCAGTGCAAGAGACGAGCCCACGTCCACCGTGATATTGGACGATTGTGAGACCGACAGGCTCAACAAGTTGTCCGCAACCTCGACCCAAGCCCCGCCATACGCGGTTGACCTGTCGGATGTCGAGCTTGCATACGGCTTGGACGAATAGGCCTCGACATAGTAGTAGCAACCATTGCTCTCGTAGACCGCACAGGCAAAGGAACGGTATTCGGATTTGATCATCGTTGAGTAATGCCCCGAGGAATTGACCCACAAATCATGCATCGACTGGATTGATAGACGGGAAGCAAGGGCGATGTTTTCGCCTGGAGCATAGGTACCGATGTACCAGATGCCTACCGACGCATTCCAGTAGCCATGGCCCGACTCGAATGCAGTGAAGCACGAGGTGCCATTGGGACGCGTGTGGCTCAAGTAGACAGCCGTCTCGACGACGCGCTGCATGGCGACGTTCTCCAGCTCCTTGCTCCAGGTGAGCGTGCGTGAGCCGACGCTCGACCGCGTCTGGTTGACGAGGGCCAGGTCCTTATAGGCCTCATCTTGGCGGAATTGGCCATAGGGATAGATGTTCGTCATGCCGCCTGTGGACTCGGGAAGAAGCTCCGTACCATCGTCTGTGGACTCAGGAAGAAGTACCCCGCCGTCAGTCGAATCGTCATCGGATCCGAGGGTAGCGCCGTCGTCCTCGCTGGAAGCGCCAAGAGGAACGAGGTCCTCGCCTGGCTCCTCCTCGGGAATCGCAACCTCGGAAGCTGAGCCGTCGGGTTCCGTCGGCTGGGCGGCGGATTCTTGGTCGTCAGCCACATCCGGTGCTTCGGGTAGCGGCGCGGCTTCTTGTGCGCCTACAGGCTGCTCGGGCACCTGTTCCTCGTCAGCAGGTCCTGTCGCCTCGCCGACAACCTCCATCGCCTCTTCGAGAGCCTCGGCCCACGCCTCGACCGGGACGCCACCCAGCGCCATCGAAAGCGAGAGCAACACGCTCAACACGATGCGGGAGACCCTCGCCGCACCCCTTTGCCTCATACGAACCCCCAACGCCGCTGCAGAACTGACGAATTGCCGCACATCAGCAAATCAACCAAATGCACGAGCCTTACACAATAGTAGCCGTATTCGAACAATCTGCAACGCTTGTTAGTTTGGTGACAAGGATGGGATCATCGTCGGCCTCGGTATCGCCGCAGTGAACGCAGGCGATCACTCCTCCACCGTCACCGTGAAGGACACCGTCGTCTGGGGGTCTCCCCTCACCTCGGCCATTATCCTCGTCGTCCCCGGCGCGACACCCACCACGGTGTTGTAGCCGTACACGCGCGCGACGGAGGTCCCTTCCGACCAGAACTGACCGATGTCCTGCGGGCGGATGACGTACCTCGTGGGATAGCCCGATCCGTCCAGGCGCGGGCTGAGGTTCTTGCCAAACACCGTCGCCGCGATGTCGGTGTTCAGCGTCACCGACTCTCCCCGCTTCACCACAATCGGTCGCGGCTGGCTGACCGACAGGCTGAACCGCTCGGGCAACACATGCACGGGCACCGCGCTATACGACGTCGACTCGTCCGAGACGGCGCTCGCGTACGCTTTGGACGAGAACGCCTCAACATAGTAGTAGTTGCCATTGCACTCGTACACGGCACAGGCAAAGCTCTGGTGCTCGGGGAACATCATCGTCTCGTGGTGTCCCGACGAGGCCATCCATTCCCGGTGCATTCGCTCCATGTCGAGATAGGTGGCCAAGCCCAGGTTCTCGCGTCCCTCGTACGCGTCGCTGTACCACAGCTGCTCCGACTCGTTCCAATAACCGTGGCCATCCTCCCAGAGCGACCGTGCCTCCAGTCCGTTCGGCCGCTCGTGGTCCCAATAGACAGCGCTCTCCACCGCACGTCGCTTCGCGATGTCCTCGAGCTCGGCGCTCCATGTCAGCTGCGAGGCCTTCGCCTGCGCCCGCGCCTCGTTGACCAGCGACAGGTCGCGAACTGCCACGTCCTGGTGGAACCGGCCGTAGGGGTACAGCACGTACGTGTCGGTCTCTTTGTCGTAACGAAGCGCACGGTTGCTGGCTCCCGCCTCCAGGCTGTTTGCGACAATCTCGTCAATGCGCAACGTGCTTTCCGGTTCTGTCTCGCCAGCGGACGACCCATCCCACAACTCTAGCGAAAGCCCCTCCCAGAGCTGCGGAAACGCGCAGCCGACGAGCAGGGGCACAAGCAGCGCCACAAGGATAAGCACCGTACGCGACGCAATACCAGCGTTTCGCATGCTCACCTCCCGCGACGCCACCTGCCTTTCTCACGCAGCAATTCTAGTCCCTTGCCCCGTGCCGCGTCGCGCTCGCTTCGACCATCGGGGACGGTTCGACCATCTGGGACGGTTCTCTGCGGTCGAAACGTTATAGATGATTCGACCATCTGGGACGGTTCTCTGCGATCGAAACGTTATAGATGATTCGACCGGGGAGAACCGTCCCAGATGGTCGAACGTCAGGTGAGGGCGTTACTGCGGGAGGTAGTCAGGACGTCCGGAACGGAGGCTTTCGGTCAAGCGAGGCGGGTTTTCGACCGGGGAGAACCGTCCCAGATGGTCCAGAAGGTCGCTAGGAGGTCGAAAGCTGCACGCAACAAGAAGAAATGACGGCTCCTCTTGCCGGGTCTGAGCAAGGGAGCCGTCCTTGGTTTTCGACCGTGGAGAACCGTCCCAGATGGTCGAACGTCAGGTGTGGGCGCTACTGCGGGAGGTAGCCGTAGAAGGCCTCCTTCTCGTAGCGCCAGCCGGCGTTCGCCACCAGGAAGTCGCGCTCGGCCACGCTGGCGGTGAAGTGGTGCTGGCCCTTCTTGAGGCGACTGTTGTAGACGCAGAAGAGCGGCGAGACGCCCTCGTCGGCCCTGGCGGCCGACCAGAACGCCGGCCTGCCGTTGTTGTCCAAGGACCAGCCATGCTTCGTGGTCAGCGCGTTGATCTCGCCCTGGCTCATGCTGTAGTAGTGGTCGCCCATCTTCCTGTTGTAGAGGCGGTACACCGGCGTGCCAACGCCGTCGGGGGCCATCCAGGCGACGCCCTCCTGGCGCCAGTCGCCCTTCGTTATCACCGGCAGCTGCTCGTACTCGGAGGGCGAGGTCGTCCACAGGTGCTCGCTGGTCTTCTTGTTGTACAGGCGGTAGACGGCGACGCGCGCGGTCTCGGGAGCCTCGTCCGCGACGATGGAGAAGGTCGCATTCCTGGTGCCCGTGAAGTTGCCCCTGCCGGTGAAGGTGACCGTTGCGGTGCCGACGGAGATGTTGTCCTTGTAGGTGACGGTGTAGTCGGCCCCCTTCTCGAGCGTCCTGCCATTCCAGGTGACCTTCGGCTCGGGCTTGATCGCCGACCCGGTGTGGGTCTGGTCGGCGATCTTGGCGACGGTCGCGCCGCTGATGTTAGCCTTGGCGATGGACCAGCTAACGGTCCTGTCCGTCGTCGAGCCGTCGTACCAGCAGTAGTTGTTCTTGTCGGTCAAGCGTGCCGTGGCCGTATATGTGCCCGCATCCGTTGCGGTAGCCGTACCGGAGAGCGTGTAGTTGGCCCCAGTCGGAACGCCGCGCTGGCTGGACCCGTTGTAGATGAGGCCGGTCGTGGCTGTCGGTGGCGCCACATCTGCCTTGTTGATGATGAAGGTGGCCGTCATCGACCCAGTGTAGCTGCCTATACCGGTGATGGTTACGGTACCAGTACCCGCGTTGGTGTTGTTGGTATAGGTGAGCGTGTAGTCCGTACCCTGCCTCAACGTCTTGCCGGCCTTGGTAACCGTAACAGGAGGCGTCTGGGGCGTACCGTCGTAGCTGCCGGAAACGATGGCCACACCCGATTCCGCGATGTCGATCTTGTCGGGATCGGTCTTCGAGATGGCAAAGGAGGCTGTCGTCGTGCCGGTGAAGTTGCCCCTGCCGGAGATGGTGACGGTCGCCGTGCCCACGTTGGTGTTGTTGCGGTACGACAGCGTGTAGTCGGTGCCCTTCTTCAGCGTCTTGCCGTTCCACGTGACCTCCGGCTCGGGCTTGACCGCCGACCCGGTGTGGGCCTGGTCGGCAATCCCGGCGACGGTCGCGCCGGAGATGTCGGCCTGGGCGATGGACCAGTCTATGTCCTTTTCGGCCAACGTATCGTCGGACCACATGGTGTTCTGCTCGTCTATCAGGTAGGCCGTTGCGGTGTGCGTGCCCGCGCTGATGGCCACCTCCTCGCCGTAGAGCCCGTAGTCGGCCCCCGCCGGAACGCCCCGCTGGGATGACCCATCGTAGGTCAGGCCCGTCTCCGCCTTCGGGACGGCGACCCTCTTCGGCACGATGCACCACACGATGTCCTTGGCGGCCGTCGTGCCGTCGGACCACATGGTGTTCCGCTCGTCGCGCAGGGAAACGGTAATGTCGTAGGGGCCGGCGTAGGTCGCGCCTGTGATGCCACACACGCTGAAGTCGTCGTTCTCCTGGATGGAGCCATCCTGCATCTCGCCAGTGTAGGTGATATCCCTGGGCGTGGGTATGGCAATCGTCCTGCGGGCGATGGTGAACGTGACGCTCTTGGTCCCGGTGTAGCCGCCCTTGCCGGTGATGGTGACGGTCGCGGTGCCGGCGTTGGTGTTGTCGCTGTAAGAGAGCGTGTAGTCGATACCCCTGACCAGCGTCTTCCCTCCCAGCGTGACGGTGGGTGCGGGTGTATGGGCCGACCCGTTATAGGTGAGATCGGCAATCTTGGACACCGTGGCGGAAGAGATGTCCACCTTGTCAGGCGCTGTGCGAACGATCTGGAAGTCGGCCGTCGTGGTGCCGGTGAAGTTGCCCGTGCCGGAGATGGTGACGGTCGCGGTGCCGACGGCGGTGTTGTCCTTGTACGACAGCGTATAGTCGGTGCCACGCGTCAGCGTGCGCCCGTTCCAGGTCAGCGTCGGTTCGGGCCTGAGCGCCGAGCCCGTGTAGCTCTGGGTGGGGATGGTCGAGACGGAGACGGACGAGATGCTGGCCTTGCCGATGTTCCAGCTGATGGACTTCGTCGTGCTCGTTCCGTCAGACCAGACCAGATTGGCAGTGTCGCTCAACGACGCACGCGTCGTGTAGGTGCCCACGACCGTCGCGCCGACCGTACCGGAGAGCGCATACCCCTCGCCAGCATCGACGCCGCTCTGGCTGGATCCGGTGTAGACGAGCCCCGTCCTCGCTGTCGGTATGGCAACGGACAGCTTGTTTATGGCGAAGGTGGCCGTCTTGGTCCCGGTGAAGTCATTCGTTCCCGTGATGGTGACGGTAGCCGTGCCGGCGTTGGTGTTGTTGCTGTACGTGACCGTGTACCCTGCGCCGGTCGAGATTGCCGTGCCGTTGTATCTGACCGTCACGGTGGGCTTCTGCTCCGATCCGTTGTAGGTCTGCGGCGGAATCGCGGCGATGGTCGCGTCGCCCATCTTGGCCTTTGCGATGGTCCAGCTGATGACCTTGTCCGCCGTCGTCCCGTCCGGCCACGAGGTGTTGCCCTTGTCGGTCAGCACGAGGGTCGTGGAATACGTGCCGGAATGCGTTGCGCCAGACGTGCCGGCGATGTCGTAGTCATCGGTTGCGGAAAGAGCGGACTGGATCCTACCGGTATAGGTGAGCTCCTTGGGTGTCGGGATGGCGATCGTCCTGCGGTTGATGGTGAAGCTCGCGGTCCGCGTCCCGGTGTAGTCGCCGATGCCCGTGATGGTGACGGTTGCGGTGCCGGCGTTGGTGTTGTTGCGGTACGACAGCGTGTAGTCGGTGCCCTTGGCCAGCGTCTTGCCGCCGTAGGTGACGGTCGGCTCGGGGGTCTGCGCGGACCCATCGTAGGTGCGCGGGCCGATTGACGAGACGCTGGCGGAGGAGATGCTGACCTTCGGGGCGGCCGTGATGGAGAAGGACGTGGTCCTCGTGCCGGCGAAGTTGCCCGTGCCAGTGATGGTGACGGTCGCGGTGCCCACAGCGGTGTTGTTGCGGTACGACAGCGTGTAGTCGGTGCCCTCGACCAGAGTCGTGCCGTTCCAGGTCAACGTCGGTTCGGGCTTGAGCGCCGAGCCGGTGTAGGTCTGGGCGGGGATGGCCGAGACGCTAGCCGAGGAGAGGCTGGCAGCCGCAATCGACCAGTTGATGGTCTTCGAAGCCGTCGTCCCATCGGTCCACGAGTAGTTCGTGGTGTCGCTCAGGCGGGCCGTCACGGTATAGGTGCCCGCATCGACGGCGCTCAAGGTCCCGCTTAGGGAGAAGCCGGAGCCCAACGCGACAGCGGTTTGGCTCAAGCCGCTGTAGACCAGACCGGTCCGCGCCGTCGGGGGCGTTACCTTGGCCTTTGCGATGGTCCAGCTGATGGACTTCGCCCCACTGGTCCCGTCGGACCACGTGTAGTTGGCAGTGTCGGACAGCGTCGCCGTCGCGCTGTAGGTACCCGCGTTGGTCGCGGACGTCGTGCCGGAGAGGCTGTACCCCGTCCCCGTCTCCACGCCCCGCTGGCTGTATCCCGTGTAGGTGAGTCCCGTCGTGGCGCTCGGCACGTTGACCGTGGCCTTGTTGATGGTGAAGCTCGCGGTCGTGGAGTCCGTGTAGTTGCCCAGGCCGGTGATTGTGACGGTCGCGGTGCCCGCGTTGGTGTTGTTTGAGTAGGCGACGCTGTAGTCGACGTTCTTGGTCAGGGTAGTGCCGTTCAGGCGGACGGTCACGGCCGGCGTCAGCGCAGATCCGGTGTAGGTCTGGTCCGACACCGTGACGGTCGCATCGGCAATCGAGATCTGCTGGATGTCGTTGGCAGGGTCGTACGGTGCACTCGAAAGGGTCAGGTCCGCGGTGCTCCACACCGAGCGCGTGTCGCTGTCGTAGGCATAGCTGATGCCCGTACCATTCTCGTTGTAGAAGTTGTACTGGCTGCTCACGCTGCCCGAGGCGCACGGGACAATGAACAGCTCGCCACGCTGGCCAATGGTACCCGAATCGCTGTTGGTGACGTCCACCATATAGTTCTTGCCATCGGGCATGGTGACGACGTTCCACATGTGCGCACCCGCACCGGTGCCTCCCGCCATCTGCCCCGAAACGAGGCGACAGTCTACGTTGGCGAAGTTGGAAAGGTCGCACAGATACTTGAAGGCCTTGGAATAGCCCTCGCAGACGACCTTGGTTGACGTGTTGCCATCGAAGACGTTTACCAGCTGCCACGGGTCGCCATAGGACGCACCGCCGTTTGCCGCATCGTTGTTATAGGAGACCAGCTCGCAGATGGCGTCGCGATAGGCCACGAGGCGGTCGTAGACGCTCTTGCCAGCATTGCCGCTGACGATGCCCTTCGCCTTGGCGACCGCCGTCCTCACGCGCGTGCCATAGGACGGGTCAACCGAGAACGTGTCCGAGGCATAGTCGGAGGACACGTACATATAGAATGTCAAGGTGGCGTCTTCGGTAACGTAGATTCTGTTGCTGTTGTAGTAGAAGCTACTCCCCCGCCAGCTCGTTCCGAGCGTCTTGTCGAACCAGTACAGGTCGTAGGGACAATCCACGAGCAGGGAGTCCAGGACGATGGATTGGTTGAATGAGGTCAGGCTCGCATAGGCCGCCCTTGCCTCGGACGTTAAGGGGCCACCTGACGTGATCGCCGACACCCCCAGGTCCGCCGCCGTCCACGAGGTCTTGCCGCCAGTCAGCGTGGTCAGGGGAATCGTGAACGTGGTGGACGTGCGCGTACCCGCCGCCACCTCGGCAATCATGTCCTTGAGCAGGTCGTACATGACGGCGTCGTTACCCGTCAGGTACTTGCCGGCATTGCCCAGGCGCTGGGGCTCGCCTGCCGCATTGGGCAGCTCCTGGGAGAACTGCTGCTCGATGTAACCGGCAAGGAGGTCCTCGCCGGTTGGCACGTCGTCGTAGGTAGCCTCTTCGGTGGGACCCTCCGCCACGAAGACGTCAGCCTGTTCGTCCTGGTCCGCAGGCGCATCCGATTCGGGCGTCACCTCCGGCCCATCCATCGCCTCGGCCGTGCCCAGGGCGACGGGCTCGGTCTCGGCATCGTCGGACGCGGCTGGCGAGGCAGGCTCCTCCGGCTCGGTCACGGACTCGCCGGACTCGTCTGCGACAACAGGTGCCTCGTAAGCCTCCTCGCTTGGCACAGCCTCCTCGGCCAGCGCGTAGGTGGCAGGTGATGCCAGCTGCAACACCATGGCAAGCGTCAGCAATGCCGACAAAACGCGCGCCGCACGTGACCCGGAACGAAACATCGACTGCATGGCTTTACTCCCCCAGCTCATTGTGCATGTACTTGCACAATTATGAGGGTTTGCCCAACGATTGCCATCGGAATGACGCTTTTTCCCTTTTTGGCGGCGGAAAAGGCCGCTATGCCTTGGCTCGCCTCACAGGATCCACGCCCGCGATGAGGTAGGCCTTCGCATCGAGTGGTGCCCCGTCGCGCCAGCGAAGCTTGAGGAACGCCGGGTAGCAGTAGAGCGAGACCGCCTTGTCGTCCAAGGTGACACGTTTCGCATACACCATGTCGGCAAGCAGGCGCCAGCGATCGTCAGCAAGACCCCATGAGGACACACGGTCCATGAGCTGTGCCATGGACCCCCGCGCACCGGCGTCCATCCAATCGGCCGTATGGAAACGAACGCTCGCACCCAGCGTAGGCCCGGCGCTCCCATCCTCTTGGACGTCGAACTGGAACTCGAACGGGAAGGGAGATGTGACAAGCTGCTGGCACTGTACCACAAGCGTATCGTTCGCCCAGAAGCCGCCCACGTCGCGCAAATGCCCGGCCAGCGCGGGGCCATTGCGCACGTATTCGTGCCGCATCGCGGCGTTCACGATGCACTCCATGCGCAGGAAGGGAGCGAACGCTCTCTGCACCCTACCCGGGAAGACGCCCGTATAGCAGGCATACCAGGAGTCGGGCATGTTTCTGCAGAACGTGCGCCACGCATCGAGTGCCTCGGGGCGCCCCACCGCCCCCAGGAACCCACCGACGACGTCCGAACCCCTGCGGTCGACAAGCAGCTGCACGGCCGGGCAATCGATGTCGCCGGAGCTGACGTCATAGCTCATCGCCAGTTGGCGGACGCCCTCCTCGCAGCTGGCGAACCAGGTGAGTGCGTCATCATACCTGCCCTCGTGGCCAGCGTAGCGCACGTTCGTGCCCGCTATGTCGGCATGGGACACGAGCGAGTGAAGGTCGAACCACGGGTCCCCAGCCAAGGGCAGCTCGAACCACAGCTCCGGGAAGGTGTCGCCGACGAGCGACCTGCAGAATGCCTCCTTGGCGACAGGCGCGCACGTGCCGAACAGTGCAGACTCGCGACCGTCCTTGGCTGCGAGGGCATAGATGATGTCGTAGAGCATCCTGCGGTCAAACACCGGCATCATCCCCTCTCCGACCGAGCGCCCCTTGTCCATCCTACAGAATGTCGGGGACACACTCCCGCCCGAAAACCGAAAAAGAGGCCAGCCGCCCTTTCGACCACAGAGAACCCTCCCAGACGGTCGAAGCTTTCGACCTTCTGGGACGGTTCTCTACGGTCGAAGGCTACTCCGGCAGGTAGCCGTAGAAGGCCTCCTTCTCGTAGCGCCAGCCGGCCTTCGTGGTCAGGAAGTCCCTCTCGGCCACGCTTCGGGTAAAGTGGTGCTGGCCCTTCTTGAGCTTGCTGTTGTACACGCAGTAGAGGGGAATCGCACCGGGGTCGTCCTTCGCCGCCGACCAGAAGGCAGGTGCGCCGTTGTTGTCCAAGTTCCAGCCATACTTGGTCGTGAGCGCGTTGATCTCGCCCTGGCTCATGCTGTAGTAGTGGTCGCCCATCGCCCTGTTGTACAGGCGGTACACCGGGGTGCCCATGTCGTCCGGTGCGTACCACGCCGCGCCTTCCTGGCGCCAGTCGCCCTTGGTGATGACAGGCAGCTGCTCGTACTCGTTTACCGAGGTGGTCCACAGGTGCTCGCTGGTCTTGTGGTTGTACAGGCGGTATACCACGACGGCATCGATCACGATATCGGTACCGTAGGGAGTGGCAGACAGGGTCAGCTGCTCGTCGCTCCAGATGGAACGCGTCTCGCCATCGTATTCAAAGGTGACGGTATCGTCGGGAGTCTCGAACGCGTAGCCACCGTTCAGGCTGCCCCGCGAGTACGGCGCAATGAACAGCCCGCCGGCCTCGCCAGCCGTGTCCGTGTCGCTGTTGGTGACGTCCACCAAATAGTTCTTGCCATCGGGCATGGTCACGACGTTCCACATGTGGTCGCCCGCACCTGTTCCACCAGCCATGGGGCCAGACACGATGCGGCTTTCCACGTCGTCGAATCCCGACAGGTCGCAGAGATACTGGAACGCCTTGGCATATCCCTCGCACACGACGTTGGTCTCGTCGTCCTCGTCAAATACGAAGACCAGCTGCCACGGGTCGCCATAGGGATAGTCGTCATACTCCATGGCCTCGTCGTTATAGGAGACCAGGTCGCAGATGGCATCGCGATAGGCCACCAGCCGGTCGTAGGAATCCATCCCTTCGGTACGTGCCACGATGTCCTTCGCCGTCGCAATCGCCGCGCTGACACGCGCCCCCGTCGATGGGCCGACCTCATAGATGCTCGCCGCATAATCGTCCGAAACCGTGAAGGAGAAGGTAATGGCCTTGGTCGACACGATGAGGTGGTAGCCGTCGGTCTCGTAGCTGATACCCGTGAACGATATGCCGACCGTCTTGTCAAACCAGTACAGCTCGTAGGGACAGTCAACCAGCAGGCAGTCCAACACCGTGCTCAGATTGGGGCTGAGCAGTTTATGGGCGGCATTCCTTGCAGCTTGGCTGATTCGGTTGCCAGACATGACAGAAGACACGCCCAGCTCGCTGGCCGTCCAAGAGGTCTTGCCACCCGTCAGGGTCGTCACGGGGATGCTGAAGCGCGTCGAGGTGCGCTCCCCTGCCGCCACCTCCTCGATCATCGCCTTCAGCTCGCGGTAGGCGATGGCATCCACGCCCGAGAGGGCCTCTCCTGCCTGGGACTGGAACCGTTCCGGCTCCTCCGACGCAGGCAGTTCTTCGGCAAACCGCTGCTCGACATACCCCCTGAGCAGTTCCTCGCCGTCTGCGTCGTCGGCCGATGCCTCGGGAACGTAGCAACCTCCCGGTATCTCTACACTATCGAGCACCTGACCCCCGACAGCAGACATTTCATCCTCATCCGCATACGCAGAGGTAGGCAGCGCAACCATCCCACACAGCACGGCAACGAGAGCAAGTGCCACGACCATAGGGACGTGCATGCGCAGATGATGTGACATAGCCATGGGCATTCCTTCCGATGCTTGGTTCATTCGTCCCATTATGAGGGATACGCCAGCAAATTGTTGCATGGTTCATCAATTTCAATAGTGCGGACAACGACACACCAGCGCGTGTGATGAGAACGGTTCGCATTGGTTCCCATTGACTTTGGCCGTCGATCCGACCGTCTGGGACGGTTCTCCACGATCGAATCATCTATAACCTTTCGACCAAGGAGAACCGTCCCAGGCGGTCGGATCCGGACGTGCGGGACGGGGGCCTTCGCCCGTTCGACCGGCCGGACACGCTCTCTTCGACCAGGGAGAACCGTCCCAGGCGGTCGGATCCGGGAGAGGGGGA
>CACYWP010000014.1:0-82453 GCA_902778135.1 uncultured Coriobacteriaceae bacterium
CTATGACTACCCTGGCAACGCTCAGAGAACCGCGCATATCCGCAACTTCGTCCACAGTGATCCCGCGACTCGGCCGCGAATGACCCGCAGCGGCCATGCAGGACCCCGCAAGAGCCATTTTGTAGTTGAAAGAAGGTCACTTTTCCGATTCTCGTTCAACGCTGTTCGTCAAATAAACCGGAAGCCTGCCCTGATCCTGGTAGACCTGGGCTTCCTCCGGTAAATCGAGTATGGCGCGTTGAACGAAGGCCTATGGCGTACCTCATCGTATTCATTGAGAACCCGGCCGAGGTTCACGTCCGTGAGGAACGACTCGTCGTATCCAGGACAAGGGCACCGTCTCCATACCAGTCTGCGTCATTCTTGTCCTCGTCATCCGCGGGCCCAGCATCCACATGTCGCCTATGGTACGGGCGATGCTCGCCACGTCAAAGGTCACCATGCTCTTCCTCGGGCGCAACCACCACCCTGCGGCGATGATGCTACCAACCGTCGGCTACTCCCGCCAGGCTCGCGCATTGGTGATTCTTGCGCTCGAAGGTGCCGAAGAGCTTTGGGCCTGCTCGTAGGAGGTGCTCCCTGCCGAAACCGAAAACCATGAGGGCTTTGCGGCAAAGCGGTACTTCCCGTACCTCCAAGCAGGACTCAGCTGTCGCGAGGGGACCCACCGAACAGCGCACTCAACTATGGGTATGCCATCGTTCGGGCGCCATTGCCGCGCGAGGTGATGTGTGCGTGCCTCGTGCTTGACGCTTGGCCCAGCTGGTGACGGGTGCATTCTGGTACCGGCACCGACAGGTGCACGTCAGCCGCAGGGTGCGTACCCGTTAGCGCGGACCCCAGCTACTCGAGTGTGTTCCCCGGGATAGGCAACGCTTTTGGTAAAAGGGTTGCATAAGTCACCCCATGGCTACCTTCGTCCATTGAAAGGCTGCCCTGAGCAGCGGATACTTGGCACAACGACAATATGGGCAGACCGCTTGGCGCGGCCGACGATGGGGGAGACAGAGATGATACTTGACTTCAACGAGAACAAGCCGGTGGCAGTGGTGCTCGGTGCTGGTGCGATGGCCATGGCCATCGTCCGCCGCGTGGCGGCTGGTGCCAAGGTCCTCTTGGGCGACGTGAGCGAGGAGAACCTCGCCCGCGCGGCCGACGCCTTGCGCTTCAACGGCTACGACGTCGAGACCATGGTGGTCAATGCCCTCGACAAGGACCAGGTCTATTCCTTCGCGGCCAAGGCGGCCGAGCTGGGCGACGTCATGTGGTTCATCGACACGGCGGGTGCTAGCCCCAGCCAGGCGACGCCCCAGTTCATCATCGACCTCGACCTTATCGGCACGAGCTACGCGCTCGATGCCTTCGGCCCCGTCATGGCCAAGGGCGGGGCGGGCCTCGTGGTGAGCAGCCAGGCCGGCTGGATGGGCCACTTCACCGAGGACGAGGAGAACGCGCTTGCCCTCACGCCCACCGGCGAGCTGCGTGGCCTGCCGATGCTCCAGCCTGACGTTGTGACGACCTCCGGCAAGGCCTACATCGTTGCCAAGCGCGCCAACCACCTGCGCGTGCGCACGGCCGCCGCGACCACGTGGGCCGCGAGCCGCGCCCGCGTGAACACCATCTCTCCCGGCATCGTCATGACGCCGGTCGCCTACGACGAGTTCAATTCCCCGGGCAACACCTACCAGCACATGATCGAGGCGGGTGCCTGCCAGCGCGTGGCCTCGCCCGACGAGATTGCCGCGGCTGCCGAGTTCATGCTGACCGCACCCTTCGTCACGGGCACCGACCTGCTCATCGACGGCGGCACCATCGCCGCCATGAAGACCGGCGCCTACGAGGGCCGTCGCGACCGGCGCTAGGCGCGGGACCGGTTAGGCGTCCATCAGAGGTCGTATCTACTCAACCCAAGGGAAGGTGAAGCGGATGGACTTCATACAGCTCAACGATGGCAACAAGATTCCTGCCATTGGCTTCGGCGTGTTCATGATTTCCAACGATGGCCCCACTTACGAAGCCGTGCGCGACGCCTTGAAGGCGGGGTACCGCCACATCGACACGGCGCCGCCTACCTGAACGAAGGTGACGTTGGCCGCGCGGTGCGCGACTCGGGCATTCCTCGCGAGCAGATTTGGGTCACCACCAAGCTGTGGCCGCAGGACTATGCCGCGGCCGATGCGCCTGCTGGCATCGACCTTTCGCTCGAGAACCTGGGCCTCGACTACATCGACCTCATGCTGCTGCACCAGCCGTATGGTCCGGTCGACGAGGCATGGGCAGCTCTGGAGGAGGCGAAGGCTGCCGGAAAGATCCGTTCCATCGGCGTCTCCAACATGAGCGTCAACATCTGGAACAAGTGGGTACCGAGCTTCAGGATGCTTCCTGCCGTGAACCAGGTGGAGTGCAACCCGCTCTTCCAGCAGCGTGAGCTGCGCGCCGTGCTCGATCCGCTGGACGTGGTGCTGGGTGTGACGGCACCGCGCTGGGACGCACCGGTGGCGTAGTCCGCTCGTCAGGTCTCGTGCTCCCTTGTGAGCCAGTGAGCGTCAGGTTGATCCCATCGATGGTGTGGTGCGTGATGAAGGCACAGTCACAGGTGGGCACGGCGCGCTTCTACCGCCGTGCCTTCGATGAGGACACGCAGAACTCCATCGAGCAGTATCTGCTGCAACTCAGCGTGGAGGCAAACGAGGCTGCCCTGAGGCGCCATCTGGGGGTGGGAAACTCTCCTGCGAGCATGCGTTCCGGGCTCGTCACTTCGCCCACGGCAATGTGGGGTGCGTCATCGATTGGCTGCGTGGCGAGCTCGTGACTACGCCGGAGCAGCTTGCAACCTCGATGTTCGTCTGCATGCCTGCAGTGCTGCATGCTGCACACGAAACGCTGGCAGGCATATCGTGGTTCTGCTTCGTCCCCCCGCCAACCGGGGGGCGGTCTGATCGGGTCCTCTTTCCAGCTTGCGTCTCGCGCAAGGTGGGTCACGAAAGGCGCAAGCCGCCGACGGATCCGATTTGGCTATCCTAGATGCAACGGGAGTCACGAGGCCATGCTGGCCTCGTGCCGGAGAGGAAGGAACGACCATGATGACCTTTGACGAGTACCAGGCGACCCTGCCCATGCCCATCGGCCCCAAGCTGGACAACCCCCACTTCACGGGCGACGTGTGGCTTGTCCCGCTGGTGACGGGCAACGACGTGCAGACCCAGATGGTCACCTTCGCTCCGGGCTGCATCAACGACTACCACATCCACCACGGCTCCGAGCAGACCATCATCTGCACCGGCGGGCGTGGCTGGTACCAGGAGGAGGGGAAGGACGCCATCGAGATGAGGCCCGGCGACGCCATCGCCATCCCCGTGGAGGTGCGCCACTGGCACGGTGCGGCCAAGGACAGCTGGTTCAGTCACATCGTGGTGTACAGCCGCGCCCACGAGGGCTTCCATGCCGAGTGGTGCGAGCCCGTTCCGCAGGAGATCTACGACGGTCTGGAGTAGGACGCATGGCCACCCGTGGGCCATGTCCGCATAGCGCACCATTCCCAATCCGCGTCCCTGTGAAATGACCCTGCGACCGAAGAGCAAAGCCATGTCTTACCAGCCCAGAACGCCCCAGCCCTACCAGGGCAACCCCTTCGGCTTCGTCTACGGTGACGCGCTGACGGCCAACGTCGATGGCGCGGTCAACGTCCACCCCATCGCCTACGACGCCGGCGGCGTCACCGTGGCAGCCAACGTCTACACGCCCGCGGGATATCACGAGGACGGTTCGTATGCCGGCATCGTGGTGGGGCACCCCAACGGCGCGGTGAAGGAGCAGGCAGCCGGCCTGTATGCGCAGCGCCTTGCGCAGGAGGGCTTCGTGACCATCGCGTTCGACGCCGTGACTACGGGCGAGAGCGGGGGAGAGCCGCGCAACCGCGACGTCCCGTACCTGCGTGTCGAGGACTATCGTCTGGCCGCCGACGTCCTGTCCACCTTCCCCGGCGTCGACCCCTCTCGCCTGGGCGTGCTCGGTATCTGCGGTGGTGGTGGCTACGCCCTCTCCGCGGCACAGATGGACAAGCGCTTCAGGGCCGTCGCCGTCGTCTCGATGTTCAACACCGGTTCGGTGCGTCGCGAGGGCTTCCAGAAGGCACAGGCGGATAGCGTGCTCAAGCGCCTGCATGACGTGGCTGACCTTCGGGTGCGCGAGGTCCAGACGGGTGAGCTCACCTACAACGCCAACATGTCCGACATGGACCCCGAGGTGGGTCACAAGCTGCCCTTCGATATGTACCGCGAGGGCTACGAGTACTACGTGGAGACCCATGCGCATCCACGCGCGCTCTCCCGCTTCGCCCAGCGTGACCTCATGGACCTCTTCGCCTGGGATCCGGACGACTTCATGTTCCTCATCGACCAGCCGCTGCTCATGGTGGTGGGCGAGAAGGCCGACACGGCGTACATGTCCCAGAGCGCCTTCGAGGCGGCGACCGGCACCGTGGACAAGGAGCTCTACGTTGTGTCAGGCGCCACGCACGTGGACCTCTACTGGAGGCCCGACATGGTGGACGACGCGCTGGCCAAGCTGGTGGAGTTCTTTACCGACAGGATCTAGCCTGCGACGTTCGCCCAGCTAGGCACGTTCGGCCATCGGTTCGACCGTTCGACCATCGGGGACGGAGGCTTTCGTGCAGCGGGACGGGCTTTTCGACCGCGGAGAACCGTCCCCGATGGTCGAATGGGCTACATCCGCCAGAACGCGCCGGCGAGGTAGCGGCACCAACCGAGCGTCCGACGCGCACACGCAGGCAGGGCGTCATAGACGCGCCAACACGTACGGAGCTCGTCCTCGGTGGGGTCGAGGCCCGCGTAACGTGCCTTCTCGTAGACATCCGTGAGCGCCGCCCACTCGTCAAGTCCCACACCCGCCGGTGCTGTCAGCTCCACGAGCCTATCCTCCTGCGCAGAGAGGAACTCGCGTGGTGTCATCGCCTCGTCACGCACGATGCCGACGGCGTCCAGTCGCGAGAGTGCCCTCAGGTAGATCTTGGTGGCACGATCGGTCGGCTGTCGCTCTCGCTCGAGCGAGAGCCGAGCCACCCTGCGCGCCAGCAGCCGAAGGGGAACGGGTAGGGCAAGCAGTGCAAGGAGCACGGGGATGAGGGGAGGGCCGCCCACCGCAGGGCCGCTGGAATCTGGCGCCATGGCATCGCCCGCAGACTGGGTGTCCGCCAAATCGTCGTCCATCAGAACATCTCCGACCGGACCCTCCGGAGTCTCCTCGACCGTCGAGCCCGTATCGGCTGTCGGGTCCGTCTCGACCGACACGTTCGTCCCCGATTCACCCGTGGCAGGCCGTCGCCACACGGCCGGCGTCCCGGCAAACGCCACCATCAGGCAGACGAGGCCGACCGCGACCGAAAGCGCCGCAACCTGCCCGTATATCCCGAGAGTGCGGGAAGGACGCCCCTCGTTGGTTGCGGGTTCGGTTGCGGCCCGCTCCCAACCGTCGGGCATCGTGATGCGGGTTGCCGAACTGCGCATCAAGAGGAGTGCCGCTATCGCGCAGATGCATGCGATGTGTACGAAGAGCATGCTCGGTTCTATGACGACAATCTCGTCAATCGAATCGACAAGCACGAGCAACTCGGTGACGAACAGGACAAGGGTCCAGCGCAGTCGGATGATGTAGAAGAGCATCGTTCCCAAAAGGATGGAAAGGGGACTGGCAAATACCAGGGCGGAGTCCAGGTTGGCCAGGCCCGTGAAGCCAAGTATCGCCTCGGAGGCCATGATGCCTGCCGGCAGGATGAGCCACGCTGCGTTCACCCCGCGCTCGTCGCGTATCAGGTACGTGCAGGCATACAGGGTTCCCTGCACGAAGGCCTGCGTGAGGCCAGCGACTATGACAAGCATGGCGACACTCGAGCCGTCGTGATACGACATGACAACGGACATGCAGGTCATGGCTATGATGGAGAGCAGGAGCTCGGGCAAAAGCGCGCGAAGGCGCTCGCGGGCGTTCGGGAGTAGGAGGGAGCCCAGCTTGCCGAGGGCGCCCATGGGGCGGCTGGCTGTCATGAGGGCATCACCGCCTGCACGATCTGCGAGCCATCGGTCAACCCGATGACCCCAATCGATGCATTCCGCAGCCGGGCGTCATAGGCTCGCTGCAGCGCACCCTCTCCCTCCGAACCGGCAGGCAGCGCATGCACCACCAGCAGCGCAACGCCCGCACGATGGCAGCCGATGAGCTCCCTCACGGTCCTCTCGGTGAGGCAGCTGGTCGCAAATATCACGTAGCCGGGATTCCCGTCGCGCAGGGACTGGATCGACCTGTCGCTGAGCTCTCGTGCCCCCTGCATCTGCGAGGGACGCCGGGCGGTCTCGACAAACCAGCCAAGCATCGCCGGGCCCGTCCAGTCCGCGTCGACAAGCGAGCCCTCATGGTTGTAAAAGCGCAGATGCCCCGCGATGCCGTTCTCCCGAGCGTGTTCGAGGAGCGAGAAGCCTCCCTCGAACATGGTGTCATGCAGATGGTACGCGGAGGCGGCGGAACCAGGGGCGATCGCGGGACCGTAGGTGTCGATTACCAGCGTTGCGCTGGAGATGGTCGGGGTCTCGAAGAGCTTGGTGAAGAGCTCTCCCTGGTTGTGGGCGACCAGCTTCCAATGGATGGTCTTGAGGGGATCGCCGGGAAGATAGTCGCGCACGCGATCGTAGTCAAGCGCATCTGCCGGGGAGCGGGGCAGGCCGAGGCTGTCCTGACCGGCCCTGCGCTCCCTTGGGATCCCGTAAGCGAGACGGTAGACATTGGGCACGACGCGCATGCGCCATCGGCCCGATGACTCCCGGGCACGCGAGGCCAGGCCGAGGAGGCCATAGACGCGGATCTCGGAGGATTGCAGCCTGAAGATGCCCACGTGGTCGAAGACGTTTGCCACGACGGTGGATTCGGCGCTGCGTGCGGGTAGGGAGAGCTGCCTGCCCTTCGGGCTGTCCAAGCCTGTCACGGCAGGCTCGTTCCGGGAATCGGGCACGAGCTCGAACGTCACCACGGCGCGTAGCACGGGCAGCCATGCATCGTTTGTGACGGTCACGCGGGCAGCGTCGGAGCTGAGCCGCGAGACCTGGATCGTGACCCCGTCGGCATCCAATCCCTCGAGGCCCTCCTCGATGCCCGGTACCGAGAAGCGTACCTGCGAAGAGACGTACCACAGGTACGCAAGCGAGACGGCAAACAGCGCGAGAACGAAGATCGCGTTGAGACGTGCGACGATGCCGGCCCCTTCGTTCAGCAGGCCATGGGTGACCACGACTGCCAGCGTGATGAGGACGTAGACCGTGGCAAATAATCCGAGAAGGGTTCGCCAGGACTGCGACAACCAGGAGGAGGGCCTCCGCAAGACCTTGTGCTGGGGGTCTGCTGCCATGCTGGTTCCGTGTTGCTAGCTCTTGGGACCGAGGGGCACGCGAACGCCCCTGAGCAGGTCGTCAAAGACTTGGACGACGGTCCTGCCCCGTGCGCGCGCCTCGGCGGAGAGAATGATGCGATGGCGCAGCGTGTAGGGGGCAAGCTTCTTGATGTCGTCGGGGACCACGTAGCTGCGTCCCTTGATGACGGCCCAGGCGCGGGCAAGCGCAAGCGTCGCCAGACCACCGCGCGGCGAGGAGCCCAACGCAAGGTCGGGTGACCTGCGCGTGGCCTCGACGATGTTGAGGATGTAGCCGCACACGTCATCGGAAGCGTGCACGGTGCGGACGACCTCGCGAAGCCTGAGCACGTCGACTGCCGTTGCGACCGGCCTGAGGTTGGCCTTGGCGTCCACGTCGCGACGCAGGATCCGAAGCTCGCTCTCGCGCGTGGGGTAGCCGATGGAGAGCTGGCACATGAAGCGGTCTATCTGGGCCTCGGGCAGCGGATAGGTGCCGTACTGCTCGATGGGGTTCTGCGTGGCGATCACGAAGAAGGGCTGGGCGAGGGCGTGCGTCTCGCCGTCAACGGTCACCTGCATCTCCTCCATGGCCTCGAGCAGGGCGGACTGCGTCTTGGGGCTCGCACGGTTGATCTCGTCGGCCAGGACGATGTTGGCCATCACGGCGCCGGGACGAAACTCGAAGTCGCTAGTCTTCTGGTTGAAGACGGAGAAGCCGCTGATGTCGGAGGGCATCACGTCGGGGGTGAACTGGATGCGCTTGAAGTAGCAGCTGACCGAGCTGGCAAGGGCCGAGGCGAGGCTCGTCTTGCCGGTGCCGGGCACGTCTTCGAGCAGCACGTGGCCGCCAGCGGCAAGCGCGCACACCACCAGGCGAACGACCTCCTGCTTTCCGTAGACGACCTGCTCGATGTTGCTCGCAATCGAGGTCATGCGATCGTGGGCCCAGTCGTAGGTAGCGGTGTCGGGCATGGCGGTCCTTTCCCGTGGGGTGACAGGGGAAGTATACCAGCGGGCATGGTGCGAATGACGCGCAGGCCGACACGCCGCGCCTCACGACCTCGTCCTTGGCGGCACTGCGGGACGGTCGGTCGCGAAACGCACAATCCTCGAGATATGTGAGACATGGCGAGCCCTCATGCGTATAAACTAATGACGAGCAGGAGAGCAGATGACGTGTTTGGCGTGGTCTGCCCAGAGAAGAGGAGACAGGTATGAACGACGAGCAGAAGAAGGGTCTTGACGAGGCTGCCCTCGATGGCATCGAGCTCAACGACGAGGACCTGGAGGGCGTAACGGGCGGATACATCTACCACGACATGGGCGATGCCTCCGCTCACCGCCGCGAGGCCTACTATGTCCTCGATGACAACGAGCGCGTCGTGATGAGGTTCGATAGCATGGCCAAGGCGGAGCATTGGGCGCACAACCTGCGGACCAGCACCACGCTTCTCAGCGCGGAGGAGTTCGAGCGGATGCGCAGGAACAACAAGTAGCCTCAGGCAAGGCAAGGTTGAACAGGGCGGCGGCCTCCGGTTCGGAGGCCGCCGCCCTGTTCGTCGGTCTGGGAGACGCACGAGGGGCGCCGTCAACCGACGCCCCTCACGTGACGCTATCCCTCGTCGCTCTCGGATTCGACCTCGTAATCGACCACAGGGTCTCCTGCGGGGTCGGTCTCGGAGCCGGTTCCGGACTTGGTCGTGAGGCTGACGTTCCTATGGACCAGCTGGATGTCCTTGAGCATCATGCTGGTGCTGCCGTACTCGACCTTCACCACATCGCCCTTCTGGGGAATGTAGCCACTGGAGATCGTGGTGTTGTCGTCGAACTTCAGGGTGATCTTCGTGCCGTTCTTCAGCTCGATCTCGATCGTCTTGTCGGTCTCGCTGCCAGCGATGATGGTGCCCTGGCCGATGATGCCCAGGTCGGGCATGGTCGTGGCGACCTCGTTGGTGGGTTCCTCCTCGCCGCTCTCGGGTGTGGTGGTGTCGCCTTCACCCTCGGTTCCCTCGGGCTCGGTTCCCTCGGGCGTGGTTCCCTCGGTCTCGGTACCGTCGGTCTCAGTGGGCTCGCCCTCGGTGGTCTCCGTGTCGGTCACATCGGTTGTGGGCTCGACCTCGTCGGTTCCTTCGCCCTGGTCCTCGCCCTCGGTCAGTGTGCTCTCGCGGTTATCGTCCTCGACAAGCTTCTCTTCCTCGGCATCCGTGCTGTTGCCGCCCCACGTCTTCGTGAAATCCTGCTTCTGGTCGGGCTCGGTCGCGTTGCTCTCGTTGGAGGTGTTGTTGGACTGCTCCTGCTTCTTTGCCTCCTCGGCCTTCTTCGCCTCTTCCTGCTTCTTGGCCTCCTCGGCCTTCTTGGCCTCCTCGGCCTTCTTCGCGGCCTCGGCCTTCTTGGCCTCCTCCTGCTTCTTCGTCTGGGCGGTCTGCGCCTTCTTGGCGGTCGCCTTGTTTGCGTCCTGCGCGCTCTTGGCGCAGTAGATGATGCTTGCCTGCGGCTTGTCGCCCAGCGAGCCGGTGTAGGTGATCTCGGCGCGGAGGCCCTTGGCGGGCTTCTCGCCATAGAACTTGGTGGCGTTGCTGGTGCCGAACGTGTACTTGGCCATGCCCGTGTCGAGGGTCACGGTGCCTGCATCAGAGGCGTCGACCGTGCCGTTGATGACGTAGGCGCGGGGCTCGGCGTTCCTGACGATGTTGATGCCGAGGGCGTTGGGACGGGAGTCGATCTTGCCCTCGAAGGTGATGTCCACCTGGTCCCCAAGGGCGACCTGCGTGGCGATGCCCGTGATCTTGGTGCTGTCGGTCAGCGCGAAGCGGTACGCATGGGCCGAGTCGATGCCCAGAAGCACGTACCCGCCGGAGATCTCGGAGATGACACCGCGCACCGTTGCCGTCGCGGGGGCGGCAGCCGTCTTGGGCTGCTCGACCTCCTTGACCACTGCGACGACGTTGGCGTAGGGGTACTCGCTGAGGTCGCCCAGGTACGTGAGCTCGATCTCGTCGCCCTGGCTCAGGTCTCCGACGATGTAGGAGTCCTCATCGATCTGGAAGGTGGCGGTGAGACCCTTGTCCGTGAGGGTGATGAAGTCGCTTCCCGAGTCCACGAGCACGCCTGCGAACTCCAGTGCGGGATCCATATGCTCGACGAGGTCGATCTCGTCCGCATAGTTGACGCCATCCGTGACGTGGTACTTCACCGAGACGATGTCGTCCAGGTACATCTGGCCCTCTTCGCCTGTCTTGTACAGGGTCTTGTCGCTCGTCACGAACTCCATGTCGCCACCCTCGCCGGCGATGACCACTTCCTGGCCATAGGCGGTGAGCAGGGTTCCCTGGTACTCGACGAGGTCGGCTTCGCGGACCTGGACCTTCTCGGTCGTGGTCTCGTTCGCGTCGCCTTGCTGCTTGGAGGCGCATGCCCCCATCGACAAGGTGGCTGTCAACGCCAGGGCGATGGACAGCGCGCTCTTCAGCTCTCTTCTCATGGCTCTTCCTTTCCTTCTGCCGTTCGCTGTCACGGCAGTTCGCTTCGTTCGAGCAGCGGGGGGCATTGCTTGCGCATGCATGCCTGCCATTGCGTCGGTCCGCTTGGGTCACGATTGCGCATGACGCGATGCTTCCCATGTCGCTGGGGCCTTGCTGGCGGTCGTCGCCACGAGGGAGGCTGTCGCCATGACCGGCCCTCTCACATGATACTAATTTGTGTGGGATGGGTATCGCCTAGAGGCCCATCGGCTTGCCGCATTGGCCCACGGGATGCGCTCGGCGCGGCTCCCGTCGTCCTCATGTCCCGAATGGCAAGTCTCCTCCCTTCATCTCGTTGTTGCCGACAGGTCGCACGCGGCCTGCCGGCGTCCGTCGGGCACCTCTCCATAGACTGATACGCTCCGAGGCCCATTGTTGTCTCACGGTTCCCGTATCGTTTGGGTGTCGCGTGCGGTGCGACCACGAGGCTGCTCGTGCTGGTGGTACCGGTTGGGAAAGGAGTGCGCCATGCTCGGCTCGCGGTTCGTTCGCGGCCTGTCCATCGACTGGGCAGCCGTTCCCAGTGACTCCTACCTGCGTGGCATCCTAGCTCTGACGCGCCTGGGGTCGTTGGAGCTCACGCATGATGTGACCATCTTTGCGGGGGAGAATGGCAGCGGCAAGTCGACCCTGCTCGAGGCTATCGCCGTGGCAGCCGGCTTCGGCCGCGAGGGCGGCACGCTCAACTATGCGCATAGCAGCTACGATGACGTGTCGCAGCTGCACGAGGCTATCACGCTCGTGCGCGGCTTCGTGCGACCGAGGTGGGGCCAATACCTGCGCGCCGAGAGCTTCTACAACGTGGCCACGGCCGCCAACACGGAATATGCCGTCGGGGGACCGCCCTTGCCGGATTGGCATGCCCAGTCCCACGGCGAGAGCTTCCTCTCCTTCCTGCGCTATGCTCCACCACGCTGCCTCTTCATCCTCGACGAGCCGGAGGCGGCCCTCTCGCCGCGCCGGCAGCTCGACCTGCAGCAGCTCGTCGCAAAGGCGGCGGCCGAGGGCTCGCAGTTCATCGTTGCCACCCACTCGCCGATCGTCCTGGGAATCGAGGGGGCGCAGGTGCTCTCGTTCGACGGTGGTCGCGTCCACGAGGTCGACTGGCGCGAGACCGATGCGGTGCGCGTCATGCGGGACTACTTCGCCGAGCGGCTCGGCTGAACAAGGCGACCCGTCGCCAGCTGACTGGGTGCGGGGAGTCGACCGATTGTTCCGCAGCGGTCCCCAAGCGAGTATCCTCAATGGGACGAAGCTGCTGTTGGGAGGCGGGTCCGCGATTCGAGGGGCGTGTGTCATGAGGAGGGTCTGGGGCATACTCGTCGTGCTGGTCTTGCTGCTGCCCCGCGTGGCGTTTGCAGCCGAAGCCATAACGTCGAAGGAACAGCTTGACCGTACGGGTGTCAAGATCGGCACCGACGTGGGCAATGTCGCGGAGACCGCCGTGCGGGACGAGCTGCCCAACGCGACCGTCGTCTACTTCGACGACAAGTTCCTGGGCTACGAGGCCGTCGCCCAAGGCAAGGTGGACGCCTTCGCCTACGACCTGCGCCAGATGCAGCTGAGCATCGAGAACGGGCAGAGGGGCGTGCGGCTGCTGGACGAGCCCCTCGACTACGAGATACACATCTGCGTGGGCATCTCGTCGGTGTCGCCGATTCCCGACCTCGAGGACCAGGTCAACCGCTTCATCGGGGAGGTGCGCGCGGACGGCACGCTCGACGAGATGCACCAGCGATGGGTCGTCGACGAGAACGACGAGATGCCGACCATCGACCTTCCGCAAGACCCGCAGGTGCACCTGCGGGTGGGTACCTCGGCATCGTTCCTCCCTATAGCTACTACGCCGGAAGCGAGCTGACCGGCTACGACATCGAGCTTGCGAGGCGCTTCGCCGCATGGCTTGGTGCGGACCTGTCACTTTCCGTGTACGACTACGGAGCCATCATCCCAGCGGCCGAGAGCGGTCAGATCGACTGCATCATGGCCGACCTGCAGGCCGACGGGGAGCGCCGCGAGTCGTTCACGTTCTCGGAGCCGCTCTTCACCGAGCATGTCGGGCTCATGGTGCGCGACGAGAGCGCTGGTGGGGAAGCGTCCTTCCTTGACGGCCTGCGCTCGAGCTTCGAGAAGACCTTCGTGCGGGAGGACCGCTGGAGGCTCTTCGCGTATGGCATCCGCAACACCCTGGCCATTACGCTGCTGTCCCTGCTTGCGGGGACGGTCCTCGGCCTCGCCCTCTTCCTGGTCTGTCGGGACGGAAGCGCGACCGCCGCTCGCGTGACGGGCCTGTGCATATGGCTGGTGAAGGGCATGCCCATGGTGGTGTTGCTCATGATCCTCTACTACGTGGTGTTCAGCGGGGTCAACGTGAGTGGCATCGCGGTGGCTGTCGTGGGGTTCACCCTCGTGCTAGGCGCGGCGGTGTGTGGCATGCTGCAGACCGGTGTCGGCGCCGTGGGCGTCGGGCAGACGGAGGCGGCTTCCGCCCTTGGCTATGCGGATCGCGCCGGGTTCTTCCGCATCGTGCTCCCGCAGGCCATTCCGCATGTCGTCGGTCCGTTCCGCGCCCAGGCGATCGAGCTCCTCAAGGGTACGGCGGTGGTGGGCTACGTCACCGTGCAGGACCTCACCAAGATGGGCGACATCGTGCGCAGCCGCACCTACGAGGCGTTCTTCCCGCTCGTGGCAGTGGCCGTCCTCTACTTCGTCCTCGAGGCGCTGCTGGAGCTCGCGCTGGGCATGCTCGAGAGGCGACTCGACCCGAGGACGCGCGAGCCCGGGCAGGTCCTGAGGGGGGTCGACCCGCAGGCAGGGTCCGGTCTCGCGGGTCCTCCGTCGCATCCCGAGGCGGGCGCGGCAGGTCAGGCGGACGAGCCGTCCGTGCTCAGAATCGAGCACCTGCGGAAGTCATTCGGCGATGTCACGCCCCTGCGCGACGTGAGCGTCGAGGTGCGTGACGGCGACGTGGCAGCCATCATCGGTCCGTCGGGCACGGGCAAGTCCACGTTGCTGCGCTGCCTCAACCTGCTCGAACGGCCCAGTGGCGGCAGGGTCTGGCTGGGGGGACGAGAGGTGACCGACCCCTCCTGCGACATCTGCGAGGCCCGCCGTCACATGGGAATGGTCTTCCAGTCGTTCAACCTCTTCGGGCACCTCACGGTCATCGAGAACCTCATGGTGCCGGCACAGGACCTGCTGGGCAAGGGAAGGCAGGAGGCCTACGAGGAGGGCATGCGCCTGCTTCGTGTGGTGGGCATGGCAGACAAGGCCTTAAGCTACCCCGACGAGCTCTCCGGTGGCCAGCAGCAGCGGGTGGCGATTGCCCGCACGCTGGCGATGGACCCTGACGTCATCCTGATGGACGAACCCACGAGCGCCCTTGACCCGACGATGGTGGGGGAGGTGCGCTCCGTCATCCGCGACCTTGCCCGTGCCGGCAAGACCATGCTCATCGTCACCCACGAGATGGACTTGGCTCGCACCGTGAGCAACAGGGTGCTGTTCATGGACGAGGGCATCGTGTACGAGGACGGAACCCCCGAGCAGATATTCGACCACCCGCTACGCGAGCGCACGAGGCTCTTCGTCCGCAGGCTCAGGGTGTTGGAGCTGGACATAGATGGTGACGACTACGACTATCCGCGCATGGAGGCGGACATCGACAGCTTCTGCCAGCGCAACCAGGTGCCGGGAGGCATGGCGTACCATCTCCACCTGGTCTTCGAGGAGCTGTTGCGCCAGGTGCTGCTGCCTGCGCTCGAGAGGCCGCAGGTGCGGATCGCCATCACGTACGCCGAGCAGGAGGCCGAGGTCGCGCTGGCGATGAGGTACGGCGGACGGAGACGTGACGTCACGCAGGGTGCCGACCCCCTATCGATGGCCATCATCAAGGGCATGTCATCGAGCATTGCCTACGAGGCCGACGAGGAACCCCTGCCCAACCTCATCACCGTGCACGTGCGTCCGTGACGTGGCTGACGAGCCGCTAGAGCCCCTTCACCATCGTCAGTGCAGCCCGCGCGCACTCCGCCGCGGCCTCCTCCTGGAACTCCTCGAACGACATGCTGTCCGAGTCGTCGGAGATGGCGCGGATGATGACGTAGGGCGTCGCGTTGAGGAAGCACACCTGTGCGATCGCCGCCCCCTCCATCTCGGCGCACAGGCCCCCGAAGGTCGAGGTGATCGTCTCGATCTGCCGTTGCGTGGAGACGAACTGGTCGCCACTGCAAACGCGCCCCTCGAGCACCTTCGACGTGGACGCCGCCGCACGCACCGCTTCGACGGCCCGTCTGCGCAAGCCCTCGTCGGCAGGGAATGCGACGAGTCCGGTGTAGGGGATCTCGCCCCTCTGGAATCCGATGGCGCTGACGTCGTAGTCGTGCTGCGTGGCATCGACCGACACCACGAAGTCGTTGATGGACAGCTCTTTGGTGAGGCTGCCGGCGACGCCGACGTTGATGACGCGCGCGGCGCCAAACCCGTTGATGAGGGTCTGCGCGCAGATGCCGGCATTGACCTTGCCGATGCCACACTGCACGACCACGACCCTGTTGCCGGCGACGGAGCCACTGGTGAACTCCATTCCCGACACGGTCGTCGTCCGGGTATCGTCCATCTCGGCCTTGATGAGGGAAACCTCGCTCTCCATGGCCCCGATGATGCCGGTCACGTCGTCACGCGCCTCGTTCCCATCGAGGCTCCATGCGAGGCCCGATGTGACGGCGTCCCCGAGGGTCTGGTTCCTGTCGTCGGTGTTCGAGCTCATGTCGGCGGCTCCTTCCCTGCCTCTTCCCGCTGCCCTTGCACATAGCCATTGTGCCAGAGGCTGGCTTCCGGGGACGGTGGGGGGTCCGAGGCCATGATGGCGGTCGCCAGCCCCCAATTCCGAGACGATGCCCATGCCAAAGGTACGCGACCTTGATGTGAAACAAAGGGTAACCGGCATATTTCCAACGCATGATAATCGCGCGGCAAGTATGGCGGGCATCCCCCAACTCACGTAACGTACAGCTACTTGTGTAACGTACAACCATTTGTACTCGTGCGGTACCTTCGGGGGGAAGGAGAGCACATGCGCACATTGGCGCCAGTCGACCTGTCACTGATAGAGCCTGCTCTCGATGCCTATGCCGACATTCCCGGCAGCCTCATCACCATCTTGCAGGAGACCCAGGAAACCTACGGCTATCTGCCCATGAGCGTCATGGAGCACATCGCTGAGAGGACCCACACGCCCATCGCCACCATCGTGGGCGTGGCCACGTTCTATGCCCAGTTCCGGCTCGAGCCGGTGGGCAAGCACCTGATCATGCTGTGCCAGGGAACGGCCTGCCACGTGAACGGGTCGCAGCTCATCTCGGCAGCCGTCACCGACGAGCTGGGCATCGAGGACGGCCAGACCACCGAGGACGGCCTGTTCTCGCTGAAGCACGTTGCCTGCCTGGGCTGCTGCTCGCTGTCGCCGGTCATGATGATCGACGACCGCACCTACGGCAGCCTCACGCCCGACAAGGCCCGCAAGATCCTGCGCGAGCTGGCTGCGGAAGACGGAGAGGGGGACGAGGCCAAATGAGGATCATCGTAGGAGAGGGCAGCTGCGGGCTTGCCGCTGGTGCCGGAGCCGTTCACACCCAGCTCGAGGCGCTCATCGCCCAGGACAACCCCCGTGGCGTGCAGCTGGGCATCACGGGCTGCATCGGCATGTGCTTCCTGGAGCCGATCGTGGACGTCTACGAGGACGACGGAACGCTGCACCGTCTGGTCAGGGTCCAGGCGAAGGACGCCCAGACCATCTATGACGCGGTCATGGGGGGCAACCTCGAGCTGCTCGGCAAGCTGGCAATCACGCCCGAGGACGAGCAGTTCCTCTCCAAGCAGACGCGCGTCGCGCTGCGCAACTGCGGCATCATCGACCCGGAGAGCATCGACGACTATCTTGCCCACGGTGGCTACCAGGCCATCACCAAGATCCTCGAGACGGGCATGAGCCAGGAGGACGTCATCCAGCAGATCGACGTCGCCGGGCTGCGTGGCCGCGGCGGCGCGGGCTTCTCCACGGCGTTCAAGTGGCGCGCTGCCCGCGACTCCCAGGGCGAGCAGAAGTACCTCATCTGCAACGCCGACGAGGGCGACCCCGGCGCCTTCATGGACCGCGCCGTCATCGAGGGTGATCCGCACAGCCTCATCGAGGGCATGCTCATCGGCGCCTACAGCATCGGGGCCAGCGAGGCCATCGTGTACGTGCGCGCCGAATACCCGCTGGCGATCATCCGCCTGCGCAAGGCCATCGAGGACGCCACCGCGCGCGGCTACCTCGGCGAGCACATCTGCGGGAGCGACTTCTCGTGCACCCTCCGCATCAAGGCGGGAGCCGGTGCGTTCGTGTGCGGTGAGGAGACGGCGCTCATCGAGTCGCTGGAGGGCAAGCGTGGCATGCCGCGCCTCAAGCCGCCCTTCCCGGCCCAGGCGGGCTATTGGCTCAAGCCGTCCAACATCAACAACGTGGAGACCTACGCCAATGTGGCGTGGATCGTCAGCCATGGTGGCGAGGCCTTTGCCGCCATGGGCACCGAGAACTCCAAGGGCACCAAGGTCTTCGCCCTCTCGGGCAAGATCGCCCGCGGCGGCCTGGTGGAGGTGCCCATGGGCACCACCCTGCGCGAGGTGATCTTTGACATCGGCGGCGGCATCCGCAGCGGCAAGGAGTTCAAGGCCGTCCAGCTCGGCGGACCGTCGGGCGGTTGCGTGCCGGCAAGCAAGCTGGACACCGTGATCGACTACAACGAGCTGGCCGCCACGGGCGCCATCATGGGTTCCGGCGGAATGGTCGTCATGGACGAGACCACCTGCATGGTCAGCATGGCGCGCTTCTTCCTCGACTTCACCGCGAAGGAGAGCTGTGGCAAGTGCGTCCACTGCCGGTTGGGCACCAAGCGCATGCTGGAGATCCTGGACCGCATCGTGGCCGGCAAGGGCGAGCAGGGCGACATCGAGAAGCTCGAGGACCTGTGCTATGCCATCAAGGACGGTGCGCTCTGTGGCCTGGGGCAGACGGCCCCCAACCCGGTGCTGACCACCATCCGCTACTTCAGGGACGAGCTCGAGGCGCACATCGACGAGCATCGCTGCCCGGCGGGCGAGTGTCGCGACCTCATCTCCTACTCCATCGACAAGACCGTGTGCGTGGGCTGCACCGCCTGCGCACGGCAGTGCCCCGTGGGCGCCATCTCCGGCGAGCGCAAGTCGCCGCACGAGATCGATCCGGCGCTGTGCATCAAGTGTGGCAACTGCAAGACCGCCTGCCGCTTCGGCGCGGTCAAGGTCGCATAGGGGAGGGGAGCAGACGATGTCCATCACTTACACCATCGACGGCGTGAAGGTCGTGGCGGAGCCTTCCGACACCATCCTCACGTCGGCAACCAGGGCTGGGGTCGAGATTCCCACCCTGTGCTTTGACAAGCGCACCGCCATCTACGGCGCCTGCGGCCTCTGCCTCGTCGAGGTCGAGGGCGTGCCCAAGCTGCTGCGTGCCTGCTCGGCGCGTCCGCAGGAGGGCTACGTGGTCCATCTGCACACCCCGCGCGTGGACCGCGCCCGCAAGACGGCCCTGGAGCTGCTGCTCTCGGACCACACCGGGGACTGCCGTGGGCCCTGCAAGCTCAACTGCCCTGCCATGACCGACTGCCAGAAGTACGTCGGCGAGATTCGCGAGGGCCGTTACAAGGACGCCGTGTCCACCATCTACGAGGCCTTCCCGCTGCCCGCTTCCATCGGCCGCGTGTGCCCGCACCCCTGCGAGGATGCCTGCCGCCGCAAGATGGTCGAGGAGCCCATCTCCATCGCCTTCCTCAAGGCCTTCGCCGCCGACAAGGTCGAGGCCGATGGCGACCCCTACGAGGTGCAGTGCGAGCCGGACACCGGCAAGCGCGTGGCCATCGTGGGCGGTGGTCCCGCCGGCCTGACGGCAGCCTACTTCCTGCGTCGCTATGGCCACGCGGTGACCATCTTCGACAAGCAGCCCAAGCTGGGCGGCATGCTGCGCTATGGCATCCCCGAGTACCGCCTGCCCAAGGCCGTGCTCGACCGCGAGATCCAGATCATCCTGGATGCCGGGGTCGAGGTGCACACCGACACGCAGCTGGGACGCGACATCGACTTCGACGAGCTGCGCGAGCAGTACGATGCCGTGCTGCTGGCCATCGGTGCCTGGAAGTCCATGCCCATGCGCGTGCCGGGCGAGGATCTGGAGGGCGTGTTCGGCGGCATCGACTTCCTGGAGCGCCTGGGTCTGGGCGAGCGCCCGACCCTGGGCGAGCGCGTGGCCGTATGTGGCGGCGGCAACACCGCCATGGACTGCTGCCGCACCGCCGTGCGCCTAGGCGCCAAGGAGGTCTACGTGGTGTACCGTCGCACCCGTGCCGAGATGCCCGCTGCCGACATCGAGATCGAGGAGGCCGAGGAGGAGGGCGTCACCTTCAAGTTCCTCACCAACCCCATCGAGTTCTACGGCGAGGACGGCAAGCTCACCGGTATGAAGCTGCAGGTCATGGAGCTGGGCGAGCCCGATGCCTCCGGACGCCGCCGTCCGGTGCCCGTGGAGGGCGTCACCGAGGACATCGCCATCGACAACGTGCTCATGGCCATCGGCCAGGGTGCCAACTGCGAGGGCGTGACGGCCGACCTCCTCACCCAGCGCGGCACCATCGCCTGTGACGAGCTGACCTTCCGCACGGGCATCGACAACGTGTTTGCCGCCGGTGACGTGACCAACCGTGGAGCCGGCATCGCCATCCAGGCCATCGCCGAGGCCCAGAAGGCAGCGCTCTGCATCAACAACTACCTCGAGGGCGACGAGGTGCGTGCCCGCATCCCGTACTTCGTCAAGCAGGAGAAGACGCCCGAGGACTTCGAGGACGAGCCCAAGCAGAACCGCGAGAAGATGCCTGGCCTCACGCCCGAGCAGCGTCGCGACAACTTCGACCCCATCTACTTTGGCTTCAGCGAGGAGCAGGCGCTGCGCGAGGCGTCACGGTGCCTGGAGTGCGGCTGCCATGACTACTTCGACTGCCGCCTCATCCGCTATGCCAACGCCTTCGACATCGACCCCGAGCGCTTTGCCGGCGAGATGCACGACCGCGAGGACAAGCCCGTGGTTTCCGAGGTCATCATCCACGATCCCGACAAGTGCGTCCTCTGCGGCCTGTGCTACCGCATCTGCGACCAGGAGGTGGGCAAGACCTTCCTGGGGCTGTACAACCGTGGCTTCTCGACCGTGGTCAACCCCATGGTTCCCGACGAGGCACGCACCTTCTGCGCCAGCTGCCTGAAGTGCGTGGAAGCCTGCCCGACCGGTGCCATGAAGAGCGTCCCTGCCGTGGAGCGTGTGACCCAGATCCTGTAGCGCCCGCATCCCATGACGAATGCCGGCGCCCCGGCAGCGATTCCGTCGCTGCCGGGGCGCCGTTTGTCGGATTCAGAGCGCGGATGGTCCGGTCTGGGCCGCCTCGGCCCGTGCGGCCCTCGCTAGAACATCTCCACGTAGCGCGTGCAGTCGAGGACGCGCAGGCTTTCGGCCAGTGCCTCCTTCTCGCCCAGATGCTGCGTGGTGGCGGAGAGCTGGACGATGGCCGTCCCCACGGGGCTCTTTGACACCGTGAGCCCACTGAAGCTCACGTCGTGGGAATGCAGCACGTCGAGCAGGCACGACACCTCCTCGTAGTCGGTCACCTCCGCATAGAGGTCAAAGCCCCGAGATATGCGCTCGATGTAGGCGTCGACACGCCCGAGCAGGGAAAACACGAGCAGGATCATAATGGCGGTCAGCAGGCCCACCTCGAGCCACCCGGTGCCGCAGGCAAGCCCTATGACGGCGGTGGACCAGAGGCCCGCTGCCGTGGTGAGGCCATGGAGCGACCCGTTGCCCCTCGTTATCAGGCTTGCGGCGCAGAGGAAGCCCACGCCGGTGACCACGTTGGCCGCGATGCGCGTGGCGTCGGTCGTGACGCCATCGCGTCCGAGGATGATGCACTCTGAGACGATCATGCAGAGGGCGGCTCCCAGGCACACCAGTACGTGCGTCTTGAGTCCCGCCTTCTTGTTGCGCATCTCGCGGTCCAGCCCCACGAGGGCCCCGCAGACGAGTGCTCCCAAGAGCCGCAAGGCCAGGGCGCCAAAGGAAAACGTGCGCAGTCCCTCGAAGAGTTCCATGGGTCTCCCTCCCTCGATGCCATGGCATCAGTCTAGCAGGTGGCTTGGAGCTGTCGTTCTCCAGTCGGCCCAACTGGGCCATGGCGTCCGGAACGGGCGTCCCGGTGCGCGAATCGGCGGGAGTCCATCTACTCGAGGGTGATGGTCACATGGTCCTTGTCGTCATCGATGTCGATGAGCGTCCCCTTGCCGGCGTCCTGGGCGCTCCGGAAGATCCCTGCGATGTCGACGCCCTCCACGAGCCTTTCGGGGAAGTACGACGTCACGTTGGCGACGAGGCGCGCGGCCGCGAGGGGAATCGTGAAGTTCACGGCCTCTCGCCCATCGCGGATGACGTGCAGGCGGATGCGCGAGGCCGGGCCGTCAATGTCAGGTTCGGGCTCCTGCTCGGGCTCCGGCTCCGGTGCGGATTCGGGTTCCGGCTCGGGCTCTGCCACGGGCTCGGGCTCGGGCTCCGTCTCCGCAATGGTCACGGGCTCGGGTGCCGGCACGCTCACAGGCTCTGCCATCCGTTCCGTCTTCGGCTCCTCGGCCCCCAGCAGCTCGTCGACGCTCACGCCAAAGGTCCTGGCAAGAAGTGGCAGGAGCATGATGTCGGGGTAGCTCTGGTCGTTCTCCCACTTGCTCACGGCCTGCGAGCTGACGTTTGCGATGTTGGCAAGGCGCTCCTGGGTCATGCCATGCTGCAGGCGCATGCGGGCGATCCTACGGCCGAGGGTCTCGTTGCTCTTGGGTGTCATGGTGTGCTCCGATTCTCCTTGGGGTGTGGGAAGACGTCTTCTGGTCTCACTATGCCCCGCAAGCGAGCCGAGCGCCATAACGCATCCGTTGAATTTCCGGTTGTGGGAAAACGAGGCAGTCTAGCTGGGGATTCAACCATTGGTTGGGTTGCTGCCAGATAGGGGGCATGGTGTGGGATGGGTTGTCCGCATCGCCCTGGCGCGATTGTGTTGACCTCCGCGACGTCGGGGCGATGACTGGACGACCGTCTTGATGGATGCTGTCGCCTGCCGACTGTGGCAGGACGCTCTCCGCAACGCTCGCCTTCGCGATGCCGCTGGGTTTGGACGCATGCGGGAGTTAGGGTGGCAATGACGTTGCACCCGTCCCTATGCGAGCAAGCCGGGCAGGGTCTCGAGCGTGCAGGTGCGCACCCCCGTCCATTCCTTGGGGAACGCCTCCCGTAGCTCGTCCTCCAGGAAGCGGTCGTCCAGAAGCAGTACCACACCATGGTCCTCCTCGGTGCGGATGAGACGCCCTGCTGCCTGCAGCACCTTGACCAAGCCCGGATAGGTGTAGGCGTAGGCAAAGCCCTTGCCCCTCTTTGCGTCGTAGTAGTCCCTTATCACCTCGCGCTCGGCGCTGGACCTGGGCATGCCCGTGCCCACCACGACGACTCCCACGAGGGCATCGCCGGGCAGGTCGATGCTCTCGCCGAAGATGCCGCCTAGGACGCAGAGGCCGATGAGGCTCGTGCCCCTGGGGCGCGTCTCGCGGAATCTGGCGACGAAGCGCTCGCGCTCGGCCTCGCGCATGCCGGGTAACTGCCGTACGACCGCGGTCGCGCCGCCTGCGAGGGGCTCCAGAGCCCGCTCGACCTCGTCCAACATTGCGTATGAGGGGAGGAAGGCGAGGTAGTTGCCCGGTCGCGCGTGCACAAGCGCCTTCAGGTAGGAGGCGATGCGAGCATAGAGCTCTGGCCCGCGGCGCGAGAACCGGGCGCTGACGTCCGACCCGACCAGCACCTGCTGGCGATGGTGGTCAAAGGCGGACTCGACGTAGAGGGATGCGTCGTCATCCTGAGCCGCAAGCATCTTGCGGTGGTAGTCCAGGGGTAGCAGCGTCCCCGAGAAGAACACGGCCGCCCTGGCCTGCTCCAGGCGCTCGCCCAGGTCGTGGCTTGGGTCCACGCAAAAGACCTTGAGCCTCCTGCCGCCGTTCTCGGTCCGTCCGAGGAAGGTGACGTACCCAGCCTCGCTTCGCTGAAGGGCTCCGAGGAAGGCTCGGATCTTGAGGCTCGTGTCCCGCAGGGCGAGGAAGAGCTCGATCGCCCTTCCGTCTGGCGTCTCGGCGAACTGCTCGAGAAGGGCATCCATGCCCTCGGCCAGCACCGTGAGGGAGTCGGCAAAGGCGTCGCTTATGTGGACCACCTGATAGCCCGTCCGGCGCCTCCTTCCCCCGGAGCCTTGTCGAGCGTCTGCCGGCAGCGCCTTGTCCCAGGTGGGAAACGCGGACACGGCGGCGCGTACGGACTGCGCCAGACCACCGAGGGCGTTCCTCGCGCGCAGGAGCCGCTCGAGCTCCTTGAGGTCGGACACGACAAGCTCGGCGCTGTACATGTCGCGCATGCGTTCCGCCAGGTTGTGCGCCTCGTCGACGAGAAAGACGGTGTCACCGCCGCCCGGCTCGTCCGCAAGGCCAAGGAGGCTTGCCGACGGGGCGAACGCATAGTGGTAGTCGCAGACGATGACATCCGACCAGCGGGCGATGTCGCGCTGGAGTTCGTAGGGACAGACGTGATGGCGCGCGGCAACCTCCCTGACGTGCCTGGCATCCAGCACGCCAGCGGTGGCGATTGCCTCGTAGAGCGCGTCGTTGACCGCATCGTAGTGGCCTCGGGCGAGGGGGCACTCGATGGGATTGCAGAGCGAGGCCAGGGGACGGGAACGCACGTCCGTGCCATGCGCGTTGTCGCGCAGCGGGCAGATCTTGTCGCGCGCCGTCACTGCCAGCACGTTTGCGGCGAAGTCTTGCTGCCGGAGCAGTCCGAGGCATTCGAGGGCGGCGCGGCGTGTCATGGTCTTTGCCGTGAGGAAGCAGATTCGCGAGACTTCGCCCGAACCCAAGGCCTTGAGTGCGGGGTACAGGGTCGCGATCGTCTTGCCCGATCCGGTCGGTGCCTGCGCGTAGAGACGCCTGCCCTCGTGGATGGCGGTGGTGACGGCATCCATCAGCTCTCGTTGGCCGTTGCGCGGCGTGAGGGGGAACGCGAGCGCCGAAAGGGTCCGCTCCCTCCGCTCGTCGTGGTCGATGCGCCATGCGGCCCAGCGTTGGGCCGCACCAAGGAGGGAGAAGAACCGGTCCTCGATGTCGGGGGCCTGGTACGCATGCTCGAGCTGGCGCACCTCGCCGGTCGTCATGCTCGCGTAGGTGAGCCTGACGATGACCTGCTCGCCGAAGGATGTCGCGATTGCGGACGGTCCTCGCTTGCTGCGCAGGTAGAGGTAGGCATAGCAGAGGGCCTGCGCCTCGTGGATGGCGACAGGCTCGTCGATGCCGGAAACGTCGCGCCGCACGCCCTTGATCTCGTCGATGACGAGCGGGTGGATGCCATCGTCGATGATGCCGTCCGCCCTTCCCTCGATGCGCAGGAAGAAGCCCTCCTGGCCGCTCATGGCATCCTCGCGGATGTCGAGACGGGCCGCATGCGGGCTGAAGGAGCCGCCGGGGAAGTAGATGGAGCCCGCGAGCGACACCTCCGCCTGATAGGCGTCGCCACCCGTGGCCTGCAGCATCCGGTGGATGCTGCTGCCGGCCTGCATGGCCTCAACGCTGCCACGCCAGTCGCCTTCCGCATCGATGTCGCCTTCGCGCAGGAGGAACTCCACAAGCCTGCGCACCGACGTCCGCAGCGTCCTCATCTCGCCTCCTCACGCGTGTCGACGGATTCCTAGGCCCATGGTAGTCCAAAGGTGGGTCGCCAATTCCGAGCGGGCGTCCGCGCAGATGGCGTTTGTCCCGTGAGACGGGCGAGGAAACTGCCTCTCAGGGCAGCCGGTGCCCATTTGTGTCGGGGCTGGTTGGTAGCATCCTGTCAAAAGGCTATCGGAGAAGGGAGAGACATGGGAGCGGATGAGGTGGAGGGGATCACCTTCGAGAGGTACTTCGGCGAAGAGGACATTGCCTGGCTGGAGAACCTGGCCAACTACTGGGGTGGCGAGGAGGATGGCTATCGGCCCTTCACGGACGACGATGACCTCGCCTGCTTCTGCGCGAGGCTGGCACAGAACATCCTCGACGACGAGCCGCGCAGCTTCGAGTGGCTGCTCGAACGCAACGACCGCCTGTTCCGGCACCACGCGGAGGACCCCACCTTCCGCAGGGTCGTGCTCATGGGGCTGGAATACGGTGCGGCGCGCGAGGACGGACCGTGCGCGAACTACCTGGGTGCCCTCCATGTGCTGGGGACGATGGTGCCCCAGGACTACCGCCGAGCCGTGGAGCTGTACGAGATAGGCGAGCGCAAGGGCGTGGCCCAGAGCGCGGTCAACCTGGGCTATGCCTACGAGTACGGCTGGCTGGGCGAGCCGGACTACGTGCGCGCCTTCATGCAGTACGCGAAGTGCGCGTCTCTCGGCGAGCACGCCGAGGCGCTCTACAAGCTGGGAGACATGTACGCTCGCGCGAAGGTGGTCAGGCAGGACCTGCGCGTGGCCTTCCTGCTCTGGGAGAAGAGCTTCGAGAAGGCCGGCGACGACCTCGCCATCAAGGCGCAGGGTGCCTTCCGTATGGCACAGCTGATGGAAGACCCGGCCAACCAGGAGTGGGACATCAGGTACGACCCGATGAGGGCCTTCGAGCTGTACCAGCTGGCCGAACGCGGCCTGCGCATCGACATCGCGCACGGGCAGGTCTACTACAGGAAGCGCCTGCGCGAGGCGATCGAGGGGCAGGAGCGCATTCGCGCAATGCTGGAGAGTGGGGAGATCGAGCTGTAGGGGAGGGGCGTGGGCTAGGGCGAGATTGCCAGGCGCACGTCGAGCGTTCGATGGGCGAGGGTGGGGACTGCGTCCTCATGTTCCTGCATGCGACGGGGGCTGTAGCGCTCAGGTCGTTCGTAGGTGTCGTCTGGTCGCCCGAGCAAGATGCCTACGCCAGGGCGAACGTGATCTCGCAGCGTGTGCCACCCCCAGCGGGCTCCACGAATCGTACCGTTCCACCGCATGCCATGGCTATGCGACGGACGATCACCAGGCCCAGACCATGCTCCGGCAGGTCATCGGAAGGTGCCCGACGGAGAGCCTCGAGCATGTCGGCCTCCAATCCCCTGCCATCGTCCTCCACCACGAGCAGGCAGCGCCCCCTGCGAAAGAGACGGGGAGGAAGCTTGGAGAGGGCCATCCTCACCGTGCATCCCTGCGTGTTGTGCCGGACGCTGTTGCCGACGAGGTTTGCGAGCATGCGCCTGAGTAACGCGGCATCACCCTTCACCTGGCATTGCTCCGCCTCGTCGTCGACGGCGACCTCGATGGGATGGCTGCCGTCCGCGTCGTCGTTCAGTGCCTCTGCGGCAACGGAGCGAATGATGGGTGCGAGCGTGACGGGTGTCGCGTCGACGGGCTCCATGGCATAGCTCAGCTGGTTGGCCACATTGAGGTCGGCAACGAGCGACGCCACCTCGGACACCTTGCCTTCCACGCGTTCTGCCCGCAGACGCTGCTCGGTTCCGAGGGTCTCGTCACGGGCAAGCGTGTCGGCATCGGCAAGCGCCACCGCGAGTGGCGTCCGCACGTCATGGCTCACCGCTGCGATCCATTCCCTCCGTGCGTGATCGCGCTCCGCCCATGACTTGCGTGCATAGGCGCGGGCGGCGGCGATTGCCACGACCATGTTGGAGACCAGGAGCGCAAGCACGAGCCCGATGGTCATCAGGATCGAGTTCATGTTGGTGTTGTACGTGTACTTCCAGACGGAGCCCTTGGGGGCGCCGGCCACAAGGATGCCGTCGTCGCGTACCCAGGTGGACACGGGGTAGTCCTCGAGATACCACCTGGTGAAGGAGGCGACGTCAGCCATGTCGTAATGGGAGGGTATGTCTGCTGGCAGGGCCAGGCCCCACGAGACGTTGCCCTCGGCATCGATGAGCATCGCCCATCGATGCCCCCTTTCCAGGGTCTCGGCGGCCTCGTCGCCGAGCTGATACGAGCCATCCCGAAAGACGAGCTGGTCGGACAACTCCTCGATGCCGGGTCCTGCGAATGTTGCCTCGCCACCGTCCGGATAGCCAAAGACGATCAGGAAGACAGCCATGACCAGCGCGTTTATGATCATTGCGGAAAGCGCGAATGCGGTCGCGAAGCCAAGGATGCGTATCGCCTCCCGCGTTTTGGCAAAGGCTGAGCGACTCATGCCTCCTCCTTTGCAAGGCGGTAGCCCAGTCCGCGCATCGTGAGGATCCACCGTGGCTTGGATGGGTTCTCCTCGACCTTCTCGCGCAGGCGCCTCATGTGCACCATGAGCGCGTTGCCATAGCCGTAGTCGTCTCCCCATGCGGCGCGTGCGAGCTCGTCGGTGGTGACGATGAGCCCGCGGCTCCGTGCGAGGCGCTCGAAGAGGGCATACTCCTTGGACGTCAGCGTCTCCCTTCGACCGTCTGCCCTCGTCACCTCGCCCGAGCCCATGTCGACGATGGTCTGCCCCAGCCGGATGGCCTGCGGGGCATCGCCCGCACCATAGGTGCGTCGCAGCACGGCCGAGATGCGCAGCAGCAGCTCTCGTGGCAGGAACGGTTTGGTCACGTAGTCGTCCGCCCCAAGGCCCAGTCCTCGCAGGCGAGCCTCGTCCTCGTCGCGTGCCGAGAGTATGATGGCGGGCACCTGGCTGGTCTGCCGGATGGATCGAAGCAGGTCAAAGCCGTTCCCGTCGGGCAGCATCACATCCAGCAACAGCAGGTCGGGACGCCAGGTGGCAAAGCATGAGGAAGCGTCTGCCGCGGTGCCCACCCCGCGAACCTGCCGATAACCCTCGCGCTCGACGAGTCCGTAGACGACCTCCCGCAGTGTCGGATCGTCTTCCACGACCAGGATGCGCGCCTCGTGGATGTCCCTCATGGAGTCTCCTTTCCTCGCGTTCAGTATCCTCTCCGCGTGCGGCCGCGTCCAATCACGTTGGAAAACGTAAGGCCAGCGAAAGGTTGGCGCCATGTCCGCGCAAGCTTCGGCGTCCATCATGACCCACGAGGCACGAAGTATGAGCGGAAGGGAGAGGCATGGATTGCTGTATTCAGACGAGAGGTCTGACCAAGACGTATGGCAAGGCCGCAGTCGTGCAATCGCTGGACCTTGCGGTGCCCCGCGGATCGGTCTATGGGTTCCTGGGGCCGAATGGCGCCGGCAAGACCACGACGATGAAGATGCTGCTTGGGCTCGTGCATCCCAGTGCAGGTACGGCAACGGTCCTCGGGAGGCAGGTGACGCCTCGCAGCCACGTGCAGATCAATGCCCGAGTTGGCTCGCTCATCGAGAGTCCCAGCTGCTACCCGCACCTCACCGCACGCGAGAACCTCGAAGTGGTGCGCAGCCTGCGCGGACTTCCCGCGTCGAGCATCGACGAGGCGTTGGCGGTCGTGCGTCTTGGTCATACGGGTGGCAAGCCCGTGCGCGCGTTCAGCCTTGGCATGCGACAGCGCCTCGGTTTGGCGGCAGCCCTCCTAGGCGACCCCGAGCTGCTGCTTCTGGACGAACCGACCAATGGCTTGGACCCCGCGGGCATTCAGGAGATTCGAGAATTGATACGTTCGCTGCCCACCGAGCGCGGCTGCACCGTGCTGGTGTCAAGCCACCTGCTTTCCGAGGTCGAGCAGATGAGCGATTACGTGGGCATCATCAATCATGGGCGGATGGCCTGGCAGGGCCCCTTGGGCGAGCTGCATGCACGGGCCCGTCGTTGGCTCGAGTTGCGGACCACGGACAACGAGCGTGCGGCGCGGTTGCTGGGCGCCTCATGCGCGGATGGCGGATGGGTCAGGGTGCGCATGCGGGACGACGAGTCCGTCGCTCGCATGACTATGGGCCTTGCACGCGAGGGCATCGGCATCGTGCGTCTGGAGGAGCGGCATGAGGACCTCGAGGACATCTTCATCGCCCTTACCGGGACGGAGGCTTCGCTATGAGATGCCTGGGTCTTGAGTTTGCGAAGCTGCGTCGCAAGCATGTGACGCTCGTCGTGCTCGCGATCGTGGCAGCGACCCTTGCCTGGTTGTATGCGGATGCGCACGGGGAGGGGGCCGGCAGCGCCGTTGGGTGGCACTCCCTGTTCTTTGCGGCGCCCATCATGAACTCCGTCTTTCTCTCGCTGCTCTCTTCCGTGGTGGCCTCTCGCGTGGTGGACGTCGACCACGAGGCAGACGCTTGGAAGCAGCTGCTCTGCCTTCAGGGGACGGGCAGCCTGCTTTTGGCAAAGCTCGCATGCGCGATGCTGGTCATAGGCCTGGCGGTCGCCCTCGAGCTGGTCGGCATCTTCTCCATAGGTAGTGCCTGGAAGTTCTTTGACCAGCCCGCCTTGCGTTCCTGGGGCGTTCTCGCCCTCTCGCAAGTCGCCGCGAGCCTCTGCATGGTGTCGATCGTCGGAGCCGTCGCCCTGGTCTGGGAGAGCCAGTTCGTTGCCATCACGTGCGGCCTGGCCCTCTCGCTTGCCGGACTCTTCTCGAGTTTCCTGCCCACGGCGTTGCAGCGTCTGGTCCCAAGTGGCTATTACACCTTGCTCACGACGATGCGCGTCGACTGGGGTTCGGGCTCGGGCGTCCCCCTGTTCTCCGAGGCTACGCTGCCCGTCCTCGACTACGCGCTTGCCTCGGCGTTCTCCATCGCGGCGTGCCTCTTCGCCTACGTGACATTCTCAAGGAGGGAGATCTAGCATGAGGGCCTCAGCCCTGCGAGCCGAGCTCGTCAAGCTTCACCGTGCCCCCATCTGGGCGGCCTTCGTCCTGCTGCCGGTGGTGGCCGCCGCCATCGGCACCTTCAACTACATGGGCAATCTGGCCATCCTGCAGAGCGGGTGGTTCGACCTGTGGACCCAGCACACGCTCTTCTCGGGGATGATCTTCCTGCATGCTCTCATCGGTGCCTCGTGCTCATGGCTGATGGGCTTGGAGCATCGGGGTACCAACTGGAACCAACTCATGGCCTCACCGACGGGTGCCTTGCGCATCTTGGCCTCGAAGCTCCTCGTTGCCTGGCTCATGCTTGGCGTGGGGCTTGCCGTGACGGGAGTCCTCTTCGTCGGCTGCGGACGGTTCGCCGGTCTACCGGGGCTGCCGGGGTTTGGGTATGTGCTTTGGCTCGTATTGGCATGGGTGGGTGGGCTTGCGTCAATAGCCTGTCAGCTGTTGGTTTCGCTTCTTATACGAAACTTTGCGGCACCCGTCGGGATTGCGGCGATAGGTGGGCTGGTGGGATTCTTTGCCCATGCATATGACATGGGCCTGGCATGGCCGTACGCCCTGCTGGTGATGGCGCTCAACAGCAACGGAAACGGAGCCGTGGGTGCCGGGCAGCTGATGGCGTTCCTCGCGTCGACCGTGGCGTTTGCAGGGGCATTCATGATGATTGCCACGTTGGTCGTTGCCGGGACAGACGTGAGGACGAGTTCGTGAGGCATCGGTCCGGGGTGCGTTGCCCGACATCCGGGGGTGCCGGTCGCTGCGTCTTGCGGCGTCACACGGCATGGAGCTCGCGCATGATCGCAGCGCGACCTCGCCCAAACGGGAGACGGGCTCGGTACTCAGACCGTCACGATGACGCGGGCGTAGCTGACCATGTGCTCGTCGCGGCCGTTGCCCTCGTCAGTGGCACGGCAGATGACGTGGATGGTGTCCCCGGGACAGGCGTCTGCGGGCACGTGCACCGTGCAGGTGGCGCCGTCGGCCTCGAGAGCGACCTCCGACTCGCAGCTGTCGGCATCGTCATAGCGGAACCACGAGAGCTGCACGACGTCGCCGTCGGGGTCGCTCGCCCGTGCGTGGAGCGTCATGTCCGAGCCGCGTGCCGCAACGAGGTCCAGCCCCTCTGCGACCGACACCTCCGGCGCATGGTTGGCATCCTCGAAGCGTGAGGCCGCACACCAGCTTGCACGGCTCGCAAAGTCGCTGAGCCAGTCCTCAGCCCAGCGCGTGATCTGCCAGGCCTCGGGTTTCATGGGTGGCTCGCAGCCGTCGGTCGCGGAGCGCCAGTAGTCTGCCTCTGGGTTGAACTCGTTGTCTCGCGCGCGCACGAAGCGTCCGCCCCAGCCGCCGTACGCGGGATCCTCCAGCGAGCGAAGCCCCTTGTCGATGAGGTTGAGGAAGCTGGGGGAGTCGCCCTCGCTGATCATGTCGTAGCGATTGTGCGGGGTGTGGCCCCACCAGTTGCCAGCCAGCATCTCGGGATTGCAGCCGAACTGGCTCTCCCACTGTTCGCCCGGGTACTCGTGCCCGTCGCCCCAGGTGTGGTAGAGCGCCGTCAGAGGCCCCTTGTCCAAGAGGTGCGGTTTCAGCCAGTCGCCGCACGTCATGCGCCGGTGCTCGGGCGTGCAGCAGGTCTCGTCGAAGAAGAAGCCGATGCCCGCGAGGCTCGTGCAATGGAGCATTCGCAGGTCGGGCCACGCGCCGGCAACGTAGTCGCGGTAGGTGTCGTCCTGCGTGACGATCATGAAGATGATGGCCGAGTCGCACACCTGCCGGTAGATGCTGTCCCAGGCGCAAGTGCCCTGCCAGTCCTCCTCGATGCGTCTGAGCGCGCGGGCAATCGTGTTGGTGCCGCCGCCTGCCAGCAGGTAGACGGGTCGCGAGTCGTCGGCGAGGATGGCCTTGCGGATGAGCTCCGACCCGTCAGTGTCCTGGTCCATGCAGCCGGTGGCCTTGACGTTCCCGATGCAGGTGACGGAGCGCAGCACGTCGGCGGTGGGATAGGCGGGGTCGTGTGCCACGAGGTTGGGCCATGCCTTCTCGTAGGCATCGAGGTAGTCCCACATCCACTGGCCGCCTGCCCAGCGATAGGGCTCGATTCCCGCAGCGGGGTCGCCCTCGTAGTGGAAGACGGAGCTGGAAAGCACGAGGCCCTCTATGTCGATGTCGTTGGCGTAGAGCAGCAGGTGCAGGAACGAGTTCATGTCGTCGCACTCGGCGTCGTTGGTGAAGATGGCGCGTGCCTTGTACCTCTGCATGAGAGAGTCCTTTCTGTGGATGGACGGGTCCGTCGTGCAACCTCACCCGCGTGAGCGAAGCCGGTCCCCGCATTCACACGTGATGCTTCAGAACGTCTTGAAGAGCGCCACGTCCTTCGGCAGGTCCTTGAAACCACGAGCCTTGTAGAACCCATATGCGGGGACGTCTCGGTCCGTCGTCAGGTAGATCGTGTGCAGCCCGAGCCCCAGAAGATGCCCCTCGATGAGGGAGAGGAACTCCGTGCCAAGTCCCTCGCCCTGTCTGTCCGTCCTGATGCACAGCTCGTCGATGAGGTATTCTGTGCCCTCATACCAGTGGCGGATGCTGCCGATGGAGACGCCGACGAGCGCGTCCCTCTCGACGAGGCCCAGGACAAGTGGTGTCCTGGCACCCATCAGGTCCATGAGGTACTCGTCCAGCTGCTCCTCGTCGCTCCAGTCGTCATTCCAGGGCGGCTGGGTGAACACGCTGCGGAAGAGGTCCTTGATCTCCTCGAGGTCCGAGGCATCGAGCTCGGTCAGCGCTGCCATGTCGTTCCGCCCCCCATCTTGCTGGATATGCGATGTGTCCTATAGCATAGCGAGAGTCGGTTGGGTGCCAAAGGGCGAGCGGACGAATGAACGGAGACGGGTTCCGTGCCCACCTCCGGCCGTTCCCGTAGAATCGAGGGACCATGGCAGACGGGACGCTGGGTCCCACCTTTGGGCTCTCGCTCCCGTTCAACAAGACGAAACCCGTGAGCCGGCCACTTGCCCGTGTGACGTGCTGAGGCTGGGTTTTGGCGGAATCCGTGTCTGACATGACAGGTCGTCAACAGGTATCGTAGGTATGGTCGTATGGGGAGACGACGTCTTCCCCAACTGGACTCCGATGGGGTGAGGCCATGACAAGCATCGCATATCCCAACAGCGGGAAGACATCAGTCTCGATTCCCCCGGGGACGAAGAAGGTCACCATCTTCGACTTTGGCCACTCCAAGGTTACGGAGGCGGTTATTCCGGAAGGGGTGACCGAGATCGGTGGCAGCACATTCGAGCAATGCACGGAGCTGCGAAGGGTGAAGCTGCCATCTTCGCTTCGCGTCATAGGAGACAATGCCTTCCGTGGCTGCCCCTCCCTCGCCTCCATCGTGATCCCAGAAGGCGTTGCGGTCATCAGCACGGGTGCTTTCGCGTCTTGCGAATCGCTGAGACGGGTCAAGCTTCCTTCGACGATCGTTTCCATCGAGAACTGGGCGTTCAGTTGGTGCTCGTCACTCAGGCGCATCAGCATGCCGACAGGCACGAGATCCATAGGCACCATGGCTTTCGCAAGGTGCGAGAGGCTCTCCTCGGTGAGGCTTCCGAACGGTCTGGAGAGGATCGGCGACAGGGCGTTCAACAGATGCAAGAGCCTCAGGCGCGTGAGGATTCCCGACAGTGTCACATCGGTGGGCGTAAGGGCGTTTGACGTGGACGCGGAAGTCGTGTTCGCGAATACTGCGACAGGACGCGGGCTCCTCGATCGGCGCAAAACCGAGCTGGGGTGGATAGCCCAGGGACTGTGCCCGAGATGCGGTGGCGAGCTTGTGGAAACGGAAGGCGTCATCGAGTATGGAGGGCCTGCCCTCAAACGCTGTCTGGGGTGCGGGGAAGTGGACCCCTACTAGCGGCATCGGGGTTTCTCGCATCTCGGGTGCCTGACGTGCGCCGTTCGGGCTTGCCGCTGTCCGCGTACGCTTGATGTGCCGTCACGCCGCCAACCCGCTACCTATTGGCCAAGGCAACGGTCGAGCGCTCCACAAGCGTGCCGGGAACCAGGATGTGCGGTGGTTCCTTGCCCTCTGGGGGGTTGGTGGCGAGGTCGAAGGCGAGGGCCCCCACTTGGGCATCGTTGAAGCGATACGAGCTCAGCTCCAGATGGGGAATCAGACCTACCAGCGAATCGTCGACACCGATCACGCTGACGTCCTGCGGTACCCGCAGCCCTGCGTCACGCAGGGCGTAGATGATCCCGACGGCGATGGCGTCGTTGGAGGCATAGATGGCGGTGCAGGACTTGTCGCTCGCGAGCTGCATGCCGATCTCGTAGCCGCTGTCGGCGGTCCAGTCACCGTGCAGGGGCTCGACGACATGGAGCCCGCGCATGCGCAGGGCCTGCTCCCAGCCCTTCTGGCGGCTGATGTTGGCATACGACTCACGTCGGCCGCCCACAAAGCGTATCTCGCGATGCCCCCTTTGGATGAAGTGGTCCACGATCGAGACCGAGCAGCCCATCTGGTCGTTGCTGATGGTGGCGCAATAGGGGTGGTGCTGCGTGCTGATGATGACGGTGGGCAGCGCCTGGGGCGGTTCGAACGTCGCGAAGTCGGGGGGAGTCGCGCCGAGGTAGAGGATCTGGCCGTCAACGGGAAGCGACACCATCCGGCGCGAGGCCTCACCCAGGGTAGCCGCGTCATCGGCTAGCTGCTGCAGCGTGATCGCATAGCCCTGCCGCGCTGCGGCCGTGGTGATGCCTTCCAGCTGATAGCGCCTTCCGGTGGCACTCATATCGCCCGACATGGAGAGTCCGATGCTGCGATAGTTCCCAGCCCTCAAGCTTCGTGCGGCAAAGCTCGGACGATATCCCAGTTCTGCCATGGCCGCGAGCACGCGCTTTCGGGTGTCTGGACGCACTGCATCCGAGCCGTTTGCCACCCTTGAAGCCGTCTGCGTGGACACCTTGGCGAGCTTCGCGACATCTGCGAGCGAGGCGCCAGTGCCTGAGCCGTGAGCCATGTTGCGTATCCCTTCTCTACAGGCACAAATGGTAACGCAACAATGCGTTTGGAGGGGTATCGACCGCTCACAGGGCGTATGGCGCAAGGTCAGCCGTTGCCACGCGGTGCGTTCCCCGTCTGGCTGTGGGTGACAACGGTCAACGCCGATGATTTGAGTGACGCCGCTTACCGTCCAAAACGAGCGCTCGCGGGTTGAGACAGACGCGCCTACCGCTCAATGTTAACGTTAACATCTGAGAGAATGTTAACGTTAACATTCTCTCAGGACGACTATTTGTTGGGGGTTTGTACAGAAGGGACAAGACATGATTACTGCCGAAGAGCTCGAGCTGACCATGATTGAGATCGTCGCCCTCTCGGGCGATGCACGTACCAAGCTGCTGACCGCCGTCAAGGAGGCCAAGGCGCACAACTTCGATCGTGCCAAGGCACTGGTGGACGAGGCCCAGGAACTGCTGAACGACGCACACAAGTCACAGACCGACCTGCTTACCCTCGAGGCGCGTGGGGAGGTGACGACGCCGACGGTGTTGCTCGTGCATGCCCAAGACCACCTGATGACCACCATGCTCTTGCGCGACGTCATCGATGCCCTTCTCGATATCTATCGATAGGTCGCGTGCGCCAGAAAAGGGGAGTCTCATGGACAAGCTCATTGCCACCATCCAGAAGGGCAAGCCGTTCTTTGACCAGATTGCCCGCAACAAGTACCTCAAGGCCGTCAAGGATGGCTTCATCTCGGCCATGCCTATCGTCATCTTCTCGTCGATCTTCCTACTGGTCGCCTATGTGCCAAACATCTGGGGGTTCTCGTGGCCGGCGCACATCGAGGCAGCCATCACCAAGCCGTACAACTACTCCATGGGCGTGCTGTCGCTGGTCGTGGCGGCAACCACGGCCAAGCACTTCACCGACACCCTCAACCGTGACATGCCCCGCAACAACCAGATCAACTTCCTGTCGACCATGGTCTGTGCGATTGTGGGACTGTTGATCCTTGCCTCGGATCCGCTGGAGGGCGGCTTTGCGTCCGACTGCCTGGGCAGCAAGGGGCTTCTCACTGCCTTCGCATCGGCATTTGTGGTCTGCGGCATCTACCAGTTCTGCGTCTCGCGCAACATCACCATCCACATGCCCGAGCAGGTGCCGCCTAACATCTCGCAGACCTTCAAGGACATCATCCCCTTCTCCATCTCGGTCGTGCTGTTCTGGGCGATCGACCTGGTCGTGCGCAACCTGACGGGCGCCTGTGTGGCGGAAGGCGTCATCCATCTGTTCCAGCCCATCTTCTCGGCGGCCGACAGCTATGTTGGCATCGCCATCATCTATGGTGCCATGTCGCTCTTCTGGTTCGTTGGCGTGCATGGCCCCTCCATCGTGGAGCCTGCCGTCGAGGTCGCACTCCTTGCGGGCATGACCGAGAACCTGGCTGCCTACCAGGCCGGCCTGCATGCCAACCACGCCCTCAGCCTGGGCATGCAGTACTTCGTGGTGACCATGGGCGGCACCGGTGCCACGCTGGTCCCCTGCATGATGTTCGCCTTCATGGCAAGGTCGAAGGAGCTCAGGGCGGTGGGTCGCGCCTCTGCCATCCCCGTGAGCTTTGGCGTCAACGAGCCCTTCCTCTTTGGTGCGCCGATGGTGCTCAATCCCATCTTCCTGGTTCCATTCGTGCTGGCGCCCGTCGCCAACGCCTGGGTCTTCAAGATGTTCATTGACATATTGGGCATGAACGGCTTCCTCTACACGCTTCCCTGGACCACTCCCGCACCGCTGGGAATCGTGCTGGGCTGTGGTCTCAGCGTGCTCTCGGTCGTCTACGTGGCAGTGGCCCTTGCCATGGACTTCGTCATCTACTACCCGTTCTTCAAGATGTACGACATGGAGAAGTGCGAGGAGGAGGCGCAGGTCGAGGCCGAGGAGCTCGAGGCACGCGCCGCCGACAAGGCTGCCCTCATGAGCGATGCCTTCCAGGGCAAGGCTCCCGCTGCCGCGGTTTCCGCACAGGCCGCGCAGGCTGCTGAGCCTGCCCCCCAGGCAGGGAAGGCATCCGTTTCCGACAGCGGACTGGATGGCAAGAAGGTTCTTGTGCTCTGTGCTGGCGGCGGGACCTCGGGTCTTCTGGCCAATGCCCTGGCAAAGGCCGCCAAGGAGCATGGGCTCGACCTCGAGAGTGCCGCAGGTGCCTATGGCGCGCATCTTGACATCATGCCCGACTTCGACCTGGTCGTGCTGGCCCCACAGGTCGCCTCGTACTACGAGGACCTCAAGCTTGATGCGGATCGCATGGGCGTGAAGGCTGCTGCCTGCGAGGGAAGGCAGTACATCGCCCTTACCAGAGATGGGGCGGCGGCGCTCGAGTTCGTGCGCGAGCAGCTCGCCGGATAGCGTCCTCCCTGGCGGGCGTCCGACGCGTCAGTCGGGCGCCCGCGCATCACGCTCGCTCTTCCTCGACCATCAGTCGCATTCGGTGCCATAAAGGAGTGCCACCATGACCTCATCGCTAACGTTTCCCGATGGCTTTGTCTTTGGCGGGGCAACCGCTGCATATCAGTGCGAGGGCGAGACGCATGCCCACGGCAAGGGCGAGGTCTCGTGGGATCCCTTCCTCGCCAAGAAGGGGCGCTTTTCCGCAGACCCCGCATCCGACTTCTATCACTGCTACGAGCGCGATCTCGCCCTCTGCGAGCAGTTCGGCCTCAATGGCATCCGCGTCTCCATCGCATGGAGCCGCATCTTTCCCCAGGGGACCGGTGAGGTGAACCCCGAGGGCGTCGCGTTCTACCATGACGTTCTTCGCGCCTGCAAGGAGCATGGCGTAGAGCCCTACGTCACGCTGCATCACTTCGACACGCCGCTCGCGCTCTTCGAGAAGGGTGGCTTCCTCAACCGCGACACCATCGACGCCTATGAGGCATACGCGCGCTTCTGCTTCGAGGAGTATCGCGACGAGGTGCGCAACTGGTTCACGTTCAACGAGATCTGGGCGGTGGCCAGCAACACCTTCATCGAAGGCACGTTCCCACCGGGTGGCATCACCTGCGCATTGGACAAGGCCCTTCAGTGCAACCACAACATGATGCTGGCGCATGCGCGTGCGGTGAACGCCTTCCACGAGGGCGGCTACGAGGGCAAGATCGGCGTGGTGCACACCTTTGAGGGCAAGTATCCCTATGACGAGCTTGATCCTGCCGACATCCAGGCTGCCAAGAACGAGGATGTGCTCCAGAACCAGTTCCTGCTCGATGCAACATTCCGTGGAGACTATACTCCGGATACGTTGGAGTGTGCCAACCGCCTTGCGGCTCTCTCGGGAGGCGTTCTTGACATCCGCGAAGACGACCTCGCCTGCATGCGTGAGGCAGCGCTGCACAATGACTACCTCGGCATCAACTACTACCAGAGTCGCTTCCTTCGCGGCTATGACGGTCCGAGCATCTTGCATCACAACGCCACAGGCGACAAGGGAACCGAGCGCTATGCGCTTTCGGGTGTGGGCGAGCGTGTGAACAAGGAGGGTATACCCCGCACCGACTGGGATTGGCTCATCTATCCGGAAGGCATGTACGACCTGCTCGTACGCATCCGTCTGCAGTATCCCAACTATCGCGAGATCATGATCACCGAGAACGGTATGGGCGCAAAGGACGAGCTCGTGGATGGTGTGGTCGATGACTCCTATCGCATCGACTATGTGCGTGCGCATCTGCAGTGGCTGCTCGCGGCCGTGGATGCCGGTGTCAACATGACGGGCTACTTCCTGTGGTCGCTCATGGACATGTTCAGCTGGACCAACGGCTACAGCAAGCGCTACGGATTCTTCTATGTCGACTTTGAGACGCAGCAGCGCATACCCAAGGCGTCAGCGTACTGGTTCGCCCAGGTAGCTCGTACGGGAAGGCTTTCGTAAAGATCGGGAAAGCCATTCTGAGGGGTGCCTAGCCAAAGAACATGCACCGAATGGTGTCGAAGATTGGCCATCGGGCCTCGCATTGTGCGAGGAGCTAACCCTTGTGGCCCGTCTGTGTCGAGTACGGGGCAGTGCCGCCGAAGGAAGGAAATGCTTGGTGGATGGCGGACGTATGCGGCCATGCGCTTGCCACACCACAGAGAGGATGGACCAGATGAGAGATGTCCAAGATCTGGCATTACGGCTGGGTGATTCTCTTGCCCAGGTAAGGAGTGCTGCAGGCGAGAGAATCCTAGCCGTGCGCGCACCAGCACGTAGCGAGATTGCCGGCAACCACACCGATCACGAGGGTGGTCGTGTGATTGCTGGGGCACTAGACCGCAGCATCGAGTGCTTGGCTGTGGCAAGCGGGACGGATGAGATCAGGGTGTTCAGTCAGGGCTTTGATCCAGTTTGCGTGACGATTGACAGCCTTGACCCGCGCGAGGACGAGAAGGTGAGCTCAGCGGGGTTGGTGCGCGGCATGGCAGCCCAGATGGCTGCCACGGGACGCATCCCGCATGGGTTTGACCTGGTCATGACCAGCGACATTCCTTCAGGCGGTGGTCTCTCGTCCTCCGCCGCCTACGAGCTGGCGCTGTGTCGCGCGATGGAAGCACTGTGGCAGGGGCCTGAGGTCAGCGCCGTGGAGGCGGCCCAGATGGCACAGCGCGTGGAGCAGGACTGGTTTGGCAAGCCCTGTGGCCTGATGGACCAGCTGGCTGTGAGCCTTGGTGGCCTCGCATACATGGACTTCGAGCACGAGGAGCCCAAAGTAGAGAAGCTGTCCTTCGACTTTGCTGCCTATGGCTATGCACTGGTACTGACAAACGTCGGATGCGACCACAGCGCCTATACCGACGAATACGCGGCTGTTCCGGTCGAGATGAAGCTCGTCGCGGAGGCATTGGGATCAGAGCGGCTCTGCGAGGTCAAGGAGAGTGCGGTGCTCATGTACCTGCCCTTCCTGCGTCGGCAGCTGGGAGACCGGCCGGTATTGCGCGCCTTCCACTATTACCAGGAGATGGATCTTGTCGACGGGCGCTGGGATGCGCTCAAGGCGGGGGACATGAATACCTTCCTGACTCTGACGCGAAGCTCGGGAGCCAGCTCTGCCATGTTCCTGCAAAACGTGAGTGCGAGCGGCACGCGAGAGCAGGATGCCATGGTGGCTCTTGCGCTCTCAGAACGGCTGTTGGTCGGCCGGGGAGCCACGCGCATCCACGGGGGTGGCTTTGGTGGGTCGATTCAGGCGTTCGTACCACTTGATTTTGTGGACGACTACGTGGAACACATGGACAAGTGGCTAGGCGCTGGGGCAAGCAAGGTATACGCGATATCTGACGAGGGGGCGGTGGCACAATGGATCTAGCACAATACGTGGCAGCACTCGTGGCCTATGCGGCGCGGTGCGCAATAATCTGTCCGGATGATAGGACATGGGCATACAACCGCGTGCTCGGTGCCTTGCGCGAGACGGGACCTGCACCTGCGTGGGATGCGGTGGACATGGAGGGCTTTGACCTCGAGGCGGTTATGGCGCGGCTTGGAGCGGCCGGTGTCGAGGCAGGACTCGATGAGGATACTCCCTCGGGACACGACCGCATCGAGACTGAGCTTATGGGTCTGCTTCTGGCCCGTCCCAGCGAGATCAATGCGCGCTTCCACGAGCTGCGCGAGACGGAGGGGTCGCAGGCGGCCACCGATTGGTTCTATCGGCTGTGTTGCGACGTACGCTACGTGCGCGAGGCAGCCATCTCGCGCAACGTGTGCTGGACGGCCGAGACGCCTTGGGGTGGATTGGAGATCACCATCAACCTCTCCAAGCCCGAGAAGGACCCAGCGGCCATCGCGGCGGCAGGGAAGGCTCCGACGGGCGCGCAGTATCCAGCCTGCCAGCTCTGCGTGGAGAACGAGGGCTACTATGGTCGCGGGGCGGGGGCTGCCTTTGGCGCCCATCCAGCGCGTCAGAACCTGCGGGTCGTGCCGATCGAGCTCGGTCAGGAACCTTGGGGATTCCAATACAGTCCCTATGCCTACTTCGAGGAGCACAGCATCGCCATGAGCGTGGAGCATAGGCCCATGGTCGTGAGCCGCGAGAACATGGGTCGCCTGCTCGATTTCGTGGAGCTGTTCCCCCATTACTTCGTAGGGTCGAATGCCGATTTGCCCATCGTGGGCGGATCGATTCTCTCGCATGACCACTTCCAGGCAGGACGGCACGAGTTCCCGATGATGCGTGCGAGGGCGGAGAGCAAGGTCGAGTTGCCCGGTTACGCTGGGGTATGGTGTGCCGTGTTGCATTGGCCCATATCGGTGCTGCGGCTATGGTGCGCCGACCGTGACGAGCTGCTCGATGCTGCCTGTCACATCACGGAGGCTTGGCGCCAGTGGAGCGATGTGACGGTAGGGGTGCTTGCGCACGATTCCGACGGAACGCCTCACAACACGGTGACACCCGTTGCGCGGCGAATCGAGGGCGGCTACGAGCTCTTCCTCGCACTGCGCTGCAACGTGACCTCCGCCGAGCATCCGCTGGGCGTGTTCCATCCGCATGAGGACAAGTGGCATGTCAAGAAGGAGAACATCGGCCTCATCGAGGTCATGGGCATGGCCATTCTGCCTCCGCGTCTGCTGGACGACCTTGCCGAGGGAAGCCTCACAAGAGGCGAGATTGGTTCTGTCTTCGGACGTGTGCTTGAGGATGCTGGCGTGTTCAAGTGGGACGAGGAAGGCAGGGCGGCGCTCCAACGTTTCCTGCAAAGCTTGTGATGCGTCCTGACGGTGGCTGAGGCGAGAAAGCGGGCTTTTCCGACTCGCGCCACATACTGTCGGCGTGCTGTTGGGGGAGATCCCTTCCGGTCTCGCGATACCGGAAGGGCTGCCCTTGCGGCATGCCCCTACAAGGAAGGAGGTCCGAATGATCAAACTAGCCTTGACGGACCTTGACAACACCCTGATACCCCTCGGCGCACCGCACGCTAGCCTGCGTGCCATTGCTGCCATCCATGCAATGCTCGACGCGGGTCTGCACTTTGGTCCCGTTTCGGGAAGGGTGCCCGCGGCGATGCGTTGGATGTTTGGCGGTGACGAGGCGTGTAGCAGAACGGGTGCCTTCGTCAACGGGCAGCTTGTCTATGTTGACGGCCAGCTGGTGCATGAGGAGTTGCTGCCAGGGGAGGAACTGGCCGAGGTCGGCACCTGGATAGGCGGCTATGAGGGCTGCGCCTTGGTGGTCTATGACCTGGATGACCTTACCGAGACCACCGATGGGACCGCCTACTATATGGGAGCGACGGCCGAAGAGCTTGCTCGGCACGAGTCGACCTTCGGGCGCCGGCCTCGCCTGATTGAACGCCTCGATCGTCCGACCTATATCAAGTCGAATGTGCGTTGCGACATGCCTTGGCACGAGATGATTGCCCTTCGCGATGAGCTGCGCGAACGGTTTCCCGCATTCGATTTCGTGTTTCCTACCCTGTACGGGCCCTTCATTGACATCCTGCCCCACGGATGGAGCAAGGGCTGTGCGGTAAAGGTCCTTTCAGAGCATCTGGGACTCACGCTCGACGAGGTCGCCGTGTTCGGCGATTCCGAGAATGACATCTCCATGCTCGAGGTGGTGCCACATTCCGTCGTGGTCCGCAACGCAAGTGCGGATGCCCTGTCTGTGGCCAACTACCGCATTGGCCTCTCGGCAGACGATGCCGTGGCAGACGCCCTCTTCGCGCTGGCCGAAGCAGCAAAGACGGGGGAGTGTCCTGCCTTCCTGCGTCCGTTAGACCCATCTGTGAGGAGTAACCCATGAGCGAGACTAAGACACCGCAGGACACCTGCGTACTGGTAACGGGCGGCTGCGGATTCATCGGCAGTCATACGGTGGTCGTGCTGCTACAACGCGGATACAAGGTCGTGGTGGTCGACAACCTCTCCAACGCGAGCCCCGTAGTGCTCGAGCGCATCATCCAGATCGTGGGCCAAGAAGCCGCCGAGCAGCTTACGTTTTGTGAGGCGGACGTCAGGGACGCGGAGGTGTTGGAGAAGGTCTTCTCGCAGCATGACATTGACGCCGTCATTCACTTCGCGGGCTACAAAGCGGTGGGCGAGAGCGTGCAGAAGCCCATCGAGTACTTCTCGAACAACATCGGCAATACGCTTGCGCTCGTTGACGTGATGCGCAGGCACGACTGCAAGAGCATCGTCTTCAGCAGCTCGGCTACGGTGTACGGCGATCCTGACGCCCTGCCCCTCACGGAAGAGAGCCCCAAGAAGCCGGCGACCAACCCTTACGGATGGACCAAGTGGATGATCGAAGAGATTCTGCACTCGCTGGTGGTGCCCGACCCTGACTGGAATGTCGTGCTTTTGCGTTACTTCAATCCTATCGGCGCGCATCCCTCGGGGCTCATCGGAGAGGATCCCAAAGGTATCCCCAACAACCTCGTGCCCTATGTTGCGCAGGTTGCGGTTGGCCGGCGTGATGCGGTCCACGTCTTTGGCGACGACTACGACACGCCCGACGGCACAGGCGTGCGTGACTACATCCATGTCATGGACCTCGCTGAGGGACATGCGGCGGCACTCGCATGGATGGCGGGGCGTACGGGTTGCGAGGTGTTCAACCTTGGTACCGGACGGGGTTCCAGCGTACTCGAGGTGATTCAGGCCTACGCTGCGGCCTGCGGGCGCGAGCTGCCGTATGTCATCGAACCGCGCCGCGCGGGTGACGTTACCGCCAACTATGCGGACTGCACGAAGGCGCGTGAGCTGTTGGGCTGGGTGGCACGCTACGGAATTGCTGAGATGTGCCGTGATAGCTGGAACTGGCAATCACACAACCCCAACGGGTATGACGGGTAGTGCTTCCCGTGCGTAGGATCCTGCGACCATAATCGGTGGTTGAAGGAGGGCCTGCCGCACGTTGCGTGCAGGCCCTCTGGCTGTCAGCCCAACCCTGCGATGGCCTCGATGTGCTCGTCTGGGGCCTCCATCACGTTCCAGCAGAGGACCGCGCCGTCGAAGTCGTGCTCCCGCACGGCGGCGAGCGACTCGCGGACGTAGTCGGCGTCCGTCCGCGCGATGTCCGCCAGGTAGTTGATCTCTATGCCCGGGTATCGCTCGCAGGGGGCCTGGTCGACCGCCTCTAGCTGGGCATCTAGGAACGTCCGGTCCATGGCTGGCGCCGCCGGCCTTCTGGCCGCCGGGGCATGTTGCCCGAAGAGCGCGTACTCGTACCCGATGCCGGCAGGAGCCTCGGTCCTGCGATACAGCATGGGCTTGACGAAGTCCGCATCCCTGGCGATCAGCGCATAGTTCTGGCCGACGAACCTGCTGACCAGGGGTGCGAACAGGTCGAGGCCGACGATCAGCCCCTTGTCCCTGAAGTGGCCACAGAGTTCCGACACGGAGGCGGCGACGATTTCCCCCTTGGCGTCGAAGAAGCGCTGGGCAGTTGGGTCCTCGAGCTCGAACGCGCCATCCATCGGGTATGAGCGCATGTCGAAGAAGGCATCACCCCTCTCCTCATAGAGGCGGCGGACCTTCGCGAGGTCCACTCCTCGCTCGATGAAGGCCTTCTGGCAGCGTGCACACCCGCAGCTCAGCACGCCGGGGACACCTGCCACGAAGGACTGGCCCCTGACCTTGTCGAGGAAGACCCCATCGAAGCCACAGTCCGCGAAGTGCTCCTCGTAGAGGGACTCGACGATCCGGATGTTGCGGGGGGAGGAGGGGCAGCAGAAGGCGAAGTCCTCGCCGGGTTGTGCGAGAGGGACGACGATCTCGTTCCCGAAGACGTCACGCGTCTCGTCCGGTTGGGCAATCCCGCCGATCTCCGAGAGGCATGGCAGCCAGAGCAGCATCTGGATGTCCCGGTCGTGCAGGAATGCGCCCACCTCTCGATAGAGTGTCGCGTCGGTGCTCCAGCCGATGATCACCTTGACCACGTCGATTCTGGAGGAGATCCCTTCGATCCTCTCGATGATTTCCCCGGCCGCGTAGTTCGATGCGGCCCAGGCACCCGTGCAAACCTGAAGGATGTATCGCATGACTGCCCCTCGCCCTTGCTTCGCCTGGGGCAATGATATCAAGTTTGAAAACAGGGGAGGAGCCGTCTGGGGAGATGGCTCGTTCGGGCAAGGGTCCGGTCGCGCCAACGGGCGTGGCTCGAAGGGACTTGCGACTCGCTATTGGGATGGTGCCATTTGTGTCCGACCCACATCCTATTCTCACGATAGACATACCTCTATATGCCCATGGGGTGGGGAGGTATTGGTGGGGCAAGAGCCCGGTGCAGCCATGAGGGGGATAGGTGCGGCGCGCCATGGGGTTCGGATTAGGCAAGGTGAAGGCACTCTGTCCTAAGGAGGCTACCATGAGGAGTGCTATGAGGTTGTTTGCAGCCAGCCTGGTGTCTGCGATGCTGGCACTTGCGTGTCTTGGCTGTTCGGGAGGGGAGCCGACCGAAGGGGCGCCCGCCCAGGCCGAGGAGGCGGCAGGGCCATCAGTGGAGAGCGTGAGCTTCAGCGGACTCACTCTCGAGGTCCCGTCTGGATGGGAAAAGACAGAGGATCACGAGGATTTCATCGTATGGCATGCCAACGAGTCGGGAAGCGCCGTTCTCGGCATCGCCGTGTATCCATGGGACGAGCTCAGCTCGGATGCTGGCATTGGCGAGGCGACCATGGACCTGCTGGTCTCGAAGGACCTCATCCAGGACAACGTCATTCTCGATGACATGACGTACAGGAAGACCGATGTCCACGAGCTCCCTGCCCGAATGGTCGAGTATGACGAGCAAACCGAGGATGACACGACAGCACATGACGTGTCCCTGTACGTGGTGACTCCGGACGGTATCGTGACGGTTCTGGCAAAAGCCGACGAGTCGATACGGGAAGACATGCTTCCACAACTCGAAGGCGTCCTCGAATCGGTCGACACCTCCGACAAGGTCGTGGACAGGCTCAATGCGGCGAAGGAGGGCACCGAGTTTTCCAAGGATGAGATCGAGGAAGTGAATGCGCTGGCCAAGCGCCAGATAGAGGAGGTACGCAAGGGGAACAAGACGTGGCTGGACGCCGAAGAGGTGGATGACAGTCAGCAGGCTGACAAGAAGAAGGATGGCGCGCCTGCTACGGAGTCAACAAAGCAGGGCAGTCCCACGGTAAGCCAGGTGAATGCCTTGCGCAAGGCAAGGGACTACCTCAGCTTCACCAACTTCTCCCATGACGGGCTCATCGACCAGCTCGAGTTCGAACAGTTCTCAGTGGAAGACGCGACCTATGCCGCCGACAACTGCGGTGCGGACTGGAACGAGCAGGCGCTCGGCAAGGCGAGGGACTACCTGAGCTTCTCGGCATTCTCCTATGACGGGCTCGTCAACCAGCTCGAGTATGAGAAGTTCACTAACGAACAGGCCACCTATGGCGCCGACAACTGCGGTGCGGACTGGAACGAGCAGGCGGCAAAGAAGGCGTCCGAGTACCTGAGCTTCACATCGTTCTCGCGCGACGGGCTCATCGACCAGCTGGTATTTGAAGGGTTTAGCTATGACCAGGCAGCCTATGGGGCGAGTTCGGTAGGGCTGTAGGCAGAGCAACGCCACGCTGACGGGTGCAGGGGATGATCCGATCCCGAGGCGAGGGAGATACGGTCGGCCTAGCTAGTCACAGGGCCCGGGGCCGCTCGCACCAAGCGGCCCCGGGCGTGTGTGCCCGAGACAAGGGCTCTTGGCGGGACGAGACCTGCTCGATTGAGGATACGATGCGAGCGGCACCGCCGCCCGCCGAGAGCGTTCGTCGCAAGGCACGTGATGCTTCGACGAACGACGGTTCGCACGTGACGCGTCGGCACGCGTCGCGCAGCGCATCGGTCTCGAACGACTTCAGCCTCACCCCGACACCGGCGCGTTCGACGCTCTGGGCATTGTAGATGCGCTCGAATATGCGCCCCGGAACGATGACCTGGGGAACGGCGTTCGCGAAGGCGTCCATGGTGGAGTTCTGTCCTCCGTGGTGGATGAGACAGCGCGCTCGCGGCAGCAGGCTGGCGAAGTCAAAGCGTGGTGCAAAGTGCAGGTTGCCCTCACGGTGCTCTCGCGTGCAGCCACCCACGTATACGTCGCATCCGCAGTCGCGCAGCGCAGCTGTTGTGACGGCCTCGATCCGTCGCTGGGGGACCGAGCCCGTGCCAAGGTAGATGAGGATGCAGTCACGGTCCCCATCGAAGGGTTCGGGCATCTCGCGGAGGAAGCCCACGAACTCGGTCCTTGCGTCCTCGATGGGCTCGAGTTCCCTGCAGCTTGGGACGAAGCGACGGTCGAGCCAGTCGAAGAGCTCGAGCGACGACTCCACCTTGGGGAGACCGAGCTCGTGCAGCAGCCTGCGGACGCCGCCGGCCTTGACGGCATCGCTCGCGAAGGCCGTGCGCGTCGTGAACGAAAACGACCCGAATGCGGAGACGCCTGACGCACGGGCGGCGATGATGGCCGGCAGACTGTACTCCGAGTAGACCGCTTCTATGGCTAGGGAGTCGATGATGTCGCGCAGCAAACCCACGCTCTCGCGCTCATAGCCGTATGCCAGCGCGCCGGTGAGCCATAGCACCTCCTCGAAGCTGCGAACGGGCTTCCTGCCTGAGATTCCCAGCCTTTCGGCCAGGGGGAACGTCCGAGACGCCACGGCCATGGGCAGGCCGAGGGGTGCGGGTGTGGGCAGGTGTATCGTCTCGGGGACGCATGGGTTCATGCAATTGCCGTCGGCGGCCACGCCGAGCAGGGCGCGGTGTCCCGCCCGCTGCAAGGCACCGGCCACCGCCTGTGCGCGGCTCCATGGCCCGCCCATCCGGGACAAGGCGAACATGGGAACGACGAGTACGTTCAAGTGCAGGCCTTTCCGCAGGTGGTGTAGGTTGGACACCCAGTATATCCGTCTGGGCCGCCCCGCCACCACCCTCGCGCGAAGGCGCGGGAACGGCAGCTTGGCATAAGGTATGCCTTGACATGGATGACGCCGTAGGTACCTAATGTAGGTGCTCGTAGAGCCACCTCAGCCCCGTCGTCTCTTTCCCTCATACGGATCGCGCGGTTCCGCCCGCATTGCGCTGAGGTGAGAAGGCCCTGCCTTTGCACCGTTCCTTCCGTATCGTCTGCCGTGCGCGAAAGGTCGTCATCGTGGTTACCGATCCCGGATTCGACATCGTGCCCACCTATGACCCCATGGGTTTCTCCTACGGGCCCGGCACCTTCGGGCCCGTGCCCGAGCTCCGTACGCTCGACGCCATCCGCCCCTCGCTCAAGGATTCCGACTGCGACGGCCCCGAGGTGGTCTACGCCATCGCCATGGACGTGGGTCGCAGGCAGGATCTGCCCGCCATGATCGAGCGCGACCTGCTCTATGGCGTGGTGACCTACTCGAAGGGGCTGCTCGGCACCGAGCCCGTGCGCTCCCAGGGGCATATCCATGCGACATCGCCCTCTTGTGGCGCGTCTACCTGCGAGGTCTATGAGATCTGGAGCGGCGCGGCCTACATCTACATGCAGGAGTCGGCCAAGGATGACCCCGGCCGCTGCTATGCGGTCTACGCGCAGCCGGGTCAGGTGGTCATCGTGCCACCCGGCTGGGCGCACGCCACCATCGTGGGCGACGTGACCCAGAACCTCACGTTTGGGGCCTGGTGCGTTCGCGACTATGGCTTCGACTATGACGACGTGCGTGCCCACAATGGCATCGCCTGGTTCCCGCAGGCGGACCACGGCAGGACCACGTGGGTGGCCAATGCCGCATACGGGCCCTCGGAGCTCGTCGTCTGTGGGCCGCGTGCCTATACGGACTTCGGGCTTGCCCAAGGCGTACCCATCTACCAGCAGTTCGTAGACGATCCCGACCTGTTCCTGTTCGTGTCTAAGCCCGATGTGGCCAAGGCGCTGTGGGAGGGATTCGAGCCATAGGAAGAGAGTCTTCGCACACGTGAGGAGAATCTGATGATGAGGGTCATCGATGCGCGAGCCATGCATCACCTTGCGGATGGCGTCCCCGAAGGCGCGGGCGTCACCAAGGCAACCAAGCGCTACCACGAGGTGGCCTATCTCTACGAGAGCCCCCGCGATGACGACCCGGTGGTGTACGAGGTCTACACGCATGACGAAGGGCCGGCAAGGCAAGGCAACCTGCTCTGGGGCCTCACTATCATGAGGCCTGTGGACTCGAACGGCGAATGCAACATGACGCGCGGACACTTCCACGAGAATCGCGATTGCACCGAGTACTACTTCTGCCTGCGCGGTGAGGGGCTTCTGCTGCTTATGGACGAGAGTGGCGCCACGTGGGCTGAGCGCATGTGCGAGGGGTCTCTCCACCACATCGATGGGCACCTCGCGCACAGGTGCGTGAACACATCCTCGACCGAGGAGCTGTGGGTTGGCGCGTGCTGGCCTACCGTCTCTGGCCACGACTACGACGCCGTCGAGCGGCGCGAGTTTGGGTATCGGGTCAAGCGCGTGAACGGCGAGCTCGTCTTCGAGAGGCGTTCATGAGCACGGCGGGCGAGATCGCAATCCCCACCCTGACGGATTGGGCGTACGCGACACCAAGGGGGTGAACGCTCAGGGCACGCGTCACCCCGGCCGTGCGACGGCGACCATGGCGCCGTGTATCATGTTCCGAGCTGGCGCGCATCCCGAAGCGCGTGTCGCTGCCGCGATCGACCGTCATGTGCGTCGAGCGCAGGCCGCCGCACCGTGCGGGGCGAGACTTCGACCCACCTGTGGGGTAAAGCCGAGAGGAGGGCTGTCGATGCACTTCATCCAGGCGAAATCGCTGCTCACGCGTTGGAATGGCATGAACCTGTACCGAGGGTGCACCCACGGTTGCGCGTACTGCGACAGCCGCAGCTCCTGCTATCGCATGGACCATGCCTTCGAGGACGTGGCGGTGAAGGCCAATGCGCCAGAGCTGCTCGAGGATGCGCTGCGTCGGCGTCGCAAGCCCTGCATGATCGGCACCGGCTCGATGAGCGACCCCTATCAGCCCATCGAGCGCGACCTGGGCCTCACGCGCCGCTGCTTGGAGCTGATCGGCGACTACGGGTTCGGCGCCTCGGTCATCACCAAGTCGGATCTCGTGCTGCGTGACATCGACCTGCTCGAAGAGGTCAACCGCCGAACGAAGGCCGTGGTGCAGGTAACGCTCACCATCGCCGATGACGGGCTGTCGCGTCTGGTTGAGCCCGGCGTGTGTCCCTCGAGCCGCAGATTCGAGGTGCTCTGCGAGCTGCGCGACCGGCACATCCCCACGGTGGTGTGGCTGTGCCCCTTCCTTCCGTGGATCACCGATGCCGACGACAACTTCCTGACGTTGCTTGACTGGTGCGTGGAGGCGCAGGTTACGGGCATCGTGTGCTTCGGCGTCGGGCTGACCTTGCGCGAGGGCAACCGCGAGCACTACTACGCCTTCCTCGACCGGCACTTCCCCGGGCTGTCGGAGCGCTATCGTGCCACGTATGGGACAGCCTACAACGTGGTGAGTGCGAGCAATGACCACCTCATAACGCGATTCGACGAGGTTTGCGAGCGACAGGGCATCATCCACACGCCCGACGAATGCTTCGCATATGCGGCGGAGTTCCCGGAGCTGCAACCACGGTTGTTCTGAGCGGAGGCAGGCGCGCGGGCCTATCCCGGCATGTTGATGAGCGCCAGCGCAAGCAGGACGAGGACGATGGCCGCGTGGTCTCTCCGATTGAGCCGCTCGTGCATGACCAGGGCGTTCGCGGCATACGTGAGGAGCACGACGCCCATGCTGAATCCCGTGTACACCACGTAGGCGGGCAGCTCCATGAGCGCGCGGACCATGAGGTCGGTCGAGAAGAAGTTGAAGGTGCCGAGCATGGCTCCGCAAGCGATGTCGACAGGGGCTGGCCGCTCGTGCGCGTGCAGGAGCATGGCGAGGCAGATGGCGAACGCCGTCGCAAACGTCATGAGGATGAAGGCCTCCTCGTGTGCGGGGGTGCCGATGCTCTCGAAGACCTTGGGCATGGTATCGGCGGTGCCTCCCGCCAGCACCATGGGGATGAGCAGCCTGCGGTGCGAGGAGATGGGCGTGTTCGTCTGTGACGCATCGTTTCCCGGGATGCTCAGCAGCATGGTGGCCGCTATAGCCACCACGATGCCGCTCGCCCCTGCCAGGGAGGGGTACTCGCCGAACAGCACGATCGAGAGCAGCAGGGGGATGATGGTGCCCATGCGGGCGAGCGAGGACGAGACGGTGGCACATGCCTTGAATCCATTGCTACCGATTTCACCCATAAGGCTGTTACCTCGTGTTTCCTGCACACGCTTCAACGAGCGTAATGGTACACAGAAAGGCTCTGGATGACGAGGGGCTTTCAGCTGCAGACGGGTGGCTCGCCAAACTCTCCCTGTCCCCGACACGAAGCGGCTGCTGCTGGCCGCCGACGGAGATTGGCACATTGCCAACAATCGCGGGCCTTATGTGTGCACAATGTAACGGTAGCGCTTCGTGGTTTCGCAGCTCCAGGAAAGGGTGGGAAATGAAACGTTCCAGTGGAATCATCCTTCCGCTTTTCTCGTTGCCATCGCCGTACGGTGTGGGAACGATGGGCAAGGCTGCCAGGGACTTCGTGGACTTCCTGGCAGAGGCCGACCAGTCTTGGTGGCAGGTCCTGCCGGTTGGCCCCACCAGCTCTGGAGACTCCCCGTACCAGAGCCCGTCCGCATTTGCGGGCAACCCCTACTTCATAGACCTCGACCTGCTTGTGGCCGATGGGCTTCTCTCCAATCAGGAGATCGGCGCATGCGATTGGGGAAGCGACTCCGGTCGTGTGGACTACGGGCTGCTGTACCAACACCGTCTGGACCTCCTTCGCCTTGCCTGCGAGCGGGGCTGGGAACGGGACGGCGCAGGCGTGCAGGCGTTTGCCAGGGAAAACGAGGACTGGCTGGGGGACTACGCGCTGTTCATGGCCATCAAGCGCCACTTTGGCATGTCACCATGGTACGAGTGGCCCGACGAGGAGGCGCGTCTGCACAGGCAGGACGCCCTTGTCCGATACGCGCGCGAGCTTGATGCTGACGTGCGCCTGTTCACCTACGTGCAGTACCTGTTCTTCCGGCAGTGGACGGCGCTGCGAGCCTACGCACACGACCGTGGCGTGGGCATATTTGGCGACATGCCCATCTATGTGGCACTCGATTCGGCTGACGTGTGGTCCCACCCCGAGAACTACCAGCTCGACGAGCGCAACGATCCCGCCCGGGTCGCCGGCGTTCCGCCAGACTACTTCAGTGCCGACGGCCAGCTGTGGGGGAACCCGCTCTACGACTACGAGGCTATGGCGAAGGACGGCTACTCCTGGTGGTGCCGTCGCGTGCGGGCGGCCGGACGCCTGTACGACATGGTGCGCATCGACCACTTTCGCGGGTTTGCGCGCTACTGGTCGGTTCCTGCGGGGGCGAAGACCGCGAGGGATGGGCATTGGGTGTGGGGTCCGGGCATCGAGCTCATAGAGGCCTTGAAAAAGGACAATCCGGATGTCCAGCTCGTCGCCGAGGACCTGGGGACGCCGACGCCCGAGGTCATGGAGCTGCTCCTGGCGTCAGGGCTTCCCGGCATGAAGGTGCTACAGTTTGCCTTCGACGGACGTGAGGACAACGAGCACCTACCACACGGCATACCGGTGAACTGCGCATGCTATACGGGCACGCACGACAACGCGCCGCTGGGCGAGTGGTTTGCGGAGGAGAGCCCGGAGTGCCTGGGCTTGGCGCGTCGCTACATGGGGCTCAATGACGAGGAGGGCCTGGTCTGGGGCATGGTGCGCCAGGGGGCTTCGAGTGTGGCCACGCTGTTCTTCGCGCAGATGCAGGATTACCTGGGGCTCGGTGCCGAGTCACGCATCAACACGCCCGGAACCATGGACGGCAACTGGCGCTGGCGCCTGCGGGAGGGACAGCTCACCGACGAGCTTGCACAGAAGATCGCGTCTGTCACGCGCCTGTACGGTAGGGGTCGAAGCTAGGGACATGCGGGACGGAGGCCTCCGTCCCGCATGTCCGGTACCATATGGGCGACCTCGCCAGATCGGAGCTTCCATGTCGCTCGAACAGATAACCAGCCCAACGCTGAGCCCGCGCTGCATGCGCTGCATGCTCGACAAGTACCTCGATGCCTGTCCAGAAGACACTCCCTGGCAGGTGCGTGCAGACTATTTGCGGCTCGTCCTGCGCACGGTGGCGGACGGCTCCGAAAGCATGACCGCGCCAGAGATCTCTGATGCGCTGAGCGGTGTCCTGCGCGACTGGTTTGGCATCACGCGTGACTACACGGAGATAAAGAGGCATTTCAACGAGCTGGTGCTGGGGATAGAGCCACAGCTGGCCGAGCGTATGGCCGCAAGTGACGACCCTCTCGACCTGGCCATTCGCTGCGCCCTCGTGGGCAACTTCATCGACTTTGGCCCCACGGGCGACGTGAGCGAGGAGAAGCTCCTGCAGCTGGTGGACCAGGCGTCTGCCATGGCGCTCTACGGAGAGTCGCTGGCCGACCTCAAGGAGCGCATCGCGGAAGCCCATACCGTCACCGTGCTCACCGACAACTGCGGCGAGGTCGTGTTCGACAAGCTTCTCATGGCCCAGATCGCACGCATCAACCCCAAGGCGCAGATTATGGCCATCGTGCGCGGCGCCGACACCTCGAACGATGCCACCATGGACGACGCGCGTCAGGTGGGGCTCGGTTCGGTCGCGCGTGTCATTCCCAACGGGAGCAGCATCGCGGGCACGAGCCTATCCCACGTGAACGAGGAGACGCTCGCAGCGCTGCGCGAGTCCGACCTTGTCATCTCCAAGGGCCTTGCCAACTATGAGACGCTTTCCGGACGGGGAGAGAACATCTACTTCCTCTTCCTTTGCAAGTGCGCGCTCTACGTGGAGGCCTTTGGCGTGCCCCTCTACACCGGCATGATCGTGCGCGGCGTGTAACGACTGTCTGAGGTCCGATTCCCTATCGATGGGGGGACAACGGAGAAGGCTGCCCACATTTGCGCGGACGCAACCGCCTATAATCTGCGGGGGTTGCTACTGCCTTGATGGTGCCGCTGGGAACGAGGAGGGTACAAGAGATGTCTGGTACAAGAGCGCCGTTCAATCCTCTCGACGCGATAGCCTCTGCCTATGAGCTCGGAGAGAAGCCCGGACTGCAGCGCGAGTTCAAGGCCTCGGGGATGCGATTCTCCGCGGTTGCGTACGAGGCGGCTGGCTTTGGTCATGTCGGCGTGATGAGCGCGCACGGCATGCTCGGGCTGATGAAGATGGAGACCGTGGTGCTGAACCCCTTCGTCGTGGACGCCCCGCTCTTCTCCCTCGACCGCATCCACGCGTTCGGTCGCGAGGTGCTGGTTGCGGAGATGTACGACTCCCTGTTAGGCTCGAGCTTCTGCACCGACCCGATGGAGGCGGCCGCCGCCCAGTGCCCGAACGTCCCAAAGGACAAGGACTACTGGTACGACTACCTGGTGGTGCAACCGGGCCTGAACCTCAAGGGCAAGCGAAGGGACGCCGAAGCCTTCGACGGATGGTCCCAGGCGTTTCTCCGGGCGTACCTCGAGGCGGCTGCCAAGGCGAACCCGTGCGACCCCGAGGAGAAAAGGCGCAAGGCGAGCGTCTACAGCGAGGGCCTGCTTTCCAACGGCGGCCCCGCAACCGACCCGGTCAAGAAGGCGATGGGTGTCGAGTGGACCGAGGACTTCTTCCGCAACGTGCTCTTCGGCTGCGGCCCCGCCTAGGGTTGTCGCATGGTCGACCCTGGCAGACCCGATGACCTCGCGGTAGCCGTCGGCCGTGGGGCCATCGCATCTTCCATGCCGCACGATTGCTTGGCGTGGCTATTTGCCGCCAGGCGTGAGGAGGCAGGTCATGTGGTTCCTCGACTCACTCCTGTCGCAGCCACCGCTCCGGATAGCAGGTCTCCACGGCATCGCAGACCATCCCCGCCAGATCGTCGTCTGTCCCGAACAGGGACACGTACCCCTCGAGGTTTCTGGCCTTCTCGCGCAGCATGCCCCTCCGGTCGAGGACGAACATGTGGCACTTGCGCTTCCCGTTCTTGGCGTCCTGGATCATGTTTGCGCCGGAGGAGTTGCCGTCGAGGGCGATGAGGACCGAGGGTCTGCGCTTGAAGACCTCGAAGGCGACGCTCTTGTAGATGCCCATGGGGCTGGGTTCGATGGAGACCCGTATGCGGACCCCGGTCCGCCTCAGGGCCTCTGCCTCCTCCGGCCCGATCAGGGCTGGCACGAAGGCGAAGAGGTCGAACTTCCCATTGTTCTTCTTGGCCAGGTACTGCTCGTAGCCCGTGAGGCTGTGGCCTATGACCAGGAACATCTTGCTGGGGTCCCCCTTGGCGAGGATGTCGTCAATCAGGGCGCAGACGTCGCGGCGGCGCCTGGTCACGTGGCGGTCGTTGTTGAAGGACCCGCCCACAAGAATCACCGGCACTCGGTCGCAGGGCAGCTCCTCGATCCTGTCCGAAAAGACCACGGTGCTGTCCTTGGTATCCGGGAGGTCCAGCAGGGTCTCCTCCGGCGGCTGCTGCGCCTGCATCCGTGCGACATAGAAGGCCTCGACGTTCTCCGCGCCAGCCTCCCCGGCGAAGGCACGCATCTTCTCCTCGAGGGCAGCGAGGCCGCGGCTCCGGACTGCGTCCTCTGCGCGATGCATGGCGACGAGCTCCTCGTGCGAGAGGTTGAGCGTCTTCTCGAGCGCGAGCTGCTCGTCAATCGAGTCCGTCCCGTATATGGCCGCGCCATCCGTCCCCTGCACGCAGGGCACGCCTGCCGCTAGGTACTGGCGCAGGGGATGGCGCTCCAGCTGGCTCAGGTTGTTCAGGCGGACGTTCGAGGTGATCTGGAACTCCAGGACGGCACCGCTGTCCCTCAGGTCCTCCAGCAGCTGTCGTCCCTTGTTTGAGGTGAGGTTTCTGGTGTAAAGCCCGTGGCCGATTCGGACGGGAGGCATGGGCTGGCCGGGGGCGAGCCCCTCCCGGACGCATTTGATTGCGTTGGCCACGTTGTCCCGCAGACCATCGTTTTCCCCGGCATGGATACGGATCGTGAAGGTGGGATGGCTCGCAGCTACCCGATCGAGCTCCGCCAGCACGGGAGCGAGGTCTCGTATGTCGTTGATTTCCTCACCGATGATGTCACTGCCCGCCACGTACGGGTCTCCCGCCACTGCCCGTATCGCTTGTAGGCTCTTGCGCATCGAGTCGTCCGAGGCGATTCTGTCGCGCACGATTGTGAGCGGAGTCCGTCGAATCGCCGCAAGGAACCGCAGCGTAACCCCAGTCTCCCGTCTGATGGACGGCATCACCGCGTGGACTTCGGCCAGCATGTGCGGTGCACCCTCGGGCTTCGCCAGCGTCGTGTCGGAGATCTCCGCGTAGTCGATGCCGCACCTGGCGTAGCTCCGCGCGATCCACAGCAGCTTGTCCTGGAAGACGCTGCTCGCGGAGAAAACCGGGTGGCTGCGGTCTTTCGCCATCGCCTCGAGGGCTTGGACGACCTCGTGGTCGGGGATGCGCTCCGTGCCGGCGAGCCGGATGGGGTCGTCGGCGGGTACGCCCTTGCAGAAGACGTAGCGGTACAGGTAGACCTTCTCGAGGTTGGTAAAGACGGCCTGCCCGTCCTTCATGATGGCGAGCGACACCCTGATCCTGGGGATGTTCCATGCAGCGTTCTCAAGGTTTTCGAGGATGAGGGAGGCGAAGTTCAGGTACGTCTCGTCGTCGATTCTACGCTCGAGGTACTTGCCCTCGAGCGGGGAGTCGCGAAGCTCCGCTGCCGTCCGGGCACGCCGCACGGCAAGGAGTCGCTCCTGTTCGGGTGACAGCCGCAGCCCCAGCTTTCGGATGTAGTAGAGCGGGTAGCGAATCTGGTGATGGATGCCGAGAGCGATGAGGATGTCTGGGTCGAGGTTGGCGTTCATGTGGGTGTGCAGGTCCGTTCGGAACTTGCACTCGCGCAGGATGTAGGTCTTAACGATTGTCTTGCGAACGTCTTGGCGATAGTCCTTGGTCTGGCTCATCAAGGTCTTCGCGATGGCGGGAATGTATGCCTTTCGCTCGATTCTTCCATCCGGATAGACATTGGCGACCTTCGTGTCGTGCAGGCGGAAGATGTAAACCATGCGGTTCGAGCCGTCGATGTAACAGGGCAGTGTGCCCCGGATCACCTTGAGGCCATCCTCGTCCGCCTGCAGCTCCAGCTTGCACAGGGATGCCAGGTTGGTGATGAGGTTGCCCGTTCCGTGGTTTGGTGTCCTGAGCACATAGTGCAGCTCGTCTCCCTCGCGGAAGAGGTCGACGACGAGGTCCTTCTCCTTGTCGAGGTAGAAATGTCCGAATGCCTCCATGCGCCCGCTTTCCCTGCCGCCTTTCCTATGCCAGCCAACTCCATTCTTGCAGAGATTTGTCGACTCACTTCCTGAAAATCTGTTGGAAGATCGTGACGATAACATCCACTAAGAAAACCACAGGCCAGAAGAGGAAAAACAGAAAGAAAGGCATAACGAGAGAAAAGGCGATACTCCCCGTCATCATCATCAGAATGGAAACGGTTATTACGTATGCTCCCCACATCACCATCGTGTACACCTCCTAAGGAGTGGCGACAAGCTGAGCCACTGGGGTTCTGCGGTTATGGACTTCGTAAGCGCTACCACTACTTTACACAGCCTACGAGACACTAATTGTCCGGCGACCCATCTACGAGTCGTTGCACAGTAAAGACCGTCCCCCAAATGACAAGAGCCATCTGGGGGACGGTTTAATTAGGAGTTTCTGATTGCCTAGGCGGCATCCTCGCTTGGCGCCTCAGCTGCACACGGAAGGACTGAGGGGTCTTGCTCCATTTCGGGCTGGGGTTCCGCGGGTTCCGACTCGTGCTCGGACACCGTTTCCGGCTCTGGTGCAGGTTCCTCGCCCCCCGCTAGCTCGGATGCGGTCTCCGTGCTTGACGCATCAGCCATCATCTCGTCATCGGATGGCATGCCAGATGGGCCCGAGTCCGTCGTATTATTCCAGGAATTACCGCTCCTTGATGTGCCTCCGCCCTGATAGGGTTCACTATCTCCAACCGTTGACGGCACGTAGCTATTTGACCCCACGATTCTGAAGTAGTCAGAAGTCTGCTCCTTATTGCTATCGAGGGGGCTCTGGTAGTCAGTGGAAAAGTCAAAGAGGATCGAACCATTGACGCCGTGACCATTCGTCATGTGAGCGTCAAGGGTGTTGAGATAATTGAGATAGGTCGTCACGAATTCGAGCGAGGCCTCTGAGCCGGTGTCGCCATCCCAATGCTGCCCGTCATTCTCCTGTCTTGCGGCACCTCTAATGAACTTGGATTCGAACTCAGCGGTATTGGCATAACATTTGACCCCATTTGCGTCGACCGGTGAGATGTCATTGATCACATGGTCGAGCGTCTCGCCATTGTGCATGCGCTCAAGGATGCTGTTCAGGCCAAGGCGAATCTGTTCAGCTGAAATTGTGACTCCGTTATCACCCTGGGTTATCGAGGAGCCCGAGATGTGGCGAGCCGCAAGTTCTCCAAGATACACGGTAGCGAGATAACCACTCACATACCTACTCGAAGTGACGTCGATCTCGTTGCCCGCGGCATCGTATCCACTCGCATTGGTCAAGGCAAAAGCCAAATCCTTTCCGTCTTTGTCCGTTGCGTTGAGATAGCTTTCCAGGATTCTCTCCGTACTGTAAATCTCAGTGCTATCGCTATCCATCGAGCCCGTGCGAAGGGCGTCGAAATAGGAATGACGATACTGGTAGACGTTCTCCACCGCCGAACCCGTTCCCTCTATGAACCATTGGGGGAATACTGTCTGGCGATAACGCTCGGCAAGCTCCCCTGAAGGCCAGTTACCATTTTCGTCAGTCACGATGTCGTGGAGGTCCGTCGCTCCAATCATTCCCGTACGGTTATAGTCATCCATGAAGGCATGGAAGAGCTCATGCACGAGGGCGTTTTCGTAGGCTGTCATGTTCGCGCCGTCCCTCAAGAGGATCAGCTTGCCCGTATTTGGATTGCGGAGCGGAATGCCGCGCTCGTCTCTCTTCATGAGACTGGAGAGATTGATGTCCAATAGGTAGCAGAACTTAAGCTGCCCCCCAATCTCTACGGCATCCTTGCTTACGAAAACCAGGGCATCCGATGGCGCATTCACATGCTCGGCCAAACCGTCCCTGTCGCCCTTCCCGCTGTACGCATACATGCCAATCTCTCTGCCAATCTGGCCTTCTTCGGCGGCTGTGCGGAATGCGGGAAACTTCTCAAGCAACAGCTCTACCGCCTGGGGTTGCAGCTTGGAGATAATGACGTCAAGCAGGTACTCGAGGTCCTCGTCGGTGAATTCGTCGCGAGCTGTCTGAGAGCAGTGGACATCGATGAGACTCATAGGATGCTCAGCCGGCGGTTCCTCGGGTTCGACGGGCTGCGGCCGATTCTCCTCGGGTTCGACGGGCTGCGGCCGATTCTCCTCGGGTTCGACGGGCTGCGGCCGGGTCTCCTCGGGTTCGACGGGCTGCGGCCGGGTCTGCCATCGATCGTCGGCTGATGCCTCGGCAGCGGCAACCTCGGCATTGTGGACAACTTCCGTTTCTATGGCGATTGGCTTGCTGGTTTCGTGAGGAGCAAATAGGTCCCTGAGCGAGGCCGGAAGGATGTATGTGATGCCCGTTGCCGCATCGTAGACAGAGATAATCTCACGTCCGCCAAACAGCTTGGTGAGCGACGGCGAGAGGGTGACGGTGTACTCGCCGCCTTCCAGCGAATACTTTTGCGGCACGAAGAAGGCCAGCACGGGGAGGTATGATTCGTCTTCTCTGGCAACTGTGCAGAGTTGCAGGCTGTCGGATACCCAGAGCACAGGGATATCCCACTGCACGTCACCCGCAGCCTGCACCGTAGCCGTGTCATCCAGCTGCATTCCCGGATTGGGAGCGTCTACCTGATCGACGGTGATGTCAAACAGGATGCTGTCGGGACTGGCGGAGGTGTGGTTCTCGACAAGGACCGTGGCCCTGTACTCTTCCGCCCAAGCCGTTCCGGGCATGGCGAGCGAAAGCAGGAGCATCGAGGAGGCGAGCAGCGGCATCATGCGTTTGATTCGAATCGTGACCATAACCCATCCTCCTCGGACCGCCCCGACCAATGCCTTGGTGCATGGTCTTTCAACCTATCCTATCACCGCGTCATCGCACCTGCACGTACGTACGGCGCGGTCTGAGCAAGGCGTTGGCACGATGCCGCGCATAGGGTGCCGGCTGCTCGACAGTGACGGGCGGCCATCACGTATGCGCACGCGATGACCGCCCGTCTCCAGGCCTTTTGTAAGACGGTTCGATTACTCCTCGTCGTCGGGTTCGGCCTCAAGCTCGCTGATGCGCTTGCGGTAGGCCGCTGCCGAGAGGGAAAGAATCGCGAAGGTGAGGGTGCCCGTCATGAGCGCCACAAACACGCCAGCGGCGACGCTTCCACCAATCTTGTCGGGGAAGTTGCCATGTACATGCAGGAACATCTCGACGCCAACCGCGAGGCCCGCAACGCAGGAGATGGCGGCGTTGGTCTTTGCGTCGGGGCGGAGCCTCCGGTCCCAGATGCCCTCACGCATGCAGGAGACGCCCATGTAGACGCACAGCACCATGAACACGGCCAGCTCGCCTATGGTGCGGTCGAGGTCTGCGCCAAACGCTGCGTGCTGCACGAACAGTGCGATGAGGAGCCCCCAGAATGCCAGCCAGCAGCAGTTGTGCTCTATCTTGAGAAGCGCCTGCTCCTGACGCTCGTCAAGGTTGCTATTAATGGTCTTGTTCATCGCTTTCTTCCTCCCAAAACAAGTCGTTGAGCGTAACTCCAAGTGCCCTGCAGATGGCAAGGCAAAGCTTGAGCGAGGGGTTGAACTCGCCCGCCTCTATGAGGCCGATCGTTTGTCTGGTCACCCCGGCCGCCTTGGCGAGCTGGGCCTGCGACATGCCAACCTCGATCCGCCTGAACTTCATCTTGAGGTTTCTCACGTGACCTCCTTCCGACGATGCCTACTATATATTGCATTGTCGAAGATGTCAACTATATATTGCAAATAGTTGGTATAGCGGTCATGGTCGACGAGGCAAGAGTATCCATGCGTCTTCTTGGCGGATTCCATCTCGAGGGCACCCAACATAAGTTATCTCAAACTAACTAATCTGCTACCATCACCCATGTCAGAGATGGTTGGCAAACGAGGTCAGGCGCATGGAAGACAAGATACGCATCGTTCCCGGCTCCGTGCAGGAGACGCTCATCATCCCGCTGTACGGTCGCAAGCTCTGCTCGGAGAGATTCTCCAGCCTGTATACCGACAAAAGCGCAGCTCGGCTGTGCGCACGGCTCGACTACGACTTCTCGGACCTCGACGCGCATGCCAAGAGCACCTTCTGGCAGTTCGGTGCGCTTGAGGCCGCCATGCGCCAGATTGACATGGAGTGGGAGATCCGCGACTACCTTGCCGCGCATCCCGCCGCCGCCGTGGTGAACATGGGCTGCGGGCTCGACCAGACAGGACGCACCTGTGACAACGGTACCTGCCGCATCTACAACGTCGACATGCCCGACATCATTGCCGCGCGCGAGGAGCTTGCATCGGCAGGGGAGCGCGAGCGCAACATTGCGGGCGACCTCAACGACTACGCATGGATGGACGAGGTGGACGGAAGCGACGGGGCGATCTTCTTTGCTGCGGGCGTGTTCCACTACCTCACGGAGGCACAGGCGAGGGCGCTCGTCAATGCCCTTGCGACCCACTTTCCCGGCTGTCGCATCGTGTTCGATGTCATCGGTAGACTGGGCAAGGTGCTCATGAGGAAGACGTTCAAGAGCTTCGGGATGGAGAACTACGACGAGTGCCTGTTCGTGGAGGATCCCGCGACGCTCGATGGCTGGTGCCTCAACGCGACCGTCTCGACGCGTGGCTACATGCTTGGCTACCGCAAGATGGACGACCCCAACGTGACGTGCCTACATCGCGCGCTCGCGCGCCTGTGCGACCGCGTGGTGAAGATGCGCATCGTGCGTTTCGACTGTGTCTAGGCCAAGCACTGAGCCTGGGACTGCATCTTCGGGGACGCCGTGGGTGACGCCCGGGTGATTCACCGCTTCACGCGCTGTCCCATCGCATCGCTTCTGGCTCAGTTCGATGCTGCTGCCTGGCCGAAGCCATCATCGGGCCGTGTCGCACTCAGATGGCGAAGGTGCGCCGCAAGGCACGCGTCTCGCCCAACACCAGCAGGGTGCAGCTTGCGGAGAGAATCGTGTCTGCCTGGACGTTCATGTACATCTGGCCGTTGCGCTTGAGCGCGAGGATGTTGACGCCATGCCTGCGCCGGACGTCGATCTGGCCGAGGGTCTTGCCCACCCAGCTGTGTGGAATCGAGACCTCGACGATCGAGTGCCCCTCGTCGAGCTCGATGTAGTCGAGGATGTGGTCGGCCGAGTAGCGCATTGCTGCCCACCTGGCCATCTGTGCCTCGGGGTAGACCACCTCGTCGGCGCCGTTGCGCAGCAGGAACTTCTTCTGGATGTCGCTTTCCGCGCGTGCCACGACGAGCTTCGCGCCCATCTCCTTGAGCAGCGACGTGGTCTCAAGCGAGCTCTGGAAGTTGTGCGCGATGGCGACGAAGCACACGTCGTAGTTCTGGATGCCGAGCGTCTCGAGGAAGGCCTCGTTGGTGCTGTCGCCGATCTGGGCATTGGTGACGATGGGCAGAATGTTGTCCACCCTCTCCTCGTCGCAGTCGACGGCCATGACCTCGTGGTCGAGGTCATTCAGCTTCATCGCGACGTTGGTGCCAAAACGTCCGAGGCCAATCAGCAGAACAGACTTCATGGTTTCATCCTATCCGACGGTCACGTTTTCGCGTGGGAGTTTTGCAGGGTTCTTCTTGGGGCTCTCGGTTGCCGCATAGATGAGCGTGAGACCGCCTACGCGCCCAACGAACATGTATGCGATGAGAATGGCGTGCGAGATGGCGTGTAGTCGGGGTGTGATTCCGACCGTCATGCCGACCGTGCCGATGGCGGACACGCACTCGAAGAGGCAGGCAAGGTAGGGGAGCCCCTCGATGAGGCAGAGCGCCGTCGCCCCGAGGAGCGACAGCGCCACGTACATGGTCAGGATGGCCCCAGCTTGCTTGATGATGTTGTCATCGATGCGACGGCCGAAGATGTCGGCCTCGTCGCGACGGGAGCAGATGGCCATGAAGCTGGCAAACAGCACGGCGAGCGTCGTGTTCTTGATGCCGCCAGCGGTGGAGCCGGGAGATCCGCCGATGAGCATGAGGATGATGGTGAGTGCCTGGCCTGGCTCGGTCATGACCGACATGTCCTCGACGTTGAAACCTGCCGTCCTGGGGGTTATCGACTGGAAGAACGAGGCGAGAAGGCGCTCGGTCATCGGAAGGCGCTGGTACTCGAAGAGGAAGAAGAACAGGGTGGGGACGGTGATGAGGAGGAGCGACGTCACCAGGATGATCTTGCTCTGCAGGGAGTAGCGCCTGAAGCGCAGCCTGTGTTTGGTGATGTCGCTCCATGTGGCGAAGCCGATGCCGCCGATGACGATGAGCGAGCAGATGGTGAGGCAGATGACGGGATTGGTGGCGAACTCAGAGAGTGAGGGGAAGAGGACGTCGTTCTTGCCCAGGATGTCGAAGCCTGCGTTGCAGAACGCCGAGATGGAGAGGAAGAGTGCTATCCAGATGCCGCGGGGCCCATATTCCATGCACAATGGCGCGGCCAGGAGGACGGCGCCGAGGAGCTCGACGGCAAAGGTCACGGTGAAAACGAAGGTGGCGAGGCGTACGATGCCCCCCACATGCCGGGTGGCAAAGGCGTCACCCATCATGCTGCGCTCCCTGAGCGAGATCCTCCTACCGGAGAGCAGGGAGAAGCCGGCCGCCGCCATGATGATGCCAAACCCGCCCGTCTGGATCAGGGCGAGGATGACCACCTGGCCAAACACCGACCAGTGGGTGGCCGTGTCGCGTACGACGAGGCCCGTCACGCATGTGGCCGAGGTTGCGGTGAAGAGGGCGGTCCCGAACGAGGTGGTGACGCCCCTCCGTGACGAGATGGGGAGCATCAGGAGCATCGTTCCCAGAGCAATCAGGCCCGCAAACCCCAGGATGACGATTCTCGAAGAAGACGGCTTTATCCGCTTTGCGAGGACTGAAAACGTGGTGTGCTCCTTCTTTATGCGTTCTTAATAGGAGCATAGCAGAACAGCGTGTGCGTGCGTCGCCTTGCCTGGGGGACGGCTATGGGGAGGGTGCCTGCATCTGTGCGAGCATGCGACGAAGACGCACATCGTGCGCTTCGACTGCGCCCGATGAAGGACTGGCTATTTGATGCCCACGAGCAGCGTCGAGCCGGTGAGCATCATCAAGGTGGCCTCGCTCCTGCCCATGAAGATTGCATCCTGGTGCCGTGCATCGTGGCCATCTTGCTGCTGTTTCTCTTTCGCAAGTACAAGGACACGACGCTGGTGCAGAGCATCGTGCTGACGCTCAAGTGCATGGCTCTGGCACTTATCGTCTCTACCATGGCCAAGCTGGGAATGAATGCAGTCATGCCGGACGGTTCTGCCGTTGACGCCATGCATGCGGTCTACGTCATGGGGGTCATGTGCATGGCCTTTTACCTCATGCACTGGAAGAAGCTGAGTCCCTTGCCCGTCATGCTTGGCTGTGGTGTGCTGAATGTCGTGACCACAATGCTGGGAATTTGAGGGTGCCGCTCGATAGGGCGGGATGCATGCGGAGCCTTGCTTCCCCTTGGCGCATGCTACCAGTGGACGTATACCCTCGACTCATGCGGCTCGCCGTCGCCCTGCGCCATGCAGTAAAACTCCCAACCGTAGCGCTCATAGAAACCCACATGGTCGGTGAGCAAGTACAAGGGAGAAACACCCTTCGCTCGCATGTCCTCGACGGCTAGGTCGAGCAACCGTCCGGCGATGCCCCTTCCTCGGTGTTCCTCCTCCGTGTAGACCGCGCATACGTTGGGGAAGAGGTCTTTTCGGTCGTGGAAGTCATTCTCGATGACGCCCAAGCCCCCGACGATGTCCTTGTCATGAAGGCACAGGTACCAGCCGTACGTAGTCTTGTTCTGCAGGTAGGCATCCATGCACTCTCGGTAGGCTCCCTCTGGGACGCCCCACTTGCCACTGAACCAACGGGCCGCAGCACCAACCAATTCGGGCTTCTCCCGAAGGGACAGGTATCGATACTCGTTCATCACATGCCTTACTGCCAGCGGATTCCCATAGAGCGAGTGTACCGCTCTGGCCTCTGCTCCGATGCCCGCCCCAGTCTGGCAGGGCGTTCCGCTCGTGCGGACTGCCGAGACGCTCATAGGAAGCACGATGCGATGAGCGTGCCGCCGTATGCCACCGGAGGACGGGATGAGCGAACCCGTCTGGTCCGCGGGGCGAACGCTTGCTCGACAGCGGCTTCGCACAGGCGCTTATGGGTTTCCTATAGCCGACTCGGTCAGTGGCCACATGTGCCCTAGGCCCCAGAGGCCGGAAGCCTAGACTGCCAGCCCCTGCCCCTCTCGTGCCCTCTCCTCGCGGTAGCACTTCTTGTCGTAAGCTCGGATGAAGGGCAGCCAGATCGCCAAGGCAGCTGCCAGGCCACAGAGCTGTGCGACAACGCCCATGAAGCTGCCTGTGGTCAAGAAGCCAGAGATCAGGACTGGTGTGGTCCAGGGGACCATGTTGTTGCACAGCGGGAAGAGCCCGACGGCCGTGCCCACATACTGCACGGTCATCGCGGTCATGGGAGCCAAGATGTACGGGACCATGAGCACGGGGTTCAGCACGATGGGCAAGCCGAATGTGACCGGCTCGTTGATGTTGAAGAGGCTCGGCAGGATGCCGATCCTTCCGATGCTCTTCAGCAACTCGGACTTGGCGAAGAACATCATGTAGAGGACCGCGGCAAGCGTCGCACCCGAGCCGCCGATCCAGACGCCGTTCTCGTAGAACGTGAAGGTGACAATGTTCTTCGCCCCCTCGGTGATGTTCTCGTTCATGTTGACGATCCACAGCGGCTCGAAGATGGGGAAGATGACGACGGACGAGCCATGCAGGCCAAACGACCAGAGCAGGTGCTCCATCAGACAGGCAAGCAGGGTTCCGACATATGAGGTGCCCACGCTTCTGAGGGGCCGAGAGATGACATCAGACACAAACGCCGGGAAGCCGCCCCATGCCGTCGTGGCAAACAGGAGTCGTACGGCTGTGAACAGGATGAGGGTGACGACGCCTGGGATCAATGCGGCAAACTGCGCCGACACCGCAGGAGGCACGGCGCCCGGCAGCCTGATGGTGACGTTCTTTTGAATGAACCAGCGGTAGATCTCGCCCGTGATGATTGCTACCAAGAGGGCCGTGAACAGCAGGTTTGCGTCGAGGGAGCCAGCTATCCATGCCTCGACCGTCTTGTCCCCATCGGTCAGCACGGAAGGTACGACGACTGCCATCAGCGAAGACATTCCGATGATTCCAGCAGGCATTCCATCGATGCCATAACTCTTGACGAGTGAGCCCGCGACGCCAAGGCATGCGACGAGGGCAGCGATGCCATACGTCGCGTTCATGATGATGCCCTCGAATGCGTTCCAATTTTCACCGAACGTAGAGGCCATGAAGTCTTGGACGCCTTGGTTGGGGAATTCCGCGACGACCATAGCGAAGGCGCCTATGATCAGAAGCGGCATCATCATGACGACACCGTCGCGCATGGCGAGCAGGTGCCGTTCGGTGCCGATTCTCGCCGCAACTGGAATGAACTTCTCCTCCATGAATGTCATGAATCCGTTCTGTTCCCCCTCATGCATGGCAGTCTTCCTCCTCCGGAATCCGCGCAGAAGTGGCCGATGCTCGTGCGACGCGCCATATGCGTCGATTGCCCTCCTCGGCTAGGCATGCGTTCTGGCGTGCTGCTAGGTTAACTCTTTTCTCGTGGATGAGCGGTCCCGCCGATACCATCGTGCCGTCGTTCGGCACAAGAATCATTCTGCGTGTCTTTAGTTTCGGCACCCGTCTGCAGCCTAAGCATCGACCAATCCCGATGGCAACGTGTCTTGTTGGCAAGAGGCGACATATCGGTCTTGTTTTATATAGAGTACAAGCTAGAGGAGCCCCTTCACTGACTGGAGGCATGCCATGGACTTTGACAACAACGACAAGCGTATCGCGCACTGGCGACTCAGGCTCTGCCGTTCGCTGGATGACCTTCCAGAGCGTTCTCTTCCCGCTGGATACCATTTCGTCTACTACGAGCCAGGAGACCGCGACACGTGGATCAGAATTGAGCAGAGCGCAAAGGAATTCGATACCTACGAAGATGGCGCGGCGGCGTGGGCGCGGTATTACGAGGGTCACGAGAGTGAGCTCACAGAGAGGATGATCTTCATCGAGGATGGCTCGGGGGACAGGGTCGCCACCGCCACAGCGTACTACGACACCTTTGGGCGGGACGGTTCGGGGTCGGCATGGTTGCACTGGGTCTCCGTCCGTCGGGACCATCAGGGCCGCGGGCTCGCGAAGCCGCTGGTGTGCGAGGCATTTCGCATCATGCGCGAACTCGGGTACACCAATGTCATCATCCCCACGCAGACTAACACGTGGCTTGCGGTCAAGATGTACCTCGACCTCGGATGCCGCCCCACGCCAGAGAACGCTGTCGAGAGCGAGACGGGCTGGCGCATCGTGCGGACGCTGACGAACCATCCCGCGCTCGCGTCCTTCGAGCCTGTCGGGCTGGACACGATCCTCGCGAACTCCTCAGAAGCCTAGCGCATGCCAAAGGGCTAGGCGCAGCGGGCTGCTCTCCACAAACGATTACCCCGAAAGGAGCCGCAGTGGAAGTCCTGCTTACAGTCACTCTCCAAGGCGTCTTGATCGGGACTCTCATCATGGGGACGGAGTGACTGCCCAAGGGCAGATGGAACGATAGGCCCCTGTCCCTCGAGCAGGCAAAGGCCTTGCAGGGATTCCTTGCTCTGTGCATCGTCTTCCACCACTGCGCACAGAAGGTCCTCTTCGATAGCTGGGGGCGGGACTTCAGCCCCAGCGGCTTGGAGATCATGGCGCTCATCGGTTTTGTCTTTGTGGGCTACTTCTTCTTCTGCTCGGGATACGGACTCTATCAGAGCTGCAAGAGGAAGCAGGGCTACCTGGATGGCTTCCTGAGGCGCAGGGTTTTGCCTCTGTCTCTCATCTACTTTGTGTGCAACACGTTCTACCTTCTGGGTCGGCTTGCCATGGGGGAGACCTTTGGCACCCTGAGATTGGCCTGCCTTTTGTGCGGGCTCGAGCTTGCCAACCCCAATTCGTGGTTCGTGATAACGCTTCCCATCATGTACCTGCTCTTCTACGTGTCCAAGAAGGGTTGTTCGGATGAGGCTCTCGTCACAAGGCGGTTGTTCGTGGCAACGGGAGCTTACATTCTGATGGGTGTTGTGGCGACGGTGGCCTTCCCGAGCAATGGCCACTACGGAGTCTTCCTTGGTAGATGGTGGTACAACTCGGTCATCCTCTTCCCGCTGGGATACCTGTTTGGCCGCAAGGAGCCAGAAGCTTGGGCGTGGATGAGAAAGGGTTACCGCAAACAGGCGGCTTGTTCCGTTGCGCTCTTCATCGGGAGCTTCCTGCTGTCGCTCGTGTTCGGGGTGTTCTTCTTCGTGGGCCCCATCGCAATGGCCCTCGAAGGCCTGTCGACCGTCTTCTTCACGTGGAGCCTGCTCCTGTTTTCCCTGCGCGGGAGGGTGACCAGCCGGCTGCTTAGCTTCTACGGTAGTTTGACGCTGGAGCTCTACTTGATGCACGGGTTCTTCGTCAACCTCTTTCATCGTCCGTTCTACGACAGGGGCACGGACATTCTCACCATCAGCAACCCCTCGGTCTACATACTTCTGGTTCTGTTGTGTGGTACGGCGTTTGCCCTGCTGTTCGCGCGGTTGACGAGGAGACTGTTGGGGCGGAAGGCCTCCCTACGGCAGGAATCGCCTCGCAGTTGATTTGTTCCAGCTACCCGAGCGACGAAAGGTGGCAGCATGCTGGTTGTGGTGGAGTCGATTGACGACAACGTGACTTCGAGGCTGTTCGAGGTGTACGCGGAGTCGATGGCCGATCTCTCGTCCAGCTTTCCTGACGAGCGGGAGATGCGCGCATCGTATCGCGAGTTCTTAGAGGGCTTCGTTTCTCAACCCGGTCAACTTGTCCTCGTGGAGGAGGACGCCGGCACTTGGAAGAGCGGTCTGCGTGTGGTGTCATGTGGTGACGGGTGCTGGTTCGCCGAGGCGGTCGAGACCGATCCCGACGCCAGGCGCCGAGGATACGGGCGACTCCTGCTGCTACACGCAGCGGAACATCTGCGCTCGCTTGGCGCGCGCGAGATGACCTGCTGCATCCACGAGTCGAACGTTGCGTCGAGGCTCCTCCACGAGTCGTGCGGGTTCAGGGCGACGGGGGAGGATCCGGTCAATCCCTGGGGAGAGCTCGAAGAGGGCTGCATAGTATATCAGCTCGTGATCGACGACGGTGCCATCCTTGTATAAGGAGTTCCTACGATGCACTTTGTCCAGGCAAAATCGCTGCTCACACGATGGAACGGCATGAATCTGTACCGCGGGTGCACCCATGGCTGTGCGTACTGCGACAGCCGTGGCTCCTGCTACAACATCGGGCACGACTTCGAGGACGTGGCGGTGAAGGCCAACGCACCTGAGCTGCTCGAGGACACGCTGCGTCGGCGCCGCAAGCCCTGCATGATCGGTACGGGCTCGATGAGCGATCCCTATCAGCCCATCGAACGTGACCTGTGTCTCACGCGCCGCTGCTTGGAGCTGATCTGCGACTATGGGTTCGGCGCCTCGGTCATTACCAAGTCGGACCTCGTGCTGCGTGACATCGAGCTGCTCTCAGAGATCAACCGCCGCACGAAGGCCGTGGTGCAGGTCACGCTCACCATCGCAGACGATGGGTTGTCTCGTCTGATTGAGCCAGGCGTGTGTCCCTCGAGCCGCCGCTTTGAAACGCTCTGTGAGCTGCGCGACCGGCACATCCCCACGATCGTGTGGCTGTGCCCCTTCCTGCCGTGGATAACCGATACCGACAAGAACTTCCTCACGCTGCTCGGCTGGTGCGTGGAGGCACAGGTTCAGGGCATAGTCTGCTTTGGTGTGGGACTGACCTTGCGCGAGGGCAACCGCGAGCACTACTACGCCTTCCTCGACCGGCACTTCCCCGGGCTGTCGGCGCGCTACCGTGCGACGTATGGGAATGCCTACAACGTGGTGAGCGAGAACAACGACCACCTGATGAGGCGCTTCGACGAGACGTGCGAGCGACGCGGCATCCTGCACATGCCCGACGAGTGCTTCGCGTACGTGGCGGCGTTCCCGGAGATGCAGCCACGACTGTTCTGAGCAAAGGCGGACGGGTAGGCCTATCCCGGCAGGTTGATGAGCGCCAACGCAAGCAGGACGAGGGCGATGGCCGCATGGTCGCGCGGCGTGAGCTTCTCGTGCATGACCAATGCGTTTACGGCATACGTGAGGAGCACGACGCCCATGCTGTATCCCGTGTACACCACGTAGGCGGGCAGCTCCATGAGCGCGCGGACCATGAGGTCGGTCGAGAAGAAGTTGAAGGTGCCGAGCATGGCGCCGCAGGCGATGTCAACGGAGGTCGGCCGTTCGTGTGCGTGTAGGAGCATGGCAAGACAGACGGCGAACGCCGTCGCAAACGTCATGAGGATGAATGCCCCCTCGTGCGTCGGATCACCAATGGTCTCGAAGACCTTGGGCATGGTGTCGGCGATGCCTCCCGCCAGCATCATGGGGATGAGGAGCTTGCGGTGCGAGGATTCGGGTATGTTCTCCTGCGGGTCATGCTTTGCTGGGATGCTCAGCAGCACGGTGGCCATGACTGCCAACACGATGCCGCCCGCCCCCGCCAAGGTGGGGTACTCGCCGAACAGCACAATCGAGAAGAGCATGGGAATGACGGCACCCATGCGTGTGAGCGAGCAGGAGACGATGGCACCGTTGACGCGCACGTTGAACTGGAGCAGGGCGAACGTGGTGATGAACAGCACTCCTGTGACGAGTCCAAGTATCCACACCCGCCCTGCGACCTCGCCGATGGCAAGCCCGGATCGCATGGCCGAGAGTACGGAGAGCACCGTCGCGGCGAGGTAGTTGAAGAGCAGGAGTGCCCAGGCGTTGTCGCTGCGCGACCCCGCGAACTTCATGGTGAGAGCGTTGCCCGCGCTCGCGATGGTTGCCAGAAGAAGGAAGAGCATCGTTCAGGCTCCGTTCGTCAAGGGAGTCTAGAACATGGTAGCGCACGAAGAGGGTTGTGCGGTCAGCGTGCAGGCGAGGCGGGTGTGGTCACTGCCGCGTGCACGGTGCGTGGTACCATGGCGGCCTTGACCACGATCGAGAGGCTGCCATGAGCGAGACCATCACCCAGCTGCACGCGCGCAAGTCTGTCCGTGCGTTTACTGACGAGCCCGTGAGCGAGCAGGACGAGCTTGCCATCCTCGAGGCGGCCTGCCAGGCGCCGACGGCTGGCAACCAGCAGCTCTACTCCATCATCGTGGCACGCAGCCAGCAGCAGAAGGACGCCCTGGCAAAGAGCTGCGACAACCAGAGCTTCATTGCCAAGGCACCGCTGGTCCTGGTGTTCTGCGCCGACGTGCGCCGGTGGTACGAGGCGTTTGCGGCGGATGACGCTGCCGAGCCGCGCGAGCCCGGTGTGGGCGACGCCCTCCTGGCCGTGGTCGACGCCACCGTGGCCGCGCAGAACGCCGTCGTGGCGGCCGAGGCGCTGGGCCTTGGCTCGTGCTACATCGGCGACATCCTCGAGAACGCCGAGGCACAGCGCGACATCCTCGCGCTTCCGCCCTATGTCATGCCAGCCTGCATGCTCGTCATCGGGCACCCCACGCAGCAGCAACGGAACCGAACGAAACCGCGGCGCTTCAAGCTGGACACCGTGGTGTTCGAGGACCGCTACCGCGCGCAGGGGGCCGGCGAGGTGGCTGGGGCCATCGCCTACAAGAACGAGGGTCGCCGCGAGACGATCGCGCAGTTCTGCGCTCGCAAGTGGAACTCCGACTTCTCGCGCGAGATGACCAGGTCGGTGCGCGCATGGCTCTCTGGCTTCCCGTTCGAGGGCTAGACGGTCGTGCCAGGAGTGTCCTAGTCGCTGGAGAAATAAACCACGGTGTCGACCCTGAGGCCTGCATGTTCTTGGAAACGGGTGGTCAAGCGAATCCGTGATGTCACTCATCTACGCATAGTGCTTCACGGCATCGTCTTTGCGCATGGCCTACAGCTCGAGCCTCAGTATGGCTTCGTCCTCGTCGAACTCGCCGGTCTCCCTGAAGCCGAGCTTGTGATACACGTGCAGGCCCAACTCGTTGTCAGGCTCGGTGGACAGGTACAGCACGCGCGCCCCGTGATCCCTGAACAACTGAATGATCCACGCCAGTGCTGCCTGACCATAGCCCTTGCACTGCTCGTGCTGGTCAATCATGAAGCGCCAGAGGTAGTACCTGTCCTCCTCGCCATACTGCTCCTCAGGGTCGTCCGGGTCGTTCGGGTACTCGTCCTCCGGGGCGAAGACGAACATGGCAAAACCAACCAGCCTGTCATCGGCGTATATGCCACATGGATGCACGACGCCGGGGTGCTCGCTGTTGCTTTCTGCAGCCTGTTCCAGCGAGTAGTCGTTGGGGGCAACAAACGGCTGGTCCTCGCGCACGGAAAGCGCGATTATCGCATCCCTGTTCTCGTCATTGACCGGTCTCAGCGTCACTTCCATTTCTCTTTGCCTCTCACCTGTTGTCCATCACGACATCGCTGGGTACGAGGATTGTGCCGAAGCGCTCGCAGCTCTGGCATGGCCATCGATCTCTTCCCGAGCGCACCGAGCATATCGATGTGCTGACGCTCATCTTCGTTGCGGCTTCTCCTTCTCGTCACCCCTCAATGCCCTGATCATCTGAAGGCCGTCCGTCTCCATGCCCTTTATCTCCCCAAGAAAATAGTGCATCGGAGCTACAGACAGAAGCAGTATGGACAGATTGACAGACAGGGCCACGGTGACGAACGATTCAACAGCGCTCGAAGCGAGAACTTCTGAAAGGAAGGATACGCCTCCGTGTTTCAAGAGCAGAAGTCCCACAACCAGTATGAGAGATGCGACCGGACCGCCTGCAAGGGTCATGATGAGCTTTGACTTTGAGCAGATCCCCTCCTTTTTCAATGGCGTAAACAAGCCATCAAAAGGAAGCAGATTCACGGACAGACCCCTCGTGTCCAGGAGCCTCTTCCCCCAACCAACCCTTATGTGCCAATGGGTGTCCCCCGTAGCGAGCAGATAGCCGACGGCATGACCGACTTCGTGCAAAAGGGTCGAGAGGAGGAACAGCAGCCACAAGGCACCGACGTATATGGCGAGCTCAAATATGACTGCAAGTACCTTGGGCATTGAATAATCCTCGTACGCTCCGGTCCGACCCTTTCCTCAGTGCATTATCGAATAGCCAGGATCCTATGGTCATGGGAAATGGAATGAACCCCCTCTTTTGGTGGTGCAACAGCATACCGTCTCGACGCAGGTCCAGACTAACCTTGCAAACGGGTCGAACTAAACCTTGGGAGCCATTTAGCACTCTCCGAGCAAGGAGGACGGCTGCGCTCGCGCCGTCATTTACTGTGGCCTCGTTCATGGCGTTTGGGCGAATACCGCGGTCAGGAAGCTGCTCCCCAAGACAGCCGAACGCCGTCCTGGCAAAGCGTGCGACGCTTGGCCACAACCCCTCCTCACGCAGCGCGGTATAGAGTGTGCTGGTTAGACAATACTAACAAATGGAGATACCATAGGTTAACTCTATGAGCTTGACGGGGGTTGGACGCAACGACAGGCGCCAAGAGGCCTTGCGGGGCGGACGCACGCTGGAATAGCTGACAAACTGGAGAACCAACGGTCGAAAGGAAACTGCCGTGCTTGCCAACGTCTCGCGCTACTTCAACGTAATCGCCCCCTTGCTACGTCGCGCCATCCGCAGACGCTACGGCTACGATCTGGCGGCCAAGGCCTACAACGGCGCTCGACCCATCTATAGGCAGATGCTTGCCGACTTTCCCTCCATTGGTGCAGATAATCCCATGGCTGACAACGCCTACGAGGCACTCGTGTTCTTTGCGATGTACCGAGCGGCTGATGGGGAGCTCACGCCTGATATGATGCGCGCGGTGGTGGGCGAGCTCTTCGAGCTGCCCGTGGTTAAGGGCGCCATCGGTCTCTCTACGAACCTCAACCGCGTTGCCGACATGCACCGAATGAACGAGTCGTTGCGCTCCCATGCCCGCTGGGTGGATGAGCATCCCGCAGAGGCTCCGTATACCTGGGACTTCAACTTTGGTGACAGCAAGGGCGACACGCGTGTCTGCTATCACTTTACCCGCTGTCCTCTGAACGACTTCTGTCGTGAGCAGGGCCTCATGGACGTGCTGCCCATCATGTGCGAGATAGACCACATTACGGCGCGCCTTGCGCATGGACGGCTCACGCGCGAGTACACGCTGGCGCAGGGAGGTGCGGTATGCGACTACCTCATCGAGGGTGACGAACGTGCCCATGAAGAAGGGACGCCCTCGCGCAAGGATTCAATCCGAGGGGCCTACAAGGCGCTGGGAGATTCGGCGACCGTCTATGACGCCATGATGACCTGCAGCACGCCGCTCGGTGTGGCCATGAGCTGGGCGGTATGGCTCATCGGGCCTCAGGAGAACACCGCCTATCTTGAGGCGGCGATGGCGGGCGTGCCCGAGGGCTTCTCGGGAAGCTTGCTCGAGGTGCCCGTGGGCACCGGCGTGCTCACGATGCCGCTCTATCAGACGCTGCCGGATGCGCAGGTGACCTGCCTCGACTACTCATCCGACATGATGGCGACAGCTCGGGCACGTGCGGAGCGCGACGGCCTGTCCAATGTGAGCTTCGTACAGGGTGACGTCGGCGCGCTGCCCTTTGAAGATGAGAGCTTCGACATTGTGATGTCGCTCAACGGTTTTCATGCATTCCCCGACAAGGAGGCTGCCTACGCAGAGACCTTCCGCGTACTCAAGCCCGGCGGGACCTTCTGCGGTTGCTTCTACGTGCAAGGCGAGGTGGCCCTCACCGATGAGTGGATACGTCGCTTCCACGAGCCGCGCGGCTTCTTTACGCCGCCCTACGAGACGGCGGCGAGCTTGGAGGAACGTCTGCGCGGAAGGTACAAGCAGGTACACGTCGAGACGCACAAGGCCATGGCGTGCTTCACCTGTGTGAAGTGAGACGCGAGAAGGCAACGAGCTTGCAGCCAAGTAACGGCAGTGCAACCACGTAACTGCGACCAGTGAAGGGAAGACCATGTCACGCAAGGCTTACGATAAGAGCGACGACACCGAGCGGCGCACGCGAACGGAAAGCCTCGCTGCGGTGACGCTTGTGTCCAGCGCCTCGTCCGAGGTGAAAAGGGTTCGTGGTTTCTGGAACCGCATGGCACCGCTCTATGATGTGGCCATGGGTGGGGAGGGCGCAGGCCTTGGGAAGGCCATCGAGTATGTGGCGTCCTTCGTGGGGCCGCATGATGTGGTCCTCGACGCTGCCTGCGGTACGGGAGCCTTTGCCTGTGGTGTGGCATCGCAGGCGGGCTTCGTCGCTGCGTGCGACCTATCGCCCAAGATGATCGCGCAGACGAGCCGAAAGGCTCGGCGTCGGCGGCTCGAGAACGTCGCCTGCAGTACCGGCAACCTTTGCGCACTCGACTTCTCCGACGGGAGCTTCGATGTGGCTATAGCTGGTAACGTGCTGCACCTGCTGGCAGAGCCTCAGCAGGCTGTGGCGGAGCTCCAGCGTGTCACGCGGTCGGGTGGTACCATCGTCATTCCCAACTACATGAACGAAGAAGACACCGACCGACGCTTCCTCAGGCTTGCAGGAGCGGTGGGCTTCACGGTGCACAGCGAGTGGGACACCCCGACATTCCTGGAGTTTCTCGCCTCCTGTGGCCTTGCGGTGGCCGAGCATCGCAACTTTGCGGCAAAGCAGCCGCTCTGTGTGGCTATCTGCCGGAACTAACGTGTCGGGTGCCGCGGCGAAGGAGGCGGTGGCACGAGATTGGCAGATCATAGGGTGTTGGTGAGCTCCGTTGGCGCACTGGTGAAGACGTCCGCGGCTGGGCCTCGTTTGACAATCTGACTCACCGCCATCCACCTCTGTTCGCGTGTGGACCACCACTTGTCGTACTTGGATGTCGGCGCGGGAATGGTGTCATGCCTGACGGGCCAGGCCGCCGACACCTCCCAGCGTTTGATCGACGTGCATCCGCGAAACAGGTACCCGGTCTTCTTGACAGGGGGCATTGCCGACACCGTGAGGTCGAGGTCCTCGAGCGACTCGCAGTGGTCAAAGGCAGACCACAGGCTATTCACCCGCAACAGGTCGAGTCCGTGCAGGCTGGCGCGCCGAAGTGCGTGGCAGTTGTGGAAGAGATGCGCCATGGTCTGAACCCGCGACGTGTCCAGACACGACAGGTCCACCTCCTCGAGGCTCTTGCAGCCAAAAAACATCTGGCGCATGTCCTCTGCGGCGGAGGTGTCAAGAGGGGAGAGGTCGATACTGCGTAGCATCGCGCAGCCCTTGAACAGGCAGGCAAGGCTCTTCTCGCCTGAGGTATCGAAGTCCGTTAGATCGAGATGCTCGAGCCCCGCGTATCCCTCGAACAGGCCGACGACGTCTCCGACCCTCCGTTTGTCGGCAAAGTCGACGTACGACATGCTCGGGTTTCTGAGGCTTTCGATGGCTCGAGACAAGGTGCCAGTCGACCAGGGGGACTTTGTCTCGCTTGAATAGACGCTTGCCCTCCCGCGGCCCTCAATCGCCACGATGTTGGGGCAACAGTTCCTGATTGCTTGTACGGCCTCCCTGAAGACGCCATGCTGCCACTCAGACCCCCGAAAGACCTCGGGGATACTCACGTATCTCAGTGACGTGCATCCCTCGAAGGCATCGTGCGCGAGTTCGGCCAGCGCATCGGGAAGCGCGACGTATGCGAGGGCCGTACAATCCGCGAAGGCTCGGCTGCCCACCGTGAGCCACCGGCCTGATTCGTATTCCAGCTTCTTGAGCGACGCGCAGCCCGCGAACGCCTCATCGCCGATTCTCTTGAGCTCGCAGTAATAAACGTCCGCAATCGTTCGGTCCACATCCTTGAGCGAGCGACAGCCCTTGAACGCGCGGTCTCCTATCTCGTCCAGTGTGTCGAGCAAGGTCACGAACTCGAGGGACGTGCAGTCCATGAATGCCTCTGGCAAGATCCAGAAGACGTCGACGTCCATCTGGACTCTCCGCACGCGGTCGTTGCCCCTAAATGCGCCCTCGCCGATTGCTTGGACGCCCGCGGGGATGGTAACAATCTCCTCGCTGCCATGGTAGGCGACAAGCACATCGTCTTCTATCGTGAATGGCATGATGTCTCCCTCGTGCGTTGGGCTGACCTCATCTGGATACCGTCCGGTCTTACCCAGTCCATTCGAAATAGCGCACGTCATCCAAGTCGACATCGGGCAGTATCTTCTTGAACACGGAACGAGGAGTGTTTACATAGGGACCATAGAAGTCCGCATAGCGCTCATATTCGCGGTACATCAAGAACGTAAGGCACGGGCCTTGGGCATCTGTCTCGAAATCGAATTGCCCCTCGTCTGGCCCGAAGAACTCTGCGTACTCCTCCATGAGCTCGTCGAGGTCGAGCGTGCAGTCCGGGTCGTAACCGTCGCCCACTGCTCCGACCGGTGTCTCGCCGCGATTGTTGACGATTCCCGCGCACTCAAGAGGGAGGTGCCACTCCTGTCCCGTCAGAATCCACATGTGCGTCCTCCTCGCCTTGCTCCTTACCGACACTGGCCGTGTGGGTTCCGTTAGGATTCACTTTATCTCACGTCCTATCACCTGTGCCACAGGCCATGAGGCCAGAGGCGGTGACACGCATGACCTACAGCTCGAGCTTCAATATGGCTTCGTCTTCGTCAAACTCACTGGTCTCCTTGAAGCCGAGCTTGTGGTACACGTGCAGGCCCAGCTCGTTGTCGGGTTCGGTGGACAGGTACAGCACGTGGGCGCCGTGATCCCTGAAGTACTGGATGATCCACTCCAGCGCCGCCTGACCGTAGCCCTTGCACTGCTCGTGCTGGTCGATCATGAAGCGCCAGAGATAGTACCTGTCCTGTTCGTCGTACTGCTCCTCGGGGTCGTCGGGATCGTCCTCCATCCCGAACTTGTCGGATGTGTCTGCCATCTCGTGGGCATCTACTACTGTGTGGCAGCATCTCACCTGTCGCAAGCAATCCAGCTACAAGTAGATCTGGAAGCATGGTAGATTCTGGTGCGATAGCATTTCGGCAAGCTATTCCGGTGCACACCCTGAAAGGAGCGACACGGTGGAAGTCCTGCTCGCAGTCGTTCTCCAGGGTGCCCTAATTGGGATTCTGATCGTGGGGACGGAGACGCTTCCAAGGGGCGAATGGAACGAAAGGCCCCTGTCCCTCGCGCAGGCGAAGGCCCTGCAAGGATTCCTCGCTCTTTGCATCGTCTTCCACCACTGCGCGCAGAAGGTCGTCTTCGACAGGTGGAGAACGGGTTTCAGTCCCAGCGGCCTGGAGGTCATGGCACTCATCGGCTTCGTGTTCGTGGGCTACTTCTTCTTCTGCTCGGGATACGGGCTCTACCAGAGCTGTCAGAGGAAGCGGGACTACTTGGACGGCTTCCTGAGGCGACGGGCCTTGCCTCTGCTCCTCATCTATTACGTCTGCAACACGATCTATCTGGTGGGTCGGCTTGCCATGGGGGAGACCTTTGGCGCCTTGCGGTTTGTCGGCCTCGCGTGCGGGCTCGAGCTCGCCAATCCCAACTCCTGGTTTGTGGTGACGCTTCCCCTCATGTACCTGCTCTTCTACTTCTCTAAGAGGCGTTGCATAGATGAGGCCCTGGTCACGAGGCGGCTGTTCGTGGGGACGGGGGCCTACATCTTGGCTGGCATGGTGGTGTCAGTGGTCCACAGGGGCGACTACATGGTCTTTCTCGGCAGGTGGTGGTACAACACGGCGATTCTCTTCCCGTTGGGATACCTGTTTGGTCGTAGGGAGCCGGAGGCTTGGGCGTGGATGAGGAGGAGCTACCGCAAGCAGGTGACCTGCTCCGTCGCACTCGTTGTCGTGAGCCTCCTGTCGTCGCTCATGTTCTGGGTGGTCTACCCCCTCGTTCCTATTGCAATGGTTCTCGAGAGTCTGGCGACCATTTGCTTCACGTGGAGCCTGCTCCTGTTCTCCCTGCGCAGGAAGGCAGCCAGCAGACTCCTGAGCTTCTACGGTGGTCTGACTTTGGAGCTCTACCTGATGCAAGGCTTCTTCGTGAACCTCTTCTATCGGCCGTTCTACGACAAGGGCACGGACGTTCTCACCATCGACAATCCACCAATCTACATTCTTCTGGTCCTGACGTGCGCAACGGTGATTGCCCTGCTGTTCAAGCGGATGACGAAGATGCTGCTGGGGGAGAAGGTCGCTCTGCGACGGGAATCATCTTGCAGCTGATCCAGACCGGTATCGCGTCGGGCAGTCCCTCTTGCCGTTTTCTCCGCATCTTTGGCGAGAGCCGTCGCATGCGCCTATTCTTCCAGGGGCGCTGCCACGAGCGTTTCTGCGGCTCCTGCGGCTCCTGCGGCGGCTACGTGCACTGAGGCGTGACGAGGGTCCAGGCTGGCAATCTCGGGTTTCGGTGAGGCAGAGGATTGGGCCTGCGCGTGCAATCTGTTGTGAGAGGTGCGATTCTCCACCTTCAATCGTGAGTTGGCGGGGATTGTGACATGGCGTTTGAAGGTCGTTGGTCGGAACTCACCGAGGAGCAGAGGGCCAAGGCAAAAGGCTGCAAGACGCCAGAGGAGTTGCTTTCACTGGCTCAGGCGGAGGGTTACGAGCTTTCCGAAGACGAGCTTGTTGCTATAACTGGCGGCGTCACATGGTTTTGTGACTATTCTCCCTGCAATAGCTGCGTAGGTCCCTGTTCAAATGATTCCCGAATCTAAGGTGGCTCCGTATCGTGGTGGCGCTGCAACGTAGCGCCACGATGTCTGCGACAGGCTCCAGAACAAGCTGGTGCCAGCTTGCGTATCGTGATATCTGGCCTGGGTAATTGTCATGAGTTTTCGCGAGCTTGAGTCTCAAAAAACCGCAGGTCAGATGGGGGTCGATTCACCAAAACCAAGCCTTGGTCACCAACTGGTCACCATTTGGTCACCAAGTTCGGCCACATCTATGCACAAAACAGAGCCGATGATTATCGGTGCGTCCATAGAATCAGCGCGACGTGTTCGATTGGGGCATGGGCATTTGCCGGCTTAGAAGTTGGTCACCATGAAAAGTGGTCACCACGCATGGTGACCACTCAGGGCAGCGGCTAAGAAGTAGCCGTGGTTGCCATTGTCACACGATTCGTGCCACATTCGTGCCGGCTGTCAGGTGCCACAGCCCCAAGCACATTACACCCGTTGGCCAGAAGTCCTAGATGTCGGCCCCGTTGGACGCGATGACCTTGGCGTAGTACGCGAACGAGTCCTTGCGGCTGCGGGCGAGGGTGCCCGCGCCTCCGTCCTGCTTGTCCACGTACACGAAGCCGTAGCGCTTTCGCATCTCGCCGGAGGAGTTGGACACGATGTCGACGCAGCCCCACCAGGTGTAGCCCATCACGTCCACGCCGTCTTCTATGGCCATCCGCAGCTGCTCCAGGTGGCTCCGCAGGTAGTCGATGCGGTAGTCGTCGTGGATCGAGCCGTCGTCCTCCACGACGTCCGCGGCGCCCAGGCCGTTCTCCACGATCATGAGCGGCACCTGGTAGCGGTCGTACGCCTCGTTCAGGAACCATCGCAGCCCCTTGGGGTCGACGGCCCATCCCCACGCGCTCTTCTGCAGGTGGGGGTTGTTGACGCCGCCGAAGAGGTTGCCGGTCGCGGGCTCGAGGTCGCGCGCGGAGGCCGCCGCGCTGGAGTAGTAGGAGAAGGATATGAAGTCCACCTTGCCGGCTGCCATGATTGCGGCGTCCTCGTCCGAGACGTCGAGCCACACGCCCTCGCCGCGCCAGAAGGCGGGGGCCCAGGCGGGGTAGGCGCCGCGCACCTGCACGTCGCAGCAGTACCAGTTGGCCCGGCGGTTGGCGGCCTGCGCCTCGAGCACGTCGTCGGGGTCGCAGGAGTAGGGGTAGGTCGCGGCGCTCGCCACCATGCAGCCCACCTTGTTGGCGGGGTCTATCTCGTGTGCGAGGGTGACTGCCTTGGCGCTGGCGACGAACTGGTTGTGAAGGGCCTCGTAGCGGCGCTGGGGGACGTCCCAGGCGACCGGCTCGCCCACGGCCAGCGGCACGTCGTCGCCGTCGGGGAGGATGCCCAGGCTCATCACGTTGCCGAAGGCGCCCTCCACCAGGGCGCAGTTGATCTCGTTGAAGGTGAGCCAGTAGCGCACGAGGCCCCGATACTCGGTGAAGAGCGTCTTGCAGTAGCGCACGAAGAGGCCGACGAGGTCGCGGTTGGCCCAGCCACCGCGCCGGGCGAGCGCGTAGGGCAGCTCGTAGTGGCTGATGGTCACCATGGGCTCGATGCCGCGTTCGCGGCAGAGCTCGAACACGCCGCGGTAGAAGTCGAGCCCTGCCCGGCTGGGAGCGGAATCGTCGCCGTTGGGGAAGATGCGCGCCCACTGCACGCTCATGCGGTAGCACTTGAAGCCCATCTCGGAAAAGAGCTCGATGTCCTCGCGCCAGTGGTGGTAGAAGTCCACGGCCTCGTGGCTGGGGTACCAGATGTCGTCGCGCACGGTGCTGGTGATGCGGCGCGGCTCGCTCACTGACCCGCCCGTGATCATGTCGGTGACCGAGGGGCCCTTGCCTCCCTCGTCCCAGCCGCCCTCGTACTGGTTGGCGGCGGTGGCCCCGCCCCAGAGGAAGCCCTCGGGGAAGGTGGTGGTCGCGTCGTTGGCGTTCGGCATGTGAGGACCTCCTCGTCGTCGTGGCTTGCGCAACCCCGACATGCTGTGCGGACGAGGTGCGCCTCGTCTTGGCGTAACCCTAGCCGGCGGACGAGAAGGTCCGGCAGGTCCCTGAAACGTTCCGATAGATATGAAGCTAGCAACTTTCCGCACGGGTGTCAAAGAGGCCGTGCGGTGTCGTTCTCATGCGAGCGGATGTAGATCGCCGCCCATACGCAAGGACGGGGAAGGGGCGGAGTATCTGCGCCGAACACCAACAAAGCATTGCTCTGCCATTACAACTAGGTGGGGGAGCTGGCACACGCCGTGTCACACGCGGAGCCGCTGCGCGTCTCTCGCGCGCGTGGGGTTGACTCACGTGGACGTCAACGCCGCGTTGGCTCACACGCGGAGCCGCTGCGCGTCTCTCGCGCGCGTGGGGTTGACTCACGTGGACGTCAACGCCGCGTTGGCTCACACGCGG
>CACYWP010000014.1:82462-87057 GCA_902778135.1 uncultured Coriobacteriaceae bacterium
GCGCGTCTCTCGCGCGCGTGGGGTTGACTCACGTGGACGTCAACGCCGCGTTGGCTCACACGCGGAGCCGCTCCGCGGCTCTCGCGCGCGTGGGGTTGACTCACGTGGACGTCAACGCCGCGTTGGCTGAGAGAGCATCAATTGCGGTGCCGACCCTTATGCCCTGATCTGGGTAATGCAGAATACCCGAGAAGGTAATGCAGCCGCATGTAGAGCGGCTGTTTTCATGCGCAGTCCAGCCGATTCCCAAAATCGGTCCAGCCGGCAAAGCGGCCCTCTTGTCAAGGGGACGGCGAATCGGCGAGCGGTCAAAAAGCGCATCAGCGTTGCCACCGACCTTTAGCCTCTTCGGCTTCGTTGCCGGCGAGGATCAGCTTTCAAGGTGGCCACTAAGCAGTTCTAGGAACATGAGGAAGGCCATGGAGTCGGCTGTCCCTACGCCGAGTGACTCGCCTGAGAGGAGCCGCGGGAGGACCACCACCTGGTCCGCGTGCTTTGCGAGCGTGTGGCGTGGGTTCATAGTGACGAGCACCACGTACGGCGGGCACTTCTGCTCGCGAATCTTGCTCAGCATCTTGCGGTACACGAATCCGCTGTTGACGGAGAAAACGAACAGAACACAGTCGGAACCGATGTGGCTGGTGAGCTCGTCGGCGTTGAGGTATAGGCCCTTTCCCAGAAGTGCGCCTGCCATGACGAACAGATGGTATGCGGGGATGCGGGAGAGGCTGGCCCCGGTCGCCACGACCGTACTGGCATCCCGCATGCGCCTCACAAGGTCGCATAGAAGCGCGTCCGGAACGCCCCGCTCTACTTTGCGCAGCAGCTCCGCATAGGCATCCGACTTCGAGCCCGTCTGATTCTCGTCTCGTTCCTCCAGGTCCGATCGAAACTGGTATTGAAACTCGGAAAAGCCCTTGTATCCGACGCGCTTGGCAAAGCGGGTGAGCGAGGGGGCGGAAAGATGCGTCTCCTCGGCTATCGCTGCCAGGCTGCCCTGCACGAAGAGGTCCGGGAACTTCCTGATGGTCTCGTATACGACGCGGTCCGTCTTGGTGAACTGTGCCGAAGCCATGTCCATGTCGTCGAATATGCTCACTCTCCGCTCCCTTCTTACGCGAGTGTCATTTTTGCACGAGGGCGCCACTCTGTCGAGTGAAGAATGAATGATAAATCATAAAACAAGATTTAGATTGACTAGACAATCAAAACGCGGTAAGCTGCATGCGGAAGAGCAGGAAGCTGCCCAGGAGCAATCCCAGCCACCGCATCACAGTACAGGAGAGGAAGAAGACCGATGGAAGTCAAGGAGTGGGGATACGCGGAGTTCCCAGAGTTCCGTGCCGAGGGGATACCGGTGATTTCGACCACAGGCGACGAGGTGTATACGCGCTATGAGGCCGACGTTGTTTACGACACGAGAGACGGCAAGGACCTGCATCTGCAGATTCTGGTCCCCAAGTCTCGCAACAACCCGGCCGGGACGTACCCCTGCGTTCTTTACGTGCCCGGGTCCGGCTGGTTTCCGCAGCACATCCACGTCGAGGTGCCCCGTACCGCCCGTGTGGCCGACCTCGGTTACGTGGCGGTGGTGGTCGAGTACCGCTCGTCGTTCGATGCGTCGTTCCCTGCCCAGGTCATCGACGTCAAGAACGCCGTCCGCTTCATGCGCCTGCATGCGGACGAGTACCACGTCGACCCTGACAGGATCGTGCTCATGGGCAGCTCGTCAGGCGGCCACACGGTGGTGTTCACATCGCTGGTGCATGAGGACGACAGCGAGAAGATCGACCCGTCTGTCTCTGCGGAGGTCAACGGCATCATCGACCAGTTCGGCAGCGTCACGGTGATGTTCGACGACTCCAACCCGTCGAACACACACCACCTCGAGAGGGAGAGCCCGGAAGGGTGGCTTACCAAGCTCGACCTTCGCGAGCATCCCGAGGTGCAGTGCCAGATATCAGCGGAGTGCAACATCTTTGAGGAGACCGAGATGCCGCCCATGCTGATTATCCACGGCACCAAGGACCGCATCGTGAACGCCCGCTGTAGCGAGGTGCTGTACAGGCGTCTCAAGGAGACGGGACACGATGCGACGATGTACCTGCTGCAGGGTGCCGACCATGGTGGTCCTGAGTTCTGGACTCCCTACATGCTCAAGCTCATGGATGACTTCATGAGGTCCTGCAACGGGCTGCTGTAACGAGCATGGATCGTTGGGCGAAGGGCTCGCTAGACTAAGTTCCATGGAGAGTCTCGCCGCTGAGGATGCTCGACTCCATCCTCAGCGGCGAGGCGTGTGCATGCACGGGAACTTCCTCTCGGAGTGAAGGATCTTTCCCCTGACACCATGTCATATGTGCCGATTGCGGCACGTTTCCCTTGCGCTGCAATGGCATCCGAGACGGGAGCTTGCGGCGAGGCAGAATCACACGCGGAGCCGCTTCGCGGCTCTCGCGCGCGTGAGGTCGACGCAATGGGGGTCAACGCCGCGTTAGCTCACACGCGGAGCCGCTGCGCGGCTCTCGCGCGCGTAGGGCTCACTCACATGGGCGTCAACGCCGCGTTTGCTGAGAGGGGCACCTGTGCCCGACCGACCCAGGCCCGGGCATTAGCATTACCCATAGAAGTAAATGAGCCGCAGGTAGAGCGGCTGTATTATACGCGAAATCCAACGCTGTCCCGAAAGGCTGTCCCGAACGGTCACAAGGGTGATTCTCGCCCACTGGGGAGGGGCGAGCCGAATCGGCGGGCGGTCGGTCTGGCAGCGAAGCTCGGGAGTCCTCGGGCTGCTTGGGGGGCGGTGCCTCCTTGCCTAGGCGCCCGTGCATGCGTCTGGCGCATGCTCGTCTGACGAGCGGGCATTGGACGCAGTCGCAGCGCAGGCGGATGATGGTATCAACGGATAGGCCTCGCACAGAAGGAGCGCACCATGGAGTACACCACCCTCTCGAACGGCGTCAGGATGCCCATGCTCGGCTACGGCGTCTTCCAGATCGGCAACGCGGAGACCGAGGAGTGCGTCTCCGAGGCAATCAGGGCCGGCTACCGCCTCATCGACACCGCGCAGTCCTACGGCAACGAGGAGGGCGTCGGCGCCGCCATCGCCAGGAGCGGCGTGCCGCGCGACGAGCTCTTCGTCGTCTCCAAGATCTGGGTCTCCAACTACCGCTACGAGGACGCGAGGCGCTCCATCGACGAGTCGCTCGCGCGCCTTGGCCTCGAGTACCTCGACCTCATGCTGCTCCACCAGTGCTACTACGACGTCTACGGCGCGTGGCGCGCGCTCGAGGAGGCCTACGCCGCGGGCAAGGTCCGTGCCATCGGCGTCTCCAACTTCGACAGCAAGCAGCTCATGGACCTCTGCGCCTTCGCCGACGTCAGGCCCATGCTCAACCAGGTGGAGACCCACGTCTTCTGGCAGGAGAGGCCCGAGCACGCCGTGATGCAGAGGCTCGGCGTGCAGCACATGGCGTGGGGCCCCTTCGCCGAGGGAGCCAACGGCTTCTTCGCCAACCCGCTGCTCGCCAAGATCGGCGAGAGGCACGGCAAGGGAGTCGGCCAGGTCGCGCTGCGCTTCCTGATGGACGAGGGCGTCGTCGTCATCCCCAAGTCCAGCAAGCCCGCCCGCATGGCCGAGAACTTCGACGTCTTCGACTTCGAGCTGACCGAGGAGGACCGCGAGCAGATCCGCGGGCTCGACGGCGGCAAGTCCATCATCCTGGACCACCACAACCTCGACACGGTGCAGTTCCTGCTCGACCGCATCAAGGGCCAGATCGACGCGGCAAAGTAGGGTCTGCAGCCAGAACAAACGCCTGCTCGGGCCATCGGTGGATACATCACCGGCGGCTCGTCGCTTGCTGAATAGAATGAGAGTAAACCTGACCGTAAGGAGATGCCATGACCAGCCTTGCCGATGACTTCCGTTCCTGGATCCTCTCCCGCGCCGCGCTGCTCGCCCACGCGGTGTCAGGCTGCACGGTGGAGAGCCCCGACGACGAGCACGTGCGGATCGTCACCGAGAGAGCCACGGCAAACGTCAACTTCTACGAGCTCGACCCCGGCGCGCCCGAGATCGTGGAGCTCAACATCATCCCGGCGGACGACCCGGACAACCCGACCTTCTTCCTTCACTTCGAGATGGACGACCTCGACCACGCCCAGCAGCTCTTCGACGAGCTGACCGACACGCTCTCGCAGCTCACGGCGCGGCGGACCACGCGCATCCTGCTCTCCTGCACCTCGGGCCTCACCACGAGCTTCTTTGCCAAGAAGCTCGCCGAGGTCGCGGCCACCCTCTCGCTGGACTACGAGTTCGAGGCCAAGCCCATCGTGCAGGCGCTCGAGGCGGCAGGCGAGTACGAGGCCGTCATGCTGGCGCCGCAGGTGCACATGAGGCGCGACGAGATGGTGGAGCGCCACCCGGACCTCGTGGTCTTCGAGATCCCTGGCGCGGTCTTCGGCTCCTACGACGCGGGCACTGCCCTGCGGATGCTCCTCAACGCGATGAGCGAGAACGCGCTGGCGGCCCGCATGGAGCAGGCCGACACGCGCATCGTCCGCAAGCTGGACAACGACCGGCGCATCCTGGT
>CACYWP010000015.1 GCA_902778135.1 uncultured Coriobacteriaceae bacterium
AGGCGCTAGGATGGAAGACCATCAGGCAGCACCGCGTCGACTTGGGCTACGCGGCATAGCCTGATGGTCCGGAAAAACGTCCGGGGTCCCTTTCGACCATCTGGGACGGTTCTCCCCAGTCGAAAAAAGGGTGCGCCCCTCCCGAAGGAGGGGCGCCGGAGAAGGAAGGCGCCAGCGACGAAGTCCGAGGAAGGGGGCTCGGGCAACAGCGGATGCCGCGGCGCAAGGTAAGGGTCTACTTCAGCCAGCCCTTTTCGCGAGCGGCGGCATCCCACTTGTCAAAGGCCGCATCCCCCAGGTCGGCGAGGTCGTTGAGGGCCTGTCCGACGGCATCCTCGTCGACGGAGCCGATGAAGTGGCGAGCGACCGCCTTGACGTTCTCGTTGGCATTGGCGACGGCGACCGGATGGCCGACGGCCTTCAGCATCTCGAGGTCGTTGTCGGAATCGCCGAAGGCCACGATCTCGTCCTTGTCGATGGCCATGAGGATCTGGATGACGCGAACGGCGGACGCCTTGGACCAGCCATGCGGCACGACGTCGAACATGCGGCTGCCCGGCGAGAGCAGGTCCAGCTTGGGGCAGGCCTTGCGAATCTTCTCGCCCCACTCCACGTTGTCGATCATCTCGGAACCCTCCTCGAAGTGGAGGCCTGCCGTCACGATGGTCCAATGGGGAATCTGGTCGGGCTCGACCAGCTCGCTTGCACGACGACCGCCCCATGTGGTGCCCAGCAGGCTGGGCATCGTGGAACCGGTCACGAAGCCACCGCCCTCGCCACGGCCGGAGACATAGACGCCGGGCAGGTCGTAGACCATCTTGGCCATCCTGACCATGGAGTCGCGATCGACGCCGGTCTGGTTCATCAGGGTGCCATCGACGAAGATGCGCTTGCCGTTGGAGAACAGGGCGGTCCTCACGCAGTCGGTGTCGCCGCGGAAGGAGATGAGCACCGAGTCGTAGTCTCGGCCGGAGGCGGGCCCGAACAGCACGCCCTTGTCGAGCAGTTTGTGCACGCCCTCGATGGCGCGCTGGCTCGCCGGAATCTCATAGGCGACGAGCGTGTTGTCCATATCGGTAAGCACGAGCTTGATCATCGTCCGCTCCTCAGATCGGTGGATGTGGAATCGTTTCCATGGTAGCAAGCCGCATCGCGAAAGGAGGCCCCGTGTAGGTGGACGGTATGACTCGTCATGTGGCCTGAGAGGGCGTCGGGCACGCGAGGCAGCTCATTCGCCGGCCCGTCTGCGACGTGTGGTCCCATCCGTCTCCGATGGCGGACCGGGCGGCCACAGAAAGGGAGCCCCGGATTGCTCCGAGGCTCCCGCGGGAACCGTCCGTTAGACGGGAAACGCAACCGTCAGGCTTCTGCCACTACACGATGCCCTGGGCCATCATGGCGTCGGCGACCTTCAGGAAGCCGGCGATGTTGGCGCCGAAGACCAGGTTGCCCTCATGGCCGTACTCCTTGGCGGCGTCGGCAGCGCTGCGGTAGATGGAGGCCATGATGCCCTTCAGCTTCTCGTCGACCTCCTCGAAGGTCCAGGAGATGTGGCCGGCGTTCTGGCTCATCTCGAGGCCGGAGGTGGCGACTCCACCAGCGTTGGCAGCCTTGCCGGGACAGAAGGCGATGCCGTTCTCGAGGAGGTACTCGGTAGCCTCGGTGGTGGTGGGCATGTTGGCACCCTCGCCGACGACCTTGCAGCCGTTGGCCACGAGCTTCTGGGCATCCTCGAGCAGCAGCGTGTTCTCGCGGGCGCAGGGCAGCGCGATGTCGCAGGGGACACCCCAGACGCCACGGCCGTCCTCGGCATGGTACTCGGCGTTGGGACGATAGTCGGTGTACATGGCCAGGCTGACGCCCTTGTCATGACCGGAGCGCTTGGCGGCGTAGATGGCCTCCAGGGCGGAGACGTCCAGGCCCTCGGCGTCGTAGACCCAGCCCTTGGTGTCGGAGCAGGCGACGACCTTGGCACCGAGCTGCTCGGCCTTCTGGACCGCATAGATGGCGACGTTGCCGGAGCCGTGAACGACGACGGTCTTGCCCTCGAAGGAGTCGCCGTGGTCCTCCAGCAGGTTCTGGACGAAGTAGACCAGGCCATAGCCGGTGGCCTCGGTGCGGGCCAGCGAGCCGCCGTAGGAGAGGCCCTTGCCCGTCAGCACGCCGCTCCACTCGTTGCGCAGGCGCTTGTACTGGCCGAACATGTAGCCGATCTCGCGGCCGCCGACGCCCAGGTCACCAGCGGGAACGTCGGTGTCGGGGCCGATGTACTTGGAGAGCTCGGTCATGAAGCTCTGGCAGAAGTGCATGATCTCGTTGTTGGACTTGCCCTTGGGGTCGAAGTCCGAGCCGCCCTTGCCGCCGCCCATGGGCAGGGTGGTCAGGCTGTTCTTGAAGATCTGCTCGAAGCCCAGGAACTTCAGCATGCCGAGGTTGACGGTGGGGTTGAAGCGCAGGCCGCCCTTGTAGGGGCCGATGGCCGAGTTGTACTCGACACGGTAGCCGCGGTTGACCTGGACCTTGCCCTCGTCGTCCACCCAGGGGACGCGGAACATGATGGTGCGCTCGGGCTCGACGAGGCGCTCGAGCAGGCCGGCCTCCTCATACTCGGGGTGGGCATCCAGAGCAGGCTGCAGGGTGGAGAGGACCTCCTCGGCGGCCTGGATGAAGACGGGCTGATCGGCGTAACGCTCCTTGAGCTCATCGATGACGCGCTGCGAATAGGACATGGTTACTCCCTTCAAAAAGTCATATCCCTCAACGACCACAGACGAGGGTAGAGGCAGAAAATATCGTGTTTGTTTCGCAGGGCCCGTCGTAACAAACACGATACCAGCCTGCAACGACCTATGACGTATTTGGAAACGGATGATGGCGTTTTTGAATTTGCGCGTGTCACGCGCCAAGCTGCAGGCAGGCCTGACGAGGGCGGCGAGCCTCGCGACGGTGTGCCTTCGGCTGGCGTCGCACCCGCTCGTGGCCTTGCCTCACCAGGGACAGGCCTTCGGCACCAGCACGCACAGGGCGCCGTCGGCCACCTCGACGCGATACCTCGTGCCATGCATCGGCTCCCCGTCCACCTGGCAGGGAGGCTCCTTGCCATCGAAGTCGATGACGAGCTCCTTGCCGCGACGGATCTGCGCCGCCTTCGAGCGCACATGCAGGCCGAATCGGGACAGGCCGAACAGGAACAGCAGGTGGGGCAGCCAGAGCCGCCGCGTGTTGTAGCACAGGTCCAGCAGGCCGTCATCGGGCACGGCATCCGGGCAGATCCGGAAGCCGCCGCCATAGGTCGGGCCGTTCTGGACCGCGCAGAGGAGGGCGTCCAGATGCCGTTCCCCTCCCCCATCGATGCTGACGGTGCAGGAGAGGGTCTCGCGGGCCTTGACGAGCAGCCTCAGGCTGGAGGTGACGAACAGTCCCGCACCCTGCTGGCGCGTACCCTCGGCGCGACGCGTCGTGGTGTCCATCGCGATGGCGGCATCAAGCCCAAAGGAGAGGGTCTCGGCAAAGTAGGTCCCCTCGGGGCAGGTGTCGCTGGTCACGTGGCCGATGTCGATGCGGCGTCTCGTTCCAGTCAGGAGCTGTGCCAGCGAGGCCTCCGGGTCGTTGAGGGAGAGCCCCAGCGTGCGCGCGAAGTCGTTGCCCGACCCCAGGGGGATGACCCCAAGGCACGGCCGCTCGTCGTCGGCCAACGACATCAGGCCGTTGACGACCTCGTGGATGGCCCCGTCCCCGCCCAGACAGATGACGGTGTCGTAGGCGCCTGCCTGGGCAGCCATCGTCTGGGCCTGCCCCGGCGCCTCTGTCAGCCACAGGTCAAAGCCCTCGGTTGCCGAGCCGTAGGAGCTCAGCACCCGGCGGACGACCTCCGCACCGGAGGCACCCCTGCCGCTGTGCGAGGCGGGGTTTGCGATGACCAGGGTTCTTCCCAGACGTGTGGCGCTCACGAACCACCCTCCCCGCGATAGGGCGTCGCGCCATGCTCGCGGCACTCCTCGATCAGGCGCTCGAGGATGGGGATGAGCATCTCCTCGGTGAGGTCGTAGTTGGCATAGGCGTCACGCAGGGGATACTCGTACCAGCGCAGCTTCAGGCCCGTCGTGCGGTCGAGGAAGTTGGGGACCATGGCCGCCTGCTCCAGGTTGTCCCAGACGTAGGGCTGGATGACGAAATGGTGCGTGGCCGTCGCCTGCTCGTTGTATGGTGTCGGCGCAGGCGTGTCGCTCCTCCATGTCTTGCAGAAGCCGAACTCGTCGAACCCCGCCTCGTTGAGCGCACTGACAAACAGGCCCTGCAGGCGCTTGTCGACCTTGAAGTCACCACGCGAGTTGCCAAAGAGCAGGTTCTCGAGTCCCATGGTCGCCCCCTCATGCCCTACCCGCCCGGCGTTTCGCCCGAGTGCGAATGGCCACGGCGGGCTGTTGCCTCGTGGGTACAGCGTACCACCGGCACCCTTTCCCGTTGCACGCCTCATCATCGAGAGGGCCCTCCGTTGCCGGAAGCGGCACCTGGGCAGGCACTCATGAGGGAGGGACACGCCACGCGCACCACTCCCGACTAAGCCACCTACCAGACGAAGTTGGACTTGAGCATCTCCCCGTTGTCCATCAGGATGTCCTCGCCCGTGATGGAGCGATTGGCCACCGTGAGGAAGAAGGCCAGGTCGGCAACCTCCTCGGCAAGCGCCCACTTGCCCAGCAGCGTCTCCCCCAGCACCTGCGCGTACAGGCCCTCGTCCTGCAGGATGTGGTCGTTTGCAGGCGTGATGACGCCGCCCGGAGAGATGCTGTTGCAGGTGATGCCGCGCGGGGCCACTGCCAAGGCCAGGTTCTTCATATATCCTACGATGCCCGCCTTGCTGGCCACGTACTGGGGAAACTCCGCCCCGTTGCGCGCCGAGGCCGAGGCGATGAAGAGAATCGAGCGCAGCGCGGGGCTGTCCACGAACCGCTCGGCGAAGCGGATGGTGCCCACGAGGTTGACGTCGATGGCGTCGGACTCCTCCAGCGTCCCCGCGTTGTTGACGAGGATCTCGTGATCCTCGGGCAGGCCCGCCGGGACCTCGTCACGGATGTCGCCCTGCCAATGCGTGTAGAGCGGATGGGCGATGGTCGCCGGCGCGACGTCCAGCCCATGGACCTCGTAGCCCGCATCGAGGAACCTCTGCGCTATCGCCTGGCCGATGCCGCTGCTAGTGCCCGTGACGAGGACGCTCATAGCGAGTACGCCGCCTCGCCGACACGGGCACGGTCGGCCTTGATGCCCTGCGAGATGCGGTAGCCCACCGGCGAGAAGAAGACCTCGAACAGCAGCTCGAGGACCGCGCCGGTGATGGCGCAAGTGACGCACTGCAACAGCGTCCAGCCGAAGAACGTCCTGCTCACCAGCAGGGCGAAGGTGATGTTGTCCGCAAACTGGGCAAGGAAGGTCGAGACGTAGCTGCGCGCGGCGAAGACCCCAAAACCGCCCTCGCCCAGTCGCTCGCCAATCGCCCAGTTGAGGAAGTTGTTGAGCACGGCGGAGACGGCGTAGGCGATGGAGCTGCCGAGGATGATGAACCAGGTGCCACCGAAGGTGTTGTCCAGGGCCTGGTTGATGATGGCCTCGCTGCCGTCGACGAAGCTCTCCCCCCACACGCCGGGCACGATGCTGGCGACGAAGAACACCGCCACCATCATCAGGTTGAGCGCCAGGGCAACGAGCGACATCTGCGTTGCGACGCGCGGCCCATAGCAGTGCGTGGCCACGTCCATCGAAAGGAACGCCAGCCAGGAGAACAGGATGCCGCAGTCCAGGGCCAGCCAGCTGAGGCCCGTGTCGATGCTCTTGTTGGCCAGCAGGTTCATGCCGACCGTGGAGAGCACCGCAAACGTGAGGATGAGGGGATGAATGTCGGCGAACCTCGCGCCGAACTCGGAAGATGCCTTCTTCATGGCAGGGTCTCCTTGTTTTTTAGAGGTGGTTATCAAGTAACACCTGTGTCCCGCATTCTGTTGCGATGAAGGACTATAGCACACGTTCGGTGCCTGCGCACCCGAATGCCTACCACTTGAGAGGTTGGCGACATCCGCACGAGATGCCCGCGGTGAGAACGGATACCCTAGGAGCTGCACCCGGCGGACAGCACACGACAGCGGACGTTCGGAGGGGACCATGGGCCCACTCGTCGCAAACCTTGCGTTCTTCGACTCCCTCGCCCAGGAGTATGGCGAGCTGCCCATCGCCCTGCTCGTCGTCTCCATGACCCTCAGCTTTGCCCTGCTCGCCAACCACAAGCTGACCGAGATACTGCGCCAGCGCCTCGCGGGATCCGGCGTGGGCGAGATATCGCTGCTTGTCAACCTTGTGCGCACCGTCATCGTGGCCATCGTCGTCTTCTTCCTCGCCGAGAACCTCTTCCACGTGGAGATGAGCGGCGTGATGTCGGCGCTCGGCGTGACCACGCTGGTCGTGTCCCTCGGGCTGCAGGACCTCATCAAGAGCGTGGTCGCAGGCATCCTCATCGTGGCGGGCGACATCGTCTCCGTCGGTGACCAGGTGATCATGGGCGAGCATCGCGGCGAGGTCATGGACATCAACTGGCACCAGATCACCCTGCGCGACCGCGACGGCATCAGCCACGTCGTCCCCAACTCGAAGCTCATCGGCGACACCTTCATGCGCCTGCAGGGCAAGATGGCCTATCGCCACATGTTCGATTGCGACATCGCCCCCGGGGTCAACCTGCAGCTTGTGAAGACCGACATCGAGACGCTGGCCGCGCACACGCTGACCAAGCATGGCTGGATCGCACCTGGGTACCCGCCCCAGGTCCTGTTCCTCGGATCGTCAGCCTTCGGCACCAGCGCCTCGGTGCGCGTCTTCATCAGCGACATCGAGTACGCGGCACGCTCCATGGACGCCGTGATGTGCGCCATCTCGGAGAGGGGCTACCTGGCGGACTGCACCCACGAGGTCAACGCCAGCTGGAAGCAGGCGGCAGTGCGCCGGTCCACAACGGAATGACGAAGGCCCAGCCTGCGGGCGAGCCTTCTCGTGCCCATCCAGCCGGCCTCGGCCAGCTGCCTAGAATCCCAGCAGCTTGACTGCCGTCTTCGACAGTAGGCCAATCATCGTCTTGCTGTCGGGCTTGCCGCCGTTGAGCGCCAAGGCGACCACCTGGACGGCCGCCACCGCAATCGTCTGCTGCAGGGTGGGGTTGTTGTTGACGAGGTTGCTCGCGGCCATGAGCACCTCGTACGCGACCTGACCTGCCACCTGCGCGCCACCGCCGGCCATATGCAGCCCGTCCTCGACCTTGCGCGCGATGAGCGGCTTCTTGAAGTCACGCTGGGCATTGACGTAGGCCTGGTCGATGACCTCCTCGACCTCGAAGTCGAGCGAGACCATGCGGAAGGTCGCCCTCGAGTCGAACACGACCAGCGTCACGTCGGTGAGGTCGTAGGTGGGCTCGAACGACCAGATGGAGAAGATCGCGACCTCGATGGCGGTGTCGAGGTCGAAGCCGTTTCGGCCCGACGACAGCAGCGGTATGGCGATGGACTTGCATCTCTGCTGGTCGGCCAGGCAAAGCGTGGAGAGGTACGCCTTGCAGAGCAGCTCGTACTCGTGGCGCCTGCCCCCATGCCACCTGGGAACCACCGCGTGGATGATGTACTTGGATGGCAGGTTGTACCCATTGGTGATGACCGCCTTGCCGACCTCGACACGACCGTAGTACGAGAGCTCCCTCTTCAGTGCGCTGCGTCCCGCCTTGCCGAATATGATGGTCGACGAGCCCGATCCCTCCGCCAGCCTCGTGTTGGCGGGCAGCACGATGGCATCGACATCCATGTTTGTTATGTCGTTACGCTGAACCTTGAAATCCACGACGGCCTCCGATGCGGTTCGATGCAGGCATACGATGCATAGGATGGCACAAGACGGCCCGCATGGGGCGTTAGTGTCGGACGGACGCCGCAATCATCCATTGCAGCGGAGCCGGGCAGGCCAGGGGCGACCAAGCGATGCACGCCCGCCAAAGACGCTCCCAGCTTCCTACCACCAGCCTATTTCACCGGACGGGTTGCGAGACGCTGGCCTACGGTACAAGGTGTGCGCATGTGGCGCACACGTGGACTGAGGAGGGAACGATGTCATTTCCGAAGGACTTCCTATGGGGCGGCGCGACGGCGGCCAACCAGTACGAGGGTGCCTGGGACGTGGACGGCAAGGGTGCCTCGATAGACGACCACCTGCGTGGCGGCGACGGCATTCACGGCATACCGCGTCAGGTCGACATCGAGTTCGACCCTGACGCCATCTATCCCAGCTGGGAGGCGACCGACTTCTACCATCACTACGAGGAGGACATCGCCTTGTTCGCCGAGATGGGCTGGAACGTGTTTCGCATGTCCATCAACTGGAGCCGCATCTATCCCAACGGCGACGACGCAGAGCCGCTCGAGGCAGGCCTGGCGTTCTATGACAAGGTCTTCGACTGCTGCGTCGGGCACGGCATCCAGCCGCTCGTGACCCTTTCGCACTACGAACTCCCCTACAGCCTGGTGGAGCGCTACAACGGCTGGGCGAGCCGCGACCTCGTCGACTTCTTCTTCACCTACGCCAAGACCGTCATCGACCGCTACCACGATCGCGTCAAGTACTGGCTGACCTTCAACGAGAACAACCTCGGCTGGTCCGACCGCGGAACGATGCTGTCCACCAGCATGCTGCAGGGATTCACGGGCAGGCGCGACGAGATCCACACCACCCCGCAGATGCGCCTGAACGCGCTGCACTACCAGTTCGTCGCAGCCGCAAAGATCGTCAAGTACGTCCATGAGAACTATCCTGACCTCAAGATGGGCAACATGGACGCGTTCCTGACCTCCTATCCCTACACGTGCGACCCGGCAGACGTGCTGGAAAACCAGAAGCACATGCGCCAGCACAACTGGTACGCCTCCGACGTGCAGGTTCGCGGCAAGTATCCCGCCTATGCGAAGGCCTTCTGGCGCGAGTGGGGCGCCGAGCCCGACATCCAAGACGGTGACCTCGAGCTGCTCGCAGAGGGCAAGGTGGACTTCTACAGCTTCAGCTACTACATGTCCAACACCGTCACCACCCACACCGACGTGGAACAGACCGAGGGCAACATGTCGATGGGCGGCAAGAACCCCTACCTCAAGGCGAGTGACTGGGGCTGGCAGATCGACCCGATCGGACTGCGCTGGACCCTCAACGAGATCTACGACCGCTACGAGATCCCACTGATGGTGGTCGAGAACGGCTTTGGCGCGCTGGACGAGGTCGTCGTCGAGGACGGCATCGAGCGCATCCATGACAGCTATCGCTCAGACTACCTCAAGGCGCACGTGGAGACCATGGGCCAGGCCATCGACGACGGCGTCGACCTCATCGGCTACACCTGGTGGGGACCGATCGACGTGGTCTCCGCCGGCACCGGCGAGATGCGCAAGCGCTACGGCTTCATCTACGTCGACAAGCACGACGACGGCACGGGCGACCTGCACCGCGTGCGCAAGGACTCCTTCTTCGAGTACCAGAAGATCATCAGCGAGGCGCGCGGCGCGTAGCGGCAGGGTTTTCGGCAGTACTCATCGTGCATGACGCGGGCGGACCAACCCATGGTCCGCCCGCCGCCCGTTCGACCATCTGGGACGGTTCTCCACGGTCGAAAGGCCCGACCATCTGGGTCAGTTCCCCGATGTTCGACCACCTGGTTCGACCATCGGGGACGGTTCTCTACGGTCGAGTCATCTATAACGTTTCGACCAAGGAGAACCGTCCCAGATGGTCGAACTGGGTGACCATGGTCTGTTCCCCGATGTATGCAATGCGAATGCGGGATAGGCACTTGCACAACACTGGCAGGCACTCGTGGCTATGTATCATCAATTCAACTTTTTGGCTTCGCGAGAAGGGAGTCCAACCATGATTCGCACGAATACGGTTACCCTTAGCGTCGTGCCGGCGCTTGCCTACCGACAGAAGCTTGCTTCGGGAGGTTCGGGCATCGTGATTGTGCGCGCCGACCAGACCCAGCCGGGCGTCGCATCCATCAGCAAGACGTCGGGAGAGCCTATCCTGGCGGCCAACACCCCCAGCGACGTCTACCCGATCGAAGCCTTCGCCGAGGCCATCGAGCTGACGGCGGGAATGCCCTATCGCAAGCAGGGCAAGCCCCGCATCGTGGCGCAAGACCTGCAGCAGGTAGAGGTCATTGACGAGGCGGAGGGCCCCGAGGAGGCCGTTCCCGAAGCCGAGGTGGTCGTTGACAGCGCAGAGTATCAGGCCATCGTGGACGCTTACACCGACAAGAAGGGCAGGCTGTCATACGACCTGCTCAACAAGGAGCTCATCCAGCTTGCACATGACAGCGAGATGGTGCAGCGCATGCTCGTGGCAGGCGATTCGGAGGACCAGATCCGCCTCTTTGTCGTCGGCAACAGGTTCCGCGCCATCACGGGCAACAGGGATCTCTCCGACGAGCAGGTACTGAAGATGGCCGAGCTGCTCGACGAGGTGAGCCCCAAGGGCGTCTTCAAGGAGTTCAACGCAAAGCTGCGCACCTGGATGGGAGAAAGCAAGCGGGGATAGGCACTGTCGAGGTTGACGCCTCCCCCATCAGGTTCTGACACCCACTGGCGGGATTCGGGCGGTGGCACACCACCGCGCAGGGCCCGTCAGTGGGTTTTCCTTGTGTCGCTAGACTGTGCATACGCATAGCCGAAGTCGATCGGAGGAGCGGTCACCGACAGGTAGACGAACTCCCCATCGCCGTCGTTGCGCAGTCCATGCGTGTCACCATCCTCGAATCTCACGACGTCACCTGCGGAGAACGGGAGCTCCCGATTGTCGGCAAGGAGGAGTCTGCTGGCACCGCTGAGCGCATACCAGATCTGCTCGGACGTCTCGTGATGGTGTCGGGGCTGGATCGCGCCACATTCCACATGCACCTCGGTGATGGTTACCCGACGGCTCGTCGAACTCTTCGGGCTGAGCAGCTGACGCGAGGTCACGCCAGGGTTCGAGAGCGACACGATGTCGTCTTTTGCGATGAACTCCATGGGCCTGCCTTTCCGATTGCGGGTCTGTCGACACGTTCCTGCCGCCAACCAGGGACGAATGAACTGACGGGCCAAAACTAGAACAATTGTTCTTGACATGGCCCGAAAGCGCGCTATTATAGTACTCGTGTCCAAGGCTGCCAGCAGGACATGTCCGTTTAGGTACGCCATGGCGAGATGCCATTGCCACCCCCAGGGCGATTTCTTGGAGAGTTCGCTGTGACCGGCACTATAGGCCGGGCGCGTTCTCGTAATGACCTGCGTATATTCCGCACTTCATTCCTTCGAAACGTTGGGAGGCGTACCCATGCCCTGGCCATAGACCCTTCATGGGCTTTTCGATGCCCACCTTCCAAGCTGTTGGCTTCACACAAATCAAGAACGCACGCCGAGGGGAGCATTCATGGGAACCATGTTGCATCAAACAAGCCTGTCGATGGGTATCAGCGCCAGTGAGCTGCGTAAGCACCGGGACCGTTATGACCGCGCATGCAAGCGGTTGTTGTCCGAGAAGGAGGTGCTGGGGTGGATTCTGCACGAGTGCCTCGACGAGTTCAAGGAAGTATCGCCTTCCGAGATAGCCACCGCGTACATCGATGGCGACCCCGAGGTGGGAGCGACCCCCGTACATGCAGATGATGCCGCACTCGTCACTGGGCTCGGCACGGAGGACTCGCCTCTCGACGAGGGAACCATCTGGTATGACATCAGGTTCCGTGCGCTAGTGCCTGGCACAGGACAATCCGTGGGCATGATTGTCAACGTGGAGGCTCAGGGCGACTTCTATCCGGGAAACCCCCTGCTCAAGAGGGCGACCTACTACTGCGGACGCATGATCTCGTCGCAGTACGGGAGGGTGTTCACTCACGCACACTACGAAAAGCTCCAGAAGGTATGCTCCATCTGGATCTGTCCCAATCCGCCGATGAACTACCGCAACACCATCACACGCATCTCGATGACCAAGCAGGTTCTCGTTGGGAACGCGATTCTCGACCCGGCGGAGTATGATTTGATCGAGATAGTCCTCGCGTGTCCCGACGGCGACCGTCAGGAGAAGGGCGACGGGCTGCTACGCCTGCTGGGGACCCTCATCGCCTCCGAAAGGGGCGCTGATGAACGCAAGGCCATCATCAGCGACGAGTTTGGCATCGCCATGTCCGAACGACTCTCCGACGAGGTGGTTGAGATGAGCAACGTGAGCAAGGGACTTGAAGAGATGTGGTACCACCAGGGAGTAGAGCGCGGCTTCGAGGACGGAGAGAGGACGGGCCTCGCGGCCGGAAGGACGCAGGAGCGTGAGCGTCTTCAGGAGCTTGCAGGCCGGCTGGTGGAGCACGGTCGCTCCGAAGAGCTGTCGCGTGCCCTGCTCGATGAGCGGCTGCTCGAGGAGCTCTTGGTGGAATTCGGGCTCGACGGCCAAGGGTAACCATATGTCGCCAGCACGCCCATCACCTTGAGGGCAAGCTGCGAACAGGCAGTGAAGAAGCACCGATGTCCCTGTGACTGGGACCCATCCCCGTCACAGGGACGCAAGCGGAGATGGATGGCACTCGAGCACTGTCTGCAACCCCCTGACAGCGCTCACCCCACTCGACATACGACCAGTGCAAGGTTACGTTCGTCGACTCGCCATTTCCTTGGGGCTTGTGAGTGAATGGCTCGGCTTGATAATTGTGGCATGGCTGAGAAGGGTCAATGCCTGCTAGGAGTGGTGGGAATGAACAAGAGACTAGTGTTGCTCATCGCCAGTCTGGTTGCCCTAGCCTTTGGCGCCGCGGTTCTGCTGGCCAACAACCAGGGACGTGCCGACAACCTTGCCGACGAGCTGGTGGAAGCGACGGATGTCCTACCAGAAAACGAGGGCAGGCTCGTCATCGTCTCGGGAACGCCACAGCTGGCGGATGGGGGTGTCCTCATCGACGAGGAGGCAAACCTGCAGGTCGAAAACGCCGTGTTTTACAGCAGGGTTCCCTACCAGAAGGTCTACGTGAAGGAGAAGGCGGAGGTGGTAGTCGACAAGGGCGATGACAAGGTCTCGGAGGCCGATGACAAGAAGGAAACCAGGTATTACGTCGTGGAGGACTGGATCATCGCAAACCACGAGCGTGACGCGGTTGTCACCGGCACCGCGCGCCATGAGAATCCCGCGCCACTGAACATGGACTCGTACCACGCCTCAAGCGACCTGCTTCTCTCCGGCTTTCGAATCAGCCCCGCCGATGTCTCTTACTACATCACGCTGGCAAACGGCAGGTTCACGCCGGAGGAGTTGGGAGAGGCCTGCGAGCACTACATCATTCGGAGCGAAATCGACCTCCAACCCGTGATGGGCGAATACGGGTATGGGATGCTGTCGAGCGGTGACGAAGTCGGGGATGTGCATGTGCACTTCGACTATCAGACGCTGGAGAGTGCGGAGGCCGTGACCATCATCGGCAGGCAGCGAGGAGACGAGCTGGTGTTGGAGGACGAGGACCTGGTGAGAGAATCGGAGCAGGTCCAGCAGGGTGTGATCTCCAAAGACGAGTTCCTGGCTTCCATCGCCTCTCGTGATGCGTCCTCGAAGAAATACGGGATTGGCAGCTTGGCACTGGGAGTGATTCTCCTCCTGCTGTCGATACTGTGAGGTGGCTATGAACCGAGCTTCCGGCTCTTTGCCGGTAGGCACACACCCAGCCGACAAGAGGCTGCGCCTCACGCTGCGTCAACCAAACACTACCAGCAGCACTCCCAGCACCAGCGCTCCCACACCTGCAAGTGCCCCACGGCCGAGATCGAAACGATGCCATTTCCCACTCTCATCCCAGTACAGGCGTAGGCGGCGCACCTCGTCACCGGGACTGTCCGACGTCTCCGACCACTCCTGGGGCTCGTCGTCCACGTAGAGTCGATAGGTGTTGACATAGTAGGTTTCATGGGTCTTTTCCGTGCGATCGTAGCGCTCGTGCTCCACGCTGTTCGACAGGGTCGCATCTACCCTTACCTTGCGCTCGGCCTTTTCATATCTGACCACGTCAACGGCGAGCCACAGCGTGAGCGTCAGCCCGACCAGGGCAAGCAGTGCCCCGCCAGCCTTCGCCTTGTGCTCCCAGAGCCACCACAATGGGTAGAACGCATAGGCGACGAACACGGGAAGGCCCGCCTCCTCGGACGCCTCGGATATCATCCTGCGAAACTCCTCCCAACCCGACCCGTCTGGCCTCGAGTGACTTCCCATGGCCCTTCCTCCCCGCAGCGCCTGCCTGCATCATCACCTTAAACCCCCTTTCGACGGGAACGGGAAGCAAGATGGCAAAAGGCGTCGCGCATCGTCCCATCGCACCGACATGACAGCATCATCGACGGGGAGATTCGAGCTTGGCGCTTCATCAGGACAGAATTCCTCCAACAGATCCTCCCGCCCGAAAGCAGCGAGGCCCCGTCCGAAGACAGGGGCTTCCACCTTGGATCCCATGGAGCGGGTGACGGGAATCGCCGCGTTGCCCGCGGCAACGCTCCCAGGCCTCGTCGCAGCGCTCCTCGGCCCGCGACAGGCCACCGGCCTGTCGCGCCCTCGCGGGTTCGATTCCGCGCGAGCCCCGGCAACACGAAGGGCCCCCTTGGCGGGGGCCCTTGGATTTTATGGAGCGGGTGACGGGAATCGAACCCGCGTGGTCAGCTTGGAAGGCTGAAGTTCTGCCATTGAACTACACCCGCGTGCTGAAAAACAGCGTAGTTACTTTAGCATATCTTGCGGTCAATGTCGGTCCAATATCCTGCACTCGTCAAAGTGTGCACTAAGCCCCAGGCTACGGATCCGCAACGGTCGCATGCGCTCGCGCTCTGGCTTTGCCCCCAAGTGCGTCTATGGGTGATGATGGCCATATCGGTGCTCGTCCAAGGTGTGGGGCAGCGCTCTCCACGCCCGACAGATGGTGGGCCGGGCGACGTAAACGGGAGTGCACCCCTGTGCAACCGTGCCAACTTTTTTAACCAAACACATCATATGAACAGGCATATTACCCGGTTCTTTCACTAATCCGGCAATCCCTTGTCCTTCCCTTACGCGTGCCCACGGCCCCCAAAATACAATGGCCACAACTGTTGGAGACTCTGGGAGGAGCCCTCATGCGCAAGGTTACCGGCAGGCAGAGGTTTCGCTATTGGTTCGACAATCTCATGTCCAAGGGGACTCCGTCACTACTGCTGCTCCTTGGCATCATCACCGCAGTCGTCTCCGTGACAGGAGGACTGCTGAGCGTGGCGCTTGGCGGAGCTGATGGAAAGGGCTCCGAGTCGCCGGGCTCCTCCATCTGGTTCACGCTCATGCATGCGCTCAATACGGGCGTACTTGCCAAGGAGGAAGGCACCATCGCATACCTGGTTGTGATGACAATCGTCACGCTAGTGGGCATCTTCATCACGAGCTTCCTCATTGGCACCATCTCCAATGCCATCAAGGACAAGTTCGCGAGCCTGCAGGAGGGCCATTCGCTGGTCATCGAGAAGGACCATGTGGTAATCATCGGCTTCGACGAGGAGGTCACCAACATCGTCGAGGAGTTGGCGCACGCCAACGAGAACCAGAAGGGTGCCGCCGTGGTCATCCTGGCAGAGCATGACAAGACCGATATGGAGGAAGTCATACGCGAACGCGTTGATGACTTGAGGGGCATGCGCGTCATCTGCCGCAGCGGCCGCCCCGACAGTGTCAAGAGCCTTGGCATCTGTTCTCTCGATACGGCCAAGTCGATCATCGTCAACCTGAGCGATGACTTCATGACGGTGAAGACCGTCCTTGCCTGCAAGACCGTGCTGGAAGAGTCGGGCAATGCCGACGCCTACATCACGGCGGTGATTCGAGATCGCGACGTGCTCCACCCCGCAAGCATTGCCGGTGGTGACAGGGCGGAAATCCTCAACTTCCAGAAGACCATCGCGCGCCTCATGGTGCAGAGCGGTCGCCACCCCGGCATGTCCGACATACTTGCAGAGCTGCTGAGCTTCAAGGGTAACGAGATCTACGTCGAGCGCGTTGCCGAAGCCATAGGACAGCGTTTGGGGACCGTCAACCTGCAGCTGCCCCATTCGACCGCCATCGGCATGGTGCGCGATGGCGAGGTTCTCCTCAACCCGAGTGACGAGGCAGTCGTACAGGCAGGCGATGAGCTCATCCTCATTGCCCGCGATGACGGGAAGACCACGCTGCAGCCAGCCGCCGTGCCCGACGCCAGCAGGTTCCAATACGAACCCGACGAGCGCGAAGAGCCGCATACGCTGCTGGTGCTTGGGTTCAGCGACATGCTCAAGCAGATTCTTCTGGAGGAGGAGAGCCACGCCACACCAGGCTCGCAGGTGGTCATTGCTGCCGAGCCCGGCAAGATCGACCGTGATGCCCTGCCAAGCGACGACGAGCTGCATACCATAAGCCTCGACGTGCGGGAGTGCATGATCCACAAGCGCAGGGTGCTCGAGGCGCTCGTTACCGAGCGGCCCACGGGCATCCTGCTCCTGGCGGATCCCGAGCTTGATGACGAAGAGGCGGACGCCCGGACCCTCATGCTACAGCTGCAGCTCAACGATATCGCTGACGAGATTGGCACGGACGTGCCCCTCATCGTGGAGATGAACAGCACTCGCAACCAGCAGCTTGCACAAATCATGCGCGCCACGGACTTCGTGGTGAGCGGACGCATCACCGCCAAGCTCATGGTGCAGGTGGCCGAGGAGCGCCACAAGAAGGCGATCCTCAACGACCTACTCTCGGACGGCGGCTCCTCGATCTACATGAAGCCCATCACGCGCTACGTGCTCGTGAACGAACCGGTGGATTTCTACACGCTCGGTGCGTCGGCCGCACGGTACGGAGAGGTCGCCATCGGCTACAAGCGCTTCGGCGATGATGGCAGCTTCGAGATCGTGGTCAACCCCCAGAGCAGGGAAGCCACCACGTTTGGGAGTGGTGACGACCTCATCGTCATCTCACGCGGATAGCGGCTCACCCACAACCGGATCCGTCCCACGCTCCGCCAAGCCGAACCTATCGCTTCCCCTTCATGGGCTCGCGCAGCACGTTCCGATCCAGAAGGCCAAATCGGTTGGCCTGCTGGACCATCTCCAGTTGCAGCATGGTCTGGTTCGCCGCACCCGCAAAGATGCCAAAGATGATGTCGTAGATCATCGCGACTGGCAGGGCGGTGTCGGGGATGCCCAGCGTGGAGAACAGCGCCACGTAGGCCAGAAGGTTCGCGCCGGGAACAGGCGGGGTCGCCACGAACACGACGACGGCCATCACGATTGCCGAGGCATACCACACCATGCTGCCCTGCACCTCGTACTCCCATGCCATGAAGAGCGTGAACACGATGGTGCCCACCGCACTCACCGGCATGTACAAGACCAATCCCTGGGGCAGACCCACCTTCACGAACCCGGCATCGATGCCCAGCAACCTCGTGCATGACGTCTGCGCCTCGGCGAACGACGCGTCAAGCGAGCCCGTCCTCAAGGCCGTCAGGAACGGGTCCCACAGCTTGCGCGCCAACTCGCCCGGCCTGATGCGCGTCTTCTGCACAAGCGCCACCTCGATGACGCCGATGCTCGCCAGCGAGATGACGAACGCAATGGCCAGCGGCTTCCAAAGGCTGGACAAGACGCCACCCTTGGTCTGCCACATCTCCAGGCACACAAAGAGTCCTATCGCATAGGGCACGAGCCAGCTGACCCATTCGGCAACCATCAAACCGACCATGTTCGCCTGGCGAACCAGTTGTGTCAGGGCATCCACACGGCCGTCCAGACGTATCAGCAAGACGCCCAGCGCGAATGCCAGAAACAGCAGCTGCGAGGTATCGGACTTGACGAAGGGCTCGAAGATGTTCTGCGGGACGACCGAAAGCAGCTCCTCGACCATGCCTGCCGCCAGATTCTCGCTCATGACAATGTCAACGTTGTTCAGTGAGAACAGTGGCAGGGCACACATCAGTGCGAACGCCACGACAAGGAAGCTGAGGACGAAGTAGCGCACGATGACCAGCAGGCTGCTTAAACCTCGCTCCTCGATCCTTCGCGTGTTGAGCAGCGTCGTCGCGACCGTGAGGAAGATGATGGGCCCCGATATGGCGTTGAGCAAGCGGTTCCACATCTCGTACAGTGGCGTGAGCAGGACATGGACCATGGCCTGACGCATCTCGAGGGGTATGACATGGCTTCCCAGGAAGCCAAACAGTGCGCTTATCCCTACGGCAAGGGCTATCCGCAACACCGGATTCAAGGATCGTGTCGGCAGGGAGAGGCGAACGATGTTGTGTCCGCCCTCGTAGCTGTACTGCGAGGAGAGTCCGATCGCCGTGCGCAGCGAGCTCTCCCATTCGCCCAGCTCCGTGTCCACGAGTCCAAGCGGGTTGAACGGTTCGCCCATGACATCGAGCCGCACGCGCGGCTGTCCGAAGAACTTCTCGCACGTCGCGGTGACCGATGGCTCCTCGCCTAGGTGGTCGCGCATGCGCAGGAGGACCTCCTCCAGGAACAGCCGCACGCGCAGGCGGGTCTGCCGTTCCTCGCCCATCTCAAGTTGCACCCGCTCGAGCCAGGACGAGAAGAGGTCGATGTCCTCCCCCCGAAGGGTGAAGGTCCTTGTCTGCTGCCGGGCCCCCATCCTAGTCACTGATGTCGGAGTCCAGCGCGATGCGGAAGCTGTAGTCGGGGAACTGCTCCTGCAACCGCTCGACCATATGGTCCAGCACGGCACGCCGGTTGGGCGCATCCCAGCTGATGACCAAATCGAAGCTGACCTGGCGCACCTCCTCGTCGGCATAGAAGCCATGCACCTGCAGCACGTACATGTCGTCATTGGCGAGCTTCAGGGTGGCCGCACGAATGGCACCGACCTCCCCCTCGTCGTTCAGGTTGGTGGAGTAGATGCCCACCGTATGCAGCAGGATGCCATGCTCCTCCGCAACGGCCTTCTGGATCTTGCGCGTCAGCTCGTCGACCTCGCGCGCGGTCATGTCCTCGTCTACCTCCACATGCACGCTGCCATTCAGCCGGTCTGGCCCATACTCGGCCAGCACGAGGTCGTACGCCCCCTTCACGCCGGGGACCCGCTCGACCGTCCTCTTGATGCCCTGCGAGAGACCGCTGTCGACGCGCTCCCCCAGGATGTGGCTGATTGCCTCGCGCAGGATGTCGACGCCGCTCTTGATGATGATGACCGAGATGACCGCACCCAGCCACGCCTCAAGGCCAATGCCCGCCGCCATGTAGACAAGGGCGGCGACCAGCGTCGAGGCCGAGATGATGGAGTCCATCAGGGCATCGGTGCCGCTGGCCACCAGCGAGTCGGAACGGAACTGCTCGCCCCGGCGCTTGGTGTAGATGCCCAGCACGATCTTGGTCGCGACCGCCACGGCCACCACCGCCAGCGTCCGTCCGTCGTAGGTGGCCACCTCGGGATGGATGATGCGCTGCACCGACTCGGTCAGGGAGGTCACACCCGCCCACGTGACGATTGCGGCGATGACGATGGTGGTAATGTACTCCGTGCGCCCATGCCCGAAGGGATGCTTGCGGTCGGGCGGACGGTTGGCCAGCTTGGTGCCGACGATGGTGATGACCGACGACAGGGCGTCGGAGAGGTTGTTGACCGCGTCGAGCACGATGGCGATGGAGTTGGAGAGCAGGCCGACCATGGCCTTGAAAACCGCGAGCAGTATGTTCGTCGCAATGCCGATGACGCTGGTACGTACGATGGCGCTATCGCGCTCCTGGAGCACTGGTTCGCTCATGCGTTCCTCCCCCACACATGACATATGACGCATTGCACCATTCTACCGTTCCGGTCGTCAATGGGGGCAGGCACCAACGGAGCTTTGCCCATTGGTGCCTGCCAGCTGACGAGACCGTTGGAGGTGCGTGTCGAAAGCCCTACAGCTGGGCGGCAACCGCCTTCTCGACGTCGGACATCTTGGCCGTAGGCTCGAAGCGGGCCACGAGGGAGCCGTCGCGTGCGACGAGGAACTTGGTGAAGTTCCACTTGATGTAGGCCTTGTCGCCGAACTCCTTGTCGACGCTCTTGGCAACCTTGTTCATGATGACCTTCTTCAGGCCGTCAAAGCCCTGGAACGGCTTCTCGGTGGCCAGCTCGACGAACAGCGGGTTGGCGTTGTCGCCGTTGACGTCACCCTTCTTGAACTGCGGAAACTCGGTGCCGAACTTGAGGGTGCAGAACTGGTGGATCTCCTCGTCGCTCTCGGGGGCCTGGTTGGCGAACTGGTTGCAGGGGAAGTCGAGAATCTCGAAGCCCTGCTCGCGGTACTTGGCGTACATCGCCTCCAGCTCCTCGTACTGGGGCGTGAAGCCGCAGCCCGTGGCGGTGTTGACGATGAGCAGGACCTTGCCGGCATAGTCGGACAGGGGGACCTCGGTGCCGTTGGGCTTGATGGCGACGTGATCGTAGACGGACATGCGCAATCCCTTCTCCAATTGTTTGTGTACAAATCTATTGTACACATAGGTATAGCCGCGCGCAAGCGAAAACCGCGGTCAGCCACCGAGGCATCAGGGTGACAGGGGGCGGTTGACGCCATGGGACACGCCTCTGGCGCACCCGGTTGGCGCATAATGGGGAAACGGCAGGCACGAGTGGGAGGGCACCCATGCATATCGCTTTCTTCGACATTGACGGGACGCTTGCGACAGGCACCAACGTGCCCCGGAGCGCTTCGGACGCACTGGCGCGGATGCGCGCGAACGGCGACCTGGTATTCATCTGCACTGGGCGCGCACGCGCGTACGTCGAGGCAAACTTCGGCGACTATGCCGACGGATTCGTGTGCTCCAACGGACGCATGGCCTTCATGGGCGACCGGACGCTGGTGGACGAGCAGCTCACGGCCGACCAGGTGCGTCGGTTTACGTCCGTGCTGGACGGGGCAGGCGCGGGATACGCCTTCTTCGGCGAGCGCGACGCCTGGTACGGCGGGGACGAGCGATACCGCAAGGTGGCCGAGCCGGTGCTGAAGCTTGGCCCGCTCCCTCGCATCGAGGACCCGGCACAGGTGCACGCGTACAACTTCGACATCTACTTTGACGACGCGGCGCATCGCGAGCGCGCGGCACGGGCATTGGGCGACGAGTGCCTGGTCAATCCCCATGGGCCCCACCCCTCGGCGGACGTGACGGTCATAGGCTGCGACAAGGGCGATGCCGTGCGCGGGGTGGCGAAGGCGCTCGGTGTGTCGATCGAGGATACCTACGCCTTTGGCGACGGCATCAATGACCTCTCGATGATCGTCGCGGCAGGGCACGGAGTGGCCATGGGCAACGCCGTCGACGAGCTGAAGGCTGCGGCGGAGTTCGTGACGGCCGACATCGACAAGGATGGCGTGGCGCTGGGATTGGCGCACTACGGACTGGCATAGGCATCCGCAGGGCCTGTGGTCATAACATGCCAGACCATAGCCCCGGGCCTTCGTCTGGTCCTACAGGTCCAGCTTATCGCGAATGATGCCTACGAGCTTCTCTGCGGTCTTGCGCTGCGTAGCCTCGTTGGGATGGCCGTTCGTTCCACAGCCATCCGCATCCATGTCGATGGGGTCGGACAGGTAGCACATGACATGCTCGTCCCTATAGAGACTCTTGTAGTTCTGCACAGCATGCTCGACGGAGGGATACAGCAACTCGCTGCCCGACATCGTTCCCAGCGTGCAGATGATGAGTGACTGGGGATTGCGGTCGCGGACGCGCTTGAGGAATACGACATAGCCGTTTGAGAACTCGCCCATGCGAGCCTTGTCATAGCCCGTGTAGGTGAAGTCATTGGTTCCCAGATTGACGACCACGACATCGCTCTGGTGGGACTCGTAGTCCCACGTCTGCTCGTGGCCCTCGACCACAAGGTCATACAGGCGCGGAATGAGCTTGTCCTTGTTGCGCTCGTCATCCCCCGACCAGCCCGAGATGATGCCGTAGCCGCTGTAGCACACGACATCGTAGTCGGCATCGAGCTCTTGGGCGGTGAGGTACGCATACGACTTCATGAAGTTCTCGGTCGTCGTCTTGAAGGGGTCGTCGTTCCCCGCCGCCTCGACACCATAGGCGCAGGTGATGGAGTCCCCTACGAACCCGATGCCCAGGGCCTTCCCCGCCGTGGGTGCAATCGGTGCGTCGTCGTCAGACTCCACGAAGATGCCGCGAACACCTATGAGGCCCCGTATTGCCTCCGATAGGTGAATCAGCTCGACAACGGCTCCCTCAAGCGGACCGTCCGTCGGGACCTCGACGATGCGCGACCGCTTGCTCAGGGTGTCGTCCAACACCACCTCGCCATCGACGAGGACTGCGAAGCGCGGGCGCAGATCCGGCTCGTTGCCCACGCTCTCGTCGCCCACCACCTCGAGCTGGACGTGCGATCCGGTGACCTCGAACTCCACAGCGCTGCCACTCTGCGCGAGCCAGGTCACCCCCTCCTCCTCGAAGGTACGGCCAATGAGGCGGACGTTGTCCGCGGTGGCGGGAATGGCCTCCTCCAACAGCGCTTCGGGAGCGCCCGTTCCGTTGCTCGCACCGTTGGTGGAGCAACCGGCAAGAACGGCGGAGGCAAGCAGCGAGGTCCCCAGCCCGAGCATGTGCCTTCTGCTCATGACCATCCCAGGTCTCTCGTCCACTGCAATCGCCTCCCCTTTGCCGCTCTGGCATCAAGCCTATCATAGCCCCCTTCGCATCACCTGATTCAACTCGTGATACCGCCTCAAAGACAGTCCCGCATCTCCCCCACCGACCTGGGGGTCGGTCGCTCTACGCAGGCCACACACGGTTCCACCTTTGACGCATATCCAAACGGATGTGAGTGGTAGTCTCTGTGGGAATGCTGCACGATATGACAGGCCGCAGCATGGGTATCAGCGCATCCAGAGGCGTCGGAGGTGCGTTCTTGCGACAGGACGGGAGCCAAGAGGCATGAGAATCGAGAGCGAAACCCATATGAACGAATTCGAGGCGTGGCTGCGCGCGACCGGCCTGAAGGAAAAGACGGTCCGGCGGCACCTTGACAACGTGGGGTTCTTCCTCGAGACGTATCTGCCACAGATGTCTGCGCAGAGCATCGAGGATGGGTGCCACTATGTGGGCGACTTCCTCGGCTACTTCCTCATCCGCAAGTGCGCATGGTCGACCCCCGCCACCATCAGGCAGAATGCCGCCTCCCTCAAGAAGTTCTACAGATGCATGCTGGAGCGGGGACAGGTAGGCCAGCAGGCCTACGACGAGCTGCTGACAACCATAGAGGAGGACATGGACGACTGGATCGCCGACTGCGAGGAGTTCAGCAACCCCTCCGACGACCTTGACGACCCGTTCGCCTCCGATGGCAAGAGCCTGTTCGACCTCGTGTACGACACGGTTGCCCAGGAACTGGGCCTCGGCGACCTGCTGGGAATCGGCGCAGGCGACGACAGGGGGTACGAGGACGAGCACCACACCCGCCAGGAGGTCATCAACGAGCTAACGTTGGCGCTGTTCTACCTGACCTCGTGGGAGGAGGAGCCTGTCCGGGACAGCGGTATCAAGGTGCGGCGCGCATGGAAGTCTGCGGACTGGGATGCGCTCGACTGGCTGCGCGACCAGGGGTTCGTCGACTGCAGCAACAAGGCGAAGTCGGTCACCATCTCCGAGGCAGGCGTCGAGCGGGCGGAAGATGCCCTGATCGCCCTCGGTTTCGACTACCTGGTCGAGACGGACGATGACGGGGATGACGATTCCCCCGCCAAGGCGGACGAGACGAGAGTCCGGGACGGCTGGAACGTACTCTGACAGACAATGACGCGCAGCGGGAGGCAGCGCCCGCACGGCCCAACCCTGTGAGCTGGTCGACGTTTCGTGTGAGCGAGATTTGCCACCTACGCACGTGCCGGTTTGACCTATACTGGGAATTCGCATTCGGGGCGTGGCGCAGCTTGGTAGCGCATCTGCTTTGGGAGCAGAGGGTCGCTGGTTCGAATCCAGTCGCCCCGACCAGTAGACTCGCAGGTCATCGGCTCTGTCCGGTGGCCTGTTCCCGTTTATGCCAGCACGGGACCACATCGCATGGCATCGCCTCGGTGACCGTCCGTAAGGGCACAAGCAACGAAGACGGCACGCGAGCATCCACCCCGCCTCGCAGTCCCCGCCCATGACATAGAATTGGTGCCTGCACGCCTTGGTTTCGGTTCGTTGTAAGGGGGGCAGGTTGAAGAAGTACATCATGCCCATGATGATGTTCGCGGTCTTCGAAGCCGTGGCCATCACGCTCTGGCTGGCGAAGGGCAACCTCTTCTATCTCTTCAACTTCACCTACATCGGTGCATCGGTCGCACTTGGCGTCGGCCTGTTCATTCAGGGGAACAGAAACGCCCGACGCGTCACCCAACTGCTCGTCGGCCTCTACATGCTCGTATACCTGGGCTTGATCTCGAACGAGAACATGCAGATCGAAGGTTTCTGGTACTACCTGTTCACCGGTGTCTTCGAGGCCGCCACAATCCACTATGCCGTCGCAAAGATATTCGGGCCGCTGCTGTTCGGGCGCGGCTGGTGCGGATATGCCTGTTGGACGGCCATGGTGCTCGACTTCCTGCCGTACAAGGTCCCGCGGCATCCGAGGAGGAAGGGGCTGGGGCCCATCCGATACCTGACCTTCGCCGTATCGCTCGCGTTCGTGTCCGCCCTGTTCCTGGCCCACGTGGGAAACATCGAGCGCATCATGTTCTGGGCCTTCGTCGTAGGCAATGCCACCTACTATGCCGTGGGCATCGCCCTGGCCTATGCGTTCGAGGACAACCGGGCCTTCTGCAAATACGTGTGCCCCATCACGGTGTTCCTGAAGCCCATGAGCTACTACTCGCTGATTCGCATCACGTGCGACCACGACAAGTGCATCGAGTGCGGGAAGTGCCGGCGCGCGTGTCCCATGGACGTCGACATGCTCGACGACTCGCGCAACCGCGTGAACGGCACCGAGTGCATCCTTTGCATGGAGTGCGTGAGGAACTGCCCGAGGAAGGCGCTCTAGCGATGGACAGATTGGAAGCGTTCGAGAAGATGCTCTCCGACCTGCGGGGACGGGCGGAAGCCGAGGCGAAGCTGATGCGGGAGCTCGAGGCCCAAGGCAAGAAGAAGAGCGCGACGTATCGCCAATACCTCTCCAACCGGCTGCTTTACAAGGCGATGCTTGACACCTACCGGGAGTACGGACTGCTGTAGGCGCACCCGTGCAGGCACCGCCCCCCTGCCGCCCTGCCACCAAAAAGCCGAAGGTATGCAATAATCGCTACCACCCGCCACGCATCTGGCGCACACACGGCTTCTGACCCCTGGAGGCATCTTGGTCGAACTCAAGGCGATAGCAGAGGACAACTTCATCGATGCGTTCAACCTGCGGCTTGCACCGGGGCAGGAGGACTACGTCTCCCACCCCATACGCAGCCTCGCACAGGCATATGTCTACCGAGACCAGTGCCAGCCGTTCGGCATCTACGCCCAGGGCAGGATGGTCGGCTACGTCCTGGTGATCTACGACTACGACGTGCCCGAGTATGACATCTGGCACATGGTGGTCGACGAGGCGCAGCAGGGGCGCGGCTATGGCAGCGAGGCACTCGACCAGGTCATCGACTACATTCGGACGAAGCCCTTCGGCGACTCGGACAGGGTCGCCCTGACCTGCAACAAGGACAACCTCGTCGCGATGAGGCTCTACGAGAAGAAGGGCTTCGTGGCCACGGGCATCGAGGATGAGGACGAGATCGAGCTTGCGATGACGGTTGGGTGACGACCCCAGTCCGCAAGATATGCGGCCCGGCCCCTTACGGAAGGGGTCGGGCCGCATTCTCTCGCCCTACGATGCTAGCGCAACCAGCCGTGATGAATCAGTTCTGCGCCTTCAAGGTGCAGTAGTGATGCAGCGTGATGACCATCTCCCAACGCGCAAGATTTGCATTGTATTTCTGGTCGGCAATGTAGACCTCCGCTGCCGTAAGCACCTTGTTGTCGACAAGGTCGAAGCAATCGCAGGTCCAGTCGTACGTATGCCGCCTGGATGCCTGGTTATGCAGGCAGTGCTTCTCGGCGTCGCTAACGAGCACGTACCGGAAGTAGTCCTTGGTCTCGTATTCGTCGACTATGTTCTTGTAGGCATTGGACAGTTGGACGGAGAAGACGCCGCTGTGGCTCCACCTGTCGTGCCGCTTCAGAGTGGCGCTCCAACCGTTCGGATCGACGAATCCGATATCACTGCCCGTCATGGCCACAATCTCGTCCCAAAGCGTTTCGTACTTCGTGTTGGCCAGACGACCTACCATGGACTCGAAGTTGCCGCGCGTGATGGACCCGTCAAAGCCATAGGTAGTCACACCAGAGGGGCTGGAGCAGCGATTGCAGAACTCCGCCAGGCTGTCGCTGTAGATGGACTCCTCGCTTCCCAGGTCAAACAGCTGACCTGTCACCATGTTCTTCAGCTTCCCGTCGTCACGTGGGCGGGTCGCAAGCACGAACCGCGACTCCTCGATCTCGGTCTCCTCGCCCTTCTTGTAGGTCACCTCTCCCTGCACGACCTTTTGAACTGTCTGGTAGTTCTCCGTCAGGGCCGTCAGCGCAAACCTGTACTTCTCGGGGTTTCCACTCTTCCATGCCGTGTACTGCAACTGGGTCACGGCCGTCGTATAGCCGCAGATGTAGGCATACTGCAGACGCGTCAAGTACAGCGTACGGTAGATATAGGTTTCGGGCTCCCAGTTGAACAGCGTGTCAACGCAGTCGTTGTACTCCTGTAGCACGCTCTTGGCGAGCACCGAACCGTCACCATTGATGAGGTTGCCGAGCTTGATGACATCTGCCGCAGCGTTGTAGCCATAGGTGGACTGGATGCCATCGATGTCGTCGAGGAAACCCTCAAGTGCGGCCAACTGCTCGTCGCTCAAGCCGTCGAAGCCCTTCTCCTCGTCGTACTCCCACTTCACGGCATTTTCGTCCCACACGTCCGCCTCGAGAACCGAACTGTAGACTTCGGTCCGCACCAATGAGTCGCGCAAGTCATTGAGATCGCTCTTGTAGCCGAGATACGTTTCGACCTCATCCAGTTGGGTGGAAAGCTGGTCGATCTTCGAGTCGATGATCGTAATCTCGCTATCCATCTTGTTGAGCTTGTCCATCACGTCCTGGAGGCTGAGCAGCTCGCCCTCGCCAAAGCCGAGCGCCTGTGAGACGAAGCCGAACACGCCCCCGAATCCCTCCAGCAAGCCAGCGGGATTGCCCTTGGCAAACTCGGCGAAGGCGCCTGCCGTCTCGAAGATCTTCTCCATCGCCTCGAAGGCTTCCCTTGCCCGCTTCAGATCCTCGTCCTCGGTCGCAAGGTTGTAGGCTGTGTAGTCGACCATCCCATAGGCACCGTCCATGGCAGCGATATCGGCGTCTACCTCGCCGTCGTCTGTCTCCACATCGCTTGCCTCGCTCTCGTCGTAGCTTTCCCTCAGCGCCTCGGGATCGATGTCATCGGCAGGTACCGCACCCTCCTCGGTGTTCTCGTCGTCGGGAACGGCCTCTTCGGTTGGGTCATCCGAGGCGGCTTCCGTACCAGCGTCATCCTCGTCGGAGGGCTGGGCAGATTCCCCATTGTCATCGGCGGGGCCATCGCTGTCGTCACTTGCCTGCCTGAGTGCGATCTCTGACCCCGTCTCGAGCGCATACGCATCACGAATCAGGTCGAAGGACGCAGCGGCATCGTCCCCATCCGCCGGATCGTCAGCCAGGTCGGAAACGATGTGCAGGACCATCTCCGTCTGAGGCTCGGGCACGCCCCATGCGTTGCTCAGCACGCCCGGCTCAAGGATGATCTTGTGGCTGCGCGCGAACGTCGCCACGATGTTCTGCGCCTCCTCCAACGCATCCTTGCCTTCGGCCTCGGACAGCGCGTCCACCACCTTGCTGGGCAGATACACGGTGAGGAAGAGATGCGTGTCATCGACGCGCATGACGTCCTCGCCCAGCACCTGCGTCTCGTCGTCCAGCAGGTGGTCGACCGTCACCACTTCTTCGATGCCGGCGTCGGGAAGCGAGCAGGTGCCCGGATCGGTCTCTATCCGCGTGAGCAGATGCACGTCGTAGTCGGTGTCACCGTCTTCGTCCTGGGTCTTGCTCTCGACAGCAACGGTATCCTCGACGAACGCTTTCGCATGTGCCGACAGGCAGGAGAGCGCCGTCGCCTCGAACCCGTCCCTCTCGGCATTGCGCATGTCGTCCGACCCTATGGTCACCTCGCCACAGTTGGTGGCATCGGCAGCCACCGTTATGCCATTCTCCGTCAGCGTCGCATCGAGCGCGTCGAAGGCGTCGCGTGGCGAGCCGTCGGCGGAGGCGTCGATGCGCAGCGTCGCCCGCGTGAGCGACGAGCCATCATAGTCAACGCCCTTGATGCTCAGGGTCGCGTCGGCAAGGGAGAAGTCCTCGACAGCGGGCGCACGCACGAATTCCGCATACCCCAGCGAGACGGGCAGGAGGAACTCCCCCGCCTCCTCGTCGTAGGCGCCTTCCAAGGGCAGGACCGTGGCGTCCGGCTCCCCCACCGACAAGGCGATCAGCTGGGCGAGGGGGAAGTCATCGTCTGCACCCTCGCCTTCGTCTTCGCTCGCATACAGGAGCTCGTGAGGCTCGGCAAACGCGGCCGTGGACAATCCCACATACGCGTAGGAGCCCTCCTCGGATTCCACCGCGTCGGAACGCTCCACGGTGACCGCCAAGGTGGTGTCGTCCAGACGGTTGGCCTCGGTCACGTCATAGCCGTACAGCACCCCATCGAGGCTGACGCAATCGGGACCTACCTCCGCGGCAAGCGGCGCGTCCGCCTGCAAGACCAGGTGCGCGACCGACGCACCTTCGGCGATGCATTCGGTGTATGCCTGCTCGACCGCAGGCACATCGGTGGTCGTGCCGGCGCCCTCGGATTCGCCGCTGGCACAGGCGGCCAGGGTGAGGCCCCATCCGCAGAGCGCGACTGCCAGCGCAACCGATGCGACCCGAACGAGATACCCCAGCCTTCCTTGTCGTTCGTTCTTCACGCCATCCCCCTTTCTTCCTATAAACCGGATGGCCCCTGTCGTCCAGGGGCCATCCGAAGCGTGCCTACTGAGTCACGTAATACACGAGATCGAGTGGTTCGAGCGAGGTGATCTCCGAGGAGCCGGAGGCATCCCGATAGACCAGGGCGACATACGGCCTTGCCAGGCCCGTGGCATCGCCGGCGTCCCGTCCGAGGCACATCACCTGGTAGTTCGAGCCCGCGACGACCTGCGACCCCAGCAACGCCACCGGCAGCAGGTCAAGCTCCGTGTCGGCGTGCTTTCCGAGAGCCTCCTGGAACGCATCGTCGACGCCAGCCGGCAGCTGCAGGGCAGAGGCGCCCTCGACCCCCTCCCAGGCTCCAACGGCCTCTCCCGTCTCCTCCTTGAGGGTCTGCACGTCATCCAAGGCAATGTCCTTCGCGGTCGTGAAGCTTGCCTTGCCGCTCAGGTCCTTGTAGATGACCACGACAGACCACGATGTCGTGGGGTCGGCAACGACTGGTGTCGCCTTGCACAGGAACGCGTAGTTCATGCCGGCCACGACCTGCTTGCCGATGACTGCGACGGGCTCGTAGTCGACGCCGTCAAGCTCGGACATGGCTTCTTCGAACATGCTCTGGAAGTCTCCATCAACGGACGAGCCCGCCTCTGCGTTGACCTCCCAACCTCCTCCAATGGGACCTGTCTCCGAGATCTCGGTGGCAGGCTCATCGTCCGCCGCGCTTGTGGCTTGCGAGTTCGAGCCGCACCCCACCAGACCGACGGCCAAACATGCCGCCATCGACAAGGCCACGATGGTTCTCTTCATGCTCACGCTGTCTCCTCTCACGCTGCCGATACAGACCGACGGGACCACCACACATCTCGGAACGTGCGATGCGACCGTCACCAATAGTACGTGAGAACGCGCTGGAGTATCTCCTATCGTCTCTCACGGCATCTGCCAACTCCGTAAGGGGCCATTCCGTACAGGTAACTGGTCTCACCAATTCCCGCTGGTCGCACCATTTCCCGCACTCAGGGAGCAGACGAATCCGTCGATGACAGCTGCGCCTGCACGAATTCGGCGAAGGACGCAGCCACGCGAGACATGGGCTTGCCCTCCAGCCAGACCAGCGCGGAACCGAGGTCAATCGCGGGATCCAGCGGAATGTGCACGACGTCGGAGGCGGTCGGACCGCCCGCATCCACCTGCAGGCTACGCCCGAGGCCCGCACGCACGAGCGTCTCGCCTGCAGCGCTCAGGTTCGCATCCCCTGCCACGGCGAGTCGTGCGTATCGTCGCCCGAACCAACTGGCAAGCACGCTCCTCGCACCCGCACGGTATGGGAGAATCACCGGACCGGCGGCAAGTTGCGCCGGACCGAGCACGTCGCATCCGGCCAGCGGGTCATCCGCACGCAGCACGGCAACCCAACGCTCCCTCGTCCGCAGCCCCACATAGGTGAGCCCCGACGGCTCAAAGGGCTCGAGAAGCACCGCAAAGTCGGCGAGACCTTCTGAAAGCCTGCGATGCGAGCCCTCTGACGTGGTGATGTGCAGCGAGACGGACACGTGCGGGTGCTCGGAGCGGAAGGCTGCCGCCAACGCGGCCAGCTCGTCAAGCGCGGCGATCTGGCCGCACGAGATGGCCACGGTCCCCTCGAGATGCGAGGCTGACGAGCGCAGCTCGGTCTCCGTCTTCTCGGCAAGCTCGAGCAGCTCCTCGGCACGACGGACAAGCAGCACGCCATCGTCGGTGGGCGTTGCGCCGTGGCGGCCACGCTCCAGCAGCGCGCATCCCAACTCCCTCTCCAGCGCCGCAATCTGGCGCGAGAGCGCCGGCTGGGTGATGTGCAGCTCATCTGCCGCACGGGTCACCGAACCCGCCCGCACCACCGCAAGAAACGACCGCAGCTCCTTCAGCTCCATATGCGCCCCTTCCATGCAACACGCACATGGAACAGCATAGGAAAGAAGCTGCGGTCATAGGCAGGCAAACGCACCCCGAACCCGGCCGTCAGTCCGGACCTTCGGCGAGAGGACCGGCGTCAGGAACGCCAGGCCTCCCTCATCCGCACACCGAGACCGGCGATGACCATTGCCAATCCCGCCAGGGAGAACGGCAGGGTGGCCGGAGCCGTGTCGCCCGTGCTCGGAAGCTTCGTGTCGGACGTCGTGGTGGAGGAAGAGCTAGAGCTGGTGCTGGTGGTGGAGCTGGCATTCGATCCAGAGACGCTCGTGGTGGTCTTCGCGTCGACCGTGGTGGACTTTTTGGTCGACGACGCAGCGACCGTCTCCTCCCACTGGGCCCTCAGCGTGATGTTGCTGGTGATGGGCGTCTTCTGGAAGTCGAAGTCGGTTGCGGCCACCTTGCCGTCCTTGCCGACCAGACGCCAGCCCTTGAAGGTGTAGCCCTTCCTGATGGGCTTGGCCGGTGTGATGGCAAACTTTCCCTCAATCACGGTCTGGCTCTTCAGCACCGTGCCGCCACCGGTGTCGAAGGTGACGATGTAGGTCTGCGTGTTCGGGTCCTGCTCGTCCGGGTCCTGGGAGCCCGGCTGCTGCTCCTCGGGCGTCCGCTCGCTGAGCACGGGGGTGCTCGTCACGATAGCGCTCTGGGCGCCGACATGGTTGACGGGATGCTGCTCGTACGTGTCAGGGTCCTCCTCGATCGTCGTCACGTACGCGACGAGGGAGATGTCGTAGGTCGCGCCGGGCTTCAGGCCCTCTATCACGGCTGACGTCGCATCCTTGGCCACCGGGACCTGCTGGGTCTCGGAGGAGCCGTGCTCGGTGTAGAAGAGCATGTAGCCGCTGATGCCGCTGCTCTCCTGGGACACGAAGCCCACGGTCAGCGAGCCCGCACCAGGGGTCACCCTCGTGATGGTCGCCTTGGCGGGGAGAATCAGGAAGGACAGGTGATTGAGAAGGTCGTCCCGGGCCTCGCCCTCGTAGTTGCCGATGCCCGTGACGACGACCTCTCCCCTGCCGCACTGCACGTTGTTCTCGTAGGAGACCTGGTAGTCCACATCCCTGACGACCTCGGGTGCTTCGCCCGAGCTGTCGGACGAGCCCCTCACCAGGACCGGAGTGGGCTCGTACGGGGAGCCGGTGTAGACTGTGACCTTGTCCTCGTCCGCCAGCTGTGCTTCCACGATTGCGAGCTTCGACACCATGACATGGATCGTCTTAGACCCATAGGCGCCCGCGTCGACGGTCAGGTCCGCCTCTCCGGTTCCCACGGGTCGCAGGATGGCTTCGGCATCGCCACGCCCCTGTTCGGGCTCGATGGTCGCGACCGACTCGTCCGAGCTCGTCCAGGTGAAGGTGGGCTGGACGGCCGGATCCTCCTGACCACCCTTGATGCTGGCCCTATAGCGTTTGCTATCATCCTGCATAATCGTCAGGTCGGTGAAGTCCTTGCCCGAGCGGTCCTTCACATCGAGGTAGTAGTCGCGGGCAACCGGAGGCTCCGGATTGGGAGTCGTCCCGTCGTCATCGAACTCATCGGGCACCGCATAGGCCTTGATCGAGAAGTTGTCGATGTTCGACCCCTCGGCCCCATCCTCGAGGATGGAGCGGATGCTGTCGTCGGACAGGTCCCTCCATGCGCCATCGACCATGAAGTAGCTCTCGCCAGGGTTCACGACCGACTTGAACCAACACCCGGGACTCTCCTCCTGGGAGAGGGACTCCCCGAGCGTGAGGCTGTACCTGCCGCTGGGCGTGCGCTGCTCGACGACGACCGCGTACTTCTGCCCTTCAGGAAGCTCGACGGATTCGCCCAGCACCTCGCGGTGATAGCCGCCGTAGCGGTACGCCTTTGCCTCGGACGTGACGACGCACGTCCCGTCCTCCGGGTTTGCCGCGCCGTCGGCCAGCAGGAAGACCTGGTAGGAAACGGTCGTCCCCGGCGTGGTCGTCATGAACGACACGCTCTCGAGCCGCTCGTCCTGCTTGGCGACGAAGACGTTCGCCGACTTGTTGGGGGTCTCGGTGGTGTACTGCTCGTACTCCCTCACGGGCATGTAGTCATGCTGGTCGATGATGACGCCAGGGGTCACGCCCTCGAAGCTGTAGGCCTCGGGGTCGCGGATCGTCTTGTCGTAGTACGAGAGCCAGAAGTATCCCGTATGCAGGTCAGAGGTGGCCTCGTAGTCCGATCCGGGGACGTCCTGGCCCTCGCACAGGCCCCAATGGCGATAGCTGTTGTCAGGAAAGTCGTTGAGGTCGGAACCCCAGCTGTTCTTGACGAGCCAGGCGCCATCGTAGGGAGGCTCCGTCGTGAAGTTCTCCTTGGGGTACCCGTCGTCGTAGCCCACGATGGTCACGACATGGTTGGAAGGCCATGCGCCGCTGTTATACGCAGCCCAGTTCTCGCTGAGCGTGCTATCGAAGTCCGTCTCCTCACCGGGCATGGCGCTCTCCGCGCTGAAGTTGATGGCAACGGCGCGGTGTGCCAGGAGCTGGTCCTTGATGGCGTCTATCGCCTCGGACTTGCTGTCATCGTCGTACGATGCCGGGCTCGGGAGAAGGTAGGACTCCTTGAGCTGGTAGTCCTGCCTGAAGCGATAGGCCTCGGGGATGGACCAGTCGTCATCCTCGCTGTAATAGACCCTCCTGAAACCCGACTGTTCCTCTCCCGACTCGTCGAGCCAGGTGACCCAGTTGCTGACGACCTCGGCACCCTTGCCGCGATAGGCGTACACCTGCCCGTCATTCGTGGTGGTCGACTCGTTGGTCGGGCCAATACCTGCCGCAAAGAGGCTGGTCGCATAGGCCGTGACGCCGCCGACGTCATACTTCTCGTGGGATGACACAGCGTCCGGGAAGGTCATGCCCTCGCCGTTCTGGGCGCTGCTTGGATCGTCCAACGCCGTGGCGTTGAACCACGTGACCTGCTTTTCCGAGAGGTTGAGGGATGAGGGGTCGCTTGCGAGGCCGGAGCCGAGCAGGCTCGACTCTGCCGCCGCAATCGCCCCGAAACCCCAGCAGGTGCCATAGGGGTTCTGCTGGCGAACGCCCGTCACATAGCAGCCATCGCCCTCCCCCACATGGCGCAGGTCGAAGGTCGCGGGCTTGTCTGCCTGGGTATAGAGCGGGTAGCCAGCCTCGGACGCGAAGGCGTCGCGGTCGTACCCACTCTGTACCTGGGAGAGGATCTCGGCAAAGCCAGCGCCCTCGAGCGGGCTGTTGGCGGGCGCCGCGAGAGCCGACTGGGGCAGCATGGCCATGGCACACGCGCCGCCTATCAGCGCCTGTGTCAGGGTCGTCCATCTATGTAGCATTTCCTCTGTGTCCTCATCTTCATTGGTTGCTCGTTTTAGCTGTGTTTTTGCGATTTGGGCACCGCTATTGCTGTGTCAGGTTGTTGAGGTACAAAAGCTTTTCACATGATAGCCCAGACGTCGGCTGCGTACACGCTTGATTATGTCTTTTATGCAGATAAATGACACGAATGAGCAAAAAGTGGCCTCAGCGGCAGATTGGTGCGCCCGACGACGAATCGCCAGGCGCACCAGGAATCATCAACCACTGCCCACGAACACCACTTCGGTGAAGTTGATTTCGTCGTAGATCGTGCCGTCGGGATAGACCGTGTACCAGAACCAGGTGGCGACATGACTGCCGGCATCGTCAGGCATGAACTCGTAGCCATGGAGCGTGTATCCGTCGCCGGTCATGTGGTCGAACTCGATGATGGGCGCTATCTCCCAGTGGTAGTACTCGAGATTCCTGCGCAGATAGGCGATGGCCTCGTCAGGACTGCCGATGCCCGTGGATGTGCCGACGTTGCCTCCGGTCGAGCCATACGGATCGGTCGACCCATTTGGATAGTCGTCCGCTACCGGGCACGAGGTGCCCACATAGTAGAACTTCTCGCCATTGGACTGGTCGGTGATGACCCCATTGGCTATATCGAACAGGTAGAACGCGATGTAGACCTTGCTGGAGCCCGTCACCAGGCACTGGCAGGTCCCTTGGTTGCCCATGAAGACGACATCGCCGTTGTTGTACTCGAACTTTGTGCGGCCCTTGGCAGTGCCAAACCCGTTGCCGTCGCCCAACACCATGGTGTAGTAGTCATACGTGAGCCTGCCGTCCGTCAGGTAGAAGTCGATGAACTCCGGCTGTTCCGCGTTCACGTCGGGAGACCAGCAGCCCACGATCTCGCTCTCCTGGATGACATGCTCGGGCATGGGGGCCGTCTGGGCGTCAGTGCCTGTGGCCTCGTCGGTATGCTGGCTGCCATCGGTCTGTTGGTCGGTGTCGTTCGACAAGTTCTCCCACAGGCTCTCTTGCCCCCAATCGCTGGGCTGGGGAGAATCCTGTTCCTCTTCGTCGCAGCCCACCAGGCAAAGCGAGCTTAATAGGACGAGCATGAGCGCCAGCATGGGCCACCTGCGGGTAGCGCGCATCCGCGCGGGGTGCCCCATCATCATCGTTCGCCCTCCCTTCTCGATTCGCTGCAATATGGCGAGGGCCACCGCGTCATTGCGTTGGCCTTTCAACGCACCTTATCGTAACGCAGATGGCACGTGCATTGTCGCACATCCGCCATCATCAGCGGCAATGGCCGGGTAGGACGGTCTGCCCCGCCTCCTGCAGGAGACGGGGCAGAGGGGTGCGCAAACGTATGGCGCGTCTAGAACTGCACGGTGCGCGGTGCGTCGGTGAAGCTGGAGAAGGTGGCCTCCCCACCCTCGATGTAGTAGACGACGGTGTTGCCATCACCGGCGGCGTACATCCTCCTCAGGCTCTCGTAGTCCTCGAGCATGGACTCCTGGGCCTCGATGCGCGGGTCCTCCACCAGCTTGCCGGTGACGCGGATCCACGTCCCCTTGTCGAACGCGCAGATCTCGAACTTGGGGTTTGCCTCGATCTGCTTGGAGACGTCCTTGACCTTGCCGGTCTGGATGTAGAGCCTCCCGTCAAAGGTGTGGGCGGTACCGAACGGACGGACTCGAGGCTGGTCGCCCTCGGTCGTCGCCAGATAGTACGTACCGGCTTCCTTCAGGAACGTGCAGACCTCATCGATAGCTGCCATGATTCCCACCTTTCTCCTATGAATACAGCCTGATTCCATTATGGCAAACGAGCGACGATATGCCAGCAGACCATGGGGGGAATGCCCTGGCTAGCCGCGCGGGCTGACCAACGGGGCCTCGGTGGCCAGCGAGGGATCCATGAACGAGGGCATGCGACCCTCACGCGTCGCAGCCGCGATCTCGAAGCACGCATCTGCCACCGCATCGTCCGCGCTGGCACCGATATGCCACCGCGCGTCGCGGCGCACCGCCGGCACGGCGTTGGCCACCGCCACCGAGTTGGGCACCGAGTAGAGCATGTTCAGGTCGTTCTCCTCGTCGCCAAAGGCCGCCACCTCGTCGAACTCCAGCCCCAGGTACTGGGCCAGCAGGCAGACCGCGGAGTCCTTCCCCCAACCCGCGGGGATGAGGTCGATGTAGTTGGGACCCGGGTAGACCATCATGAACTCGGGGCAGGCCGCACCAAGGGCCTGGCGCACCTCGAAGCGCGGGGCGACGCCCGGCCCGTGGCCAACGCGGATGTTGGCCTTGTAATAGGGGTGGTTGGAGACGCCATCCACCAGATGGGCCTTGTTCCAGAAGGCCAGGCCGTAGCGCTCGACCTCCTCGGCACTCGTCGAGACCAGCTCCACCTCGTGGCCCTTGTAGAGGCCCAGGGCATAGCCTTCGTAATGGCTGATGACCTCGGCGGCACGCACGAGGGCGTCGTGGCTGTGGTACTGGGTGTGGATGAGCTCGCCATCGGCATAGATGCGCTGGCCGTTGGAGGTGATGGCCGTGCGATAGCACGCCTCGTCCTCGCAGAAGAGCTTCTTGATGGCGCTCATGCGCCTGCCCGTGACCACCGAGAAGTGGACCCCGGCATCCTGCAGGGCATGGGCGCTGGCCAGGGCATGCTCGGTGGCATGCGGTCGCCCCACGGCCACGAACGTGTCATCGATGTCGGTCACCACGAGCTTGATCATGAGGTCTCCCCTCTCGGAGCAATGGGTCAGGGCGGTTCGACCATCGGGGACGGTTCTCCGCGGTCGAATTCGACCAAGGAGAACCGTCCCCGATGGTCGAAAGGAAAAGGGGCTGCCCGGAACCGGACAGCCCCTTGGACGGTTTGGGCTAGTCGAGCAGCAATTCTGCGATCTGGACCGCGTTGGTGGCGGCACCCTTGCGGATCTGGTCGCCGCAGCAGAAGAGCGTGATCGCGTTCACGTCATCGGGAGCCGAGGTGTCGCGGCGGATGCGCCCGACGTAGATGAGGTCCTGGTCGCTCGTGTCCAGCGGCATCGGATACTGGGCGGCCGCAAGGTCATCCACGACCTTGACGCCCGCTGCGGTCGAGAGGATCTCGCGCGCCTCTTCCGGCGAGATGGGACGCTCGAACTCGGCCGTGATGGACTCGGAGTGCGAGCGCATGACGGGAACGCGCACGCAGGTGCAGTTGACGCGCAGGTCGGGCAGATGCATGATCTTGCGACCCTCGTTGCCCATCTTGACCTCTTCGGAGGTGTAGGCATCCTCCTTCTCGCCGCCGATCTGCGGAATCAGGTTCGCAGCCAGCTGGTAGGCGAACGGGGCGGTCTCCCCCACCGGCTCGCCCGCGGCAACGCAACCCAGCTCGCGCACCAGCTCGTCCAGGCCCGGCTTGCCGGCACCCGACGCCGCCTGGTAGGTGCTGGCGATGATGCGCTTCAGGCCCGCCGCCTGGTGCAGCGGCCACAGCGGCACCAGGCCGATGATCGTCGCGCAGTTGGGGTTGGAGATGATGCCGTTGTGCCACTTCACGTCCTGCCCGTTGATCTCGGGAATGACCAGGGGCACATCCTCGTCCAGACGGAAGGCGTGGCTGTTGTCCACGCACACCGCGCCGCGCTTCACGGCTTCGGGAAGCAGCGCCCTGGCCGTCCCGTCGCCTGCGGCGCCCAGCACGATGTCGACGCCCTCGAAGGCGTCGGGAGCTGCCTCGACGACGGCAACCTGCTCGCCGGCGAACGCCACGGTGCGCCCCACGGAACGCGCGCTGGCCAGCGGGACCAGACGCTCTACCGGAAACTGGCGCTCCTCGAGACACTGGAGCATCTGCTGGCCGACGACGCCCGTGGCTCCCAGAATCGCTACAACCTTGCCGCTCATTGCACAGCCTCCTTGCTCGGCATCTCGACCATCTCGCCCTCGACGAAGGAGTTGTAGATAACGTTGATGGCATGGTCGAAGTCGGTGTTGTTCACGCCCATGATGATGCTGATCTCCTGCGAACTCTGCGTGATCATGCGAATGTTAATACCGGCTTCACCAAGTGCGCCGAAGATGCGGCCTGACGTGCCTGCGCGACGGTTCATGTTGCGGCCCACGACGCTGATGAGTGCCAGCTGGTCGACGACGTTGATGACGTCGGGCTTCAGCTCCTGCTGCAGGTCGTTGACGATGGAGTAGATCGTGTCGCGCACGTCGGCGCCGTTGACCACCACGCCGAACGAGTCGACGCCGGTGGGCACGTGCTCGATCGAGACGCCGTAGCGCTCGAAGATGGAGAGGGCCCTGCGCAGGAACCCGACCTTGTCGGACATGTGGGCCTTCTGGATGTGGACGGCGCGGAAGTCCTTGCGACCGGCGATGCCGGTGATGAGGTGCTCGCGCTCGTTGTCCTCGGCGGTCTCGCGGATGATGGTGCCGCGCTTGTCGGGCTGGTTGGTGTTCTTGATCTGGATGGGGATGCCCACCTCGCGGACGGGGAAGATGGCCTCCTCCTGCAGCACCGAGGCGCCCATGTAGGACAGCTCGCGCATCTCGTCGAAGGTGATGCGGTGGATGGTGCGGGGGTCGTCGACGATGCGGGGGTCGGCGGACAGGAACCCGCTGACGTCGGTCCAGTTCTCGTAGACCGTCGCGTCCAGGCAGCGCGCCACGATGGCGCCCGTGATGTCACCACCGCCGCGCTTGAAGAGCTTGATGGTCCCGTCGACCGTCGCGCCGTAGAAGCCCGGCAGCACGAAGCGGCCCAGTCGCACGGCAGCGTCCTTCAGGCGGATCTGGGTGCGCTCCATGTCGACGGTGCCGTCGTGGTGGAAGACGATCACGTCGGCCGCGTCAAGGAACGGAAGCCCCAGGTACTCGGCCATCAGCCGTGCGGTGAACCACTCGCCGCGGCTGACGATGTACTCGGGAGAGAGGCTCTTGATGACGGAGGCGAACTCCTCGAACTTCGCGGAGACGGGATACTTCAGCCCCAGGTCGCGGGCGATCTCGACGAATCGCTCCTCGATGTCCTTCAGAAGCGACGTGCAGTCGACGTGGTAGGCGATATGGGCGTTGACCAGCAGCAGCAGGTCGGTGATCTTGTTGTCTTCCGAGAAGCGCTTGCCAGACGCCGACACCACCACATAGAGGCGGTCGGGGTCGGAGCGCACGATGTCGCGCACCTTCTTGAACTGGCTCGCGTCGGCGACGCTGGAGCCTCCGAACTTCGCAACTTTGATCATGTTTGAAACCAGACCTTCCTAGGCGAGACGCGCCATGAACGCGGTCTCGTCCGTGGCGACGATGGCGGACAACAGGCGGCGGGCATCCTCGGCGGTGATGGAGCGCACGAGCCAGGCACCCGGGCCATAGGGTTCGGCCCCCTCCGGGGCGACGGTAGTTCGGAACACGTAGTCGCCGGTCAGGAGGGTCGGGTCATAGGCGAGGGGGCGTGTGAGGTCGTAGCGCGGACGGCGTCCGTCGCGCAGGTCCAGCACGTCCTGGACCATCGCGTTGCCGGTCGGCAGGCTGCCGGCGCCCTGTCCGTAGAACTTCAGCTTGCCGATGGTGGCCCCCTCAAGCGTCACGAGGTTGAAGTTGGCCGGCACGTTGGCCTCCAGCGAGGCGGCGGGCAGCGCCATGGGCTCGACCGCCACGGCATAGCGTCCGTCGCGCGACAGGCCGTGTCCCAGCAGCTTGACGACGCGGCCCTCGGCGGCAAAGAGGTCCATGTCGGCCTTGCAGAGGGTGCGGATGCCGGTGACGGGCAGGTCGGGCGTGCATGCGACGTCGAAGGCCACGCTCGCGGAGATGATGGTCTTGTTCTTGACGTCGATGCCATCGATGTCGGCGGAGGGGTCGGCCTCTGCATAGCCCAGCCGCTGGGCCTGGGCGAGCGTCTCGTCGAAGTCGGCACCCGTCTTTGCCATGTTGTCGACGATGTAGTTGGTGGTGCCGTTCATGATGCCGGAGAACATCGTCACCTCGTCGATGCGACGGGCCTTCTCGATGCTGGCAATCCAGGGGATGCCGCCCCCGCAGGTCGCCTCTATGAGCAGGGATACGCCGTGCTCCTCTGCGACCGCCGCAAATTCGGCGAAATGGGCTGCGACGACGGCCTTGTTGGAGGTGACGACGTGCTTGCCCGCCTGCAGCGCGCGAACAATGAAGGTGTGGGCCGGCTCCAGGCCACCCATGCACTCCAGGACGACCTCGATGCCGGGGTCTCCCACGATCTGGTCGTAGTCGGAGGTCATGCGCGGTTCGCAGCATCGGTCGGGCAGGTCGAGGATGCGTGCGACCTCGACGCCCTCCACGTCCGCCACGATCTGGTCGACACCGCGACCGACCGTGCCAAAGCCCAGGATGGCAATCTTCATCAGGTTCCAACCTTTCATGCTCCCGCCCCGTCATGCGGGGTCCCGGTGGGCCATGGGGGCCTCGGACGGGCGTCGCGGCAGCTTCTTACGTTTGTGTGACACCGGTATGGTACGTGCCCATGCACGGTTATCATACGTACAAGCAGGACATCCATCAAAACACGCGAGGGAGTGCCCAAGTGGAAACGTTGTATCACAGCACGCGCAGCTCGAACGAGGTCGTAACAAGCAAGCAAGCAATCCTGACCGGGATAGCCCCGGATGGAGGCCTGTACGTGTCCGACCAGCTGGGTGCGCAACTGGTCGACCTTGCCCGCGTCGCCCATCAGGGCTACCACGCCACCGCCCGCGACGTGCTGGCAACGCTCCTGTCCGACTACACCGCCGACGAGGTTGCGTCCTGCGTCGCCGGTGCCTATGGCGACAACTTCGACACGCCCGCCATCACCCCGCTCACGCCACTTGGCGCCGACTGGCTGCTCGAGCTCTACCATGGTCCCACCTGCGCCTTCAAGGACGTCGCGCTGCAGATGCTGCCTCGCCTGATGAGCGTCGCGCGCGAGGGCGACGGTCATGACGTCATGATCGTCACCGCCACCTCCGGGGATACCGGTAAGGCAGCCCTTGAGGGCTTTGCCGACGTCGCGGGCACCGGTGTCACGGTCTTCTATCCCGATGGCAAGGTCAGTGACATCCAGCATCTGCAGATGGCCACCCAGCGCGGCGCCAACGTCGCGGTCGCCGGCATCCGCGGCAACTTCGACGACGCCCAGACGCAGGTCAAGCGCATCTTTGCCGACCCGGCCGTCAACGCTCGCCTGGCGGAGGCGGGCGTCGTGCTGTCCAGCGCCAACTCCATCAACGTCGGCCGCCTGGTGCCCCAGGTCACCTACTACATGGACGCCTATGCCCAGCTCGTGCAGCGTGGTGCTATCGCCGTGGGCGACGAGGTCGACTACTGCGTGCCCACCGGCAACTTCGGCGACGTGCTTGCCGGCTATTACGCAAAGCGCCTGGGACTGCCCGTCGGCCGCCTCATCGTCGCCTCCAACACCAACAAGGTCCTCACCGACTTCATCGAGACCGGCACCTACGACCGCCGGCGCGACTTCGTCAAGACCATCTCCCCATCGATGGACATCCTCATCTCGTCCAACCTCGAGCGTCTGCTCTACTACCTGACCGACGGCGACTGCGAGCGTGTCGCCGCATGGATGGCCGACCTGTCGAAGACGGGCGTCTACACCCTGCCCACCGAGGTGATGGACCGCATGCGCGAGACTTTTGACTGCGGCTTTGCCACCGACGACGACACCCGTGACACCATCCGCTCCACCTGGGAGTCCGAGCACGTGCTCATCGACACCCACACCGCCGTGGGCAAGTGCGTCATCGACCGTCGCGCCAGCGAGGGACGCCAGCGCGTCTGCCTGTCGACCGCCAACCCCTACAAGTTCAGCGCCGACGTGCTGGCCGCCCTCGGCGTCCGGACCGACGGCATGGACGGCTTCGCCTGCATGGATGCGCTTCAGGAGCTGACCGGCGTCGAGGCCCCGCGACAGCTCTCCGGCCTGCGCGAGGCCAAGGTCCTGCATCCCGACGTCTGCGACCAGGACGAGATGTCCGACTTCGTCGAGGCCGCCTGCGCGCGGGTGTTCGCATGATCGAGGGGGGCGTGCCACGAGGCGTGACCGTCCGCGTCCCCGCGACGACCGCAAACCTGGGCGTCGGCTTCGACGTGCTGGGGCTTGCGCTGGAGATGTCGGCCACCTACCACTTCCAGCCGGCCGACGAGCTGCTGGTCACCGGGTGCGACAGTCGCTACTGCGGCGAGGACAACCTCGTGTGGACCTCCTACCTCACGGCCTGCGACGAGCTGGGCATCCAGCCACAGCCGCTGCACATCCACGAGGACACCCCCATTCCCAGCTCGGGCGGGCTGGGCTCCAGCTCCACCTGCGTGGTGGCCGGCATCGTCGCCGCGCAGGCGCTGGGCGGACGCGAGCTGGACCGCTCGTTCACGCTGTCGCTGGCCACCCGCATCGAGGGGCATCCCGACAACGTGGCGCCCGCCGTGATGGGGGGCCTGGTCAGCTCATACGTGGAGGACGATGTGACGGTCACGACGCGCTGGGTCATCGCCCCCAACCTGCGCTTCGTCTGCATGTCGCCACCCTATCGGGTGCTGACCGCGGACGCGCGCAAGGCCCTGCCCTCTATGGTGCCCATGAGCTCGGTCTCCTGGCAGGTGGGTCGCTGCCTCGCCATGGTCAGCGCCTTGGCCTCCGGCAATCCCGCCGACATAGCGGCATGCTGCCACGATCGCATCCACGAGCCCTATCGCGCACCGCTCATCCCCGACTTCGAGCGCCTGCGCGACTGCGCGCTGGCGTCGGGTGCCTGCACGTTCCTCATCTCGGGCTCGGGCGCGACGATGCTGGCCATATGCGACGGCTCGCACAGCGCCGAACGCGTCGAGCGGGCCGTCAGCGAGCTGATGCCCGAATTGTGGGTGCGCACGATGCGCGCCAGCGAGCACGGCGTCTCCGCCGTGGCCACGACCTGTTGATCCGCAGGTCGGAGGATGCGTCCTCCGACCTCACACGAAAGGTGTCTGCCATGAATGTTTGTTGCCTGGACATGGAAGGCGTTCTCGTCCCCGAGATCTGGATCGCGTTCTCGGAGGCCAGCGGCATCCCCGTGCTGCGCCGCACCACCCGCGACGAGCCTGACTACGACAAGCTCATGAACTGGCGTCTGCAGATCCTGCGCGAGCATGGGCTGGGCCTGCGCGAGATCCAGGACGTCATCGCCACCATCGACCCCCTGCCCGGAGCCAAGGAGTTCCTCGACGAGCTGCGCTCGATCTCCCAGGTCATCATCCTCTCGGACACCTTCGAGCAGTTCGCCAAGCCCCTCATGGCCAAGCTGGGCTGGCCGACGATCTTCTGCAACTCCCTGGTGGTCGGTGACGACGGCATGGTGGACGACTTCCGCATGAGGTGTCCCGAGTCCAAGCTGACCACCGTACGCGGTCTGCAGTCGATCGGGTTCGACACGATTGCCACGGGCGACTCCTTCAATGACCTGGCCATGATACGCGCAAGCAAGGCGGGCTTCCTGTTCCGCTCGACCGACCAGATCATCGCCGACAACCCCGACCTGCCGGCCTTCGAGGAGTTCGACGACCTGCTGGCAGCCTTCAAGGCGGCCATGTAGCACCTACCCATGCTGCCTGCCCGCTTCTTGGGACGCCAATTCCAGACTGTCGAGGCATGCTGGAGTTGGCGCCCTTTCCGTTGTCTGCGTTTTGGCCGAGTCATGCGCGCACCCTGCGCAGAATAGGCTCTTGTCTGCGCAGGCGAGAGCGCAGACAACGGAAACCGGCTCAACAATCCCTTGCAAAGCGCAGATAACGGGTGCGAAGTGCACGATTAACCTCGAATCGAGCGCAGACAACTCGCCTTCCCGCGGAAGAGGCATCCGATGCAGGGGCGTCACTCCCCCATGTCGGTGAGGCCGTCGTCCTCCACCTGCTCGTCTGACCACAGCATGAAGAGGTCCGTCGAGTTCGCGGCCACGCGGCGAAGCGCGGAACGGAACTCCCACTGGCGCCTGGCGGACACCTCTCCGCGAGCGACGAGGTCGGCCGCATGGACAACATCCGCCTCGCTCACGACTCGGGAAGTCGAGCCCTCCACCTCGCGCGTGACAGCCGCAAGCTGGCGCTGGGACAATGCGAGGGCGGCTTCGGCCTCGCTCGACTCGCGATGGATGCCAACCGTCGAGGTGCTCTCCTGCGCAATCTCGTCCATCTGGCGCCGACGCTCGTCGTCGACCGTCACCGGCAGCACCGGCATTCCCCCCAGGGCAGCAGGTCCCACAAGCGCAGCAGCCGCCAGGGCGGCGGCCACCTGCGACGACTTCGGCAGGCGAATTCCCTCGACATCGTCCGGCAGGGCATCCGACCGCGTCGACGGTCCGTCCCAGCTCGATCTCCCGTCTCCCATGGCCCTCGCAATCGCACCGCACACCAATGGCACCACCCCCATCATAGGCGAATGGTGGGACGGCAGAACTTGCCGCGACAGCTCAACCGCCCACGTGCGATACTGGACAACGGTGCGACGTGACCGGGAACGGAGTGAGCCATGGATGACCGACAGAGCCTGAGACAGACGATCGTGCGCTTCCGCTCGGAAGTCGGACGCGTTCTGGACGGAACGTTCCTCAACATGCCCGTCCCGCTGGAGCGCCTGTTGGACGCACTCGACTGCGAGCCTGCCATCAGCGCATACATCGGCGAATGCACCGGCACGCACCTGCCCGAGGACTTCGATGCCGCCCTCGAGGTCGACCGCGTGAGCCGAGCCGCCGATGCGGTGTTCGGCCCCTACCCCACCGACGTGCGTGCCGCGACCGGCGAGGTCTACCTCATCGTGCAGGAGCTGGCCACCCGCGGTGCCAAGTGCCATGACGACGTCTTCCAGGGCTATGGGTTCGGATCGTCACGGATGTCGGACATCGCGCGCAACTTCACCGAGGACGTCATGGTGCGCCTGATCGACAACGTCTCGGATCATCTTGCCCAGCGCGCATCGGAGCTGGGCATGGACGATGAACCGACCGACGGCCAGGCGAAGGCCACGGGAGACACCCCCTCGGACACCGGAGATGCCCCGCTCAAGAGCCTGGACGAGCTGTTGGGACAGCTGATGAAAGCCATCGCCCAGCTTCCCGGGGACGTGCGGGAGGATGCGACGCTCCAGGCCGAGGCGCTTGCCGACGAGCTGGCCGAGCCCAACCCGAAGCGCCGCGTGGTGAGCGTCTTGCTGAGGGGGCTACGAATGATGGATGGCGACCGACAGGCCACCGACGCAATCGACCAGCTGGAAGACCGTCTGCGTGACGGGGGAATCCTGTAGGACGCGGGTTTCCCGCGACCCTATTCCCCGCGACGCACGGGAACGCCCAGGGGAAGCAGGACGGAGAAGTCGTCCCCCTCGCCACACACGCGCACCGATGCCAGGCGCTTGTGACGGTTGACCTTGGCGACGCGTCGCTCCTGTCCCACGAGCGGGCCCTCGTACACGCGCAGCTTCCCCGCCACGATCTCGGCCTCGCTCGTACGGATGACGTGGCTGTCATCCATGCTTGAAGAGAGGAACTCCTGTGCCTCGGTGGCAATCGGCGCATAGCCGCGTCCCACCGCTCCAGCCATGCGCACGGGAAACGTCAGGCGTTCCAAGGCACGCGACAGGCCCGTAGCGTCCTTGGTTGCCACGACGAAGTAGCCTTTGAACAACTCGACGGTGCGGACGCTCCACCCCGCGGCAAACTTTCCCCAACGCTCAGCCCGCGGCACGAAGGCGTCTTCGAGCAGGTCGGTGGGCACAATCGCGCGGACACGGTCGCAGCTGTCCTGTTCGTGGCCCTCGGGGCAGGCGACCAGGTACCAACGCAGGCGCCCACGCGGGCTCCTGCGTCCCAGCGGCAGCGAAGGCGAAGTGCCGCGCTGTCGTCCCAGCATGTCCGTACGCTGTTCGAGAGCCGTCATGTCGTTCGCCATCCCCTCGCTAGCTCGCATCCTGCACAAGCTGAAACTCCGGTATGTTTGTTAGACAAACCTCCACCGGCACAAGAGAGTCGAAGTCGCATCCCAACAGGTTGCAGAGGGTCTGCGCCTGATCGATGCCCAGCAGGTCCGGACGGCGCTCGTAGCGAGCATAGGTCTGCCTGGATATGCCGAGATAGCCAGCCAGCTGCTCCTGGCTGATGCCCCGTTGCTTGCGCAGTTCCCGTAACGTCAGCATGCAACTCCCTTCTTTGGTCTGATGTTATTTATTCAAACACGCTCATGTCAAGATGACAAAGGTAATCGATACGTGAGGCTGTATCACACAAGTCACGGAATATGGCATATGTGACGGCAGTCATAGGTCGTCTTGTCATGTGCCTCATACGACATGGCGTCCATCGCCCTCTCGGCCAGCCGCAGCGCGGAAGCCAATCATTTCTTTGTTGATACTTGTACGTTTGAAATGTTTGCGCAGACGTCATAGACTTACAGAGATTCCGATAGGAGATAGCATGGACATCGCCGCCAACATCAGGCATTACCGGCATGCCTTGAGCCTGACCCAAGACGACCTGGCAGTCCGCATTGGCGTTGCACGCTCCACCATCGCGCAATGGGAGACCGGCCGCACCGAGCCCCGATTGGGCGCCCTCATGCGCGTATCCCTCGCCCTGGGGATCACCGTTTCAGCCTTGCTCGAGGACCATGTGTCCCACGACAGGCAGTCCACCGACGCCTCCGATTGGGTTCGGATGGCCAACGGACGGCGGCCGGAGACCGGTCGGGACGACAAGACCACCTACCCTCCTCCCCCACCTGCCACATCCATTCCCGCGATGGTCGAGCATCCCGATGCGCGGGCATTGGCAATCGACGGTCGCAGCATCAATCCCGAGGCGCCGTGCGAAGTCGTGGTCCTCTTCGATCCCGGTCTCCTACCCGCTGCCGGAATGCTTGCCTTGGTGCAGGGAGTCGGTGGGCTCACCGTCATGCGACGCGTCCCCATGGGCAGCCACCCCACGGGAAGTCGGCCGGCGCGGGTGCACCCCCGGCAAGTCCTTGGCACCGTCCTCCGGGTTCAGGTCGCGCAGGCCGTTGGCCAGCCGGCTGGCACCGCTGCCGCATGCGGAACGCCGTTGCGCCCTACCTGCGACAACAGCCAGAATGACTGTTAAACAAACATTGTCACGTCCGATAACGCACCTTAGACTAGATTTGACCCGACGGGCTGGGCGACAGAAGTAGGTCTTCATGGGTGTTGCGGAAAACATCAGGCGTCTGCGCAACGAGTCAGAGATGACCCAGGAGCAGCTTGCCGAGCGGATTGGCGTCGCGCGGTCGACCGTGGCCCAATGGGAGCGTGGGTGGACCAAGCCCCGCATGGGCATGGTCTCGCGCCTGGCCGCAGCCTTTGGCACAACCCCCTCCGCCATCGTGGCAGAACCCGGTGCGAGCCACGATGACGCCTTCGTGGGGCCAGCGATCCTGACGCTGCACAGCATCGCGGACGCAGGCTCCGACGTGACCGGAGCAACCCAGGAGGCCGCCCGCAAGACGGAGGTGCCCATATCGCTGCTCGTGCGTCACCCTCACGCCCGCGCGGTGCTGATGGAGGGGGACGCCATGGACCGCATGTGTCCCCCAGGCATGGTGGTCGTGTTCGACCCCGACCTCGAGCCCACGAATGGCAGGATTGCCGTGGTGGAGACCAGCGGCCAGATCGTCATCCGCCGACTCTTTCGCGGAAACGGGACGATGCTGCTGGTCGCCGACAGCCACCAGGCGCATGACGACATCGTGCTGGCCGGTGGTGACGACGCTCGTCTTTTGGGCACGGTCATCTGGGTCCAGTGCCCCAAGGAGCTGGCCTAGCGCAGTCCCTAACTTCTTCCAGCTGAAAAATCAAGACCAAATCTGCTGACATTCCGTCTTTTTTAGGTAAATAGTTGTGTAACTAACGCGTGAGTCGACCACGCCCCATCGGCAAAAGGTATCCTGACAGTTGCATTCTAACTGGCAGTGTGGTTTGGTCTCAGACGATTCGGGGAGTCCGGCACATGAAACAACTGGAAGACAAGATCCTACGCGAAGGCGTGGTCCTTCCCGGTGACATCCTGAAGGTTGGCAGCTTCCTCAACCAGAACATCGACACGACCCTGCTTGCCGACATGGGCAGCGAGATAGCGCGCCTCTTCGACGGCCAGGGAGTGACCAAGATCGTGACCATAGAGGCCAGTGGCATCGCAATCGCGGCAGCTGCGGGCATCGCCATGGGCGTGCCCGTTTTGTTTGCCAAGAAGCACAAGAGCAGCAACGTCGATGGCAGCGTCTATTCGACCGTCGTCCACTCCTTCACCCACAACGAGGACTACAACGTGGTGGTCAGCAGGGACTACCTGTCGGCTGACGACCATGTCCTGCTCGTGGACGACTTCCTGGCCAACGGAAAGGCGCTGGAGGGCCTGATCGACCTCGTCGACCAAGCCGGCGCCACCCTTACGGGCGTGGCCATCGCAATCGAGAAGTGCTTCACCGGCGCCGGCGACCGCATGCGCGGGCAGGGCGTGCGCATCGAGTCGTTGGCGGCAATAGAGGCTATGTCGGAGGACGGAATCGTCTTCCGTTCGTAGATAGTGCTTTTTGCAACTGTTCCTAAAGTGAAAGGGAGAGCATGAAGAGTCTTGAGCACATGAACGTGAACCGTCGTCAGTTCGTCACCATGGGCGTGGGCAGCGTCGCGGCGCTGGCCCTGGCTGCTTGCGGTGGCTCCAGCGAGGGCGGTTCTGCCGACGATGCCGCTGGCATCAAGGTCGGTCTCATCTGCCTGCACGACGAGAACTCCACCTATGACCTCAACTTCATCAATGGCTTCAAGGAGGCCATGGAGACCCTGGGCGTTGCCGAGGGCGACTACATGATCAAGACCAACATCCCCGAGGGCCAGGAGTGCTACGACGCGGCCGCCGAGTTCGCCGACGCCGGCTGCAAGCTCATCTTTGCCGACTCCTTCGGCCACGAGGACTACATGATCCAGGCCGCCAAGGAGTTCCCCGAGGTCCACTTCTGCCATGCCACCGGCACCAAGGCGCACACCGAGGGCCTGGACAACTACCACAACGCCTTCGCCTCCATCTACGAGGGCCGCTATCTCGCCGGCGTGGCTGCTGGCATGAAGCTGCAGGAGCTCGCCGACGCAGGCAAGCTCAAGGGCGACGCCCCCAAGATGGGCTACGTCGGCGCCTACACCTATGCCGAGGTCGTCAGCGGCTACACCTCCTTCTTCCTGGGCGCCAAGTCCATCGTGCCCGACGTGACCATGGACGTCACCTTCACGGGCTCCTGGTATGACGAGACCGCCGAGAAGGAGGGCGCCAACAAGCTCATCGAGGGTGGCTGCGACCTCATCTCGCAGCATGCCGACTCCATGGGCGCCCCCACCGCCTGCGAGACCGCCGGCGTGCCCGACGTCTCCTACAACGGCTCCACCGTCGACGCCTGCCCCAACACCTTCATCGTGTCCAGCCGCATCAACTGGGCCCCGTACTATGAGTACGCGTACAACCAGGTCGCGGCCGGCGAGGCCATCGACGCCGACTGGACCGGCACCCTGGCCACCGACTCCGTGCAGCTGACCGAGGTCAACGAGGCTGCCGCCGCCGCGGGCACCCAGGAGAAGATCGACGAGGTCAAGGCCGGCCTCGAGGACGGCACCATCCACGTCTTCGACACCGCCAACTTCACGGTCGACGGCAAGGCCCTCGACTCCTACGAGGCCGACGTGGACACCGACGCCGACTACACCCCCGACACCGAGGTCATCGCCGACGGCTACTTCCACGAGTCCGAGTTCCGCAGCGCCCCGTACTTCGACCTGCGCATCGACGGCATCAAGCTGCTCGACGAGCAGTACTAGGATCTACCGTACGAGAGGGACGGCTTTCCACGAGGGAAGCCGTCCCTTTTCTTATTCCGACGCCTCAGACGATTGGCATGGGGGCGGAAAGGGGACCTGTGGCAGACAAACAGCTGGCCGTGCGCATGCGGCACATCTCAAAGTCGTTCGGGCAGGTGCAAGCCAACGAAGACGTGAGCCTCGACATCTACCGTGGCGAGATCCTTGCCCTCCTGGGCGAGAACGGCAGCGGCAAGACGACGCTCATGAACATGCTGAGCGGCATCTACTTCCCTGACAGCGGATCGATCGAGATCGATGGCAGGCAGGTGGTCATCAGCTCGCCCAAGGTGGCGTTCGACCACGGCATCGGCATGATCCACCAGCACTTCAAGCTGGTGAACGTCTTCACCGCGGCGGAGAACATCGTGCTTGGCCTGAAGGGACAGGGCAGGTTCGACCTGCAGGCTGCCTCCGAGCGCATTCGCCAGATCTGCGACACGTACGGCTTCGACGTGGACCCCAACCAGAAGGTCTACGACATGTCGGTCTCGCAGAAGCAGACCGTCGAGATCGTGAAGCTCCTCTACCGTGGTGCCGAGATCCTCATTCTCGACGAGCCCACCGCCGTACTGACCCCGCAGGAGACCGACAAGCTCTTCGCGGTGCTGCGCAACATGCGCGATGACGGCAAGGCGATCATCATCATCACGCACAAGCTGCATGAGGTGCAGGACATCTCAGACCGCGTGGTGGTGCTGCGCAAGGGCAACTACGTGGGCGAGATGGTGACGGCAGAGTCCACCACCGAGGAGATGACCACCATGATGGTCGGCCATCAGGTGACGCTCAACATCGACCGCCCGCGGCCGGTCAACCCCAAGCGCCGCGTGCGCGTCCACGGCCTGACAGTACGCAACAGCGAGGGCGTCCTCAAACTCGACAACGTCTCGTTCTCGCTCTACTCCGGCGAGATCCTCGGCGTGGCGGGCATCTCGGGCAGCGGCCAGAAGGAGCTGCTCGAGGCCATCGCCGGCCTCCAGAAGGTCGAGATCGGCTCTATCGAGTATGTCAAGGATGACGGAGACATCGACCAGCTCATCGGCAAGGACCCCCTGGAGATCGCCTCGCTCGGCGTGGCGCTCTCCTTCGTGCCGGAGGACCGCCTGGGCATGGGACTGGTCGCCAGCATGGACCTGACGGACAACATGATGCTGCGCTCCTTCCGCGAGGGGCCCTCCCCCTTCACCGACCGCAAGGGTCCGAAGGAGCTGGCCGAGAAGGTCGTCGACGAGCTCGAGGTCAACACCAGCGGCATCGACACGCCCGTCCGTCGCCTCTCAGGCGGCAACGTGCAGAAGGTCCTCGTCGGCCGCGAGATCTCGTCGAACCCGACGGTCCTGCTCACGGCCTATGCCGTGCGTGGCCTCGACGTCAACTCGTCGTACATGATCTACGACCTCATCAACAAGCAGAAGGCGGCAGGCACCGCGGTGCTGTTCGTGGGCGAGGACCTCGACGTGCTGCTCGAGCTCTGCGACCGCATCCTGGTGCTGTGCGGCGGCAAGGTCTCCGGCATCGTGGACGGACGCTACACCAGCAAGAACGAGGTCGGCATGCTCATGACCAAACTGGGAGGTGAGGCCCGGTGATACACATCACCAAACGCAAGGAGCTGGCACCACAGCAGATGCTGGCCATACGCCTGGGCGCAATCGTGGCGGCGCTGGTCGTGTGCGGCGTCATCACTGCCATGGTGACGGGCCTCAACCCCATCAGCGTCTATGGCGCCATGCTCAACGGAGCCTTCGGTTCGCAGCGCAAGATCTGGATCCTGCTGCAGGAGACGGCCATCCTGCTCTGCGTGTCGCTGGCCCTCACGCCGGCGTTTCGCATGAAGTTCTGGAACCTGGGCGGTGAGGGGCAGATTCTCGTGGGCGGCCTTGCGGCGGCCGCCGTCATGCTCGTCATGGGTGGTCGCCTGCCCAATGCGCTGGTCATCCTGCTCGAGATCGTCGCGGCGCTCGCCGCCGGCGCCGTGTGGGCGCTGATTCCCGCCGTCTTCAAGGCGCGTTGGAACACCAACGAGACCCTGTTCACGCTCATGATGAACTACGTGGCCACCCAGCTCGTGGCGTATTACGTCATCAAATGGGAGGTCCCCAAGGGCTCGGGCAAGATCGGCATCATCAACCAGAGCACCGAGATCGGCTGGCTCCCGCAGATTGCCGGTTACAAGTACCTGCTGAACATCATCGTGGTGGCGCTGCTGACGGTCGGCATGTATGCCTACCTCAAGTACAGCAAGCATGGCTATGAGATCTCCGTCGTCGGCGAGAGCACAAACACCGCCCGTTACGTGGGCATCAAGGTCGAGCGCGTCATCATCCGCACGCTCGTGCTCTCGGGTGCCATCTGCGGCCTCGCAGGGCTGCTGCTTGTGGCCGGAACCGACCACACCATCACCACGACCATTGCCGGCGGCCGAGGTTTCACCGCCGTCATGGTTGCGTGGCTGGCCAAGTTCAACCCGGCCGTCATGGTTGCGTCAAGCGCACTGCTCGAGTTCATGGGACGGGGTGCCGGCGAAATCTCCACGGCATACGGCCTCAACCACAGCTTCGGCGACATCCTCACCGGCATCATCCTGTTCTTCATCATCGGCAGCGAGTTCTTCATCACCTACAAGGTCAACTTCCAGAAGAAGGGGGGCGAGCGCGATGTTTAGCCTTGTCTCGTTTATCCCCAGGGCCGTCGCCCAGAGCATTCCCCTCCTGCTGGGCAGCACCGGCGAGATCGTGACCGAGAAGTCCGGCAACCTCAACCTGGGCATCCCCGGCGTCATGTACGTGGGTGGCATCTGCGGCGTCATCGGGTCCTTCCTGTACGAGCGCAGCGTGGGCGACCCCGCCCAGATGAACGCCTTCCTGGGTGTTGCGATCCCCTTGACATGCTGCCTGCTCGGGTCGCTGCTCATGGGGCTTCTCTACTGCTTCCTGACGGTCAACCTGCGTGCCAACCAGAACGTGACCGGCCTCGCCATGACCACCTTCGGCGTGGGCTTCGGCAACTTCTTCGGCGGCTCGCTCATCAAGCTGACCGGAGCCGAGGTGCCCACCATCTCGTTGGGCGCCACGAGCAAGCTGTTCCGCACGACGCTGCCCTTTGCCGGCTCGACGGGGGCGTTCGGCAAGATGTTCCTCTCGTTCGGCTTCCTGGCCTACCTCGCCATCGCAATCGCGTTCGCAGCCTCCTACGTGCTCAATCACACGCGCGTCGGCCTGCAGCTGCGCGCGGTGGGCGAGGATCCCGCCACCGCCGACGCGGCGGGCATCAACATCACGCGCTACAAGTACGTCGCCACCTGCCTTGGTTGCATGATCGCCGGCTTGGGCGGCCTGTACTACGTCATGGACTACGCCAACGGCATCTGGAGCAACGACGCGTTCGGCGACCGTGGCTGGTTGGCCATCGCACTGGTCATCTTCACCATCTGGCGTCCCAACCTCGCCGTCCCAGCCTCCATCCTCTTCGGCGGCCTGTACATCCTCTACCTGTACATCCCCACGGGCAAGAACCTCGCCATCAAGGAGCTGTACAAGATGCTGCCCTACATCGTCACCATCGTCGTTCTGGTCATCTCGAGCCTGCGCAACAAGCGCGAGAACCAGCCTCCGGAGAGCTTGGGCCTGCCCTATTTCCGCGAGGAGCGCTAGGAAACACAATAACCCCCATGCACGTCACGTACGGGGCGAGGACATGACTCCTCGCCCCGTTCCTTTCTCCTTGTGCCCATGGAGGGCGCGACCATCCTGCCTCCAGGGACAAGAAGGGAGGGGTCCCGACTGGAACCCCTCCCCGGATGGTGCGATGTGCCAGACGTTGCTTACTTGGCGGCAGCCTGCAGGGCAGCCTTGACCTCGGCGTCCGTCTGGAACTTCATGATCTTCTCGACCAGCGCGTCGGCCTCTTCCTTGGTCCACTGGGAGATGATGCGGCGGGCCTTGAGGATGGACGGGGCGGAGACGGAGAACTCGTCCAGGCCGAAGCCGATGAGGACCGGGATGAACAGAGGATCGGCAGCAGCCTCGCCGCACATGCCGACCATGATGCCAGCCTTGTTGGCCTCGCCGATGATGCGCTGCAGGGAGCGCAGGACGGCCGGCTGATACGGGTTGTACAGGTAGGCAACCTTGTCCTGACCACGGTCGGCGCACATGGTGTAGCCGATGAGGTCGTTGGTGCCGATGGAGAAGAAGTCGCACTCGGCCGCGAGGACGTCGGCGATGAGGGAGGCGGCAGGCGTCTCGACCATGGTGCCGATCTTGATGTCGGGGTTGTACTTCACGCCGCGGGCGTCGAGCTCCTTCTTGCACTCCTCGACCAGAGCCTTGACCTTGCGGATCTCGTCGATGCAGGTCACCAGCGGGACCATGATCTCGACATCACCGAAGGCGGAGGCACGCAGCAGGGCGCGCAGCTGGACCTTGTACTCCTCGGGGTTGTTGAGGCAGTAGCGGATGGCGCGATAGCCCAGGAACGGGTTCTCTTCCTTCGGAAGATCCATGTACGGGATCTCCTTGTCGCCGCCCACGTCGAGCGTACGGATGATGACCGGCTGGTCCTTCATGCGCAGGGCGACCTTCTGGTAAGCCGCGAACTGCTCCTCCTCGGAGGGAAGCTCCTGGGCGTCCATGAACAGGAACTCGGAGCGGAACAGGCCGACGCCCTCGGCGTCATGCTCGACGGCCGCGTTCGCGTCGTTGGGGTTGCCGATGTTGGCGACGAGCAGCTTCTCGATGCCGTCGGCGGTCTTGGTGGGGACGCCGCGGAAGGCCTCGAGGGCAGCCTTCTCCTCGGCCAGCTTCTTGGCCTTCTCGCGGTACTCGGCGAGCTCGTCGTCGCTCGGGTCGACGAGGACGGTGCCCTTGGCGCCGTCAACGACAACCAGGTCGCCCGGCTTGATGTTCTTGGTGGCCTCGGCCACGGACAGAACGGCGGGAATCTCGAGGGCGCGGCAGATGATGGCGGCGTGGGAGGTGCGGCCACCGGTCTCGGTGACGATGGCGGCGACGTTGTCCTTGTCGATGTCGGCGGTCATCGAGGGGGTGAGCTCCTCGACGATGACGATCGAGTTCTCGGGCAGCGAGGAGAGGTCGACGACCTCCTTGCCCAGCAGGTCGGCAAGCAGGCCGACCTTGACGTCGGCGACGTCGGCGGCGCGCTCGCGGAACAGCTCGTCCTCCATCGCGGAGAACATGTTGTAGTACATGTCATAGGCCTCGGTAACGGCCTGCTCGGCGCAGATGCCACCGTCGATGGAGCCAAAGACCATGTCCTTGATGCCATCATCGGTACCGAACTCGATGTGGGCCGTCATGATGCCGGCTTCCTTCTCGAGGCCGTTGGCCTTCATGCGCTCGATCTGCGCCTCGGTGGCGGCGACGAACTTGTCGCGAGCGGCGACGAAGCGGGCCTTCTCGGCCTCTGGGTCGTCAATCTTGACCGGCTCGAACGACAGATCCGGAGCAATGGCAACCTGTGCAACGCCGATGCCAATACCGTCAGAAGCATTAACGCCCTCGAACATGTGGTACCTCCTGTCGTAACAACACTTACATGTCTCTGCATGCATAGCAGCAATGGAAAGCGGGGCCGAAGCCCCGCTTGGTGCCAATATGTGAACTACTTGTTCTGCTTGGCGATGACCTCCTCGAGGGCGGCGTGCACACGCATGATGGTGCTGTGCTTGGCGATGCCCTTCGAGGCGGCGGTGGCGGAACCACAGGCGGATGCGAAGCGCAGGGCCGTCTCGTAGTCTTCGCCGGCATCGGTCTTGGCAACAAAGCCCGCGACCATCGAGTCGCCGGCGCCCGTCGCGTTGACCAGGCGGATCTTGGCGGTCGGCACGGTGTGGATCTGGCCGAACTCGTCATACAGCAGTGCGCCGTGGCCACCGCAGGAGACGATGACGTTCTGGGCGCCGCGCTCGTGCAGCTCCTTGGCGAAGGGGATGCACTCCTCGGGGGTCTCGGGGTTGGCGCCGAAGATGCGGCCGACCTCGTGGTTGTTGGGCTTGATCAGGAACGGCTCGCGGTCCAGCGACTCCATCAGCAGCGAACCCGGGGCGTCGACGACGAAGCGGATGCCGCGACCCTGCAGGGTCTTCATGATGATGTTGTACATGTCCTCGGGCAGAGACTTGGGGATGGAGCCCGTCAGGACCAGGGTGTCGCCAGGAGCCAGACCGTCGATGCGGCCAAGCAGCTCGTCAACCTTCTTGTACGGAATCTTGGGTCCCATGCCGTTGACGATCGTCATGACGATGCCGTTCATCTTGACATTGATGCGGGTGTAGCCGCGGTCCAGCTTGACGAAGTTGCAGGAGATGCCCTTCTCCTGCAGGCGACTCACCAGGTACTCGCCCGTGAATCCCGCAACGATGCCAAAGGCGACGTTGATGACGCCCAGCTCGTTGAGGAGGGTGGAAACATTGATGCCGTTTCCTCCGCAGTGAATCTCTTCGCTTGAAGACCTGTTGGTGAACCCCATGTCCAGCGTCAACGGATGCATCACGTAGTCGATGGCCGGGTTCAAAGTCACGGTGTAAATCAACGTAAGCTCCTTCCAGCGCTCCAGTGGCCCCATTATGCTGCAACCCCACGCGCGGTTTGAACGAAAACCTAGCGAGCGACGGCATGGGTTTGCCAAGTGGTATTGTTCTAGCCCCAATCGACAGTTGCGCAACCTTGGTCAAGGTTACGGCGGTGGATGACGTCGCCTACGGGCGAGGCCCCGCCAGAGACAGTCGATCCGGCAGGGCCTCGCAGAGACGGTCTGATGTCCGGCGTTCGACTAGCTCCAGCTCATGTCGATGCGCTCGACCTCCCCGCCGCAGCGCGGGCAGCCCTCGACCCAGATCCTGTCGACGTAGCGCTGGATGCCCTTTGACCGCACGCGCACGCCCGAGGCCTCGTTGTCCACCACGCTGTTGCAGTGCGGACAGCGCTCCGGGGCGATCGTGTGACGGAAGATGGCACCCGTGTCATCCTGCACGTATGCGACCTTGCCGCTGTAGATGCGCTGGCAGTAGGGGCACAGGAAGTGCGCGCCGCGCATGCGGACGTCCACCTTCACCGGCGACTCCCCGCCCATCAGCATCTTCAGCAGGCTGCCGTGCTCCCCACGGACGGCCTCCGCCACGAACTCGGGGGGATTGAGCGCGTTGGCCCCGTATCCGAGATGGAAGACCTCGCCGATCTCGCAGTTGTCACAATGCCAACCAAGCTTCCTGCCCACAAGATCACTTCCCTTCCGTCCGTCTGGTGTCTGGTCTCGCTACCCCCTACCTTACGACAGGGCGTCGCACGAGGGGGACGCTCCTGATGCCGCTGTCGGCAATTGGTTGTCCTACGTGGGCAAACAGACACCATGGGCCGGATTGGGAGACCACACCGGAGGACATGGGGGACGGTGGCATCCGGTCGTGCTATCGTATCGGGACCTCGTGCCCCGTCGAAAGGACCTCCGTGCAGCCGCCAACCCTCGACCCGCTCCAGACCTACCTTGCGATCGCCAACTTGGCAGCGCTCGTGGTCTTCGGCCTACATCACATCCTGCGGCGCCTCGGACCCTCGACAGGTGTCAGCGAGCTGGTGCTCTGCCTGCTGTCGGCGGCGGGAGGCGCGCCTGTCGCGGCGCTCATGGACCTCCTCTTCGACCGGCGCCTCGTGAAGGAGAATGCCTGGCACCATGTGGTGGTCGCCTCGACGCTGGTCATCTGGGGCGTCGTCTTGGGGTTTGCCTACGTCCGTCCCCTCGACCCGGATGCGTTCCTCGCACACCTGCGCTCCGACCACAGTGCCCTGGGCATATGCGTCGCCCTCGCCAGCGCGATTGCCTTCGTGGCCTTCGGTGTCGACAAGCGACGTGCGACGAGGGGGCGCTGCCGCATTCCCGAGGCGGTGCTCCTGGGGCTGTCGATGCTGGGAGGCTCGCCTGGCGCGCTCGTTGCGATGCGCCTGTTTCGCCACAAGGTCAACTCCCCCCAGTTCTCGTGGGGCGTCCCCCTCATCATGGTGGCACAGGTGGCCCTGCTGGCCTGGCTGGTCAACGCGGGCCTCGTCTGAACCTGCTCGCCACAGGTCCGGTTACGGCTCCCTACCTGCGATGATGGCCATGTCCCTCACGCATGATCTGCCGTACCAGCCCCAACCCCAGCCCGAGCGCCAGAAGGTAGCCGAGAAACCCTATGACCGGGATGCCGAAGATGACCGGCTTGATGCGCGCGTAGTAGACGACTGACGACCCGATGACCAGGCCCGCGATGATGATGCCCATGGTCAGGCGGTCGGCCGCGTGGGCGATGTCGCGTACCGGGTCCTCCGAGCCGGCCAGGTCGAGGTTCATCCTCAGCTGGCCGCGCGTCAGCATGCTGACGAGCAGGTCTGCCTGGGCTGCCGCGCCCATCAGGCCATGCGAGGCGGCGGCAGCCTCCCCCGCCATGCGCTCCGCCTCCTGCCTGGCAAGCGCCATCGGGTCCAGGTGGGCCTGGACGTGCTGCGTGATGATCTCGACGATGGAGACGCCGGGCAGGAACTCGTTGACCACGCCCTCGAGCGTCACGAGGGAGCGCGCGAGCATGGTGACCGTGCCCGGCAGCTCGATGCCGTTGCGGCGCGCCATGGCGATCAGCGTGTTGAGGAAGGCGCCCATGTCCAGCTCGGACAGGTCGGCATCGCCGAAGTCGTCGATGATGGCATCGAGGTCCCCCAGCAGGTGGGCGTGGTCGACCCCACCGGTATCGGCGATGGAGAACCGCAGCAGCCCGTCCTTCAAGCCCGCCGCGTCATGACGACCGACCGCGAAGATCATGTCGGCCAGCGCCCTTCGGTCGTGGGAGGTGAGCCTTCCCATGATGCCCAGGTCCAGGTAGACGATCTTCCCGCCCCGTACGACGAGGTTGCCGGGATGGGGGTCGGCATGGAAGAAGCCGTCGTCGAGCATCTGCTGGGCATAGTTGTCGACGAGCTTGGTGCCGATCTCCTCGAGGTCGTATCCCTCCTCGACCAGTCGGTCGGTCTGCCCGATGGGGATGCCCTCGACGTAGTCCATGACCACCACGTGGCGCGTGCAGAGCGCCTTGTAGGGCTTCGGGCAGTCGATGTAGCGCACGTCGGCGTTGTTGCGCCGGAACTCCTCCAGGCTGCTGGCCTCCACGAGGAAGTCGGTCTCCTCGCGAAACGACTGCCACAGCTCGTCGACGACCGACAGGATGTCGACGAACTGGTCGTCGCCCATGAAGCGCTGGGCGCGGCGCGCCAGGGAACGCATGATGGAGATGTCCTGCGCCATCAGCTCGCGCATGTGCGGGCGCTGGACCTTGACGGCCACCAGCTCGCCCGTCACGAGGCGCGCCTTGTGCACCTGTGCGACCGACGCGGACCCCAGCGGCACGTCGTCGATTGCGTCGAACAGGTCCTCGAGCGGCGTGTCGTACTCGGCGCGCAGCGTCTCCAGCAGCGTCGTCCGGTCCATCGGCTCCACGTCGGTACGCAGCTTCGTCAGTTCCTGGCAGAAGCTCTCGGGCAGTATCTCCGAGCGCATGGAGAGAATCTGGCCAGCCTTCACGAAGGTCGGACCCAGCTCCTCCAGGAGCTGGCGCATGGTTTGCGGCGTCAGCCCGTTGAGGATGTCATAGCGTCCCGCGATGCGCACGATCTCCCGCAGGCGGGCCGCCTTCGTGGCGCGCGAGATGCTGTCCTGCCCCGACCCGCTGAGTCCGGTGAGCAGGCCGATGGTCTCGGTCCAGGAACCGGGCTCGGCATCGAGGGATTCCTGGACCGAGGGGTCTTGCGATCGGGCCGCCTCCGACGGGGCGGTCCCAGGACTGTCGTGCGTGTTGCCTGGGGCGGGCACCGAATGCCTATGCCTCGGGCTCGGCGTCCGTGGCCTCGGCCGTCTCGGGCTCGGCCTCGGCCTCGGGCTCGTCGGCTGTAGGAGCCGCATCGTCGACGGCCTCGCCCTCGACCTCGACCACGTCCTCGGCCTCGAGGTCCTCGGCGATCTTGCGGGCGCGCTCGATCCACTCTGCGCGCTCCTCGGCGCTCATGCCGCGGAACTTGCTGCGCAGCATCTCGTCGGAGGCGCTGTCGGCCGTCTCGCGCACCTTGCGGGTGAGCTCCTCGTTCAGGCTCTTGCCCTGCTCGACGGTCAGCTCGCCCTTGTGGATCAGGTCGTCGACCAGCTCCTGGGACTTCTCGGCGCCCATGGCGACAGCGCCGACACCTGCCAGAAACGCCTTCTTGACGCCATCGGAAATGTCATCGAAAAAAGCCATCATGCTCCCCTTTCGTCGTTACGGGCATGTCGGTCTGCATGGGACGAGTACCTTGCTTGCCTGCTACTGTACCCATTCGACGCGGGGTCATACACGAGAGGCGCGCCAGACGGTCCAGGCGACACGCGTCCGGCCGGACCGCACGGGCCCAGGCGGGGTCAGGGCCCCAGGAGGATGGAACGCAGGTCTCCCATCGTGTGCGCGACGGCGGCGGCGCCCGCCCCCTCCAGCTCCCCGGGCTCCGCCGTGTCGCCATACAGCACGCCCACACAGGGGATGCCGCAGGCATGCGCGGCTTCGACGTCGTGGTGCCTGTCCCCCACCATCACGGCATCGGAGGGCGCCGCCCCAAGATCTGCCAGGGCGGCGCGGATGGCGTCCTCCTTGGTGGCCTCCCCATCCCCGTCGTTTGCGCGAACGGAGGAGAAGAGCCCCTCGATCCGGTTGTCGCGTAGGCCCATCCGAACCAGCTGGGTGCGCTTGGAGCTGGCCACCGCCAGCTGGCGACCTGCCGAGCGCAGGTCCTCCAGCAGCCGCGCCATCCCCTCGAAGGCGGGCCACGCCTCGAGGCCCAGGTGGTTGTAGATGTCCCGGTAGCGTCGCGTCACCTCGGCCGCGTCCTCGGGCGTCAGGCCAAATACCAGCTCGAAGGCCTGGGGAAAGGGAGGGCCGATGAGCTCTCCCACCCGCACCAGGTCCTCCTGCGGCACGCCCCACGCACCGAGCACCGTCGTTGCCGTGGAGACGATCGACGCCTTGGTGTCGGCTATCGTTCCGTCAAAGTCAAAGATCACGACCGGTCGGTCGGACAGGGTGTGTGACATGCGTGGCTCCTCGCCCTCCTCGATGCGGCCCATCGCATCCGCAAGATGATAGCCCACCGCGACGGCCGTCGTAAGCACCTCGGGTCCCCGTATGGCCCCGATGGGTGTCGGGTGGCCCCATCGGGGCGGTACGTGCATCCCAAGGGGAGGTTTTCCGCAGCTCCGCGCTGCAGGGCGCAGCACCGTGCAAAATTGCGTACCCTGTTCCTTGCAGACCCATCACGTACGGGAGGTTTCCATGCGCGTCTTGCCCATCACCTGCTACCGGCCCAACCCGGAGGCCGTCGCCGAGTTCGCCGCGCTGCCCTACGACGTCTTCAATCGCACGGAGGCTGCCGCCTATGTGGCCGAGCATCCCCGCTCCTTCCTTGCCATCGACCGCCCCGAGACCGCCTTCGGTCCCGAGCAGGACATGTACGCACAGGAGGTCTACGACAAGGCGGGCGCCATGATCCGCATGCGCGGCGCCGATGGCACCCTTCTGAAGGACACGACCCCCTGCTTCTACCTCTACCGCCTGGAGCAGGAGGGACACTCCCAGCTCGGCGTCGTCGCGGCCTGCTCGGTTGCGGAGTACGAGGACGGGACGATCCGGCGCCACGAGAAGACGCGTCCCGAGAAGACCGCGGACCGCGTCCGCCACATCCGTGCGACCGGCGCCCAGACTGGACCGGTCTTCGTCACCTACGAGGACAACGCAGCCGTCGACATCGTGGTTGGGCTGGCCCGCACCGCTGACGCCCTGTACGACTTCACCGACGAGCAGGGTGTGCGCCAGACCATCTGGCGCGTCGCACGCCCTATCGCCGTCGAAGCCCTCGAGACGGCCTTCTCGACGATTCCCTGCGCCTACATCGCCGACGGACATCACCGCGCTTCCGCGGCGGCCCAGGTCTGCCACGACATTCGCGGCGAGCGGGAGGCCGAGGGGCCGGTGGAGGGCGAGCTTGCCTCCGACTCGTTCCTGGCCGTTCTCTTCCCCGCCAGCCAACTGAGCGTGATGGCCTACAACCGCGTGGTGAACGATGCCAACGGGCTTACGGAGGAGCAGCTGCTAGAGGCCCTGGCGGAGCATGGCTTCGAGGTCGGCGCGGCGCGGGACGAGGCCGTCAGCCCGACCGCCGCCCGGACGTTTGGCATGTACGCGTTCGGCTCGTGGAGGACGCTGTCCTACATCGGCGAGGCTCCCGATGCGCAGGAGGACCCCGCGGGCGCTCTTGACGTCTCCCTGCTGCAGGAGCGGGTGCTGGGGCCGCTGCTGGGCATCGATGACCCGCGCACCAGCTCGCGCATCACCTTCGTCGGCGGCATCGAGGGGACCGAGGGGCTGGAGCGGCGCGCCGGGACCGATGGCATCGCCTTCTCGCTCTTCCCCACCTCCGTCGACCAGCTGATGGCGGTCTCCGACGCCGGCGAGCTGATGCCCCCGAAGTCCACGTGGTTCGAGCCCAAGCTGCGCAGCGGCCTGTTCATCCGCCGCGTGTAGGCCCAGGCGCCTGCAAGGGTCCCGCAATCCTGAAAAGCTGCTGGTAAGTGCTTGCACGACGTTGAAGTGGCCCCGTTTCGTGCTATGGTGAAGCCTGTTTGAAAAAGCCGTTGGCTAACTCCACCAACACAGCTGATACGAATGGGACGACATCATGGCAACGGACAGCTCGAAGAAGCCCACACGGCGCAAGCCGACGAAGCGTGCGGCAGCCAGGCCCACCACGACCGCGGACTCCCACTACTCCAAGCTCACCCGCAAGGCGTACGCGGACGGATCGCGGACGAGGCGCTCGCGAGAGTCCGCCTCGGGCACCCAACGCAGCGCAACCAAGGCGATGGGCTCCCGGCAGGCGTCCCAGCGCACCGGGCAGGGCGCTCGACGCCAAGGTGGCGCCACCCAGGCAGGCTCCACCGCCAGGAAGGCGACCAGCTACGAGAGCCTCTCGACCGGCACCAAGCGCAAGGTGTACGGCAAGCGCGAACCCCGGCGCCAGCAGCGGTCCGGAAACATCCTCAGCACCGTCCTCGGCATCGCCGTCATCGCCGCGTTCATCCTGGCCGGGGCACTCTTCTGGACGCATCGCTCCGTCAACGTCACGGTCAACGGCGAGCATGAGAAGATCCGGATCAACTCGACGCTGGAAAGCGTCCACGACAAGCTGAAGATCCAGACCAAGCCGGGCGACTTCGTCTCGGTGGCGGGCAACGTCCTGGCGAAGGACGAGGGGTATCCCTTCTCCGCCAGCATCGACGGCACCGAGTTGACCCACGAGCAGCTGGAGGAGTATCGCGTCCGCGGCGGCGAGCAGATCGAGATCTACGACGGCGGCAGCCGCGTCGAGGACTACGACATCACGTATCGCGAGGCCCAACCCAAGATCGTCTTCGAGGGCAGCTGGGGTTCGGTCAGCTTCGTGAAGCAATGGGGCCGTCCGGGAAAGCAGGAGGTGCGCAAGGGCAAGGAGTCCGGCGACACCGCAGACGGAGACTGGGTCGAGGAGCTGCAGGACTGCATCATCAAGACGAAGAACATCGAGCCCGCCGACGGCAGGAAGCTCGTCGCGCTGACCTTCGACGACGGTCCCGCTGCCACCTACACCGAGGCCTATCTCGACATCCTCGACCGCTACGGGGCAAAGGCGACCTTCTTCAACCTCTCCGAGAACGAGTCCGAGTATCCCGAGCTGGCCCAGAAGGTCGCCGCGTCGGGCAACCAGATCGTCAGCCACACCAACCAGCACCTGCAGCTGAGCACCTTGGACAAGAGCAGCTTCCTCTACGAGCTCACCAGCGCGCGCGAGACCATCTCGCAGGTCGCCGGTGTCGACACCACGATCATCCGTCCCCCGTACGGCGACTTCAACCAGAACTGCTGGCTGATGAGCGACGGAGAGCTGAGCGCCTCGATCCTGTGGAACCAGGACACGCTGGACTGGTCGATGCCTGGCGTCGACGTCATCGTCGAGAACGCGCTGGCCGACATGACGTCCGGCTCCATCATCCTCATGCATGACGGAGGCGGCAACCGCGAGCAGGACATCGAGGCCCTGCCGCGCATCATCGAGAGCCTTCAGTCCGACGGGTACGAGCTGGTCACGCTCAGCGAGCTGCTGGCCTCCGACCCCGAGGTGCCCGCTGACGTCGCCGCAGGCAACGCCCAGATGCCCGCGGACGCGGTATGGCCGCTCGAGATCGGAGAGGCGACCATCGACGTCGGATAGGTGCCAAAAGCCCTTCGTGTGAAGGCAAGATGGAACATCTTGGCCCCCGCGCGCTCGTGCGAGCGTGCGGGGGCCTTCCTGTCGCATGCCCTGCCTGCCGTTTCCGTGTCCCGTGCAAGGCCCGTGCGACCTTCTGGCAACTGGGCGCACAGCGAAATGCGAGTTGGCCCGCGTAGTCTTCCTCCCCACGAATGGGCTCGACAGAGAGGACCAACTATGCGACAAGGCACTGCAAGGAACGACGGCACGCTAGGATGCCGGCAAGCGGCCTCGGAACCGGCCACAACCAGGAAGACGGCTGCCACAGTCTGGCTCACCATGGTGTGCCTTGCGCTGTCCCTGCTCTTGACCGGTACCCCGACCAGGGCATTCGCCGAGGAGGGGGCGGCGCCGAACGAGGCGGAAGAGGGGCTGGCTGGAGAGGAGGCCATGGCGAACGGGGAGCCGACCGCAGACGTGGGACTGGCCGAGCCGCCCATGCTCGCAGACCTTCAGGCTCTGGCCACGGACGCCGCAACCAAGGCGCATCTCGCACCGGCAACGGGACGACGCACGGTCATCGACGTCCTGTCCTACCACGGCCTGACGCCCGGAACCGCCTATGAGGTGATCGGCAGCCTCCATATCGTCGCGGATGACGGCTCGGATGGGGGCGTGCTCGCCGATGACGAGGGCTCACCCATCATGGCACGAGAGACCATGACGCCCGAGGAGGCCGAAGGGACGGCCCAGCTCTCCTTCGAGCTGGATGCGAGCAAGCTGGCAGGACGACGCGTCGTCGCCTTCGTACAGGTCTACGCCAACGACACGCTGGTGATGGAGCACGCCGACCTGGACGATGGGCAACAGGCCGTCTCCTTCGTGCGCATGACGTCTGCGCTGTCGGACGCGCGGACCGGGGGACGCCTCTCCGAGGCCGCAGCCGACGCCAAGCTGGTCGACACCATCTCGTACGAGGGCCTCCTCGTGGGTCAGACCTATACCTGCACCGTCACCCCTCGCGTCGAGGGGCCCGAGACGGGGCAGGATGGCGGGACGGACGAGCTGCCCAAGGCCAGCCTCACCTTCGTTCCCGAGAGCCCCGACGGTTCGGTCGAGGTGTCGCTGGAGCTGGACACCACCTCGCATGCGGGAAAGGTCCTGTCGACGGACGAGCGCATCGAGCTTGCCGGCGACGAGGGGGCGACGCTCGTTGCCAGCAGCTCGGACTTCGCCGACACCGCACAGTCGGTGAGCGTCGTCGCCATCTCGACCGAGCTGACCGACAGGGCGGACGGGGACCACATGCTGTCCGACGGGCAGGTCACGCTCGTCGACACCATCAGCTACCAGGGACTGGTTCCCGGCGACACCTATACGATCGTGGGCACCATCCATCTGCGCGCCAAGGACGGTTCCGACGCGGGCGCGCTCACGGGAAGGGACGGCAAGGACCTGACGGCAAGCAGGGAGTTCACCCCCGAAAAGACGGACGGCACGGTCGCGCTCGAGCTCTCCCTGGATGCAGGCGACCTGGGCGATGGGGTCGCCGTCGCCTTCGAGGTGCTGTACGAGGGCGACGTGCGCATCGCCTCGCACGAGGACATCTCCGACGACGACCAGGCGGTGGCAAGGCAGGCTGCGGGGCAGGCCCTTGCTCCCACGGGCACCATGGCGGGAACGACGGGGCCTGCGGGATCCGGAACGGGAGAGCTGCTGCCACAGACCGGTCGCCTCCCCCTGGCATATGCCCTGATCGCCGGAGGGTCCGCCACGGCAGTCGCGGGCGGCATGGCCCTTTCCATCGCACGCCGCAAGGGGCTCGAGCTGCCGCATTCCTACCGTCGGCGCCGTCATTACGTTGCCTGACGCCATGGCACGCGCACGACGCGCCAGACGGCTGGGGCAGTGGGGCGGACGGCTCGCCGTCGCATGGGGTGTCCTCAGCAGCTTGTACGGGGTGCACCTGCTGCTCTTGCAGCAGGTGCAGTCCCAACGCTATGACAGCCTTGCGACCATGACGACCGTACGAGACAGGGAGGGTGGACCCGAGGCGCAGCCACGTCCCCTGGATGACACCCGATCCGAGGGCGTCATCGCCTGGGGGGACCTGCTGGCACAGAACCACGACCTCGTCGCCTGGATGCAGGTGGAAGGCACGTCCATCGACTACCCGGTCGTCTCCCCCTCCGATGGGGACATGGCGTACTACCTCGGGCATGACTTCTGGAGGGCGGAGAGCGACGCAGGCTGCCCCTTCCTCGACCACAGGTCCGATGCCAACGGGCGGCACGCCATGGTCTATGCCCACCACATGGGAGCGAGCAGGTCCATGTTCTCCGAGCTGTGCGACTGTCACCTACAGCAGCGCTTCGACACCCTTGGACGGCTGTCCTGGTCTACCCCCGAAGCGGGCACGCACGCCCTCCGGCCGCTCTGTGCCCTGAGCGAGGACAGCTCCTGGCAGGGCATCCAGCGCTTCTCGTTCGATGAGGGCGAGCTGCATGCATGGCTGGCGGGACTCTGTGCCCAGGCAAGCGCCTTGGCACCAGACAGCGATGGCCTCATCGCCTCGTCCACGCATGCCGTGACCCTGGTGACCTGCTCGTCCGCACTGCCGGGCCAAAGCGCCCGCACGATCGTCGTCTTCGTCGACGGCGAAGGGGGCGACGCCTGCAACGGCGCCGCCCCCGCCTCGATACCCCTGTCGCCAGAAGATGACCTACCAGCGGAACTTGGACCTTGCCATCAGGCGCATGCCGTTGAGGATGACGATGAGCGCGACGCCCGTGTCGGCGAAGACTGCGGCACCCATGCCGGCAATGCCCGCTATGACCAGCACGAACACGAGAACCTTGATCCCGATGGCAAAGGCGATGTTCTCACGCACCACATGCATGGTCTTCGTCGCCAGCTCGAAGAACACGGGCAGCTGCCCCAGGTCGTCCGACAGAAGGGCGACATCCGCGACCTCGAGGGCGGTGTCGGAGGCAGCAGCCCCCATCGTGATGCCGAGGTCTGCGGCGGCCAACGCGGGCGCATCGTTGATGCCGTCGCCCACCATGGCCACGACCTGACCGGCCTGCTGCAGGTCGCGCAGGTGGGAGACCTTCGCGTCGGGCAGCAGCTCGGCGGCGTAGCCGTCCACGCCAGCCTGGCGGGCCATCGCTGCGGCAGCGTGCCTGTTGTCGCCCGTCAGCATCACCGTCTTCTGGATGCCCGCGTTGGCAAGGGACCGCATGGCATAGTGAGTCGTCCCGCGGATGGTGTCGGCGACGCCGATGACACCCGCGACATGTCCGCCGCCGCAGACCACCAGCGCGCTGGCGCCTGCGGCACCCAGGCGCTCCACCACCCGGGCGACGCCATCGCCGACGCGGGCGTGTTCGCGGGCGAAGGAGAGCTTGCCCACCAGATACTCGACGCCGTCGACGTCGGCGAGCATGCCGCTGGCCGGGATCTCCTGCACCTGGCTGGCCATGGCCACTGCGATGCCCCTCTGCGCCGCACAGGCCGCCACCGCGCGTGCGAGCGGATGGGTGGACGAGGCCTCCAGCGTCGCGGCAATCTGCAGGACGTCCTGCTCGGTTGCGCCATTGAAGCAGACGACCTCTGTCACGGAGGGCTGTCCCGTGGTCAGGGTGCCCGTCTTGTCGAAGGCGACGGTCGTCACCTTGGTCGCGATGTCGAAGTAGGCGCCACCCTTCACCAGCACGCCGTTCTTGGCGGCACGCGTCAGCGCGGACACGAAGGACACGGGGGTCGATATGACCAGGGCGCATGGGCAGGCCACCACCAGCAGCGACAGGGCGCGGTAGACCCAGTCGTGCCACACGGCCCCCGAGAACCCGGCAAAGAGGCTGACGACCAGCGGCACCGCGATGCCCACGACCAAGGCCCCACAGATCACGATTGGCGTGTAGGCGGCGGCGAAGCGGTCGACGAAGCTCTCGTACGGCGCCTTCTGCGCCTGGGCGCCCTGCACCATGGAGATGATCCGCGCCAAGGTCGTGCAATCCTCGTCGGCAGTGACCTCGATGTCGACGGCCGTGCTCGTGTTCAACGAACCCGCGTAGACCTCCTGGCCCACCCCCTTGTCCTGGGGGATGCTCTCGCCCGTGACGGGCGCCTCGTTGAACGCGGACGAACCCCTGATGATGGTTCCGTCGAGCGGCACGCGCTCACCGGGAAGGATGCGGATGCGCTCCCCCTCCTCGACCTCGGCAACCTCGACGTCGTTGGTCAGCCCGTAGTCGTCAATGACGTGCGCGACATCCGGCGTCAGGTCCATCAGCTCCTTGATGGAACCGGAGGTCTTGCGCATGGACCACCCTTCCAGCCACTCGCCCACCTGGTCGAGGAAGATGACGATGGCAGCATCGCGGAAGACCTCCGCATCGCCGAGGAATCCCATGATCAGGCCACCGATGACCGCAATGCCCATCAGGACGTTCATATCGGCCGTGCGGCGCCTGAGCGCCGCCAAGACCATAGGGGCTATGAAGACCAGCCCGGCGACGGCAGCGACGACATAGAGCACGATGGCCACCGTGGCGGCGTGGGCGAGCAGGTCGGCCACGAGCCCCATGGCCAGCGCGACGCCCGAGATGCCCATCAGCAGATGCTCGCGGCGCTCGACGTACCAAGGGCGCTCCGCCTCCAGGGCGATGCGCTCCCCCTCGGACAGCTCCAGGTCCTGACCACAGGAGCGCACGCAGGCCAGCACCTGGCGCTTGCACTCGTCGATGGTCACATTCTCCTCGGCAATGACCTCGAGCGTCGCCGTGGCGTAGACCAGCCGTGCGTCCTCGACGCAGGGCAGCATGCGCACGGCGTTTTGGGTCCCCTGTGCGCAGCTGGGGCAGTCGATGCCCAGCACGTGATAGGAGAAGCTCGGCGCCTCCTCCAGCTCGCGCTCGACGATGGGACCATGGTCGTGGCAGTGGCAGTGCCCGTCATGACAGCAATCGTCATGGTCATGGTCATGGTCGCAGCAGCCTTCGTGGTCATGGTCGTGGCCGTGGTCGCAGCAGCCTTCGTGGTCGTGGTCATGGCCGCAGCAGTCGTCATGATCGCAGTGGTCATGCCCGTGCCCGTGGTCATGCTCGTGCCCGTGATTGTGTCCGTGTCCGTGATTGTGTCCGTGTCCGTGATCGTGCCCGCAAGCGCACTCGTCAGCCCGCACGTCATCCAGCACGGCAGCTGCGCTACCCTCGTGTGCCATAGCCTACTCCCCTTCCACCGAAACGGCCTCGGCAGCATGCTCCAGACCCACGCGCATCAGCGTGGCCACATGCTCGTCTGCCAGCGAATAGATGACCCGTTGCCCGTCCCTGCGCGCAAAGACCAGCCCGCGGTCGCGCAGCAGCCGCAATTGGTGCGAGATGGCAGACTGTGTGACATGGCAGAGGTCCTTCAGCTCGGACACGCTGCGGCTGCCCACGCACAGGGACGAGAGAATCTGAAACCTGGTGTAGTCGGACAGCGCATCGAATATCTGCGTTGCCTCGTAGACGATGTCCTCGTTGCTCAAATAGTTCGCTATGGTCTCGTCCATCTCGACGACATGCTCCTCGCGCATGGCACCACCTTTCGCATTGCTTTACAAAACTAATATATGAGCATCTGTTCATATTTTCAAGACTGAATTCGGTCCATTCGCTCATCGTCACAAACACGCCGCCTGCCGCACGGACGGAGCAGTCGCTTGCGTCCAAAGTTGTGAACCATCGATGCCTCGGATGAGAGGTGCGCAGATGATGGGTATACACTTCTACATATGAGAGACGAACGCGACAACTCCCCCTTCCGATTCGGTCTGGCCACGCTTGTCCTGGTGGGGCTGGTAGCGGTATCGCTTGCCGGTGTCATCGCGGGCGGAGGGGTATTTTGCGCCTGCGTCGCCGCGGCGGGGTCGTCCCTGCTGACGCTTCTTGTCACCCGCGGTCGCAGCCAGGCGGATGCGCCCGTTCTGCCCGACAACCCAAACGAGACGCCTTGCGACCAGGTCATGGACGAGATTCCCGCAACGCCATCGCCTGACGCGGAACCGCCGGCACCCGAACCTCCCACTGCGGAGCTCGACGCCGACAAAGGGCCGACGACGACACGGGAAGCCATGGAGCTCGAGGAAGTCACGACGATTCCGCCCGCAGAGTCCGAGGCAATCGCACCAGGCCTTCCCACGGGCCCCGACGCAGAGCCCCGCGAGAACGTGTCGCAAGCGACCGCCCTCTCCCCCACGGAGCCCACGGTACCCGTCCCCGAAACCTCGCTCCTCGACTTCGCCGCGCTCTCGGAACGCCTGGTCTCCTCGCAGGAGCCAATCGGCGAGCTGAAGCGTTTCGTTCGCGACATCCGTCGCCGCGAACGCAGCGGGTCGAAGCAGCTGCCCCCCTCGGAGCTGGAGCGCTATGCGGCCCGACTGCTCGACGAGGCAGGTCTCTTCGCCAAGGACGTGGAGCTTCCGCGCATCGCCATCGTTCGTCCCAAGCCCTCGCACATGCTCTACCTGCGCACCAGCGAGCCGCGCATCCCCTACCTTGCCAAGCTGCGGATCATTCGCATAGAGGCCGCACTGAACGCCCTGCGCTTCGCCGACGCCTCGCTGGGGACCGATGCCTCGATGGAGGCCGCGTATCGCCTCAACCAGGGCCTCGCACGTTCCATCGTCGCCCAGGCGCTGCCCATCGACCAGCCCCTGGAGCTGGAAGGTGCGCTCCAGCCCGATGGTGAGTGGGCGGTGCGCTACGGCATCTCACAGGCGATCGAGACCCTCCAGGTCCCCTATCGCCTGGTCGCCCGCTATCGCACGAACGTGGCGGACGGGAACGTCGCCATCGAGGTCGACCTGACCCCAGCGGAAGCCTTCCCCTCCTCCTGCTTCGTCGACGGGCTGGGCATCGTCCCCACGACCGGTGACATGCGCCAACGGGCAGTCGCAGACTATGCGCTGCGGCTTGGGCTGTTGCTCGCCGCCAGCGCGTTCCGGTGCTCCCCGCGCATCCGTCACGTGTGGGTTGCCGGCATCATGGAGACCGCGACGAGACGCACGTGCTATTACTGCGTCGACTTTGACCGCTGGCGTTTCGCGCGCGTCGACCTCCAGGACATAGGGGACCTGCAGGAGACCTATCGGTCCTTCGCGCCTGTCCTGCGCTACGAGGACGGGTGGCTGCGGCCCGTGCGCCAGACATTCCACCTGGAGGAGGAGCGCTTCTGTCCCACCAGGCGCTACATGCCCGTCTCGCTCTCGTCCCGACGGCTGGAGGGGCAGGTCGCCACCTCGCTGGGCACCGACCACGTCTCGGGTCTTGCGATCGAGGAGGCAGACGGCAGGACGGTCGTCGCGAATGCCATCATGATGCGCCTGACGCCCGACACCGACGAACGCGCGACGCAGAAGAACGTCCGCACCGTCATGGAGCTGGCTGCGGACGACCCCGACCCAACCGTCAGAACGGCTGCCGAGCGCGTCGTGCGGGGCCTCATCGATGGGTCCCTGCATTCCGACGCACTGTCGGTGGGCGAGGAGTTCGTGCGTGGCGACGCGCTCAATCGCGCGAACGACCGTGCCAAGGAGCTGCTGATGCAGCAGCGGCCAGCCGAGGCGGCGCAGGCGGTCGCCCCCATCATCGATGCCATCGATGCGTCGCATTGCTACGACGACAGCGCGTCGGTCGCCTACCGCTACTTCAACAGCTACGTGGAGCGCGCTCTGTACAATCGCCTCTCCGCCGACGACGGGGACCGCCGTACGGTGATGCTGGTGCCTGACGCCTACTACGAGGCGCATCTCATCCTGTCGGTCACCAGCATGATGGAAGGCGACACGGACGTCGCGGAGATGCACGCCCGGCGCCTCATCGACCTGGCGCCCCTGGACGGCAGGTCCCACCTGCACCTCGTCAAGTGCCTCGAGATGCAGGGACGCAATGACGAGGCCATCGAGCAGCTCTGCCGCATGCTCGAGATGGCACACGAGCCCATCGGGATGGGCCTCGCCTACTACCGCATGGCATTCTTCCAGTGGCAACGCGGCAACATTTCGGCTGCGCGGGCCTGCTACCAATGCGCCATGCACTTCCTGCCGGGTTCGACGCCGATGATGGCCATGGAGCTGTCGGTGCTCTACCTCCAGAACCCCGACATGGTGGAGCAGGAGTCGAGCGACGAGCAGATCGAGCAGACGCTTGCCGACTACGACATCCCCATGGCCCCGACGGAGCACACCTCCGAGGTCTTCTACGAGTGCGCGCAGGCGTCGCTGGATGCCGAGATCTTCCCCGTGGCACGCAACTTTGCCAGCATCCTAGGCGCCTTCTCCGGTGACGACATCATCGCCGGCCTCATCCGCTCGCTGGAGGACGCCCCCGACCACTAGGCGCTACGCCGCACGGGGCATGGCCGGAAATGCAACAGAGGAGTCAAGCAGAGCGCCAATGACAGACAAGCATCGGGAGATGCCGCTGGACCAGGTTCCGAGGAGTTCGACCATCTGGGACGGTTCTCCACGGTCGAAAACGGCTGTTTTCGACCGTGGAGAACCGTCCCAGAAGGTCGAACCGGGGAGTTGTGCGGAGGAGGAGAGCCTGCGCCGCCTTGACGGAACCCGGCTGCCAGCGGGAGCTGCCTCCGCTGTCGGCACCGGACCTCTACCAGCAACGACGCCGCGTAGGTCACTACCTTTCGATCTTGGGAATTGCTACCATGGGACACACCCGAAAACAGGGCACCCAGCGCCCGAAGCGAAGGAGAGGTAACCCATGGAGACTCGCGTTGCCGTCATCGGCATCATCGTCGAGAACAGCCAGTCCGTCGACCAGCTCAACGACATTCTGCACGAGTATGGCGCCTACATCATCGGTCGTATGGGCATCCCCTACCGCGCCAAGGGCATCAACATCATCAGCATCGCCATCGATGCACCACAGGACGTCATCTCCGCGCTTGCCGGCAAGGTCGGCAACCTGCCAGGCGTCAGCGCGAAGACGGCCTACTCCAACTTCGTCACCGAAGCCTAGCGACCCCTCTCATGGACACCCTGACATCCGAGCTCATCGACGAGCTCGCCACGACGCATACCCTTCCCATCGAGGGGTACGAGCATCTGGTGGCCCACCAGGACGAGGAGGCAGCCGCGTTGCTTGCCCAGCATGCCGATGCCGTGCGCCGCAGCATCTACGGGACCGACGTCTTCGTCCGTGGCCTCATCGAGTTCTCCAGCATCTGCAGGAACGACTGCCTCTACTGTGGCCTGCGCGCCAGCAACGCCAGCTGCGAACGATACCGCCTGAGCGAAGAGCAGATCCTCTTCTGCGTCGATATGGGCTATGAGCTGGGCTTTCGCACGTTCGTGCTGCAGAGCGGCGAAGACGGCTGGTACACCGACGAGCGCTTGTGCCCCATCGTCAGTGCCATCCGCGCAAGCCATCCCGACTGTGCGATAACGCTCTCCGTTGGCGAGCGCAGCCGCGAGAGCTACGCCCGCCTGCGCGAGGCGGGCGCCGACCGCTACCTGCTGCGCCACGAGACGGCCGACCCCGACCACTACGCCCTCCTGCACCCGAAGGAAATGTCCTTCGACCATCGCATGCGGTGCGTGTGCGACCTGCGCGAGCTGGGCTACCTGGTGGGCGTGGGCATGATGGTCGGCTCCCCCTACCAGACGACCGCGCATCTGGCGCGCGACCTCGCCTTCATCGACCGGTTCAAGCCGGAGATGTGCGGCATCGGACCCTTCATCCCGCACCACGCGACCCCCTTCGCCGACCGAGCGGCTGGCACCTTGGAGCAGACCTGCTACCTGCTCTCCATCATCCGACTCATCCATCCCACGGTGCTCCTGCCTGCCACGACGGCACTTGGCACCATCCACCCGAACGGGCGCGAACGCGGCATCCTCGCAGGTGCCAACGTGGTCATGCCGAACCTCTCCCCATCCGACGTGCGGACCAAGTATCTGCTCTATGACGGCAAGATCTGCATGGGCGACGAGGCAGCCGAGTGCCGACGCTGCCTGGACCTGCGGATGGAGCGCATCGGCTATCACGTCGTCGTCGACCGGGGAGACCCGCGTCCCAACCCCGCCGACACCACAAGGAGGCCCGCATGAGCCTGAATGACACCCCCTCCGGCGAGCGTACCCACATCGGCTTCTTCGGCGTGCGCAACGCCGGCAAGTCCAGCCTCGTCAACGCCGTCACCGGACAGGACCTGGCCGTCGTGTCGGATGTAGCCGGCACCACCACCGACCCGGTGCGCAAGGCGATGGAGCTGCTACCCTTGGGGCCGGTGGTCATCATCGACACGCCCGGCATCGACGACGAGGGAGAGCTGGGCGAGGAGCGCGTCCGTCGCACGAGGCGCGTCCTGCGCCAGTGCGACATCGCCGTGCTCGTCAGCGACGCGACGCGAGGCCTCGGCGAGGCCGAGCGCGAGCTGCTGGACCTGTTCGCCGAGCGTTCCATCCCCCATGTCATCGCCCTCAACAAGAGCGACCTCTCCCGCAATGCGAAGGCCCCGGTTCCCGATGGAACGACGTGCCTTGCCACCAGCGCCTTGACCGGAGAGGGCGTGTTCGAGCTGAAGGAGCTGCTGGCACACATCGCATCGCAGCATGCGCCCCAGAAGCGCCTGGTGGCAGACCTGCTTGACGAGGGCGACGTGGCGGTTCTCGTCATGCCCATCGACGCCTCGGCACCCAAGGGTCGCCTCATCCTGCCCCAGCAGATGGTCGTGCGCGACATCCTGGACAGCCACGCCACATGCCTGGTGTGCCAGCCCGAGGAGTTGGCCAACACCCTGGGGTCCCTGGTTCGGCCCCCACGCATCGTCATCACCGACTCGCAGGCCTTTGCACAGGTAGCCCCAGTCGTTCCGCACGACATAACGCTGACGTCCTTCTCCATCCTCATGGCTCGATACAAGGGGAGCCTGGAGCCCTTCGTGCGCGGCGCGGCGGCGCTGGCCTCGGTCACCGACGACAGCCGGGTCCTGATCAGCGAGGGGTGCACCCACCACCGCCAGTGCGAGGACATCGGCACGGTCAAGATCCCCGCCCTGCTGCGCCGCCACTCGGGAGCCGACCCCCACCTCTCCTTCACCAGCGGAGGCGACTTCCCCGACGACCTTAGCGTCTATGACCTCGTCATCCATTGCGGGGCCTGCATGCTCAACGACCGAGAGGTGGCGCATCGCGTGGGACAGGCGCGCGCTGCCGGCGTCCCGATCGTCAACTATGGCATGGCCATAGCAGCCATGAACGGCATCCTGCCCCGCACGCTCGAGGCCTTCCCCGAGATAGCCGAGCTGCTGGAGACCACGGACTAGCCCCCGCGAACCAACCCCCTCGCCAGCCACGGGGGGTGGCCTGCGCGCACAGGGCGCGGGGCGACGTCACAACGCGTCGCCCCGCGCTTCCGCAATCTGGGATTGTGTCCCTACCACTTGCGATGCGGTCGAGGGTGGACCAGCTTCTCGACGCAGAGCGCATACTCGCCGAGGTAGATCAGCTCGCGGTGGTCATCGATCCAGAAGAGGTCGGGCAGGTACTGTTCGGGGATGATCTTGGCCATCTCTGCGTGCAGGGCGTCCATGTCGTTGGTCAGGTGGCACGAGACGAAGATGGCGTCCGGCGCGGCATTGCAGACGGTCGTGGCCAGGAACTTCGCGACGATCTCCGTCATGCCACCGTAGGTCCAGATCATCTCCTTCAGCTTGCCCGACAGCTGGAACAGCTTGTGCAGCGGCGCGATCTCTCCAGCATAGTTGTTGCGCCCCTTGACCAGGTGACCGTCCACCACCAGCCCCAGTCCCGGGAAGGCATGGCCGATGCGCTGGATGTAGAACGCGACGCTGTCATAGTCGGTCTGGCCCATGTAGGCGCCCATCGCCGCCGCATTGGCATTGTTGTCCACATAGACCTCGATACCGTACTTCTTCTCCAGCTCGCGGCCCAGGTCGTAGTCCCTGATGTCGTCGGTGGGCAGCGACACCGACATGCGGTTGATGATGCCCGGCAGGACGATGCCCACCGCATCGAGGTCGTGGGCGTCCCACCCGTCCAGCTTGACCGTGGCGATGACGTCCTGGATGTCGCGGAAGTCCACATGCTGCTTGTACACCATGCCGTCGAGCACGACGCCCCTCTTGGAGAAGATGCGGTAGCCGATGACCATCGAGTGGGACCGATTGAAGACCGAGACCACCATGACGTCCTTGTCCGTGTCGATGGGACGCACGATCCTGACCTCGGTGGGCGGCAGCTCGGGCCAGACGCCCTCCGCCATGGCGTCGATGAGCAGGTCGAGGGTGGCACGCACGTCAAAGCGCGCGAAGATGTCGCCCGGTATCTCGATGACCGTGGCATTGGGGAAGGCCCTGATTGCGTCCTTGTACCGATAGCCCATCTGCGGGGCCACCATGACCACGTCGTAGGTCTCGTGCCGGGCGATTGCGTCGTCGAGCGGGCAGGCGCAGAAGTCGTAGTGCAGGGAGAGCTGCTCGGCGAGGGCACGCAGGCGGTTCTCGTAGATGGTGGTGGTCACGCCAGCGGCGCAGCACAGCAGGACGCGCGTGGTGCCGCGCATGTCGGCTTGCTCGAGCACGGCGGACATCTCCAGGAAGAGCTCCTTGGCACGCAGCTCGTCAGTCAGCGCGAAGCGTACGCGATACATCGGTGCGCCGTCGGTCTTCCGCGTGATGCGCATCTCCACGACCTCGGGGCAGCCCTTCTGGGAGAAGAAGGTCATCCGGCCGAACATCGTGCTGGTGGCAAGGCGGATGTTCTCGTTGTCCTCCCAAGTGACGGTGCAGCCCTCGATGCGACGCGACAGCACCCACTCGCGGTAGAGCTTTCCGATGCCCTCCACGCCGATCCAGGACTCCTTGCAGTAGGCCATGTGGCGATGGATGGTACCGTCGGGAAGGTCGCCCAAGGCGACGATCTGGTTGTACAGTTCCGCGTGCTGGCGGTCGCGCAGCATGATGTCGTCATGGTAGTGGCCCGCGTACCACACCTTCAGGCGGCTCTTGTCCAGCTTGTCGTCAACCACCTGCAGGAAGGCCGTCAGGTCGTCGTCCTGCTCGCGAGTCGGGTCGTAGTGCCGGGCCATGGCAAAGCGGCGCAGCTTGCGCGGCACCTCGTGGGTGAAGACATAGTCCACCTGCCAGCCGACGCGCTCGAGGTTGGCCCTCGCCCCCTCGAACTCCTGCTGGCTGGGCATCTCGCGACGCCACCATGACTTGCCCTCGACGCGGCCTCCGATGTCATGGGAGGGTGCGCCTCCCATGCAGAACCAACGACCGAACTTGCCCATCTCGTAGACCTGGCCGCGCAGCAGATGCAGGATGTTCTTGGTCCCCGGGATGCGCGCGACGCGTCCGCCCCGCCATTCGCAGGTGGGAAAGCTGTCCAGCAGGGTGTAGTTCTCGTGGTTGCCGTCGATGAACAGCGTCGTCCAGGGACGGTTGTCCAGCCAGTCCAGGAAGAACTTCTCCTCCAGCGTGGGCGGGTCGCTCCACACCAGCCCGAAGTCGCCACAGATGATGACAAAGTCGCTGCGACGCAGCTTCTCGCCCTTGGGGAAGCGGTCAGGTGTCAGCTTGCCGATGTCCAGCCAACCGTGAATGTCGCCCGTCACATAGACAGCCATTGCTCACTCCCCCATCGCTACCGGCACACCGGCAGGAACACGACGGCATCGCCATCGTCGATGACATCGAACAGGTCCATCTCCTCGGCATCGACGCGCGCAACGAGGTTGCGCGTCCCGTCGTCGACGATGGGCCGCAGCACGACCTGCACCTCTCCGGCGTAGTGCTTGTAGTTGTCGTTGACGATGACCACGTCACCGCGCTCGAAGGCGGCCCCGACATGACGGCGCGGCGCGATCGTCTCGTCGGCAAAGACCAGCCGCTCGATGCGGGTGCGCCAGATCCATTCCGAGCTGTCGCCGGCATCGACGTGGGGGTAGAAGTCGAACAGGATCTCGCGCTCGACATCGCTCAGGTCAAAGAGCGGCTCGACGCGCACGCGCTTGGGCACGGCGTCCCCGCCCTTTGGCAGGGAGAGGAAGCCCTCGAATTGACGCAGGACCTCGCGCGCCTTCTCCCGCCTCGGCTCGTACGCGAGGGGCGCGACAGCCTCTGCCACGGCGACCAGCTCGTCCTCGCTGGCGTAGGCGTTGCCGAAGAGGATGTCGGTGACGTTGCCCGTGGCCACCATGAGCCGAGCCTGCAGGTCGGCGGGATAGTCGCGGAGGCGCTCCACCGTCGGCAGGCCGCAGGTCGCGTCCCACACGCCATGGGTGCCCGGCACCTGCGACGAGACGAAGGCCCCGACACGGATGCCAAGGGGCGCCAGCCGCGCGTTGACCTCCTGGAACTTGTCCCAGCGAAAGCCCGTGTAGCGCTGGGGATAGAAGTTGTGGCAGGCAAGGATGCGCTCCTTGTCGACGCCACGCCCCACGAGCCGCTCTATGGCGTCTGGGGCGAGCGAGGACGCATTGTACTCGATCTTGATCCCATAGGGGTTGCACAGCATCTCGTAGTTGTCGTCGTCCCCATAGGCCCCGTCCATGCGCAGGATGTCCGCGCCGATGCCGTCGAACACCGACAGGTCGGCTGGCGTGGCCCCAAGGCGCGCGAGGCACTCCGGGTTGACGTCCAAGGCCACCTGCATCCCGACCTCGTGAGCCGCCGCATCGAGGTCACGGAAGTAGGCGAGCACCTCCCCGGGCGTACCCTCCACCGAGAACATGCTGGTAAAGACGCGCCGATAGCCGTGGCTCGCTGCCAGTCGCAGGTAGTCTTTGATCTCGTCCAACGGCCGGATGTCCGGATAGACCGATACGCCCAAGGTAACCATGGAACCCTCCGATACGATGCCCCCCATGATCTGCCAAGTGGAAAAGGGCGGGAGGAGATTGCTCCCCTCCCGCCCAAGACTCTCAGACGTGCTGTCTCAGACCGATTAGCCGATCTTCTTGTAGACGTCGATGAACTCGACGGCCATCTGCTTGAAGACCTCGCAGCTCATCATCTGGTCCTCAGCATGGATGAGCAGCAGGCAGACAAGGTCAGCGGAGTTCTGGCCGGCCACGGCAAGCTGAGCCTCCTGAGCGAGCAGCTTGGCATGGGGATCATGGGCCTGGGACTGGTAGGCGTCGCCGTCCTTGACGAGGGACTCTGCGACATCAAAGTTGCCAGCCTTGGCTTCCTGGATAGCGCCGATGTAGTTGGACTTGCTGCCGCCAGCGGCGGTGATGATCTGGAACAGTGTGAGCTCGAGCTCCTCGGTCATGGTGCACTCCTTCTCTTTTCCCTTTACCCTTTGATGGCGACCGACGAGTCGTCGACCGGCCGCCTCATTGCAACACTGCCTCTTCTAGCCGATGAGCTTCTTGGCGAAGGCGAGGACGTTCTTGCCGTTGACCATGCCGTAGTCGGCCATGGGGATGACGTCGCAGGGGACGCCGGCGGCCTTGGCCTTGGCCTGCATCTGGGCCTTCATGGGCCTCGGCGGCCTCGATCATCTTGCGGACCAGGAGGCTGGTGGACATGCCGGCGGCGCAGAACAGACGGATGGTGAGCATGATGGGGTTTCCTTTCCCTCGAAACGTTACCTGCACGCTGAACGTGTCCAGAGGCATATCGGCGCGCATGGACTCCAGTTGATTCTAACCATAGGGGCTGACCGCCCCGTCGCCTATGCGCCAAGCGGTCAGAACGATCGATAAAAGGATATTGCCCTCCTATTGTGCACAGCTTCCACAAATTGTGGTATGCGCATCGGCTGCTTCCCCATCATCGTGTGTGGAAAAAGGGCTGGTAGATGGATAAAAACCCATCTACCAGCCCAAACAGGCGCTATATGCCGTGGCCGCTACTTTGCCTTTGCCGCCTTGGCGGCCTTGGCGGCCTTCTTGCGACGCTTCTTGAGCTCCTTTGCCGAGAGGTTCTGGTCTGCCTCGGGATCGGAGGACCAAGGCCCCTTGTACGAGGCGGAGGGCCACAGGCCCATCAGCAGCGAGCCCAGCCAGGAGATGCCGCCGTACAGGAAGCCGACGAACATGTTGACCTGGAAGGCGAGGGACGTCAGCAGGGCCATCAGCCACCACAGGACGAAGTTGATGATGGCGCAGGCGTGGATGACGGAGTTGGTGACGCCAATGGCATCCACGAAGGCGATGAACGTCGTCGTTGCAAAGACGAAGGACATCGAGAAGTCGTCCCAGACGATCCTGAAGGCCGTGTAGGGGCCTAGGAAGGGAATGAAGGCATAGTAGGGCGTCTTGCCGGCGCGGCGGAACAGGAAGAACCAGCCGAAGCCCACGATCGCGCGCGTGAAGAGCGCGACGAGAAACGATGCCTGCGTTCCACCCAGCCAGTCCAAGGTGAACCCGGCATAGGCATTTGACAGACCCAAACCAAACACGTTGATACCCCTCCCTGTCGTCGCATGTCCCAAGCATGCGCATGGTCGCTTCCTCGCGTGAGCTACTCCTCGACTGCCGCCGTCTCCCCGGTGGCCTCGGTCACGCTCTCCCCACGGGCGGCAGCCTCCGCGGCGGCAGCCTCCTTCGCCTTCTCCGCAGCGACGCGCGCGGCTTCGGCGGCCTCCTCGGCAGCGGCAAGCGCGGCCTCCTGGGCGGCCCGAGCGGCCTCCTCCGCAGCGGCGGCCTCCGCCTGGGCCTGTTCTGCTGCTCGTGCGGCCCTCTTGGCCTCGTCGGCGGCCTGCGGGTCGTACGCGCGACCCTCGGCGGCAGCCGCGGCGGCCTCCGCCGCACGCTGCTCCTTCATCTCCTGGGAGCGCTTGAACACCAGATAGGGAGGCAGACCATCCAGGGAGCGGTCACGCGTCAGCTCGTTCTGGGCAAAGTACTCGATGACGCCCAGAAGGTCGTCGTTCGGACGACCACGGGAATAGATGGCCTGCTTGTTCAGCTTGATGCCCTTCTCCTTCAGGTACTCCTGCATGAGGTAGATGGGGCGCCTCGTGAGGATGGACGAGCCGAAGCAGACCGCCTCGTCGATCATGCCCTCGGGAAGGTCCTTGAGGTATTGCTTGAACAGCGGGTCCAGCTGGAAGCTGTAGAGGGCGCCGCCGACGAACAGCAGGTCCAGATGCTTGGTGATCTGGGCGCCGGGCTCGTCGATCGACACGGCCTCGACCCCCAGTCCACGTGCCATCGCCTCGGCCATGGCCTTCACGTTTCCGCCCCTCGAGTAGTACCTCACCGCTACCTTCATCGCAACCCTCCACGTCTGATGAACAACTTTATAAGTATGCCATATCACCAGCATATTTGCTGACATCTTGAGAATCGGGACGAGCTCGCGCCGTCCTGGCCCCTGTCTCGGGACTCGGGGACTGCGCCACAGGGGGCTGTCGGTGCAGGAAGAAGGGGCCGGTGGTCTCCCACCGGCCCCTCTCAATCAGGGAAGGCGATTGATGTTGTGTGCTGAGCCTTATGCCTGATCAGCAGCCTGCTCGTTGGCGTAGAGCTCGTTGTCGACGGCCTTGGCGAACGGGAAGTACAGCAGGAACGAGATCACGAGCTCAATGATCTGCATGAGGGCGCCCTGCCAGCCGATGCACAGGAAGCCGGACAGGATGGGAGGCGTGGTCCAGGGGACGGTGACGCCGGTGGTGTAGGGGATGAAGCCGATGGCGGTCAGGATGTAGGCGAGGGCGTTGCCGATGACCGGGGCGAGGACGAACGGGATGAACAGCTGCGGGTTCATGACGATCGGGGTGCCGAAGAGGATCGGCTCGTTGATGTTGAAGATGCCGGAGCCGAGGCCGAGCTTGCCGACCTGCTTCATCTGCGCGGACTTGGCGAAGAAGACCATGAAGATGACGAGGCCCATGGTGACGCCGGAGCCGGTGATGGCCTGGAAGCAGTTCACGAACGGGTCGGTGAAGATGTGGGCACCATTGGCGGGCATGGCGGCGATGGCCTCAGCGCGGGACATGCCCTGGCCAGTGAGGCTCTGGAAGATGGCGGCGTTCTCGAGGTTGTTGGTCGTGGCGATAGCGCCGGACACGGAGCCGACGACGGTGGCGCCATGGACGCCGAACCACCACAGGAGCGGGATCAGGGTCTCGAAGACGATGACGCCCACGAGGGAGTCGCCGAAGCCCTGGAGCGGGGTCTGCAGCCACTTGTAGATGAGCTCGATCGGGGTCACGCCGGCGATCTTGTCGCAGATGGCGTAAACGACGACGGCGCCCACGAACATAACGGCAGCAGGAATGAGGCCGGTGAAGGCGGCGGCGACGCCGTCAGGCACGCCGTCCGGCATCTTGATGCGGATGTCGCGCTTGATGAACCAGCTGTAGATGAGGCCGGTGAGCAGGCCGGCGATCATGGCACCGATCATGCCCTGGCCGGCCAGCCAGGTCTTGCTGAGGCCGGCGACGGTGGTGCCAGCCTCGGCGTCGACGACGACGTAGTCGGGGACGAGGATCAAGAACACGGCGATCGAGATGATGCCGGCCGAGATCGGCTCGAGGCCCTCGTTCTTGGCCCACTGATAGGCGATGCCGAGAGAGGCGATGAGGGCCGTGATCTCGAACGTCGAGGTAAAGCCGTGCTTCAGGTACGGCACGAGGCCGGAGTTGTTGACTGCGTTGGCCAGGCTCTCGACGGGGAGCTGGAACAGCAGCAGGAACACGGCGCCGACGATGATCAGCGGCATCGAGTAGACCATACCGTCCTTGATGGCACGGATGGCCTTGGTGTTGACGAACCACATTACCTTAGGCAGAACTTGATTCTGGAAAAACTCCTGCATGTGGTAACACCTTCCTTCCTTTGGATTTGGACTTTCCCTTTACCCTTCCCTGTGGCGCGTTTGCGCCCTTGCAAGCCGTCGCCTTTCTCGGCGACCGCGGTTTGCCAAAACTGGAATAACTAGCCGATGAGCTTCTTGGCGAAGGCCAGGACGTTCTTGCCGTTGACCATGCCGTAGTCGGCCATGGGGATGACGTCGCAGGGGACGCCGGCGGCCTTGGCCTTGGCCTGCATCTGGGCCTTCATG
>CACYWP010000016.1 GCA_902778135.1 uncultured Coriobacteriaceae bacterium
CTTCCGCTACGAGGACGCAGCGCCGGACGACTACGTCTTCCGCGACCTCACGCTGCGCGTGCCTGCGGGCCAGCGCGTGGGCCTGGTGGGGCGCTCGGGCAGCGGCAAGACCACGCTCACCAAGCTGCTGCTCCGGCTCTCCGACGTGCAGGAGGGGCGCGTACTCGTAGACGGGCAGGACGTGAGCCGCTGCACGCAGCAGTCGCTGCGCCGCCAGGTGGCCTACGTCCCGCAGGAAGCGCTGCTCTTCCACCGCTCCATCCGCGAGAACATCGCCTACGGCAGGCCCGACGCCACCGACGAGGAGATCCGCGAGGCGGCGCGGCTCGCCAACGCGCTCGAGTTCGTCGACCGGCTTCCCAAAGGGCTCGACACCATGGTCGGCGAGCGCGGAGTCAAGCTCTCCGGCGGCCAGCGCCAGCGCGTGGCGCAACGCGGCGTTGACGTCCTTGTGAGGCAGACATGCCCGCGCGATACTCGCCGACTGCCCGATCCTGGTGCTCGACGAGGCGACCTCGGCGCTCGACAGCGAGAGCGAGGCGCTCGTCCAGGGCGCGCTCGAGAACCTGATGCGCGGCCGCACGTCCATCGTCGTGGCCCACCGCCTCTCCACCGTGGCCGCCCTCGACCGCATCGTGGTGCTCGAGGAGGGTGCGATAGTCGAGGACGGCACGCACGCCGAGCTCAGCCGCGCCGGCGGCACCTACGAGTCGCTCTGGGACCGCCAGACCGGCGCCTTCCTCGAGGCGGAGTAAGCTAGGCAAACAGGTCGTCTGCCGTCACGACCGACTGGAACGTCCCCGCATGCGCGTTCTGCCTGAGCCCGTATGGCGTCACGAGGGTGACGTGCATCGCGCTTCTCGTGCTTGTAAGCACCTGGAAGTCGTGCACCTTGTGACGTATGGCCTCCTCCCCCGCTTTGGACAACGCGTAGAGGTCTGTGGCGAACTTCATCTCGCAGACGTTAATGACCTGGTCCTTTCTGTCGATGAGCAGGTCGATCTGGCTTCCGTTGATTCCGCGCTCATCGTCTGCTCGACAAGACCACGAGCACACGCTTGTCTGGACCCCCGCAATTCCCAGGGCCCTCTTGATCTGGGGAACGTGCTCGAGGCAGACCCGCTCGAACGCAAGCCCGCACCACGCGTTGCGGCGAGGGGAGTTCGTGAGGTTCGTCCAGAACCGCTCGTCGCCCTTCGCCTCCTGCACGAACTTACGGTGGAACAGCACGAAGTTATCCACGAGCTGATACAGGGCACCGTGGCTCTTCTTGCCGTACGCGGCGTATCTCCGCACAAAGCCGCAACTCTCGAGCTCGCCAAGCTGTTTGGTGAGGGTTCCCGAGTTTGCGACTCCGGCGGCCTGGGCCACCTCGTCGCGCGTCATTCCGCACCCTCGCCGGGCGAGTCCCTCGACAATGGAGAGGTGCGGCCCGGGGTTCCTGAAGAGAGACGCAAACAGGTAGTCATACTCCCAAGCGAGAGGGGCATCCCTCTCGAAGAACATGGCGTCGATGCTCTGCGGCAGGCTCTTGCCGCGCTGCAGCTGGTTCCAGTAGTACGGGACGCCCCCCAGGACCATGTAGCCCTCAAGGAGCTGGTGTCTGTTAAGCGCGACTCCCCGTGCCATGCATAGATGCTCGCACTCCGCCAGGGTGAAGGGCTCGAGGTGTATCTGGGCGGTCAGGCGGTTGTAGAGCCCTCCCTTGTTGTGAATCACGTTGTCAAGCATCCACGAGGTCGCCGACGCGCACACCACGAGGACCACGTCCCTGCGCGCGGACGCCCACCCGTTCCAGAACGACTCAAGCGCGACGAGCATGTTGCTCCTCGGCGTGTCCATCCAGGAGAGCTCGTCGATGAAGATGACCTTTCGCTCGTCGCGAGACGCTCGGATGAGGCTCTTGAGGAGCGAGAACGCCTCGAGCCAGGACCGGGGAGTATCGAACCCTTCGAGCCCGGCGTCCCTCAGCGAGTCAGCGAAGGCGTACAGCTGGTCGCTCAGGCTCCCCTTGGCCAAGCCCGCGTGCTGGAAGGTGAACGAGTATCCGAACGACTCGCGGATGAGCATGGTCTTGCCGACCCTGCGTCGACCGTAGACAGCGACAAACTGTGACCCCTCCTCGCAAGCGATGCTGTTGAGAAGCGCCTTCTCCCGGTCCCTTCCTACAAACACGCGTCCTCCTGCAAACCATCGTAGTGCGCTTAAGATATCTTCTGTTGCTACTTTTAGCGGATTATAACATAGTTCGCTAAAAGTAGCATGACCGACTATGATTTAGCGGACTATAAGCTCAGTCATAGCGACGGTAACGAACGGGCGAACCGGCAATTATTCATGCAGCGCAACGCTGTTCAAGCGTATCGTGGTGCTCGAGAACGGCGCCGTCGTGGAGGACGGCACCCACGCCGAGTTCAGCCGCGCGGGCGGCACCTACGAGAGCCTCTGGGACCGCCAGACCGGAGCCTTCCTCGAGGCGGAGTAAAGAACCTGAGTAAGCAAAAATGAACTAGCTTCCCAACGTGAACGCCGCGTAGAGGGGCAACCCTGCCAACGTGCAGCCGGTCCCCTCGATCACCGACTCCGAGTAGTTCTGCTCCGAGAGTCGGTGCTCCTTCGGCGCGCAGCCCTCCTCGACGAGCCTCCTCGGACTCCTCGCCCGCACGTTCCGCCCCGACTTCACCTCCACGGGGACCACCTCGGCACGCCCCGTCTGGTAGACGAAGTCCACCTCGCCGCTCCCCACCGTGGGCTTCGGCATCCAGTAGAACGTCTCGACCCCGTTTGCCGTAAGCGCCTGCATGACCGCGTTCTCGGCCAGGGCCCGCGGAAGTCGCTCGAGAGGACGTCCTGGAGCTCCGGGTCGAGGTAGATCTCCGCGCCCACGCGGAACTTCCGGAACATCAGGCCCGTATCCGCGACGTAGGCCTTGAAGTAGCTACCCTCCTCGTCGTTGTACGGCGCGAAGGGGAAGCGCGTGTCACACGTGAGGTCGTTCAGCGTCACGATACTGCTGCCGCACATCTAGAGACGGATAGGCGTAATGGAGTTCGCCCGGCTTCCGAAGCCAGCCAAGTCCCTTGGCACGAACGCGACCTCTCCTACACCAATCAACTCTTGCGATAGACCGTATAACAGACGCTTCCGAAGATGAACAGGGCTACGCCACCCGTCACGAGGGCGGACAGCATCCAAGAGCCTGCCTCGGGACCGTACAGGCCAAAGAGCACCAAGAAGACGCTCACCACCATGCAAGCCAGGCCTGCCATCTTCACCACGGTCTCGCTCACGCTACCTCCTCTTCGCTTCGGATCCTGCGTGCGGCCAAGGCATCAACCATGCGCGCGTAGGTGTCGCCAGCCTCAAGCAGTCTTTCGTGGGTTCCCATCTCCACCACCGAGCCGGATGCAAGCACCACAATCTTGTCCGCGGAACGAATCGTCCTAACTTGTGGGCAATGACCAGCGTGGTCTTGTCCTGGCACAGCTCTGTCATGGCCGTCTGGATGGCGCTCTCGTTATCGGCATCAAGATTGGCCGTCGCCTCGTCCAAGATCACGACAGGCGCGTCCTTCAGAATGCAGCGTGCAATGGAAATCCGCTGGGCCTCGCCACCGGAAAGGCTCGCCCCACCCTCGCCGACGATGGTGTCAAACCCATACGGCAGCCGCTGGATGAAGTCGAAGCACTGCGCACGGCGTGCAGCCTCCTCCACCTCTTCCCGCGTGGCATCGCGCTTGCCAAACGCGATGTTGTTGAACACCGTGTCCTCAAAGAGGTACACCCGCTGAAACACCACGCTGAGCTGCTCCATGAGCACGGCAAGCGGAAGCTCGCGCACGTCAACACCGTTCAGCAGGATCTCCCCATCCCAAACGTCCCAAAAGCGGGCGAGCAGGTTGGCGATGGTCGTTTTGCCCGATCCGCTCTGGCCCACCAGGGCAACGGTCTGGCCCGCATCGGCCGCAAAGCTGATGCCATGCAGCACCTCCTCATCCGTATAACCAAAGCGGACGTCCTTGAATTCCAGCACGGGGATACCTGCCGCCACGGGTGGCAGCCCCTTGGTCCCCTGATCCTCAAGCTGGGGCTCGTCGAGCACCTCCTCCAGACGGTTGAGCGCCGTAGACATGATGGATATCTGGCTGCTGAACCCGTACAGGTGCTTCAACGGCCCAAAGAGGTTGAACGCAAAAAGCAAGACGCCCATGAACATCGCAAGCTGCAAGCTGCCTTGCTCAAAGAGCCGAATGGAGGCCGCCATGATGCCCGTCATACCCAGACCGTACACCACATTCAGGCGACGGTCCCACGGAGAGTGATTGCGCTCAAAGGCGAGGTTCGACTCAGTCATGTCAGAAAAGGCCTGCCTCAGTTCTGCCGCACCGTCACTCGTACGGTTGAAGCTCTTGATGACTCCGATGCCCTCGGTGTATTCGAGAATGGCAGCCGTAAGGTCTTCGATCGACTGCTGTCGCCGGTCAGAGTCATCCTCGCTTTCGCGATGCATGAACTGAGCCACCACAACAGCCAGCACGACCGTAGCCAGGCCGATGCCTCCCACCACGGGATGCAGCCAAAACAGAAACGCAATCATGAGCGCTTCCGAGAAGATGTCGCTCATCAACTCTGCGAGCACCTGCATGCTGTGCTCCTCGATGAAAACCATGTCATTCGAGAGCACCGAAGAGATTCTGCCTATGTTCCCCTCGCTGAAGTATCCCATGGGCAAACGTCGCAGATGGTCAGCCAGCTTCAGACGCACGTCTGCAAAGAGCTCGTACCCGGCGCTTGACTGCAGGCGGTCCGCAATGTTCTGGAATACCGACTGAAGGGCGCCCGCGTTGCCCCGGGCGCCTGCCGCTGTACTCTGTTGGGGCTTAGAACTGGAGGGAGTTGTAGTACTGGATGACGTAGTCGTAGTACTCGTCGGCGTTCTCGTTCCCCTCGAGGAAGGAGAACTTGTCGAGGACCTGCTCGAGGCTCATGCCGGTCTTCTTCCAGATGTAGACGAACGAATCGATGTTGTACTTCTCCAGCTCGGTCATGCCGCCCCGCCGGCGATGTCCTCGAGAAGGTCCTCGGGGATCTCGACGCCCTCGAACTCGCGCTCTGCCATGATGGTCGCTTCCTTTCGTTGGTGGCTGCCCGCCCTTTGCTTATTAATACGCGTCACAGGCCGTTCCGTCCCAGCAATGCCGGAGACACGCCACAGGCCGTTTCGTCTTTGGACACTGGGGACGGAGGCTTTCGTCCACGAAGGCACCTTGGGGTGCGGCAAAGGCCCCCACCATGATTTCGGTGTTGTCCTTGGATAGGTCGACGATACCGCCGCTGAGGGCGTCTACGCATTCAACATGCTAGACCTGCGCGCACCCGCAGGCCAACGTGTGCCCGATGTGGCACTGACGCCCCCGTGGGGCAGGTGTGACCGCGTGGGATTGTGACAGCGGGCCACATGAGCATTGCCCGTACAATCCTCGCCGTCTGCTCGTTCCTGGCGCTCGACGAGGCGACCCCTACGCCAGGCCCCGAGACCGAGCCCTCGTTGGTTCGCGCAGCCTACCAGCGGGCCAGCCAGCTCCTGCCCGAGCATGCCCTGACGATGGCGCTGCGTGCAGCCAGGGCGTCGGACATGTCACGCAGACCCACCTTCACGTCCAGACGAAAGCCGAACGACCCATATCCCTGCTGGATGAGCAGCACGCCAAGGTCTGGGTCGACCCACTCGACCACAGCGGCCTCCACCGACTCGCGCACGTCACGCTCCACCTCGGCGATGTCCGCCTCGGGATGGATGTCCAGCGGGACGATCACCGACCGCGCGGAAAACGGCGAGAGCTTGCGCAGCATGGTGGTGTTAAGCACCGAGTTGGGAATCACGATGACGTCGCCGACCAGCGTTCGTATGGTCGTCGCGCGCCAGGTGATGTCGGTCACCACCCCCTGGTAGCTGCCCACCTCGATCCAGTCCCCCACCTCGATGACATGCGCGATCATGAGCCCCAGGCCAGAGATGATGTTCGCGATCGTATTCTGCAGGCCGAACGACACCGCAATCGACGTGACGCCCAAGGCTGCCACGAATGCCGTGGGCTGGACCCCGAAGACCGGCTCCAGCACCGACAGCAGCGCCATGAACCAGATGAGCGCACGCACGAGATTGATGAAGATGGAGCCCTTCGGCACGTTGCCCACGGTAAAGGCGTGCCGAATCGCCTTCGATGCCACCATCTGGACCGCAGCTGCGACGACGCAGGTCACGACCATGATCAGGGCCTTTGTGACTAACTCGTTCTGGAGCATGGCACGTCCCCTCGTACTCGATGCAGGTATGGGGTCATGGTAGCCCAAGGACGACCTGGCTGTGCCCGGACGCACGAGACGCCGCCACCCACGAAGATGGCGGCGTCATCCGAAGCCATCATGAGGTCAGATGCGAGAACACCACGCGACCCTACTCCCCTGTCTCCAGGAACCGCTCGAGGCGGGCGTTGAACTCGTCAGGGTACTGCGCGGCCATCAGATGGCCACCCATCACGTGCGTGGGCGTCTCGGGACACAGGGCGTTGAACCAAGGCTCGGCGACGTCCGCCCAATGCCGGGCGATGAACATCAGGGTCGGGACCCTCTTCGCCGCCTCCTGCGCGATGGCACGGTAATCCGACAGGATCGCATCGCCGAACAGCTCGTGCGCGACCCAGCACGGCGTGCGGGCACCCATGTCCATGAAGAAGTCGTACTGGTCGTCGCTGATGGGACCCTCCCACATGACCTCGCGCAGGTACTCGTCCCAGAACGCACGGCTGCTCTCGGGGCTGACGAGCACGCGCGTCATGACCTCTGAGAGCTCTGCGGGGCTGCCCTCGGTCCAGGCGGTGGGGTCCTCGCTGTGCGGCAGTGGTGACATGTCCACGGTGACCACACCTGCCACGCTCTCGACGCCCGCCTGCTCGAGATAGCTCCACGCCTCGAGGTTTCCGCAGCTCCACCCTATCAGCGTGGGCCTCTCGATGCCCAACGCGGCAACCACCTTGACGAGGTCGGCGCCGTGGGTCTGGTAGTCGTTCCCCATGGGAGCCTTGGTGGAAAGGCCCTGGCCACGCGGGTCGACGAGCACCACGCGATAGCGGTCGCGGAAGTGCTCGAGCTGGGCCATGAACACCTCGCCCGAGAAGGTGAGACCGGGAATGAAGACCAGGGCAGGCGCATCGGCCGCTCCGGCATCCCATACGTGAATCTGGACCCCTTCGGCAACGGTGACGAACTTGGACTCGGTACGCTCTGCTGACATGGCAGCCCTCCCTCTGTGCCGGCTCGATCTCTGTACAGAGTATAGGGACGGCGGGAGGAGGGCCTGCCCGCCCGGCGGGCGAGCGTGCTAGAAGAACAGCGAACGCGTGCCACCCAACAGCAGCACCACGGTGATGGCCAGGTAGAATGCCAGCTTCATCAGGGGAAACGCGTTGACCTTGCCCTTCAGCTTGAAAGCCACCGAGCAGATGGAGAAGAGCGTGAACCCCAGGGCCAGCCAATAGCTCGCCGGGCTGCCGGCCCTCAGCATCGCGTACGAGGTCATTCCCTGCACGATGCCGACGACGAAGGTGACCAAGCCCATCTTCCGGGCAAACGCGGTGCGCCTGGCTGGGTCGGAGAGGCTCTCGACGAAGGAGTCAGGCAGCTCCAACGGGTTCAGCTCGCGCCTGCCACCCATGTAGATGGCTCCTGTCACCAGACTGAAGACACACAGCACGGCATAGAACGCCGCACACAGGAGAAGTGGGACGTTACGGGATTCGATGGCAGTCCACATCATCAGGGCATCCTCTCACATGTTCGCACCAGACGGCCGTCTGGTGGGCACCGTCGGCCTGCACGTCCTCACAGGACCAGCTCCCGTGGCACGCCGATGCGCCCGTCGCACACGTCGGCGGTGTAGACCGCACAGTTTCCGATGTTCTTCGACCAGTAGAAACCGCCCGAATCGGGCGTCAGGTATTCGAGGATGCCCTTCATGGCAATGGCATGGGTGGAGACGAGGACGTCTTCCTCCTCCGCAAGCTCCTTGACCTCCTCGACGAACTGGCCCGTTCGCGATACCACCTGGGCCAGCTGCTCCATCCCCTCGGGAGCCGGGTTGTGGACGAAGTCGCTGAAGAAGGTGATGATCTCCGGTGCGGGATGCCGCAGGTCGGTACCCTCGTAGGGGCCATAGTCCATCTCGATCAGCCGCTCGTCGGTCGCCACCGGCACCCCAGGCGCCACCAGCTCTGCCGTCCGCACGGCCCTTTGCAGCGGGCTCGACCACACGTGCGCGAAGACGACGCCCCGCTCGGCAAGACGGCGTCCCGTCTCACGCGCCTGCTCGACACCGGTCGCATTGAGCGGGTGGTCGCTGCGTCCCTGCAGGGCATGCGCACTGTTCAGCTCCGTCTGGCCGTGGCGGATGACATAGATCATGCAACCATCTCCTCTCTGCCCGCATCGACTGTGACACTCTCAGTCGCCCAACCCCAGCAGACGCCCAGCGTTGCGCGAGAAGACGTCCTCAATCATACCTGCCAACAGCGGGTCCCGCTCCAGCGCCTGCTTGGTCTGGGCGATCATGGGCACCGGCGTGTAGGGATAGTCGGAACCATAGAGCACATGGGTTGGGTCCGCCACCTTCAGCAACGCGTCCAGCATCACGGGTTGCGCGGTGCCGGCGATGTCGAAGTAGAGGCTGCGCACCCCACGCATCACGTCCACCTCGGGCATCTTGTGCTGGGGCACGAGGATGCGGGAGATGCCCACCATGCGATGGGCGATCTCGGGCAGGAAGGAGCCGCAGTGCGGCACCACCCAACGGATGTGCGGATAGCGCTCGACCATGCCCGTCATCAGCAGGTCGATGACCGAGCGCGTCGTGTCCGCAAGGAACTCGTACATGGGCTTGAGTTGGCTGGCAAAGGTTCCCGCAGGCGTTGCCGACGGACCCGTCGGATGGATGATGGCGACGGCGGCCCGCCGGTCCAACTCCTCGTAGAGCGGGGTGAGTGCGGGGTCGCCCAGGTACATGCCCCATGCGTTGGAGGGAACCTTCACACCCAAGGCTCCCAGCTCGTCGTATCCACGCACGGCCTCGGCCACGGAACCCTCCACGTTCGGCAGGGGCAGGTACGTGCAGAAGCCCAGTCGCGTGGGGTGACGATGGCAGAGTGCGGCCATATCGTCGTTCATCAGGCGCGCCTGGGCCAGCGCCAGCCCGTCGTCCCCCCGATGCGGATGCGGCGACGAGATGGTGACCAGCTGGAAGGCCTGGTTGGTCTCGTCCATGAAGGCCAGGTGTCCCTCCTCGCTCCAGTCGGGCTCGGGGAAGCCGTCCTCGGCCTCGGTCTGGATGCCCAGGTCGCCGAGCGCCTGCAGATAGCTGGCGGGTAGCACGTGCGTGTGCATGTCGATGGTGGGCAGCATGGCACTCCCCTCTCACGAGACGCCGTCCACGATGGGCTAATGCCGCATCGCCACAACACATCATAGCAACCGGCAGGAAGAACCTCTCCCGGGGAGGCGGTCAAAGACCTCGCGCCAATCGGTCCTCTTCTATACTGGAGGCATCATCCGCACCATCCTTGGGGGTTGCCATGAACACCGTCACCCTTGGCTCCACTGGCATCACCGTCCCGCAGAACGCATTTGGCGCCTTGCCCATCCAGCGCACACCTGTCGACGAGGCCGTCCGCATCCTGCGGCGTGCCTATGAGGGCGGCATCCGCTACTTCGACACGGCGCGCGCCTATTCGGACAGCGAGGAGAAGCTGGGCCTCGCCTTTGGTGACGGATGGCTGCGTCGCGAGGATGTCTACCTTGCCACCAAGACCACGGCCAAGACGCCCGAGCAGTTCCACAAGGACCTGGAGACCTCGCTTTCGAAGCTGCGCACCAGCTACATCGATGTGTACCAGTTCCACATGGCCGGGCAGGTATGGGCCCCGGGCGACGGCACCGGCATGTACGAGGCCATGCTCGAGGCCAAGGAGGCGGGCCGGATCCGTCACATCTCGATCACCGCGCACAAGATCGGCGTGGCGGAGGAGGCCGTCAGGAGCGGCTTGTACGAGACGTTGCAGTTCCCCTTCTCCTACCTTGCCGGACAGCGCGAGCTGGACCTCGTGCGCCTCTGCGAGGAGCGCAACGTGGGCTTCGTCTGCATGAAGGGCCTGGCAGGAGGCCTCATCACCAACTCGCGCGCCGCCATGGCCTTCATGACCCAGCACCCCTGGGCATTGCCCATCTGGGGCATCCAACGCATGGGCGAGCTGGAGGAATGGCTGTCGTACATGGACGAGACGCCCGCCTACGACGACGAGATCGCGGCCTTCGTCGAGGGCGAGCGCTCCGAGCTGATGGGCGAGTTCTGCCGCGGCTGCGGCTACTGCATGCCGTGCCCCATGGGCATCGAGATCAACAACTGCGCCCGCATGTCGCTGATGCTGCGCCGCGCCCCCTCGGCCAACTGGCTGAACGAGCACTGGCAGGCAGAGATGGCCAAGATCCCCAGCTGCCTGCACTGCGGGCGCTGCGCGCGGCACTGCCCCTACGAGCTGGACACGCCTGCGCTGCTGGAGAAGAACTATGAGGACTACCAGCGCGTCCTTGCAGGAGAGGTGACGGTCTAGCGACCCGAGGCCCGCGCCTACGGCCGCGGGGCAATGAGGCGCGCCACCGACGGCAGGATCCCGCGTACCGGACCCTGACAGGCTCTCCCCCCGCCATCACCTCATGTCGCTGGGAATCGATCCTCTGGCAGTCTTCGTTTGTCTGTGTTTTTACAAGCGACTCGTTCTTCCCTGCGCAGATTACGGCGTTGTCTGCGCAGGGAAGAACGCAAACAACGCAAACTGCTTCTAGATGTGGCCATAAAGCGCAAACAACAAGGCTCTGAGGCGTATCAGAGCAAAGAAAAGCGCAAACAACTGGTTAGGGATTTCCGCCAGCGCTCAGCAAGCAGCGCTGCAAATTGTCTGCGTTTCTATTAGCACGAAACGAATCCTCGAGGGGTTTGTCTGCGTTTTTGGGAATGCCTACGGGCCAGGTCACGTTGTCTGCGCTCTCGGCTGCGCAGACTACAGCGTGTTCTGCGTAGCGGTTCGCAGGACGACCCGCGAAACGCAGACAACGCGGGCAGCCCCCATGGGATGCCATCGCTCGCCCTATCTGGGCGACGTGACCACGTATCCTGCCTCGCGCACCACAGCCCTGAGAGTGTCCATGTCAGGCCGCTCCTTCGTACGCACGCGCGCCGAGCGGGACCCTATGCTGACGCTAGCCCACGTTCCCGGCAGCCCATTGAGTGCATTCTCGACCTTGATGGCACAGTTTTCGCAGGTCATCCCCCCTATTGTCAGCTCGGTCTCATAGGGATAGTGCGACTTGTCACGGTCGTGCACACGCGCTCGGACGGGTGCCTCGTCATGCTCGCCGCAACAGGCGCTACCCCTCCTTGCCCGACGGCGTGCCACCATCGCGGCGACAACCACCGCAACCGCAATCGCGAGGACCAGCAACGCGTCAACCATGGCGCACCTCGCAGTCCGTAGGGCCACGATGCCCACAGGTTCCCGCATAGGGGCAGGCGGCACACCCTCCCCGACGTCGGGCGCGCACCATCGAGCGAACGGCCAGACCAACAGCCCCGCCAACTGCGACGAGCAGGGTCACATCCAGGAATCCCATCTCATCACCCCAAGCCCATGGCCAAACCGACCAAGCGCACCAACAGGGCGGTCAGCCATGCCACGAAACACTGCCACACCACGACACTGACGGCCCAGCTGCCACCCAGCTCGCGCTTGATCGAGGCAACGGCGGCGACGCAGGGAGTGTACAGCAGGCTGAACACCAGAAGCGATGCGGCGGCAAGCGGCGTCATGACCGCACGCACCCCACCCTGGGTGCCAAAGAGCACCTCCAACACCGACACGACGCTCTCCTTGGCCATGAACCCGCTGATGAGGGAGGTTGCGATGCGCCAGTCACCCAACCCTGCCGGGGCCAGGACCGGCACCAGCCAACCAGATATGGCCGCGAGGATGCTCTGCGACGAGTCATCCACCAGGTTGAACCGCATGTCGAAGCTCTGCAGGAACCACACCACCACCGTTGCGACCAAGATGACCGAGAACGCCTTCTGCAGGAAGTCCTTCGCCTTCTCCCACAGCAGCTGGGCGACGCTGCGTGGGCTGGGCATGCGGTAGTTGGGAAGCTCCATGACAAAGGGAACCGCCTCCCCCGTGAAGAAGGTCCGCTTGAACAGCAGCGCGCACAGGATGCCGCACAGGATGCCCGTCAGGTACAACGCCAGCATGACCAGCCATCCGCGGTCGGGAAAGAACACGCTGACGAAGAAGGCATAGATGGGCAGCTTTGCAGTGCAGCTCATGAAGGGCGTGAGCAGAATGGTCATCTTGCGGTCGCGATCGGAGGGCAGCGTGCGCGTGGCCATGACCGCCGGCACCGTGCAGCCGAAGCCGATGAGCATGGGCACGATGCTACGACCGGAGAGACCGATGCGTCGCAGCAGGCGATCCATGAAGAAGGCCACGCGAGCCAGGTATCCCGAGTCCTCCAGGAGGGACAGGAAGAAGAACATGGTCACGATGATGGGAAGGAAGGAGAGGACCGAGCCGACGCCCTCGAATATGCCGTCGATGATCAGCCCATGGACGGCCTCGTTGACCCCGCCGGCCGTCAGCGCCGCGTCCGCGGCGTCGGTCAGTATGCCGATGCCCGTCTCCAGCAGCCCCTGCAGCCAGGCGCCCACCACGCTGAAGGTCAGGTAGAACACCAGCCCCATGATGGCGACGAACATCGGGATGGCGGTCCAACGGCCGGTGAGAATGTGGTCGATGCGCTCGCTGCGCGTGCGCTCGCGGCTCTCGAGGGGCTTGGTGACGCACGCCTCGCACACGCCGGTGATGAACGAGAAGCGCATGTCGGCCATCGCCGCGTTACGGTCCAAACCACGCTCGCGCTCGAGCTGGAGACAGATGTGCTCGAGCGTCTCACGCTCGTTCTCGTCGAGCTCCAGCTGCGCGGCTATCAGCTCGTCCCCCTCAATCAGCTTCGAGGCCGCGAACCGCAGGGGCAGACCCGTGCGCTCGGCATGGTCCTCGATGAGGTGCTGCACCGCATGCAGGCACCGATGCAGCGCGCCGCCATGCTCGCTGGCATCACAGAAGTCCTGGCGCAGCGGCCGCTCCTGGTAGCGCGCGATGTGCAGCGCGTGGCGTACCAGCTCGTCGACGCCCTGGTTCTTTGCGGCGGAGATCGGGACCACCGGCACACCAAGCATCCGCTCCATCAGGTTGACGTCCACCGAGCCGCCGTTGCCCGTCACCTCGTCCATCATGTTCAGGGCGACGACCATCGGTATGCCCATCTCCAGCAGCTGCATCGTCAGGTAGAGGTTGCGCTCGATGTTGGTGGCATCGACGATGTTGATGATCGCCTTGGGATGCTCGTTCACCACGAAGTTGCGCGAGACCACCTCCTCGCTGGAGTATGGCGACATGCTGTAGATGCCCGGCAGGTCGGTGATCGAGGTGTGGGCATGCCCGCGGATGGCGCCATCCTTGCGGTCCACCGTGACGCCCGGAAAGTTGCCGACGTGCTGATTGGCACCGGTCAGCTGGTTGAAGAGGGTCGTCTTGCCACTGTTCTGGTTGCCGACTAACGCGAAGGTCAGCAGCGTATCGTCAGGCAGGGGCGTTCCGCTTCCCTTGGGATGGAACTTCCCTCCCTCACCCAGACCGGGATGGGCCGTATGGCGCACCGCGCGCGTCGCTCCCGCATGGGACGGCGACCCGCCGTCGGCTATGGAGACCTTGCCCGCATCCGCCAGGCGCAGCGTCAGCTTGTAGTCGTGTATCTCAAGCTCGACGGGGTCCCCCATGGGTGCGAACTTGACGACGGTCACATCCGCGCCTGGTATCACGCCCATGTCTAGCAGATGCTGGCGCAGTGCCCCCTCGCCACCGACCGCCGTGATGGTCGCGCTCTGACCCTCCTGCAGGTCGGCGATGGTTCGCATGCCCTCGACCCGATTGTTGCTCTCGCTCATGGCGTTTCCCTCTCCAATACCTTCCACCAGTGCCTTCTGGCAGAACCTTTGACTAGAACCTTTTGTCAGAACCTTTTCCTAGAAGATGTTTATGCAGAGTAGATGCTCGGCTCCAATCGCTGAGAATGTGGGTCAGGCCGCCGCCATGGAACAGAAGTCCAGACAGCGCTCCAACAGGCGCACGAACTCGTTCGCGTCGCCCTCCCCGAGATAGGACAGCAGCGCCTTGCGCCTCGAGACAATCCTCTCCTGCTGGCGCCGGGCCTCCATGTATCCCGCCTCGGTCAGCGAGACGTAGATCTTGCGACGGTCCTCCTCGTCGCCACGACGCACAACCAGGCCCTTGCCCTCCAGCTGGCGCAGGAGGTTGGCTACGCGCCCCGTGGAAAGGCCGCACTGCTCGGTCAGCTCCCCGGACAGCAGCGCCTCGTCGGCACGGGCCAGGCACAGCAGGATGGCTGGCTCTCCACGCAGGGAGAACAGTCCGCCCGCCCGCGTCACCTCGTCCAACCGGGTGCCACACAGCGTGCCCATGCGCTCTGTCAACTCGTCCAGGTCCATCGGCCCCTCGGATTGCTTCGAATAGAAGTTAACCTATCATAACTTCTATACTCGCATGAGTCAACCACGGAAAACACCAAGCGACAGGAGGCGGTTCCCTGCGTTCGACCATCGGGGACGGTTCTCCACGGTCGAAAACGCAGTCGCAAGTAACCGTACCGACCTGCTTTTCGACCGTGGAGAACCGTCCCCGATGGTCGAAACGCGGGGTTGGTCTCGGGAATCTGGCGCATTCGGCGGCGCTGTTGCCCCATCATGGTGTCGTGGCTCCATCGCGAATCTGGGAGACCGATCATGTCCGAGCACCCATCACCGCCCAACCCGAGGGACGAGGGCCTTCTCGACGAGGGCCGCTTCCTGCGCTTACGTTCCTGCCCAAACGCCCGTGAGCTGGGCGGATACGACACGCCCCAAGGCCGGACCGCCTACCATCGGTTCCTGCGCGCCGGAGGGACGCGCGCCCTGACGTCCGAAGACCTCCAGCGGCTGCGCCAATGGGGCGTGACGCGCGTGATGGACCTGCGCAGCGTCGGCGAATCCCCGCGCGTCACCTGCCGCCTTTCCAACCAGGATTGGGTGGCATGGGAGAACGTGCCCTTCTATGACTATGACCTGTCGGCACCCACGATGGCGCCGGTCCATCCCAGCGACAACTACCTCGTGACGGGCTATCTGCACATGCTTTCGTCAGCCACGTCCATCCGACGCATCCTCGCCTTCTTCGCCGCCTCGCGGCCCACCGACTGCATCCTGTTCCACTGCGCTGCGGGCATCGACCGAACGGGCGTCGTCGCCATGCTGCTGCTGGGACTGGTGGGTGTGGCCCGGCGACAGGTCATCGCAGACTACGCCTACTCGTTCGGGTCCGTTGCCGAGGTAGAGTCCCTCGTCTCGGGTGCAACCGGGACCCCGCCAGCCCGCATCTCATCGATGCTGAGGATCCGTCTGGACACGATCGCGACGGTCTACGACACCGTCATCCACGAGCACGGGACCTTCCGCGCCTTTCTGACCAGCTGCGGTGTCGATGAGCCGACCCTTGACGGCGTGACCGCCCACCTGATTGGGTGACAAGGCGCGTTGGCCAAGTGGCGAACCCGTCCGTGTGGAGGTCCGGCTACTCTCCCGGCCAATGCCCAGACATCGACTCGAAGACCTCCGAGGGGGTCGAACCGTACTCGCCCTCGGACGCCACGTCGAACAGCCCCGCCTCGATGGCGGCCTTCGGGAAGACGAACACCGACAAGCCTGCGTCATCGGTCACCATCTCGACGAGAAGCTCCCTCATGGAGGGTCCGTAGGCAACGCCGAAGGAGGCGGTGAAGTTCTCGTCAAAGACCACGTCCTTGCTGACCATGACGTTGCTCACCAGCTCCTCGTATGCAGAGCTGCACGTCGGGTAGTTGGGCGTGTTGATGACGTAGAGCACGACCTGGTCGCTGGAGCCCCTGTCCAGTTGGCCAATCGCCTCGTCGTCCAGCGGATAGAGGTCGGCGTCGAAGACCCGCACCGTGGTGTGGCCATCGAACCAGCAGAGGTCGTCCTTGTGCCAGGTGTAGCCCCTCTGCTGGAGCAGCGTCTCCAGCTGCCAGCCCCTCAGCTCGGAGATCGCGTAGACCGTCGGGTCGTTGTAGGAGTCCATGCACTCCTCGGCCCACGTGTCGAACTGCTCGTCGCTGGAATCCTCGTCCTTTCCATCGTCCGTCTCACCCAGCGTCTTGGCCCCATTCTGGATGTCGTCCACCGCCTTGCCGGCGTCCTCCTTGGCCTTCTCGTCCGCAGCGGCATCGTCTTCCTTCTCAGGGGTGGTGTCGTCCTTCTTCTCCGCCGCCTCGTCTGCCTTCTGCTCCTGGACGGCCTCGTCCTTGGTGCCGCCATCCGAGCATCCGGCAAGCATCACGGCCCCACCGCTTGCCAGCGCGACGCAGAGCACCCCCGTCAAAAGACGGGCCGCGACCCTTGTCGGAAGGAACGGAATCATGTCATGGCGCAGGTCGGAGTTGGACATCGCAGGCTCCCTTGCATCGTCGGTATGGCTCGCCCCAACGATATCGCACGACCCGCATTTGCCCGTCGTTCTGCCATGTCAGGCAATGACAGGCATGGCGCGACAAGGCGACGCCGCATGACCAGACACCCTGTCATGGCCATGCGGCGCAGTCCTCGTCGCGCGTTGGATTCCCCGACTCCCCCTACAGCATCTCGCCCCGCAGGAAGATGGCGTGGATGTCCAGGTCATCATCCACCAGCACAAGGTTGGCCACCTTGCCCTGCTCTATCGAGCCGTACGCGTCATCCACGCCGATGGCGCGCGCCGGTGCGATGGTACTGGCCTCCAACGCCTGCTCCAACGGCACCCGCGCCTCGCGCACGGCGTAGCGCAGGCAATCGAAGAGGTTGGTGGCCGAGCCCGCAATGGTTCCGCTCTCCAGCGTCGCGAGGTTGCCCTTCACGAAGACCTGCTGGCCGCCCAGAGAATAGGTGCCATCCGCCAGCCCCGTCGCCTCCATGCTGTCGGCAATCATGACGACGCGGCCCGCGAACAGGGCAAATGTCAGACGGATCGCCGCCGGGTGAATATGGACCCCGTCGCAGATCAGCTCGACGCGCACGTCGTCGCGGTCGGCTGCGGCACCGATGACGCCGGGGTCGCGATGGTGCAGCGGGGGCATCGCGTTCCACAGGTGCGTGCACTGGCGCGCGCCGGCGGCAAAGGCTGCGGCGGCCTGGTCAAAGCTCGCACAGGTGTGTGCCACCGACACGGTCACCTCGTCGGACACCGCGGCGATGAACTCCAGCGCCCCGGGTTCCTCCGGTGCGACGTCCACCAGCTTGAACAGGCCACCCGAGCGCTCCTGCAACCGTCGGTACATGCCCAGGTTGCACGGTTGCACATAGGCGGGATTCTGGGCACCCACCCTGTTCGGGGAGATGAACGGCCCCTCCATGTTAATGCCCACCAGGTCGGCGCAGCCCTCATGGGCCCCACCCGCGACCCAGGCGGCAGCCGCGTCGGCGATGCCCGCCAGCTTCTCCTCCGGATAGGTCATCGTTGCCGGACAGATGGCGAGCACGCCCTGCGATGCCTCGTAGCTGGCGATGGTGCGGATGGCCTCGTCCGTCCCGTTGCAGAAGTCCTGCCCCATGGCCCCATGGAAGTGCACGTCCACCAGGCCGGGAATGGCCATCAGCCCCGCCGCGTCATAGGTCGCCCCGTCGGCGCTCGCTTCGGCAAAGCGTCCGTCAGCCATGCAGACGTCACGCCGCTCGAAGCGCCCCTCGGGCGTGAAGACCCGTGCTCCCACGATGCGCATCGCGCTACCTCCTCGGGCACAGCGACAGCGCGGCCTCGTCGGCGATGACGGTGCAGTTGCTGTGCAGCTGCAGGATCGAGGCCGGAACGCGCGGGGTCACGGGACCATAGCACATGTCGTAGACCGCCTGGGCCTTGGCCTCGCCATTGGCGATGACCAGGATGGAGCGCGCGTGCATGATGTTCTGCACGCCCATCGTGTACGCCTGGCGCGGCACGTCCTCGATACGGTCGAACAGGCGGCTGTTGGCCTTGATGGTGCTCTCCGTCAGGTCGACGCAGTGGGTGCCCTTGGAGAACACGTCGTCGGGCTCGTTGAAGCCGATGTGGCCGTTGTTGCCGATGCCCAGCAGCTGCAAGTCTATCCCACCCGCCGCGCTGACCATGGCATCGTAGGTCGAACAGGCCTCGTCGGCGTCGAGGTTCGACCCGTCGGGCACATGCGTGTTGGCAAGGTCGATGTTGACGTGGTCGAAGAGGTTCTCACGCATGAAGTAGTGGTAGCTCTGCGGGTCGTCATGGGAGAGGCCCCGGTACTCGTCCAGGTTGTAGGTGATGACCTCGGAAAAGTCGACGTCGTCCTTCTCGTACCAATCGATGAGCTGGCGGTAGGCGCCGATGGGGGTGCTGCCGGTGGCCAATCCCAGCACCGAGCAGGGCTTGAGGATGATCTGGGCCGAAATGATGTTGGCCGCCTTGCGGCTCATGTCGTCATAGTCCTTCGCATGCCTGATCTTCATGGGCGAGCTCCTTTCTGATGAGTCGTTGGTGGGGATGGCTTCCCGCAGGATGGCGGGAAGCCAAGGTGTCGTTCCTATCCCTCGATGGCTGCCACGAACCAGCTGGTCAGGCTCGTGGGATGGGTGATGCCCGTGCCCACGACGACCGCCCAGGCCCCGGCCTCGATGGCCGCGGCGGCATCGGCCGGCGTATGCACGTGCCCCTCGCAGATGATGGGGACGTCGGGAAACTCCGACGTCGCCTGGCGCAGCAGATCGACGTCGGGACCCTCGTCCAGCGTCGTCTCGATGGCCGGCTTGTTGTGCGAGAGGGTCGTGGACACCAAGTCGCAACCGCATGCCACGGCCCCGCGGATGTCATCGATGGTCATGCAATCGGCCATCACCAGCGTCTCGGCCCGCTCGCGGATCGCCGCGACCGTCTCGGCAAAGGTTCGACCGTCCGGGCGAGGCCGGTCCGTCGCGTCGAGGGCAACCACATCGGCACCCGCGTTGACCACGGCCAGCGCATGGCGCAGCGTCGGGGTGATGTAGACCCCCTCGTGGCCCTCCTTCCACAGGCCGATGACCGGGATGTCCACCCGACCCTTGATGGCCGCGATGTCGGAGAGCCCCTGGCAGCGGATGGCCGCCGCGCCGCCCAGCTCGCAGGCGCGCGCCATCTGCGCCATGGTCTCGGGATGGCGCAGCGGCTCGCCGGGATATGCCTGCACGCTGACGATGAGCTTGCCCCTTATGGCTTCGATGACGGGATGCATGTCGTCCTCCTTCGATGGTCTACGCCAGTTCGCGATATGCGGATGCGACCACGTTCTCGGCGGCACCGATGAGCGGCGCATCGCCTCCCAGCTCGCCCGACACCACCGGGGTCTGGGCCACTGGCGGCATCACCGCCTCGCTCCAGCCACGGTCCATCGCCTCGTGCCAGGCGGCCCCGCACTGAGCCACCGAGCCTGACAGAATGACGCGGTCGGGGTCGAGCATGTTGACCAGGCTGCCGAGCACCTCGCCTATCGCATGGCCCGAGCGGGCCTCTGCCGCGATGGCCGCCTCGTCGCCGTCAGCGGCGCGCCGGTCGATCTCGGCACCGTCGATGGGGGTGCCATCCGCGAGCGTGGCGTCGCCACCCAGCTCGACGTAGCGCTCGATGATGCCCGGACCTGCCGCGATGGGCTCGAGGTGGCCGGTAGCGCCGCACGAGCAGGGTACGCCCGCAGCATCGGTGCAGCTCACGTGCCCGATATGGCCCGCCTCGTTGTGGGCGCCCAGCATGATGTGGCCATCCTCCACGAAGGCCCCGCCGATGCCGGTGCCCACCGCCACCACCAGGCAGCTCGTCGCCTCGCGGCCACCGCCCCAGCGCGCCTCGCCCAGCGCGTGGGCGTGCACGTCGTTGAGCACACGCGCCGGCACACCGAAGGCGGCTTCCAGCTCGGCACCCAGATGCGTGCCACCCCATCCGGGCATGATCTCGTTGGCGTAGGTGACGTCACCCGTCGCAGGGTCGATGACGCCGGCACTCGACACGCCGATGCCGTCCACCTTGCCGCCAGCCGCCTCGATGACGCGACGCGCCGACGCGCAAGCCGTCTCGAGCACGTGCCTCCCGCCAAGCTTCGCCTCGGTGGGCACCTTGCCCAGGTGCTCCACCAGCGGTGTCCCCTCGCCCAGCGTCACGAGCGCCGAGGCGATCTTCGTTCCTCCGATGTCCAATGCCACGATACGTGCCATGCGAGCCTCCTTGCTAGACGGTCCCGGGCGATGCGCGCCCGGGACGGGCATGTCCCTACAGCAGGCCATTGGCGCGCAGGACCTGCGCGATGGCCTCTACGTTCTCGCCTTCCATCGCCTTGACGGGACGGGGCATCTGGTTGGAGTCGAAGATGCCCATGAGCCAGAGGGCGGTCTTGAAGGCACCGACACCCCCAGCATATCCCGTGAGGCCACTCGTCACATCAAAGATGTGACTGATCTCGTTCAGGCGGTCCTGCTCCGCCTTGACCGTCGCCCAATCGCCCTCCTGGGCGGCCTTCCACATGCGCACATAGCCCTCGGGCTCGACGTTGGCCAGACCCGGCACGCTGCCGTCGGCACCCGACAGGTAGGCGCCGTCGACCACGATCTCATGCCCGGTCAGCACGCTCATGGGATGGCCGAGCCTCTCATTCTCCTGGCAGAGGTAGCGGAAGCCGATGTCGTCGCCGGACGAGTCCTTCACGCCGGCCAGCACGCCCTCGGCACCCAGCTTCGCAAGCAGCTTCCAGCCCAGTTTGGCATGCACGCAGACAGGGATGTCATAGGCGAAGATCGGCAGCTCGAGCTCGTCGTGCAGGATGCGGAAGTGCTCCTCGTGCTCGACTGGGCCACCCAGCGCGTAGAACGGCACGGTGGCCACCAGGGCATCCACGCCCAGGGCCTGCGCGCGCTTGCCCTGCTCGATGACGCGCTCGGTCTCTGTGTCGATGATGCCCGCCAGGACCGGCACGCGTCCGTCGATGATGCGCACGGACTCGCGTATGACCTGCTCGCGACGCTCGTCGGTGGAGAAGACGACCTCGCCGGAGGACCCCAGGACGAACAGGCCGTCGACGCCGGCCTCGATCATGCGGTTGAGGCTGCGCTCGTAGGAGGCGACGTCGAGGGCGCCATCCGGGGTGTCCGGAACGACGACGGGTGGGATGACGCCACGGAACTTGCTGGTAGACATATGGTTTCCTTCTTCGTTAGCCGTTGATGAATGACAGGAACTCGTTCTCGAACGCATTGATGCGCTCGTGAGCATACTTGGGGTAGCGCTTGTGGACGACGTCGGGCAGCCTACGGGCCAGCTCCTCCTGCAGACGGGGGTCTGCCAGCTCGTCCATGCATCCGGTGCCCAACAGCACAGGGCAGTCGATGGACGGGGCAGCGCCAAGGATGCCGGACAGCGGATAGGGGTTCAGCGCGACGGCACGCGACACGGGTCGCGCTGCCGCGACCGCCAGGGCCAGCGCCCCGCCGACGCCCTCCCCGTAGGTGACGATGCGCGTGGCGTCCACCCCGGGCAGGCCGACCGCCTCGTCATAGGCGGCCAAGGCATCGTCGCGCATCCGTGCGAAGCCGTCCGCACACGCGCCGTCGCGGTTCTCCAGCTGCAGCACCGCATGGCCCGTCGCCACGTAGCGCGTCATGTGATGCCAGCCACGCGGGTCGCGGTCGACGTCGCCGAACAGCAGCACCAGCGGATGGGAACCCTCGCCAGCAGGCGCCACCAGGCGTGCCGTCAGCGTGACGCCATCGTCCGCATTGATGGAAAGGCGCTGGTAGGATGCCTTCCTCCCATCGAAGAAGCAAATGATGCGGTCGTCGAAGTCCTCTATCTCCTCATGGCCGCGCCCCTCGTAGCAGAAGCGCTCGCGCTCGCAGGTGAGGCCGTTGTAGGTGGCGCACTGGGTCGCGGGCGGGACGATCGTGTCGGCCAGGCCGGTGCCGAACATCACCGGACAGCGCACGAGATGGGAGAAGTGGTTGGTCTCGTAGTACGCCAGCTTCGCGAACCACTCGTCCTCGCGCGTCCCGTCGGGGTCGAACCAACGGCTGTAGTAGCGCAGGCCCTCGTAGGCGATCTCGTCGAGGCCCAGGTCGTAGACCTTGCGCATGTCCGAGAGGAACGGGTAGAGGATGGCGGCGCGGGACACGAGGTCGGGGTTCAGCGCGGCACAGGCGATCCCCATGCCGCCGCCCTGCGAGGCGCCGTTGACATAGACGCGCGAGAGGTCCACCTGACCTTGCCCTCCCAGCTCGCGCACGATGCGGCAGAGGATGCGGATGTCCTGGTAGAGGCGCACGTAGTAGAGGTCGCGCGGGTCTCCGTCGAGGCCCGCCACCAGGTGTCCGGAAACCGTCGTCCCCACAAAGCCGCCCGCGTCCTGGGAGCGGCCGCCCTGGCCAGGGTTGTCCAGCGCAATCAGCGCGCAGCCCATTCCCGCGAACGACGACTGCTCGAACCAGGAGCGCGAGGCGCCCGGATAGCCATGAAACTGCAGGACCAGCGGGAGCGGCCCGTCGGATGCGGGCCGGAGGTACTTGGCGTACAGGCGTGCCCCTCCCATGCCGACGAACCACAGGTCAAGGTACTGGCACGTGTCACAGGGCACGATCTCGGAAGGCTCCGTGTGCCACTGCAGGGGCACCTCGTCGGCCTCGGCCATGCGCGCCGCCCAAAACTCGTCAAAGTCCTCCGGACACGGTGTCATGCCCTCGTAGTCAGACCAGCCCTCGAGCTCCTCGTACGTCACGACGTGCCCCCTTCCTCGCAACCAACCGTCTGCCTGGCATGCTTGCCCGCCAGGCGAGGGGTAGGGCCATGGCCGCCTTCGTGGCAGCCATGGCCGCTTCCCCCGGGAGAGAACCTATGCGCCCAGCTTGGGATGCAGCAGCGATGGCGCCGCACCCAGCAGCAGCTTGGTGTAGTCGTCATGCGGGTCGTTGAAGACCTGCTCGGCCGGGCCCTCCTCCATGATCTGGCCGTGATTCATGACCACGATGCGGTCGGAGATGTAGCGCTCGGTCTGGATGTCGTGGCTGATGAACACCATCGCCAGTCCCAGCTCGGCCTTCAGGTCGGTAAGCAGGTTGAGGATCTGGGCGCGTACCGACACGTCGAGGGCCGACGTCGGCTCGTCGGCGATGATGACGTCAGGGTTCAGCGACAGGGCGCGGGCGATGGCGACGCGCTGGCGCTGGCCGCCGGATAGCTGGCCGGGCAGCACGTACATGGCGCTGCTGGGCAGGCCCACCAGGCCGAACAGCTCGCGGACGCGGGCCTCGCGCTCGTCCTCGCTGCCGACCTTGTGCACCACCAGTGGGTCGAGCAGCTGGTCATGGACGGCCATGCGCGGGTTCAGCGCGGTGGCGGGGTTCTGGAACACGACCGACACGACGCGGCCGATCTTCTTGCGCAGCTCGGCGGTGCGCTTGGTGACGTCCTCGCCCTTGAAGTACACGCTGCCCTCGGTCGGCGACTGCAGGCCGCACATGACGTTGGCCGTCGTCGACTTGCCGCAGCCCGACTCGCCCACGATGCCGATGGTCTCGCCCGGCATGAGCTTCAGCGTCAGGTGGTTGACGGCCGTCACCAGGTTGGGATGGAACATGGAACCGGTTCGGGTGCGGAAGATGACGGAGATGTCATCGAGGTGGATGATGGGGGTGACCTCTGCCATTACTGGTCGCCTCCTTCCTGGATGATGCCCTCGGCAAGCTGGACCAGCTCCTCCAGGGCGTCGGCCTTGCTTGCGGGCTCGCCGGTCACCGTCTTCAGGGCGTCCTGGATGAGGGAGGCGACCTCGTCGACCTTCTCCTCGACGATCTCGGACACGGCATCGACCGCACCGGGGTCGTCATAGTCCGCGCGCGACGTGATGCCATTTGCGGCAAGCACGTCGTCGGGCAGCTCGGAGACGTAGTGGTCGGTGGTGCCCGCGACCAGCTTCATGATGGGCTTGACGTCCAGGCCCACCGTCGGGTGGCTGGAGCGCGGCGCGAAGCGGTCGCCCTTGGGGAAGTCCGCAGGGCTGGGAACGCTGCCCGGCACCTGGTGCAGACGCTTTCCGTCGTGCGCCTCGATGGACAGGACCGAGCCCAGCAGGCCCTGGGTGTACTCGTGACGCGGGTTGGTCAGCAGCTCCTTGGTCGGGGCGCTCTCGACGACCTGGCCGGCGTACATGACGGTGATCTCGCTGGCGACCTCGGCGACCAGCGCCAGGTCGTGACTGACGAAGATCATGGCGAAGCCGAGCTTCTTCTGCAGGTCGTTGAGCAGCTTGATGACCTGCTTCTGGACGGTCACGTCCAAGGCGGTCGTCGGCTCGTCGCAGATGACCAGCGACGGGTCGCGGGTCAGGGCCATGGCGATGACGACGCGCTGGCACTGGCCGCCGGACAGCTCGTGCGGGTAGCTCTCGAGGGTGCGCTTGGGGTCGAGGCCCACCAGCTCCAGCAGCTCCTCGGCGCTGCGGGTGCCACCGCGACTGGTCAGCTGCTTCATCTGCGCGGAGATGAGCATGGAGGGGTTCAGGGCCGACAGGGAGTCCTGGTAGACCATCGCGATCTCGCGGCCCAGCAGCTGGCGATGCTGCTCCTCGGTCAGCTTCAGCAGGTCGGTGCCCTTGTAGAGCACCTCGCCCGTGATACGCTCGCCGGGGTCGGTCAGGTTCATGATGACCTTGGTGGTGATGGACTTGCCGCAGCCAGACTCGCCCACCAGCGCCATGCACTGGCCGGGGCGGACGTCGAAGCTGACGTTCTCCACGACGTTGACGTCGCCGTGGTTGGGGAAGCCGATGCAGAGGTTCTTCACCTGCAGTAGCGGTTCGACCGTGTAGTCGGGCACGCGACGGTCGGTGCGGGCCAGCTCCACCTTGCGCAGGGCGCCTAGACGCTCGGCCAGGGTGTCGGCCTGCGCGGCGTAGGCGCGCACGGGGTCGGCGACCAGCAGGTCGGCCTCGCGACGGCTCTCGGAGTTCTCGGCATCGACGGGCGCGGAGGGCGCAGCGGCCATGGCGTCGGTGATGCCCTCGGACAGGATGTTCAGCGCCAGGCAGGTGAACATGATCGCCATGCCAGGGAACAGCGCCTGCCACCAGCGGCCCGACAGGACGCCGTTGCGCGCGTCGGCCAAGATGTTGCCCCAGGTGGCCGTCGGCTCGGAGATGCCGGCGTTGAGGAAGGTCAGCGAGGCCTCGAAGATGATGGCGTCTGCCACCAGCGTGACCGTGAAGACCAGGATGGGGGCCGCGCAGTTGCGCAGGACATGCTTGAGCAGGATCCACGGGGCGCGTGCGCCGCTGACGATGACGGCACGGACGTAGTCCTCGCCATACTCGCTGACGATGTTCGCACGCACGATGCGGGCGATCTGGGGCATGTACATGAAGCCGATCGAGAAGATGATGGCCGGGATGGACTTGCCCAGGATCGTGACGAGCACGGCGGCCAGGGCGATGCCGGGCACCGACATGATGATGTCGAGGATGCGCATGATGACCTCGGAGATCGACTTGCGCGAGACCGCGGCGGCGGCACCGACGATAGAACCGGTGACCAGCGCGAAGGCCGTGGCGCCAAAGCCGATGACCAGGGAGATGCGTCCGCCGTAGAGCATGCGGGACAGAATGTCGCGACCCTTGTCGTCGGTACCGAACAGGTGGGCTCCGTCGGGCGCCATGCGGGCCATGCCGATGGCGTAGGGGTCGTCCGGCGCGATGATGGGCGCCAGGATGGACAGCGTCGCGACGACGACCAGGATGGCCAGGGCGATCTTGGAGCTGATGGACATGTTCTTGATGCCGCTGAGCTTCAGGCCCTTGGCGGCTGCGCCCTCCAGGCGCTCTGCGTTCTCTTTTCTCGTCGCCATGGCTACACGCTCCTGATCCTGGGGTTGATGAGCAGGTACAGCATGTCCACCACGATGTTGATGACGATGAACGACAGGGCGACGACGATGACGACGCCCATGACCAGCATCGGCTCGTTTCCGGACACGCCGTCGAGGATGGCCATGCCCATGCCGGGCAGGTTGAAGATGACCTCGATGACGACGGCGCCGCCCATGAGGTAGCCGATTTTCATGCCCAGCGTGGTGACGGGGGTGATGAGGGCGTTGCGCAGGACGTTGCGTGCGATGATGACGCCCTTGGGCAGGCCGGAGCCCTTGGCGGTGCGCACGTAGTCGCGGTCCAGCTCCTCGACCATGGCGGTGCGGACGATGCGCGTCATCTGGCCAGTGAGGGGCACGGCCAGCGAGACGGCCGGCATGATCATGCGGGCCATGTAGCCTCCGAAGTTGGTGGAGGGGTTGGGCAGGGGCCCGGATGCGGGCAGCATCTTGAGATACGACGAGAAGATGAGGATGAGCAGGACCGCCAGCCAGAAGGAGGGCGTCGCCAGCCCCGCGATGGATAGCAGTCGTATCAGCTGGTCCGGCCAGCCGTCTCGGTAGAGCGCCGCGATGACGCCCAGGGTGAACGAGACGATCGTCCCCAGCAACAGGCCGAAGAAGGTCAGCTGCATGGTCACGGGCAGGGCTGTGGCAATGCGGTCGGCCACGGGGCGGCGCTGCGCGCTGTAGGTGCCCAGGTTGCCGTGCAGCAGGTCGCCCATGTAGCGGACGTAGCGCACGGGCCACGGGTCGTCGAGGCCGAAGTCCTCGTGGTACTTCTGGATGGCCTCGGGAGTTGCCGCCTCGCCGAGGGCTTTGTAGGCCGGGTCGATCGGCGAGAAGGACATGAGGAAGAAGATCAGGAACGTGACGCCCAGCGCCATGATCGGCAGGGCGACAAGGCGGCGGCCCACTAGTCGCATCAAGTTATGCATGGGCACTCTCCCCTCTTTCGGACGCAGTACGAACAGGGTTGCTGGTGCACTGTGGGACACTTCCCTGACACGCCATGCAAGGGGAGGCCCCAGCTTCTGCGAAGGGTTCGTCCGCATGGTGCAACCGGGAAGTGTCACCCAGTGCACCAGCAGGCTGGCCATACGATGGGGCCTGGGCGAGTCGCAACCCAGGCCCCAATGGCAAAGAGCTACAAGCTAGGCGATCGCGCCGGCTTCTGCTACGCGTTGACGGTCGCGACGTCGGCCAGGGCAACGCCGGTGGTGCCGATGCCGGAGAAGTTCTGGACGGCGGAGCCGGCGGGGCTCATGTTCTCGGACCAGGAGGCCGTCGGGGTGACAACCTGCAGGATCGGGTACAGGACGCAGTTGTCGGCGATGATGTCGAAGCACTGGTTCCAGCAGTCCTGCTGCTCGTCGCCACTCTTCTCCAGGGCGTCAGCCATCAGGCCGTTCAGCTGCTTCCACTCGTCGGAGCCGTTCCAGGCGCAACGGGTCTGCATCCAGATGTTGTCGCCGAACCACCAGTTGAGCAGCAGGTCGGTGTCGCCGCCGAAGCAGGACGGGTCGCCCGGGGCGATGAGGATGTCCCAGGAGTCGTCGGCCTGGTCGATGGCCGCGTACGTCGCGGGGCTCTGGTCGGAGGTCAGGTTGACGGTGAAGCCGAGGGCCTGGATGTCCTGCTGGGCCTGGGTGCCCATGGCCACGACCTGGGCGTTGTCGGTGGTGCGCAGCTCGATGGTGCCGGGCTTCACGCCGGCGTCGGCCAGCAGAGACTGGGCCTTGTCGAGGTCGTAGTCGTAGATCGTGGAGGCCTGATGGTAGTTGGTGAAGGACTCGGGCAGGTAGCACGTCGGCTTGCCAGCCAGGCCGGAGAAGGCGTTCTGGATCATCTGGTCGGTGTTCAGGCTGTACATGATGGCCTGGCGGACGCGCACGTCATCCCACGGGGCCTTCTTGACGTTGAACATGATGAAGCGGGTGCCGAAGCCCTGCACCTGGTCGATGCGGCAGCCGGCGGCCTCGACCTGGGCGATGGACTCGGGCGGCACTGACTCGGAGATCAGGGTCGTGCCCTCCTGCTGGGCCGTCACGCGGGCGGTCGGGTCGGTCAGCGAGTCGATGCGAATCTCGTTGTCCTGCGCGGGATGGGAGCCGTTGTAGGAGGGGTTGGGCTCGAGGACGACGTAGGTGTCGGACACCTCGCTGTACATCCAGGGACCGGTGCCGATGGGCTGGGCCGCGGCGTCGTCGTCGGAGAGGCTGGCCGGCGTGACCTTGATGATGCCCAGGCGCTCCTTGATCAGCGAGAAGTTGGGGATGGTGACCTTGACGGTCAGGGTGGTGTCGTCCTTCTTCTCGATCGACTCGAACATGGTGAGGAAGGAGACGTACATCATGCCGTCGGCCTTGGCGCGCTCGAAGGAGTGGATGACGTCCTCGGGGGTGACGGGGTCGCCGGTGGAGAAGGTGGCACCCTCGCGCAGGGTGATCTCGCAGGTGTTGTCGTCAACCCAGACGGGATCGCCGACGCACAGGCCGTCAGAGGTGCTGTAGTCGTGGAAGTCGATGTCGTACAGGCCCTCCATGACGTTCATGTTGGCGCTGAGGCAGAATGCCGAGGAGCAGTTCTGCGGGTCGAAGGAGGACGGGCCGTAGGCGGAACCGACGGTCAGGGTGCCACCACCGACGGTGCCCTCGGTGGTGCCACCGGCGGCGCCCTCGGACGAGCCGCCACCGCAGGCGGCCAGGCTCAGCGCGGCCATGCCGCCGGCTGCACCAAGGAATGTGCGACGTGACAGGTTGGTGTTCTCTAGCATGTTCTCTCCCTTTCTGTTGCTACCTGGGTGGCAACGACTCGCTACCAGCCCCGATGTCCCAATCGTATTGTCCAAGCCCACGCACGTGCCTGGACGACTCGCGAACGGCCGCACTTGGGTCGCATGCGGCATAACATGCTTGCTCAACTCGTAACAAATCATAACATGATTTTACTCAAAATGTCGCTTTGTTGTTGTCACTAGTTGTGACTTTTCGCGTGAACGGTCGTGTTAAGGGGTGTTTCGGTATGCCACTTCCTGAGGAACCTTGTTTGATTGTGCACAATCACCCGTCTGGCTAACGCCATTCGCCGTCTTCGTCGCTCACCGATGGTCATCATGGCTTGTTAATCTTTGTTACAATCGTTGCGATTGCGAGTGATGACAGAAACAGGGAGGCGCAGCCGGCATGAACCCGATCGAGCGACGCGCATTCATCTATGAGCGGCTGCAGCGCGACGGCAAGGTCGGCCTGGGAGAGCTCGCCCAGGAACTGGGCGTCTCGACCATGACCATCCGACGGGACCTGCGCCTGTTCATCGACCAGGGGCTGGCTACCATCAGCATCGGCACCGCATACCTCACGGGCTCGGGAGAGGGCGTCCTGGCCATGCAGCCCGAGGTCAGCATCGACAGCCGCTCCGCCCAGAAGCAGGCCATCGGCCGTGCCGCCGCCCAGCAGGTCGAGGACGGTGACACCATCATCATCGATTGCGGCACGACGACCCTGCAGGTGCTGCGCTACATCGGGGCCAAGCACCTCACCATCATCACCAACTCCATCCCCGTCGCCAGCATGGTCGGGACCAACCCCAACGTCAAGCTGATCTACGCCCCCGGCGAGTACAGCGCCGACTCGTCCGGCATGGTGGGGCCGCTCGCGGTGGACTTCTTCCACACGCTGCGTGTGGACAAGGCGTTCCTGGGCGCCCATGGCTTCGATGCCGTCGGCGGCGCCAACGAGCCAGTCCTGGGCGATGCCACCGCAAAGCGCGCCATGCTCGAGGCGTCAGCGCGCTCGTACCTGCTGGTCGACTCCAGCAAGTACGGAAACGTCCACTTCATGGCCCTCTCCAAGCTCTCCGACTTCTCCTGCGTCATCACCGACGACCAGTTCGCGCCCGAGAGGCGCGCCGAGCTGGAGTCCGCCTGCGCCGAGGTCATATACGCATAGAACCCGCAGGTCAACCACCCCTTTCGCCTGCCAGGGCAGTCCGGCGGCACATCGCCTCTGATAAGATGGGGGATGTCGCCCTGGGGAGGCGACGCGCATCTGGTGCAGAGCGGAGAGGAGCCACCATGGCATACGCGGCGAACTATCTGGGTCACGACACTCCCAAGCTGGGCTTTGGCCTCATGCGCCTGCCCAAGCTGGAGGACGGCTCCATGGACCTCGACCAGATCTGCCAGATGGTCGACGTCTTCCTGGACGCGGGCCTCACCTACTTCGACACCGCCTATGTCTACACGGGCAGCGAGGAGGCGACGCGCAAGGCGCTGGTCGAGCGTCACCCGCGCGACAGCTACACCATCACCACCAAGGCCAACGCCTGGCTGGGCAACCCCACGGCCGAGCAGACCAAGCGGCAGCTGCAGGAGTCCATGACTCGCCTGGGCGTCGATTACCTCGACTACTACCTGCTCCATGCCATCCAGGACAACAACGTGGACATCTACGACAGCTTCGGCCTGTGGGACTGGGCGCGCAGCCTCAAGGAGCAGGGCGTCGTGCGGCACTGGGGCTTCTCGTTCCACGCCACGGCCGATATGCTCGACCGCGTGCTCACTGCCCACCCCGACGTCGACTTCATCCAGCTGCAGGTCAACTATGCCGACTGGGACGACCCCGTCAACCAGTCTCGCGCCTGCGTCGAGGTCGCGACCGCGCACGGCGTGCCCTTCACGGTGATGGAACCGGTCAAGGGCGGCACGTTGGCCAATCCCCCGCGCGTGGTGCGCGAGGTGTTCGACGCCACCGGCTCGACGCTGTCGTACCCCAGCTGGGCCATCCGCTTCGCCGCCAGCATCCCGGGATGCCTGACGGTGCTCAGCGGCATGTCCACGCTGGAACAGGTGCGGGACAACGTCAGCTACATGCGAGACTTCCAACCGCTCGACGCCGACGAGCGGCAGACGATCGAGGCGGCGCGCGCCGCGCTCGGCCAGGTGTACCAGTACAAGTGCACCGCCTGCCACTATTGCTGCGACGGCTGCCCGATGGGCATCCCCATCCCCGACTTCTTCGCCGCGATGAACCGGAAGCTGGTCTTCGAGAACGAACAGGACGCCAAGCGGCGCTATGCGCGTGCCGCAGAGAAGGCCGGCGTCAACGCCAGCGACTGCATCGGGTGCGGCCAGTGCGAGGGCGCCTGCCCCCAGCGCCTGCCCATCATCGAGTACCTGGCCGAGATCGCGGACCAGCTGGAGTAGCGGGCCCACGAGCCTTGCCGACAGGTGGCATCGGGGGGTGTGGACGAGCCATCGTTCGTCCGCGCCCCTTCCCTACGCCATGTGGCCAATGGCCCCACGCGCCTGCTATCCGGCGTGCAGCTCGCTGGCCCAGGGGATTGATGGCGCCGCGCCGTGGCGCGTGACCGTCACCGAGGCCGCAAGCGAGGCTTGGTGCAGGCACGTCGCCAACGGCAGGCCATCGGCCAGCCCCGCAACGAAGTAGCCTATGAAGGTGTCTCCCGCTGCTGTCGTGTCGACCGCATCCACCGCGAATGCCGGTTGGACGATGCGACGGTCGCCGGAGAAGGCCACCGAACCCTGTTCGCCCAGCGTCACCACCAGGCCCATCTCGGGCCACCGGGCATGCAGCTGGGACCATGCGGCATCGGGATCCGCGGTCCCCGTCAATCCCTCGACCTCGATCTCGTTGACGACCAGCCAAGCCACCGCACCGAAGTCCATCGTCGACACCTCGTCGGTGTAGGGGGCGGGGTTGAACACCACCCTCAGGCCCCGCTCGGCACAACCGGACAGGATCTGGGCGACGCAGCTCGTCTCGTTCTGCAGGACGACATAGTCCCCCGCCCCTGCCGTGTCCAGGATCTCGGCCACCTGTCGCTCGGTGAGGGAATGGTTGGATCCGGGATACAGGACGATGCAGTTCTCCCCCGCCTCGCTCACCTGGATGAACGCCGTCCCCTGCGGCTCGGAGACCTGGCGCACGAGCGACACGTCCACGCCGTCCTCGCGCAGCATCCCGCGCAGCCACAGGCCGTCCGAGCCGACGCAGCCCGCATGGCGCACCGACACGCCGGCACGCGCCATGGCCAGGCTCTGGTTGAGGCCCTTGCCGCCTGCCTTCGTCTCGCAGGACGTCGCCGTCAGCGTCTCCCCCGGTTGCACGAAGCGCGGCACCCGAAACACGCGATCGATGTTGATGGACCCCATGCTCAGCACGCTCACGGGAACACCTCCCCTGCTGGTCAGTTGAGAAGGGCGACGCCCAGGTTGAGGTACCCGGCAAAGGCGACCCACAGCAGGTAGGGAACGAACAGGGCCCCCGCCCGCATGCTGACCACGCGTGCCTGGACGATGGTTGCGGCGATCAGGCCCCACAGCACCAGCAGCACCGCGAATGCCAGGTAGTGCCAGCCAAGGCGGAAGAACAGGATCGGCCACAGGAGGCTGGCGGCCAGCTGTCCCGCATAGAGCGAGATGGCACGCCGCTTGGCCCGTCGCATCCGCTGGTCAGGACCCTGCCAGAGGTAGACCAGGTAGCTAGCCGTACCGATCATCAGGTAGAGGATGGTCCACACCACCGGGAACATCCACCACGCTGGAGTCAGGGGAGGATGCTCCAGCGAGGGGAACGCACGTATCTGCCCAGCCGATATCAGGGTGGCGACGCTGCCCAACGCCAGCGGGATTGCCATCGCCGTCACCAGTCCCTGCACGCTGCCGCGCTCGCGGTAGCCCCTGCGTCCGTTCATGCAGGCCTCCTCCCTCGCGAAGGTATGGGAGAAGTGTAGCAAGCCCTGCCACCTCTCGGACGGACACGCATGTTAACCTGCTGTTACGATAGTCCGCGGGATGATTTGCACCCATAGGCAGCAATAGTGGCCCAGGCCCGTCCCCCGGCTCCCGAGGGCAGGCGTCGGTCGCCCGAAGCCTCTTGCGCGTGTTAGCATAGGGTCACTGGGAAAGGGAAGGAGACCTGCATGAGCAAGATCGTTTTTCTGGACGTCGACGGCACCCTCATCGACTACGAGGCCAAGTGCCCCGAATCGGCAATGGAGGCCGTGCGCCTCGCACGCGCCAACGGCCACAAGGTGTACATCTGCACCGGTTGCTCCAAGGCGGAGATCGAGCAGCGCGACCTGCCCGAGCTTGACGGCATGATCGGCGCGAACGGCGGGTACGTCGAGGACGATGGCAAGGTCGTCATGCACCAGGCCCTCACCGTGGAGCAGGTGAAGCATATCGTGGACTGGTGCAACGGGCGTCAGCTGGGCTTCTACCTCGAGGCCAACAGCGGCATGTACATCAACCACTGGTTCACCGTCCAGGCGCCGGCCACCATGCGCAAGTACGCACTGGGCAAGGGCGCCACCGAGGAGCAGGCCGCCGCAAGCGCAGACAGCTTCGTCAACTCGATGATCCGCACCGACGACCTCTACCGTGACGACGTCAACAAGGTCAGCTTCATCCTCTCGTCCTACCAGGACCACCTTGACAGCAAGGTGGAGTTCCCCGACATGGAGGCCAACACCTGGGGCGGCAAGGGGGAGATTGCCCTGTTCGGCGACCTCGGCCCCAAGGGCATCACCAAGAAGCACGCCATCGAGGTGCTGCTGGACTACCTCGGTGCCGACCAGGCCGACACCATCAGCTTCGGCGACGCGAAGATCGACCTGTCGATGTTCGAGCTGTGCGCCTACAACGTCGCCATGGGCAACGGTGGTCCCGAGATCAAGGAGGCCGCCGACTACATCACCGATGACGTCAACGAGGACGGCCTGTACAACGCCTTCAAGCATCTCGGCCTGATCTAGCGCAACCACCAGAAACGCAGGATGGCAAGGGGCCACGAACGGGGGACGCACCAGCGCGTCCGATCGGTTCGCGGCCCCTTTGTCTGTCCGTAGGCCTTCCGCACAGAAAAGGGCGCCGGGCAGCGATTGTCACGCTGGCACCGGCGCCCTCTACTCGGAGAACCGGGATCTCCGATGGCACGGGAAAATACGGTTGACACGTATACTACACACGGAAATTCACCTGCGCAAGGACAAGCCGTCGCACCACAATTTACGCATTTCATGATTTGCCGGAATTGCTCGCATTTGCGAGCACACCGTCGCTATGCGAGCTTCTCGAAGGCCAGGCGCGGGAACCTGTCCTCGTACACGTAGATGGTGCCGCAATGCACAAACCCCAGCTTGCGCAGGAGGTTCTGCATGACGACGTTGTCGGCGTGCGTGTCGATGCGCAGGTGCCCGCACTGGTCGAAGGCCCACTGGATGCAGCAGGCGCCGACGCCGCGCACGCTGCCGTCGCTGGCGATGCGGTGCACGACACCGTAGGGGCCATCGTCCAGCCAGGCCCCGTCATCGATCTGTGCGTAGGTGGGCTCGATGTCCCTGCCCATGTCGAAGAAGAATGCGCCAACGACGCGGCCCCCGTGCTCGCACACATGGCCCTTGCCGCAGGCGATGTCCTGATGGATCAGGTCCGCAGGCGGCCAGTTGGTCGGGCCCCACTGGTTGGGGTTGCCGTGCTCGGCCATGAACGTACGCGCATGGGCGTAGATCTCCATGACGCGGTCGAAGTCCGCCTCGGTCGTCTTCCGGATGCGCATGGGCTCCCCTCCCCCTCGCATGTCGCGCTGCCTCGCCCTATGGTATAACGTCCGACGACTGGCGTGCTTTCCGCACGACGGACCGCAAGTGACGGAACGGGGCAGACCATGGAAGAACTGGGCATCGCAAGCGTCTTCGCCACCCTCTGCGCGGGGCTGCTGTCGTTCCTCTCTCCCTGCACGCTACCCGTGCTGCCCGTCTACGTGGCCTTCCTCGCGGGAAGCGCGGACGACGCCAGGCGCGGCGTGGCACGGACCGTCGAGCGGTCGCTCGCCTTCGTCGCAGGCATCTCGGTCGTCTACGTGGCCCTGGGCCTTGGGGCGGGCGCCTTGGGCCAACTGGTTCGCAGCGCGACCCTCACCGCCGCCTGTGGCGTCATCGTCACCTTCTTCGGCATCTACCTGACTGGCATCATCCGCATCCCCGCATTGGAGCGCGAGAGCCACCCGCTCTCGCCAACAGGAGGGACGGGGCTGCTGGGTGCCTTCGTCCTGGGCCTTTCGATGTCGCTCTCCTGGACCCCCTGCGTGGGACCGGTGCTGGCCGCGGTGATTGCACTGGCCGCGAGCAGCCAGGGTGCGGCAGCCGGTGCCGTGCTGCTGGCCATCTACGCACTGGGGTTGGGGATGCCCTTCGTCGCGCTGGCCTTGGGTTCCAACCTACTGGTCGACCGCGTTCGCGGGCTCGCTGCCCAGTCGGCGCGCCTGCGCGTCACAGGAGGCGTCGTCATCGCCTGCCTGGGCGTCGCAATGACGTTCGGCGCCTTCCGGCAGGCCATCGACATCCCGGCCGGGGAGACGCATTCCGTCACCGAGGCGACCGGGGACGCAGCCGCCGAGCGACCCTTCGACTTCGACCTGCGTTCCATGACGGGCGAGCAGGTGTCCCTGGACACCTACGCAGGCAGGCCGCTGCTGGTCAAGTTCTGGGCCACCTGGTGCGGACCCTGCACGGCAGACATCGACCAGTTCGATGCACTGGCTGCGGAAGGCGAACGGACCGGCGACTTTGCCGTCGCCACCATCGTCGCGCCAGGCATGGGCAGGGAGCTTTCCGTCGACGGGTTCGAGCTGTGGTATCTGGAGCATGGGCTGTCGTTCACCGTGCTCTACGACGTCGCGGGCGGCGTCAATGCACGGTTTGGCATCGATGCCTATCCGACCTACGTCTTCTATGACGCGGACGGCCAGGTCTTCGACGCGCGGGTGGGGGCCATCGAGGCCGACAGGCTGCGCGACATGCTGCTGTCTGACGACACGTAGGGAGCCGCGTCCGCGACAGGCACGACTCGCCGCCCCCAGGTCTGTGCGCCGTTCGCCCGAGCCGGGCGGCAGCGACAGTCGGACCACACGTGCGAACGGCCTGTTCATAGTATTCTGATTTGACGTGGCATCCATATCACGGGGAGGGGCCTGTATGGAACGATTGCTCGCCAAATACACGAACAGCTACCTGAGCTATGTCATCCTGTTCTTCTTCTACGACCTGGCGTTCGCGTTCTTCTCTGCGCTGATATCGGTCTACCTCATCGGCAAAGGATATTCCGCCAGCCAGGTGTCCCTGCTCGTCTCGGTCGCGGCGCTGGCCAACATGGTCACCCAGCCCGTCATCGGATCGCTCACCGACAGGTACGGCATGCGCCCAGTCAACATGGTCATGTTCGCCGCGACCTGCGTTGCCGCCGCACTGTTCGTGATCGCCCCCAACTTCCTCATCATCGTGGGCACCTACGCCGCGATGAACCTGCTGATGAACGGCGTGAACCCCACCGTCGAGCGCATGGCCACCTCGAGCCCCTACAGCTATGGCTCCATCCGCGTGTGGGGCTCCATCGGATTTGCCGTAGGCACCCAGCTGACGGGCATCATCTACGACGTCATCGCACCGGTCGCACCCTATGTCGGGGTCATCATCGCCATGCTCATCGCCATCTTCGGCTTCTGGGGCACCAACCCCCGCCTGGCCGAAACCGAGGCGGCGAACATAGAGGCGCAGGAGTCGGACGACGTGGAGCCCGTCTCGACCAAGACCCTGCTCTCCAACAAGAAGTTCCTCTATTACCTCGTGCTGCAGATCCTCTTCGCCGCCGTTACAGGCGCAGCGTATTCCTTCTGTCCGGCCTTCCTCACCTCCAAGGGCCTCGAGGCGTCCACCGCCTCCACCATCCTGGCCGTGGCGACGCTCCTCGAGATTCCCCTGCTGCTGTTCTCGTCCAAGTTCATGGACAAGATCGCCAACAAGACCCTGCTCATGGGGCTGTTCGTCCTCGTGGTCATCGAGATGGTGGTCTACGGCCTCAATCTGCCCCTGCCGCTGGTAATCGTGGCAACCTTCCTCGGCCGCCATCCGCCCGCGATCCTCAACATCATGACCAACATGAAGGTGGTCAACACCATCGTGGACGCGCGCCAGCAGATTGCCGGTCTGGCGCTGGTCAAGACCTGCCAGAGCTTTGGCACCATCATCTCCAACAACATCGGTGGACGCATCGCCGATGCCGCCGGTTATCCCGCCATGTTCCTGTTCCTGCTGGCCATGATCGCCGTCGGCCTCGCAGGCGTCGTATTCTTCCAGGTTCCCAGCGGCAACGACAAGAAACTCTTCAGCTAGGAGCACTACCAGGGCTTCGCGCACGTTGCCCAGAAAGGACCCACCATGGCACTGCTGCAACTCACCCTCGACCATGGCAAGCGCCACGAGCTCATCCGCATGGCGGACCTCATGGACGGCCACGTCGACATCCTCGAGATCGGCTATCCCGAGCTCATCACCTTTGGTCTCGAGCTGGTGAAGGAGATCCACGACGCTCACCCCGACCTGCAGATCTGCGTGGATGCCAAGGTCTTCCATGGCGGCTCCGGCGTCACGCGCCGCTGCTTCGAGGCCGGGGCATCCATCGTCACCGTGCTCGGCTACGCGCCGGATCCCGTCATCAGGCAGATGGTGCACCATGCCCACGAGTACGACGGCGCGATCATGTGCGACCTCGACGGCATCAAGCGCGTGGGCAAGCGCACGGCCGAGGTCGACCAGCTGGGCGTCAGGTACTGCCAGATTTCGACGGGCTACCTCATGGAGCACGAGTACGACCTGCTCAAGCCCCATCACGGATCCATCTTCCAGCTGAGGCCGCTGGAGAAGGCCGCCGCCGTCAAGCGCAACATCATCCATTCGGGTCTCGCCATCGGCACGGGCATCAACGAGGGCAACCTCGACGAGGTGCTCAAGCTCAAGCCCGAGGTGGTCATGATCGGCCGCGGCATCTATTCCGCCGATGGTGCCTACAAGACCTCGCCCGAGCGTCAGACCGAGGTGGCGGACCGTATCCGCGCCAAGCTGAGCGCGCAGGCGTAAGGCATGTGTCACCCAGCGGCATGACGTGAGGTGTCGTCGATGAACCAAGTCAGCAGGTCCTTCCGTACATGGCTCGGCAGCCAGCGCGTCCGCGACGTGGCCCCCGTTGCCGTCAGCGGGGACCGCTACCGCATCGACGCAGGATCGGCCATTGCCGAGGTCAACCTCTGGCCTTATCAGGGTGACGTCGAGATCGCCGAGTACCAGATCACACGCGCCTCGGACGGCGAGGTCATCTTCTTCCTTCACGTGCTGCTGGACGACCTGAGCCGTGCGCAGGAGCTCTTCGCCGAGATGGCCGAGGCCCTCGAGGACGAGCGTCATCACACGACCACCCACGTGCTGCTCTGCTGTACCTCGGCCATCACGACCACGCTCTTCGCGCACAAGATGAACGAGGTCGCCGAGGGGCTCTCGCTCGACTACGACTTCACGGCGACGTCGCTCGACCGCGCCATGCGGGAAGGCAATGACTACCAGGCAATCCTGCTGGCCCCGCAGGCAAGCCACATGCGTAGGCGCATGGCCGAGGAGTACCCCGACGCCCTGGTCTTCGAGATTCCGGGCAAGATCTTTGGCTCCTATGACGCCGCCGGCGCCGTCAGGCTGCTGATACATGCCTTCCGTGACGCCCAGATGCCCGCATCCCATGGGAGCGTGCGCGTGGTGCGCGACCTCTCCAACGACAAGCGCATCCTCGTCATCACGCTGTTCGCGCTGCGTACATCATCGCGACTGGGCTACCGCCTCTACGACCATGGAAGACTGACCGTCCAGGGAGCCGTGCAGAAGCAGAAGCTCGACTATCGCGACATCGAGGACCTGCTCGAGACCATGGACGCGCGCGACGTGCGCGTGAAGGACCTCGACATCATCGGAATCGCCGTCCCCGGCGTGGCCTATCACGGCGTGGTGAGCCTCCCGAGCATCGTGCACGAGGACTACGACCTGGGCAGCCACATCCAGAACCGCTTTGGCATAAAGACCTCGGTGGACAACAACTGCAACGCCGCTGCCGTCGGCTGCTATGTGGGCCAGGACACCTACGAGAGCGTCATGTTCTACCGGCACGAGTTCGGGCACGTCGCAGGGGGTCTGGGCACCGTCATCGACGGAACCCTGCTCAAGGGCCGGCACAACCTGGCCGGGGAACCAAAGTACTTTGAGAGCATGTTCTCGTACAGCTCGAGCTACACGGACATGCTTTGGAGCGACGAGGGCATGCTGCAGATCGCTCGCAACGTGGCGCTCGCAGGCATCTCGCTCGTTTCGCCCGAGGCCTTCTACTTTGCCGTGGACACCGTCGACGACATGGACGAGCTGCGCGTTGCCCTCACCAGCACCGCCACGAACCCGAATGGCGAATGCCTGCTCGCGCCAAATGGCAGGCCACTGCTCGGGCTACCCGAAGAGCTGGTACCGTCCCTCTACGTGGTCGACGACTACATAGAGCGCGTCTACCTGGGCGAGATGGCCCTCTGCCTGCAGAAGCTGCGCGACCCCAACTACCGCTCGCTCGGCATCGCGTAGGACGCTACGGCATGACGCCGAGCAGCTGCACCATCTTTGCCGGCGTCACCGCCGCAACCGGCGCGTGTCGCAGAAGGCTCTCGTCATTGGTCACCAGATAGTCTGCCTTGATGCGCATGCATGCGGCAACGATGAGGTTGTCCTCGATCTCGGCATGCTGGTCGCGTAGCTTGCCAGCCAGCCAGAGGTCAGCCGTCGCCGAACCGACCGCCGTCGCCTGCTCCTGCATACTCTCCATGAAGTCCCAGGCATGCGAGGCTATGGCCTTGGCATACGCATCTGGCAGCGAGCCCTTGTCCTGGCGCACCCAACGCTTTGCCTCATGCGAGACGATGCGATACACCGCACGGGCGATGTCTACCGTAAAGGTCAGCTCGACATCGTCGCGTTGTGCAACCTCGAAGAAGGAGAGCGAGGCCTCACGCAGGGCCTGCCAGGAACGTAGAGGTCAACCCACACATTCGTGTCAACCATGATGATCTTGACGCGTTCGGTCATGCCAGCCCCCGCTCCTCGAACAGCTCCCATTCGATGTCTTCGAGCACCTCCGAGGTTGGCCTGGTGTCGGGGACAAAGCTTGCGGGATCGAGCCCCAGAGTGGTGCCCAACTCCTCGAAGAGGGTCGACGCCTGGAGCAACGACGTGTCTGCGGCATCCGCCTCCTCAGCCACATCGGCTTTGGCCAGTGCGCGCATGATGCGTTGGTATGCCTCGCCACCCTCTGCCAGCGCCTGCCAGAGCTGGCGAATGATGACCGCCGGTGAGCTGCCCACGAGAGCAAGTGTCGCATCGCCACGCTCCTTGAGATCGCGCTGCATGCGAACGTTGACCTGTGCCATTGCCGCAGAAGTCGACATGTGGGCCTCCTTGCCAGCACTGTTAGCAATGTGCGGTCATTATATGCTAGCCGCCTCCTTATACCAGGGATTCGATGGGCTGTAGCGGCTGCGGATGCCCCCAGGCACCGTGCATGGTGCAGGTGATGGCAGCGCGCTTGGCAGCAAAAGAGAGCGCGGCCTCTGCGTCATGACTCTCGAACCAGCGCACCAAGAAGGCTGCCGCAAACGAGTCGCCCGCGCCCATGGTGTCGGCAACCTCGACAGGCACGATGCCGGTGTGGCTCAGGTCGCCTGCATAGAAGCAAAGGCTACCCCGCGAGCCGAGCGTACACACCACCAGCTGCGGACCCAGCTCGTGCAGGCGCCGTGCAAAGGCGCAGATGTCCTTCTCGTCAAGGAGCGTCCCGTCCTCTCGCTCGCCCGAGAGAAAGGCGATGTCGATGTGAGGGGCCGTCGCAGTTACCCAAGACTCGTCGTCCCACGCATAGACCGAGTAGTCGTAGCTCACGGGCAGCGTCTTGTGCAGCCGCTCCAGAGAGGCGTCCACACCAGCCTCGTTGGTGGTGTGGCACACGTCGAAGCACCCGAGCCACGTGCGATCGGCACCAGAGATGCGCAGACCATAGAGCTCGTCGAGGCACTCCTCAGAGCGGTCCTCAAACTGGCGGTCGCCGTCGACGATGCGCACGCCCCAGTACGACGTGGGCTCTTGCACCACGCGACAGCGCGAGAGGTCGACACCCTCCCCCGCCGCAAGCTCGCGCAGCGCCTGGCCACGCTGGTCGGCTCCCACGATGCCAAGAAACCCAGCCGCCTCCGCCCCGTCATGCAGGGCGTTCACCGCCACGTTGAGCGCCTGGCCACCCGGATACCATACGCCCTCGTCCAGGTAGCAGTCACAGCAGGCGTCGCCCACAGTTGCGATTCTCATGGCATGTCCCCTTCGGTCAATGTCGCAATCAGTCCTTGAGCAGGCAGTCCCGCGCCACAAACAGGGCCCCCACGCCCGCGATGACGCATGCGGCGCCAACGAGCACCGCCTGCGGGCCAACCATCTCGGCAAGGAACGGAGCTGCCAGGAGTGGCACCACGCCAGCCATCATGAGGCCAAAGCGCTGGAAGCCCATGATGCGTCCCAAGTGGCTTATGGGGGCCTCCTCCTGCACGAGAGTCACTTCGATCGGCTCGAAGAAGCCCCAGCACAGGCCGTTTGTCGCCTGCCCCAGGCAGGCGCATGCAAGCCATGGCGTGCCCACGTAGAGCAGCGACGAGAGGCCGACAAGCAGCAGCGTGACCAGCAGCACGCGCAGGTTGATGCGCTCGGCCGGCCATTTGGTCACGATGAACGACCCCAAGACACCGGTGAATCCCGCCACGGCCGAGAGCCACCCCATCCAGTCCGGGCTCACCCGCAGCACATCGCGATAGTACAGGCTCTCAAGCGAGTCGAAGGCCCCAAAGGCGCAGAAGCCCAAAAAGCCCGCCACAAAGATGGTGCGCAGCGTCCTGTTGGCAAAGGTGAGGCGCGCGCCTTCGGCCATGCCACTCATCACGCCACCAGATGCGTCCAAATCCTTGTCGTCATCCTTCTGCGGGCTAAGCCGCTCGTGTGCGCCGAGGGCTGCGGGAATGGCCGTCGCCGTGACCGCTGCCATAAAGAGGAACGTGGCGCGCGAGGGGGCATGCTGCACGATAATCCCGCCAAAGACCGGGCCCATCGCATAGGCAATGTTGGAGTAGAACACCAGCTGACTGTTGAGACGGATGAGGCCCTCGTGATCATTGCGCAGGTAGGCCGGCCAGGCGCGCGTGGAGGTGTTGACGAACCCGCCCGTCAGCCCAAGCATCGCAGAGGCAAAGAACAGCAGGGGTGCCGTGGTGGAGGCAAATCCCACCACCAACGCGCCCGCCACCGTGACCGCAAGCGCCCACATGGCGGTCACACGGGGCCCGAGCCGGTCCACCACCGGGCCAGAGACGGCGTTGCCCAGCGAGGTCGTCAGGTTGTGCACAAGCGTGATGCCCGCCACCAGAAAGGCGCTGCCTCCCAGGTCATAGGTCGCGGCACCGATCAGCCCCAAGAAGTAGACGGCATTGTGCGCCATCCACTGGAGGGACTCGACCAGGATGAGGCAAATCTCGGCCCGGCTCAGGCCCGCATATCGTTTCCACCAGCGCAGCAGCTGCATAGAGCTATCAGTGTCCCTTCCCGAGCAGGCAGCGATGGGCCCATCCCCCACTCCCAGACACGCAGGCGGGAGATGGGCCCGTGCGAGCCATCGTAGCTACTCCACCACCGTCACAACAACCTCGGCCGTCTCGCCGCCCTGCGTCACGGTAATGGTAGCCTCGCCAGGGGCCACGGCCCAGATTTTGCCGTCGTCCGAGACGGTCGCCACACCCTCGTCGGAGGAGGCGTAGTCGGCATCCACCCAGGGGTTCTCCACCGTCAGCTGATACTCGCCATCGCTGCGTATGGTGAGTGCGTCCACATATACGTTGAGACCTGCGTCAGAGGGCTCAAGCTCCGATGCGCTGAACCAGTAGGGTTCGCCCGCATCGCCCGCGATCTCGTACGTGAAGCTCACCGGCTCTTCGGCATCGGTGTACCAGTTAAGCATGTAGCTGTTTGCGGCATCAAACTCGTAGGTGAAGGAGCCGTCGACCTCCAGCTCGTCCTCGGCCACCACGGCGCCGTCGTGGATGGTCGCCATGTAGAGGCAGACGGGACCCTCGGTCTCCGCAGCATCGGACAGCTTCACCTCGAAGGTGCCCGTCTTGTCGGTCGCAAAGGCAACGACGTCTCCCTCGGTGGTCGTACCCTCAGGGTCGAGCACGACGCCGTGGGCCTTGTTGGCCTCGACGTACTCCGGCATGGCCGAGAGGCAGAACCAGATGGACGAAATGTTGGAACGGCTGCCGTAGGAGAGGTCGGTCGCATCGGCGGGGAACATCGCCAGCAGGTACTCGAGCTCGTCGTTGTCGTAGAGGTTCGCCTCGGTCACGCGGTCGATGGTGTAGCTTAGGCCGTTGGCCCCCTCGATGGGTACGTAGACGATCTCGCCCGTCTCGGCGATGTGCTGGCAGTAGTACCACTGGAACGCAAACTGCGAGAGGTCGACGTCTGCTGGCGTGACATTCTCCTCACCGGCATCGCCGATGGCCTCGGCCTCGAGATACTCAATGACCTTGGCCTCGAAGGTCACCGTGTCGCCCAGGTGGCACCAGCGGTCGCCATGCGCGCGATACAGGTCGTAGACGACATCTTCTGGGGTGGAAGCCGTCGCCTCGGCACCACCCTCGGTGCTCGCCGACGTCGCCGCGGTACCGCAGCTGGCCAGGCCCAGTGACAGAACCAGTGCCAGGGTGGTGGCAACGCTCTTGCTATGCATACGAGTTTCCTTTCATCAAAATGGCGGCAGACGCCCACGCAGCGCCTGCCGCCACCCTTTGGGAGGGCAGCCTCTAGCCCAAGAAGCCGAAGAAGGCGCCTATCACACCGAGCACCATGGTGCCCAGCACCAGGTACGACGGGTTGATCTTCTTGGACAGCAGCCAGTAGTACGCCCAGAAGGCACCAAGGCCCAGGATGCCCGGCATGATCTCGTTGAGGATGTCCTGGATGGTGGCGGCATCCTCGGCGGCAGACAGGGCAACGGGGATCTCGGCCCAGAACATGTCGACCGTCATGGCGCCGATGACCATGGCGCCGATGATGGCCGCCGCGCTCATGACCTTGGCCATAAGGCCCGTGCGCTGCGCCTGCTCGAGGAAGTTGACACCCAGGTCGTAGCCCTTCTGCGCACCCCAGATGCGCAGCCAGAAGCCGGGAAGGTTGTAGATGAGCAGGAAGGCGATGGGGCCAAAGGGGTTGCCGGCCTGCATGAGCGAGATACCCACGGCAGCAGCGATGACGCGGATGGTGGCCAGGAAGATGGAGTCGCCCAGACCCGACAGCGGACCCATGAGGGCAGCCTTGACGTCGTTGACCGCCTCGGGCTCGATCTCGCCGCGCTTGATGCGCTCCTCCATGGAGAGCGCGATGCCGCCCACGAACGGCGCAAACTGCACCGTGATGTTAAAGAACGCGGCGTGGCGGCCAAGGGCTGCGGCATAGCCCTCGGGATCGTCGTGGTAGACCTTCTTGAGGACCTTGCCCATCATGACGGCAAAGGCGAGGTTCATCTGCTTGTAGTAGGTCCAGGAGAACTCCATGCCCAGCGAGCCGTCGTTGAGGGCCATCTCCGTAAGGTCCTTCTTGGTGATCGCGTACTGGTCGCCCGCGACCGGGGCCTGGACATCAGAAGTCATCGTCATCCTCCTCAAGGGCGAGCTGGGCGTCCATGCCACCGCCAAGCAGGTTGAACTTCTCGATCACGATGATGATGGCAAGCAGGGCCACACCAAGAACCGGCATCCCCACGTAGCTGCACAGCAGGAAGCCGAGGAAGAAGAAGGGCATGGACTCCTTGTTGAGAATCATGCGGCCGAGCATGGCAAAGCCCATGGCAGGCAGCATGTTGGCGGCAATGCCAAAGCCATCGAGCACGAAGGAGGGAATCCAGTCGAGGATGCCCTGAACGGCATCGGCTCCCAGGAGGAACGCCCCGCCACAGAGCAGGAAGTACTCCAGGCAACCCCAAAGGCCAATGCCCCAGTGGGCGATGCGGGTACTCCGAAGGTCGCCCTCGCCAGCCTTCTTCTCGCCCCAGTCGACGATGAGCGGCCAGATGGGCTGCAGCAGGTTGCCGATGGCCTGCGAGAGGATGGCGATGGGCATGGCCAGCGCGATGGCAGCCTCGGTGCCCTGACCCAGGCTGATGGCAAAGGCACAGGCCAACACGCCGCCAACCGTCTCGTTTGGCGGAACGTAGGCTCCGATGGAGATGGAGCCCATGAAGAGCAGCTCGAGGCTCGCACCAACGGCGAGGCCGGTCTGCAGATCGCCGAGCGCGATGCCCACGAGCGGGCAGAGCACGATCGGCCGGAACGCATAGAGGGTACCCAGCTGATAGTCGAAGCAACCGAACGCTGCAACGAGGCCTACCAGGATGGCTTGCATGACCATGTGTTCCTCCTTCCTTTCCTTGTCTGTAGCGATTGGCTACGATGAGTTCAGCCGTCGGACAGGCGCCGACGGGCAGATGCGGGCGGGACGTACCGGACCAGGGAGTGCCCGCCCGCAGCGATGCCTTACAAAACGCTTGCCGCGTCGATCTTGGGATCGTCGGCCAGCGGGCGAATCTCGACCTCGATGCCACGGTCGATCAGCTCGCGAATCATCTGCTCCTCCTCGGGCTCCAGGAAGACCTGGCGCGCCACGGTGCGTGTGGTGGGGCTGCTCTTGGTGTTGCCGAGGTTGATGGACGTGACGGCCGGGCAGTTGTCGGCCAACTGCTTGGCCTCGGCGATGGTCTGCACGCTGATGAGCATGCGGTACTTGTCGGTCACGCCAGAATTGATGGCCTCGATGGCGTGAGCCATGTCCTTGATGACAAGCTTGCAACCTGCAGGCTTGCCCATCTTGAGGGTGGTCTTCCACACCGGGTCGTTGGCAATGTGGTCGCCCACACAGAAGATGCAGTTGGCCTTGAGGCCCTGGGCCCAGGAGACGGCCACCTGGCCGTGCAGCAGGCGATGGTCAACGCGAAGCAACAAGATCATGATTTCCCTCCCAAAGGAATCGGTGGTACGTGCGTCGGGCCGAGTGACCCGTTAGTGCCTAGAACTCGTCGTCGTCATCGACACCTTCGGTCAAAAGGTCGTTGACGAACTTGACGCGCGCGTCGTCGGAAGATGCCAGCTCGCGCAGCAGGTCTGCCGTAGGCTGGTCGTCATCGGCAAACACCAGCTGCAAGAGCAGCGGCAGGTTCATGTTGGTGATTAGGTACACGTTGTCGTGGAGCTGCATCTGCTTGGTGAACTCGTTGTTGACCGAGCCGCCAAACAGGTCGGTGCAGACGATCACGTCGCCCTCGCCGGCCTCCTCGACTGCCGTGGCACAGATGGTCTCGACGTCGTCGTTGCCGTCCACAAACAGGCATATGACACGGACGTTCTCATGGGGACCGGTCAAGAGCTCCAAAGCCTCGTTGATGCCGGCGGCAAAGTGCGCATGGCTTGCGATGATGATGTTTCTCATAGCTATCTCACCTCCGTCGCATGCTGGTAGATGCTCATCGTGCGGGCATCGGCTGCGGCGGGATCGGCCAGATAGCGCTCGCTGTACGTCTCGACCGAGCAGATGCCCTGGTACCTGTGGGCGACAAGCGCGTCGAGATCGGCGCGCATCGAGCGGTGGCCGTCGCCCCATGCCACATGGCTCACGTCCGCATAGTCGGTAAAGTGGCAGTGGACGATGCGGTCGCCCAGCTCGTCGAAGTAGCCATCGATGGTCTCACCGGCGCGCTCCATGGCCCCGATGTCCAGGCACGCCAGAAGCGCAGGGTTGGCAACCTCGTCGATCAGCTGCGCGATATCGGCCGCCGTGTTGGCGAGAACCGACTCCTCGGGCTGCAGCGCCTCGAGCACCAGCCGGACGCCTCGCCTGCCGGCTTGCTCTGACAGCGAGCGCAGCATCTCGACGGATCGACCCCAAGCCTCCTCGCGCGGCTCGTCGAGAAACGCCCAGCCGGGCGTGACCACAACCTGCGGCGCGTCCAGTCCGGCCGCCACCTCGATGGCATTGCAGAAGTACGCATGGGTGCGTGCCTGGGCGCGCAACCCCCGCGCCGCGACATTGTGCGGCTTGGGGTTGTTCTGCTCGGGGCAAAGGCCCACAAGCGCAAGCCCGTGACGCGCAAGGCCATCGCGCAGCTCATTTAGCGGGTCATACCCGAACGTGCTAAGGAAGAAGTGCATGGGGCCTGTCCACAGCTCCACATGGCGATAGCCTGCGGCTTCCGAGCTGGCCAAGAACTCTTGTAGCGGGTAGAAGCTGTGGATGATGTTCATTGCAGCGAGCTGTGGATAGCGCATGTCCCCCTCCTTTCGCGCGTCTCGAAGCGACGCCGGGCGGACGCGTGCCCGCCCGGCACCGAAGCCTAGTAGTCGAACTGGTGGTAGTAGCGGCGGTAGGCGAGGTTGTGCTTGGTGTTGAGCTCGTAGTACGCAGACAGGCGGTCGGTCACGAGCGAAGAGAGGATCCACACCGAGGTGATGGGACGGAACTCGGGATCGACGCCAGGCAGCGCATACTCAGCGGTGTCGATGACCACGATGTCCTGGTCGCCGGTGCGGCCGCTCTTTAGGAAGGCGTCAACGCGCTCGTCGAGCTTGCGGCACTCGTCCTCGCCCTTGAACAGGATCACAGGCACGCCAGGCTCCACCAGCTCGAGGGTGCCATGGAAGAAGTCGGCCGAGGTGATGTAGCGGGTGCGCTTCCACTGCATCTCCTCGAGGATGCACATGGCAAACAGGATGGTCTCGCCCCACAGCGCGCCAGAGCCCACGAACATGGTGTAGGGGGCCAGAGCGTACTTCTTGGCGATCTGCTCGGCCTTGGGCTCGAACTGCTTGCGAATGTCGAGGAGGCTCGCCCAGACATCCTTGGTCTGATCGACGAACTCACGGTACTTGGGGAAGCAGCCGCGACGCTCCAGGATCTTGAGACCAAAGCGATCGGCCAGGTAGTAACCCATCTCGCAACCGCCCTCACCATGGCTGGAGGCCATCTTGATGCAGTTGTCGGCACCCACGGCCTGGCCGATGGGCCCCTCGGGCTTGGTCATGGCAAAGACGCGGACGCCCATCTCCTTGAGCTTGCCGATGGCCTCGAGCACCTCGGGGGTGGTGCCGCTCTCGGAGGCGGTGAGCACGACGGACTTGCTCGTCATGCGCTTGTGGCCGGCCACGTTCCACTCGGCGGCGTGGATGAGATAGACCTCAAGATCCTTGTCGCCGTACTTGTTCATGAGGTACTCGAGCTGCATGAACTCGTCCCAGGTGCCGCCCACGCCCATCAGGAAGATGGCGTCATAACCCTCGTCGGCAACGCGGTCGGCCAAGGCCTCCATCTTGTCGCCGGCCTCGACGGCTGCCTTTCCGTCTGCCAGATAGCCCTCCTGGTCGAAATGCATGATCTCGACCTTCTCCGTCTCCTTCATGGGTACGCTCCTTTCGTCTGTCCTCTTCGGACCATGTACTGCGTGCTATCAACGAGCGATGCTGTTCGCTGCGTTTGCGTTTAGGCGCCGTAGCGCTCCGCTGCCTGGGCCTCCAGCGCATGGATGGCATCGGCGTAGCCAACCGCCTTCGTGTTCATGCGGTCCGCCTGCGCCTCGAGAAGCGGGTGCACGTCCTCACAGCGCAGTTCGTCCATCAGCTGGGCGCACATCCACTGGAAGGGCACCAGCGCAGGAATCGCCGCCATGAGCGGATTTCGGACCGATGGGAGGAGGAGGGAAGGGCCCTCCCCCTCCCGATTGGGAAGGAAGGTGACCAGGGTGGTTGCGCAGACCCGGGAGAAGCTATCGGCCAGAGTCGCCGTACGCTCGTCACCCTGGGCATCTTCGAGCAAGAAGAGCTGGTAGCGTGGGTCGATCTGCATCTCGGGACCATGGACGAACTCCTCGGGCTCGTGCATCATGGCGGGACGCTTGAGACATTCGTTGAGCTTGAGGCAGGCCTCCATGGCCACTCCGTAGAGCGGGCCGGCGCCCACGACCATCGTGGGAGCGCTCCGAACCAGCTCACGCCGCTGGGCAGCCATGAAGGACTCGGTCGCATCCAGCGCGCCGGCATGAGCATCGATGGCCGCCCCAAGGTCGGCGAGTCCTACGGCAAGCGCCTCGTCGTCCAGACGCCCGACCGCGTGTGCCGCATGCAGGGCAAAGAGCATTAGGAACTCGACGAGCGTCTGCACGCCCATGGTGACGAAGTCCACCGACTCCACGCCCACGCCCCAATCGATCACGAGGTCGGCATGCTCGCTCACCGGAGCCGCCGGGTTACCGGTAAGGGCGACGGCCGTACGCCCCAGCGAACGGGCGAAGTCGAGCGCGGCCAACGTGTTGGTGGAATAACCGCTCTGGCTGACAAACACCTCGAAGGCGTCGGACGGCCGAGCATGATCGAACTTGACGTAGGACTCCGGCGTGACGATCACGACGGGCACCTCGAGGACCTCCTGCATGAGGTCGCGCGCACAGAAGCTGGCGTTGCGCGAAGATCCGCATGCCACGATGCGCACGGAGGGAGCGCCGGCATGGGCATACGCGTCAACCAGCGAGGAGATCAGCTCTTTGCCACGGGCGACGTTCTCGCGCATGCGCGGGTTTGCCAACTTGACGTAGTCGAGCATCCTCATGTCCTGTCCCTCCCCTGCAATACCTGTTAGTTACTTTTCGATACCAATTTGTTGATAGACAAATTATCAGGTTTTTAAAACCAATTGTTCGCGAACAGCCGTCTGCGGGCGAGTGGTATCAAAACGTCGCTGAGTGGTATTTATTTCTAGCTTAGTTGTCTATGTTTGGCGATGGCTCGCGCGCAAGGGGTGCTCCCCTTTGCGCGAAGGACCTGGTTTTAGAACTTGAAGGTATAGCCGGCAAAGTCCGCGCGGCTGATGTTGCGGGCATACTCGATCGCATTGCCCGAAATGTCGTAGCTCACGCCCTCCGAGACCATAGCCACGTCTCCCGCATCCACGTGCAAAAGGCCCGCCTCACGCGCCGTGAGCGCCAGCACGTCGAGCTTCTCCTGCACGCGCGCCACCTTGTGGCCCAGCAGTTCATATGTCTCGTACAGGCTGAACACCTGGATGTCGACGTCTTCGATCGTCGGCAAGAGGCTCAGCGGGATCAGCGTGTTCTCAAGCGCCACCGGTTGGCCGTCAAGGCTGTTCAGGCGGCGCAACGAGTAGAGCAGGTCGTCCTCCGGAATGCCAAAGAGCCAGCCATAGTAGGCACCCGCCTTGCGCCTCCCGCTCGCAAGTAGGCGCACGGACGGCTCCATGCCGAGGGCCTCCGCCACCTTGCGGAAGCCACCCTGCGGGACGGATGTGCGGCTGATGTTATGGGAGGAGACGAACGCCCCCTTGCCCTGCACGCGCCGTATGCACCCCCGCTCGACCAGCGCATCCATGGCATTGCGCACGGTGAGGCGCGTCGTCCCAAACTCGTCCGCAAGCTCGTTCTCCGAGGGCAGGACCGAGCCGGCAGGATACTCGCCGCGATCGATGCGCTCTTCAATCTTGCGGCGTATGCGCAGGTATATGGGCTGTTCGTGCGAGCTTACGATCTGAGCCACGCGTCGCTCACCTCCGCTGCACCCGTGTCCCACACCTCGTCGCTGGCAAAGCGGAAGTGTGCCGGCAAGGTGACCGACTTAAAGTACTCGACCGGCTCCATCTGCTCCGTCCACTCCTGGCCGCACTCGTAGAAGGCGGGCTCCCCCTCCTCGACACCCAGGATCTCGGACTCCCACTCGTTGACGCGTGTGATGGAGATACGCTCGATGCTGTGCGCGATCGAGATGCCGTACTTTTGCTTGAGCACCTCGTACAGACTCTCGACCGCGAAGTCGTGACTCTCGATACCCGGGCAGATCTCACTGTTGGCGTACGTGGTCTCGATGGCGACGGGCACGCCGTCTGCCATGCGCAGGCGCCTGAGCTCCAGGACCGTGGCACCCACCTCAACACCCAGCTTTGCCGCAAGCGCTTCCCCCGCAGGGAGAAAGCCCTGTGAGAGCACGCGCGCAGAGGGAACGAGCCCCGCGTCGCGCACCGCCGCCGAAAAGGCTCCGGCGCTCTGAAACACGCTGAGAGGCTTGGGTGCGCACACATACGTACCCGACCCAACCCTGCTTTCGAGCACGTGCGCGCTCGTAAGCTGGGCGATTGCTCCACGCAGGGCAGTACGAGAGACGCCCAACCGCTCGCAGAGAATGCGCTCTGCCGGAAGGCGGTCGCCGGCAGCAAGCCCCTCGCTCTGGATGAGCCACAGGATCCCCTCGGCCGCCTTATCGCGTGGAGGTATGTCAAACGTCTCGGTCATCTGGTGATATGTGCTCTCTCATGGCATCAAAGGTGGCCTTTAGCCGTTCTGCGTATTCTACCATGCGCCTAAACGGCACAGAGTCGCGCTTGGTCGCACGAGTGATGACGGGAAGCTGCAGATGCCCGACGCCACCCTCTGCATCATCCGAACGCACGGCAACCACGACGCCCATACCCAGACAATACCCATGCCTCGCAGCATTGTCCTGTGTAGCCCGCGCGGGATTCTTGAGCAGTTCCTTGAGACGGTCTGCGTTGGTGCCCACGTCTTCCTGCGGCTTGGCCTCCACGATTTCGCAGGCAAGCACGTCATCGTATGAGAAGATGCGCGGACTCGCCCCTGGATACCGCACTGCCCAGCGCCGCAGCGGCTCATCGAGGCAGACGGTCGGTTCGAGCGCAAGCGGAGCTGCCTCGTAGACGACCTTGGTCACTGTGAAGCCCGTCCCCTCAAAGAGCTTCTGAAGCCTTCGTGTCTTCCTGTCCGTCACCGTGATCCTCCCGCTGTCCTTAAGATACAACTATGCTAGTTTCTAATACCAATTAAAACAAGTCTTGTTTTCCAAATAGCGAACGAGGGAGGACCAATGGCTCCAAAGGCAGTCATCTTCGACATGGACGGTGTGCTCGTGGACACCGAGCCAGAAAACCAGCGCCACATTCAGGAGTTCTTTGCCGACCGCGGACTCGAGTTGCCCAAGGCCGCTACCGACGACCTCGTAGGCTGCACAGGTGCCTACTTTCTCGAGCGCATCAACGAGTGGTGGGCCGCAACGCCGCGCAAGCATGTCGACGAGCTCGCTATGAGCGCTGGCGAGGCCATGGACCGCCACTTTGCCAACATCCTCTACGACTATCCCTCGCTGCTCAACCCTGGGGTGCCCCAGACGCTCGACGGCCTTCGCGAGCGCGGCATACGCTGCGCCGTAGCCTCTTCAACCGAGCGGACGGGCATCGTGCGGGCGCTCGAGCCCTGCGGCATTCTCGACAAGTTTGCCTTCGTCCTGTCTGGCGAGGACTTTGAGCACGGCAAGCCGGCTCCCGACATCTACCTGGCAGCCGCCGCAAAGCTCGGACTCGATCCTACCGACTGCATCGCCATCGAGGACTCCGACCGCGGCATTTTGGCTGCTCGGCGCGCCGGCATGCGAGTGGCCGTCAAGCGCGAGAAGCGCTTTGGCTTTGCTCAGGAGGGCGGCAGCTGGTACCTCGACCGCATCGACGAGCTGCTGGGGATCGTGGACGGCGAGCTGCAGTGACCAGGGCCACGCCCCAGTCGTCACGCACCCAAACCCACGATACAATCTTGGGGTGAGACTGGTCGTCCGGCACAAGGAGCGCTTATGGCAGCATCCGACTACCCGATGGGCATCAAAGAGGTTGGGTCGTCCCTTTCCGTTGCCACCCACATGATCCGCCACGAGGACATCAACGGATTCAACCGTCTGTTTGGCGGGCGCCTCATGGAGTGGATCGACGACGTGGCCGGCATCGCCGCGCGTCGGCATGCGGGCATCGACATCACGACCGCGGCCATCGACACATTGGAATTCAAGAGCGCCGCATGGCTCAACGACATCGTGGTCATCGAGGCATGGGTGACCCATGTGGGCCGCACGTCCATGGAGGTGCGCGCCGACAGCTACGTGGAGGATCCAGCCACCGGCGAGCGCACCATGATCAATCACGCATACCTCACCGAGGTCTGCGTAGACGCCGACGGACATCCCGTTCCCGTGCCGTGGGGACTGGTAGCCACCACCGACGAGCAGCACGCTGAGTGCATCGCCGCCCGCAGGCGTGCCGAGATGCGCAGAGTCCGCCGCATGCAGGGCTTCTAGGAAACGGAGTCGCATTACGTCGCATGCACAACGCGTACGGCGAGATCGCTCTGTGCAGGACAAGCCCCCTCGGTCGCATCTTCGACCCGGACGAGGTGGCCGGCGTCGCCATCGACGGAACGACAACCGTGCTGCGAGGGGCTTCGGGCCCGCCATTCGTGCGGGCGTGCGGTGCGGTGTCGCCAAGGCGGCAAGAATCGGCCTGAGACAACCTGTCAGGTATGCCTTCCTCCGCGCTGCTAGGGCTCCATGCGGGCTCAGCAGTGCACGATGAAGGGCAGTGCGGGAATCTCGGCACCGTTGTAGAGGTTGGTGCGGAACCAGTTGGCCCAGGCGAAGCGCACCTCGAGCGGGCCAGACGGGTTCCCATCGAGCATGATGACTAGGGTGTCGCCCCGTGCCGCAGCTCGGAAGGGCAGGGCCTCGCCATTGCAGAGCACCTCGAGCGCATTGCACTCGGCACCCTCCAACAGCATGCCGCCGGCGGCATTGTCGAAGTGCAGGACGACGAACGAGCCCTTGCGCTCCGCACCGATGCAGCGAGGGGCGTCCGCTGGCACGGGCATCCCCAGCAGGTGGCGCATCACAAGCAGCGCCAACCGCTCACCGATGGGCTTCTTCTCCTTGGGGTGGATGTCGTGCCTGTCGCCCATGTCGCTTGCCGAGCAGAGCCACACGTGCTCGTCGGTGTCGGCAACCTCCTGCTGACAGGCGCGGATGGTCACGTAGTCATTCGGACCGAGCCCCATCCAGTCGCCGAAGCCCGGCAGCTGCACCACCAGGAAGGGCAGGTCGGGGCGCTGCCAGGCGTCGCGCCAGTCGGCGATGACGGTGCGCAGGGCCTCCTCGTGGCGCCACTGGGTCCCGTCGATCTCGTCGTCGCTCTCGCCCTGGTACCACAGCACGCCGCGCGTGGCAAAGCCGGCTATCGGCAGAACCATGTAGGTGAAGAGGGCGCCCGGGGCCTCCTTGGTGGGGGTCATCACGCCCGGATGGACCCGCGCAGCATCTTCCTCACCCGATTGCGCGCCACCGATCTCGAGCCCGCCCACGTCGGCCGGTCCGGATGCCTTTTGCGCCTCGGCCTCCATGAAGGCCTTGACCTCGTCCATGGTTGGCGTCCGAGGCAGGAAGAACTCGTTCCAGGCCGGCCAGGCGGCGTAGCCCTTGTCGTTCTTGGCGGCATTGACGCGACCGTTGGCCAGCAGCTCCTCGTAGGGAAGGCCCTGGAGCTTTGCGTCGTAGGCGGCCGCCAGCTCGGGCTGCACGGCGCGCGCGTGCTCGGGCGTCACCCATGCCGCGGAGGTGGTCCCGCCGTAGTTGCACCCTACGATGCCCACGGGCACGTCGAGGACCATCTCGAGGCCTCGTGCCATGTAATACCCCACGGCAGAGAAGTAGTCCAGGTCCTCGGGCGTGGCCTTGCGCCAGATGCCCACCTTGGAGTAGTCGAAGTCGTCCGTCTGGCCGGGATAGGAGCACTTGGGCTGGTCGTAGAAGCGGATGCGCGGGTTGGCGCAGGTGGGACGGTAGTCCTCCACCTCCTTGTCGTAGCGCATCCAGAACTCCATGTTGGACTGGCCGCCCGCGATGAAGACCTCGCCCACGGCCACGTCGGTGAGGGTGATGCGGGCGTCGCTGGAGGCCACCTCGAGCGTCTCGGCATCGGAAGAGGTAAGTGGCGCGAGTTCGCAGCGCCAGTTGCCATCCGCATTGGCCGCGCAGGAGGCAGCCTGTCCCTGAATGCGTACTTCGACAGAGGCGTTAGGTTCAGCAGTACCCCACACGCTCACCGGCAGCCCGCGCTGCAGGACCATGTTGCTGGCAAAGATGGGGGCAAGGGTGAGATGCATGACGGCTCCTCTTCCGACGTCGCGCTGACCCCCCTATCCTAGCTAAGAATTCGGCTAGGGGTCGGATGCGATGCGGCAGACGGAGCAATCGGAAAGAATCCCTCGGGAAAAATCCCCGGCGACACCATTCCCAGCAATCGTCAGTCCCGTCATCCTTCCTTCGTTGGCACATAGCTGCAGATAAGGGTCATCTCGCCGCTCAGCCTCAGGTCCCCACAGCCGCACGGTGCCACCAGATGGTTGCCCTTTGCCAGCTGCCATCGGCCCGCCTCGGTCTCCACCGCACCGGATCCCTCGATGACGGAGAGGTTCATGAACGGATGCGGCTGGGGCAGCACCACCGGCGCGTCCCGGTGCACGCGCACGCGCAGCACGTCAAAGTACTCGCAGCTCATCAGCTGGGTGATGCCGTCCACCTCCGGTGCAGTGACCTCCCCCGTCACCGGTGCGGTCGCCGCGTAGTCGATGACATCCATCGCCTGCTGCAGGTGCAGCTCGCGCAGGCTGCCGTCGGCCTGACGGCGCTCGTAGTCATAGACGCGATAGGTCACGTCGCTCGACTGCTGGGTCTCCAGAATCATCGTCCCGCCCAGGATTGCATGGACCGTGCCGGGCTTGATGTCAAAGAAGTCGCCCGCCTTGATGGGCACGAGGTTTTCCATGTCATGCCAGCGGTTCTCCTCGACGAGCAGGGCAAAGTCCTCGCGGCTCTTGGCGCGCTGTCCCACGATGATCTGACCGTGGCTATGGGCGTCCAGAACATACCAGCACTCGTGCTTCCCCAGCGACCCTCCCTCATGCTCGGCCGCATAGGCGTCATCGGGGTGCACCTGTATCGACAGGTCGTCGCAGGCATCGAGAACCTTCACCAGCAGCGGGAACCGGTCGCCCTCGGCACCTGCAAACAGCTCGTGATGCTCGCTCCACAGCTGGGAGAGGGTCATCCCCGCATACGGCCCCGCCGCCACCACGCAGTCCCCGTGAGGATGGGCCGAGATTCCCCAGCACTCCCCCACCGGCCCGTCGGGCAGCTCGTAGCCGAACTCCGCCAGACGCCGCCCACCCCAGATGTTGTTGTGCAGCACCGGCTGCAAGACGATCAGCCCCGGACAATCGCCCATCTTCGTCGTTCCCTTCCCATTCGCCCGCTCTCCTGCACCAGCTTAGCGCATTGTCGTCCTCCTGGCGTGGAGACGAGCAAGGCCACGGCGCTAGGCAACCACATGCGTCGTGGCCACCTGGCGCAGCCACGCGGCCGAAGCCTTCAGTCGCCGGTCATAGCCATGCATGAGGTCGACCTCCACAAACCCATAGCGGTTCTTGTACGCGTTGACCCAGCTCCAACAGTCGATGACGCCCCAGTAGTGGTAGCCGCGGCAGCGCGCGCCCTCGTCGATGGCCCGTGCGACCCAGCGCAGGTGATTGCGCACGAACGAGACGCGATACGCCAGGTCGTCGACTTCCCCGTCCGCCGTGCGGGCTGCGCGGTCCTCTTCGATGCCTATGCCGTTCTCGGAGACGAACCAGTCGAGCTCCGGGTAGTCGCGAGTCATCGTCATCGCAAAGTCGTAGATGCCCCGCGGGTAGATCTCCCAGCCGCGGCTCTGGTTCATGACGGCATCAGGCCACACGTAGCGGTCGGCAAACACCGGGTTGCCCCACTCGTCGAAGCCACGCGCCGGCGCCTGCACGCGAGCGGGCTGGTAGTAGTTGAAGCCCAGCCAGTCCACCACGCCCCGGGAGAGGATGGCCTCGTCACCGGCGCGGACCGGCAGCGTGACCCCGCGCTCGGCCAGCGTCTCGATGACGTCCGCAGGCAGCGTCCCCTTGGTCACCAGGTCCAGCCACCAGCGATTGTGCAGGCCATCGACCATGCGGACAGCCTCGAGGTCTGCCTCGCTGGGGTCATCGCGCGTGTAGGGCGGCGTGAAGCAGTTGATGAGTCCGATGCGCGCGTCAGGACGCATGGCACCAGCCGCCTGCAGCTCGCGGAAGGCATCGACCGCCAGCGCGTGCGCCAGGCTGATGCCATACTGCACGCGTCGTGCCTGCGCGAAGTCGTGATGGAAGGGGTACCAGCCACCATGCTCGTAGCGCTGCTCGGGCTCGACGATCGGTTCGTTGAACGTGAACCAGTGGACGATCTCCTGGCCGAACTCGGCGAACGCGGTGCGGGCATAGGTTGCGTAGGCCTCCACCACCTCGCGACTCTCCCATCCGCCGCGACGGAAGAGGTAGGACGGCATGTCAAAGTGGCAGAGGTTGACGAAGACCTCGATGTCCGCCTCCCGGGCGGCCGCGAACAGGTCGTGATAGAAGGCGGCCCCTGCGGGGTTGAGGCGCCCGTCGGCATCCATCAGGCGACTCCACTGAATCGAGGTACGGCACGAGGACAGACCAAGGTCGGCAAGGATGCGGAAGTCCTCGGCGTAGCGCGTGCCCATGTCGTTGCCCGCATAGGAGCCGACGCGATTGTGGAAGGCGCGCAGGTCCCGGTTGCTCCATAGGTCCCAGAGGTTCTCCAGCTTGCCGTGCGCCTGCCACATGCCCTCGGTCTGGGGGCCGGACATCGCGGCGCCAAAGAAGAAGTCGTCGGGCAAGGTGATGGGCTGGTCGGTCATTGGTCTCCCCCTCGATAGCGGCTCCGGCTGCGCTCGCATCTATAATGGCACGTGTGCCTTGGTGGCACGCCAATCGTTTTCGTTCTCTTGGCAGGTGATGGGAATGGCGGACCGGCAGATGGACGCGACGAGGATGCAAGTCCTGGCGGGAACGGGCGGTGCCACGGCACCGTGCATCTGCCTGGTGGACGCGCCGGAGCACCCGACGTCCCTGGAGGGGCTTGCTGGATTGCTGACCTGCAACGTCGTGACCATACCCGTCGCAGGCTGGGGTGCGCGACTGACACCCTGGCCGGCTCCGGCGCTCTACCGTGGCGAGGAGGACTACGCAGGCCAGGCTGCCCAGACGCTGGAATGGCTGGTTGCCGAGGCGCTGCCCGCAGCCGAGGCGAAGGCGGGCCTCTCGCCTCGGGCGCGCGCCATTGCCGGCTACTCCCTCGCCGGACTGTTCTCGCTCTATGCGTTCGTGCACGATTCCCGCTTTGCGGCCGTTGGGTGTCTGTCGGGGTCGCTGTGGTACGACGGGTGGACGGAGCACCTGGAGGGGCTCGCGTTTCCGGTGGCGGGACGCTATGCGTTCTTCTCCCTGGGTACCAAGGAGCGTCGTGGACCCCAACCACGCCTGAAGCAGGTGCAGGTACGCACCGAGACGTGCGTGAGGCTGCTGCGCCAACGCGGCGTACGGGTCGACCTGACCATGAATCCCGGAGGCCACCTGTCACACATCGACGAGCGCATACGGGCAGGCCTTACGGCACTCGATGCACACCTGGCCGCCAATCTCCCTCGCCTCGGGCCACTTGCGTGAGCCCAAGGCCAAAAGTGTTCAAGAAACTCCGTTAGTCAGTACGCATCCCTCGGGACTACCAGCCGCACGGTTTCCGGGGGTCACATAACCGCAGCTACAAGAAACATGAACTTCTTTAGTATCTACGCTGGCGCGCCAATACCACTGACTAACGGAATTCCTTGAACGCTTTCGCCCCAATCGCCCCGCACGCGACGCCACGACAGGAATCGCGAGCAGGCGTTATGGCGGGCATTCGTCTAGGGCAGACCGCTACCCCTCCTCGACAGCCTCCACCGAGGTGCTACGGGCACGGATGTCGTTGCCCACCAGCTGGTAGATCGACGCGGCCACGGGCACCGAAAGCAGCACGAACGGCACGCCGCCCAGTCCGCCGCCCACGGCCACGGCCACCAGCACCCAGATGCCGGGCAGGCCGGTGCTCGACCCCACCACGCGCGGAAAGACCACGTTGGCATCGAGCTGCTGCAATATCAGCACCAGCACCAAGAACACCAGCGCATCGATCGTAGAGGTGCTGAAGATGAGCAGCGTACCGATGATGCCTCCAAAGAAGGGGCCCACCACCGGCACGATGTTGGTGACACCGACCACCGTCCCGATGGTCATGGCGTAGGGAAGCCTGAGGACAAGCATGCTCACCGTGCACACTGCGCCTAGGATCAGCGACGAGATGCAGCGTCCGATGATGAAGCTGCTGAACGAGTGGTCGAGGACCTTGCCCACATAGATCGCACGCTCCAGCAGTTCGGAGCCACCATACGTCTTGAGAAGCCTGCCCAGCTGCGCACCCAGCTGCTCCTTGCTCATGAGGATGTAGATGGCCAGGATGACGCTCAGCACGACCTCGAAGGTCGAGGAGAGGACCGACGAGACGCCCGTCACCACCGAGCCCATGAAGCCACCGGCACCGCTCATGAGGTAGCTCGAGACCTGCATCTGGATCTTGTCCCAGTCGCTCAGCTGGTTGAGCTGCTCGTCCACCATGACCTCGAGATCGAAGTCGCGGAAGACCGCACGGACGGCCTCGACCGCCTGGGGCACCTTCTGGCTCATCATGCGAATGCTCTGCATGAGCTCGGGCATGATGAAGCGCAGCAGGACCGCTGCCATGAGGAACCCGATGGCGATGCTTATCAGCAGGGCTATGGGACGGCGTACCTTTGCGAGGCGGGGCTTGCCCGCCATCCAGGCCAGCCGCTGCTCGAAGAAGCTCATGGGCACGTTCACGATATAGGCGATCACGCATCCCAGAATGACCGGCGTGAACGCCGCAAGCAGGGTCATGAGCATGCGGGAGATGCCGCCCCAGTAGTAGATGCCCAGGTAGACCAGAAACGCCGTCAGGCCGATACGGACAAGCTCTTCTCTATTCGGATACCGCATTGAGTCACCACCGCACAATCGTCAGATTGCCTGACGTCTCCCAAGCATACCATGCGACAAAGTGGCAATCGTAATCGTCGCGTAAGAAGCCGCCCACACGGCACTATCCCAAGTCTGCCAGGCTGTCGAAGCTGATGTGGCAGTACCCGCCGGGATTCTTCTTCAGGTAGTCCTGATGGTATTCCTCGGCGGGATGGAAGCTGGCCAGAGGCTCCAGCTCCACCGCCATCGGCTCGTGATGGCGCAGCTGCTGGCGGGCAAAGACCTCCCGTGCCACCTCGAATGACGCATCGTCGACGTAATAGACGCCCGTCCGGTACTGGGTGCCGCGGTCGTTGCCCTGCCGGTTGACCGACAGGGGGTCGATGATCTTGAAGTACTGGTCAAGGATGGTGCGCAGGCCGACCAACGTGGGGTCGTAGGTGACGCAGACGGTCTCGGCATAGCCCGTGGTGTCGGTGCAGACGTCCTGGTAGGTGGGATCGTCCGTATGACCGTTGGCATAGCCGACCTGCGTGTCCACGACGCCAGGGATGCGGGAGAAGTACTCCTCGACACCCCAGAAGCAACCGCCTGCCAGATAGATCACGCCAACCTCGCGCGCCACGCCCATCGCCTCATCCTCCCATCGTCCTGTAAATACGTGTCATTCTACTCTCCCCGAAGCTGCAGGAAAGCTCCCCAATGGCACGACCTAATGTATGAAAACGGTTGCATATGTCATATAGTTAGCCTGTTGAAACCACTGTCCGCCACAACCCAAGGAGTTGCCCCATGCCCTGCACCACCATCCTCGTCGGCAAGCGCGCCACGTACGACGGCTCGACCATCATCGCCCGCAACGAGGATTCCCCCAACGGCGAGTTCTGTCCCAAGCGGATGCAGGTCGTCCTGCCCGCCGACCAGCCCCGCCACTATCGCAGCGTCATCTCGCACCTCGAGATAGACCTGTCAGGGCTCGTGCCCGTGCGCTACAGCGCGGTGCCCAATGCCCTGACCGACGAGGGCGTCTGGGCCGCCTCGGGCATCAACGACCATGACGTCGCCATGAGCGCCACCGAGACCCTCACCACCAACGAGCGGGTTCTGGGAGCCGACCCCCTGGTCGAGCTGCGACCCGCCGTCGGCAAGCCCGGCGACCCCGACTACCAGCCCGAGGTTCCCGGCGGCATCGGCGAGGAGGACATCGTCACGCTCGTGTTGCCCTACGTGCGCTCCGCCCGCGAGGGCGTGCTGCGCCTGGGGTCGCTGCTCGAGCGCTACGGGACCTACGAGATGAACGGCATCGCCTTCTCGGACCTCGACGAGGTCTGGTGGCTGGAGACGGTGGGCGGCCACCATTGGATCGCGCGGCGCGTGCCAGACGACTGCTACGTCACGATGCCCAACCAGCTGGGGATCGACCGCTTCGACCTCTCCGATGCCGAAAGGCGCGGCAAGAGCTACCTTTGCAGCCCAGACCTGCGCACCTGGATAGCCGACAACCACCTCGACCTGACGGTGCGCACGACGGGCGAACCCGGCGACGTGTTCAACCCGCGCGAGGCCTTCGGCAGCGCCAGCGACGTCGACCACATCTACAACACCCCGCGCTCTTGGTCCATGCAACGCTGGCTGAATCCGCACGGGAGCGTCTGGGAGGGACCGAACGCCGACTACACCCCCGAGAGCGACGACATCCCCTGGATGCGCCGTCCGGAGCACCTGATAACCATCGAGGACGTCAAGCACGTCCTGTCCCTGCACTACCAGGGGACCGAGTTCGACTGCTATGGCGCGCGTGGGACCGAGGAGACCCGCAACCGCTATCGTCCCATCGGCATCAACCGCAACGACCAGCTGTCCGTGCTGCAGCTGAGGCCCTATGCGCCGGAAGGGCTGCGCGGCGTGCAGTGGATGGCCTTCGGGTCGAACCCCTTCAACGCGCTCGTCGCCCTGTTCGCCCAGGTGGACGAGATGCCGGAGTACCTCTCCAACACGTCCGCACAGGTCAGCACCGACAGCTTCTACTGGACGAATCGCCTGATAGGAGCCCTGGCGGATTCCTGCTTCAACGGATGTGCCGCCGATATCGAGCGCTACCAGCAGAAGGTAGGCGCCCTTGGCCACCGCATGCTGACGCTGGGCGACGCCCATGAGGCGGCCAAGGCCAACGAGCGGCTGGTGCGGGAGCTACGCAGGCAGACCGGCGACCTGCTGGCAAAGGTGCTCCTCATCTCCAGCATGGGCATGCGCAACGGCTTCGCCCGCTCCGACGGATAGGGGACGGCGCAGGCGCCTGGCGCAACGGACATGCCGTCCGAGGCGTCAGGCGCCCAAAGCTCACCCAAGATTAATCTTGTCCCAAGCTCCCATTAATCTTGCTCGCGCATCATACTAGCCAACGGACGGCGACAAGCGCCGCCCATCCTCAGTACACCAAGAAGGAGTGTTGATCATGGAGATGCTCGAGAAGGTCGAACTGGTCCGCGAGAAGACCGGCGTTTCCTATCAGGAGGCGCGCGACGCGCTCGAGGCCACCGACTACGACGTCCTCGACGCCATCATCTGGCTCGAGAACCACGGCAAGACCGAGGCGCGCACCGCCAGCTTCGAGACGGCAGCCACCACCAAGATGGCGTCCCCCGAGATGCAGCAGGCCCAGGAGGAGTACCGCGCCTCCAGCAAGAAGACCAAGTTCGGCGAGGCCTGGGGCAGCTTCTGCCGCAACGTCAAGGACATCATCCGCAGCGGCCTGGACATGACGTTCATCGCCGAGCGCCACAACCAGCGCGTCGTCGCCATCCCGCTGCTGTTCGTCATCATCGGAATCCTGGCCTGGGGCGCCTCGATCTGGCTGCTCATCATCGGCCTGTTCTTCGACTTCCGCTATCACATCGAGGGTGCGAGCCCCGTGACCATCGACGTGAACGACGCGATGAGCAAGGCAGCCGACGCTGCCGAGAGCATCAAGGACGACTTCGGCAAGGACGAGTAGGTTCCCCATGCCGGCCCAAACGCCCTGGAACCTGCGGCTGGGACCGCTGACCATCAACCTCTGCACCGCCCGCGCCACCAAGGGCGGGGCAGAGGTTGCCCTGTCCGCGGCGGAGTACCGGCTGCTCCTGCTCTTCGCCATCAATCCCGGCAGCCTCGTCACACGGGAGATGATGCGCGAGGCCCTGTGGGAGAGCGCCGACGCATATGTCGGAAACAACACCCTCTACGTCTACATGCGCCGCCTTCGTGAGAAGATAGAGGACGACCCGGCCAATCCCACCATCATCCAGACGGTACGCGGCTCGGGATACCGCAGCCTGCCCGAACCGGAGCAGGCAGAGCTCGCATCGGCATGACGCAACGGGAGGAACCATGGCACGCATTCTGATCGTGGAAGACGAGGCGAAGATCGCACGCTTCATCGAGCTCGAGCTGACCCACGAGGGCTACGAGGTCGAGAAGGTCGCGGACGGACGCTCCGGCGTCGAGGCGGCACTGGGCGGGGACTATGACCTCATACTGCTTGACGTGCTGTTGCCGCAGCTCAACGGCATGGAGGTCCTGCGTCGCATCCGCCGCGAGAGCGATGTCCCCGTCATCATGCTGACCGCGCGCGACGCGGTGATGGACAAGGTCGCCGGCCTGGACGCGGGTGCCGACGACTACATCACCAAGCCCTTCGCCATCGAGGAGCTGTTGGCGCGCATCCGCGTCACCCTCAAGCGGCGCGAGGCGATGGTGGGCACGCGCAGCGTCAACCCACCCGAGCCCGACCATCACGTCATCACCATCAAGGGCGTCTCGCTGGACGTCGAGCGCCACGAGGTGCGGGTGGGCGACGACCCCATCGAGCTGACCAACCGCGAGTTCGAGGTGCTGAAGGCCCTGATGGAGAACCGCAACGTGGTCATGAGCCGCGACCGGCTGGTGCAACTGGCCTGCGGCTACGACTTCGTCGGGGAGACCAACATCATCGACGTCTACGTGCGCCACCTGCGCTCCAAGATCGACGACCACCATGGCGTCAAGCTGATAACGACGGTTCGAGGGGTGGGATATGTCATCCGAGAGGACTAGCGTGATGCGCTTCGAGTCGCACCGTCCGACGGCCTCCATCGCACGCTCGATCAGCTGGGGGTTCACGTGGCGCAAGCTGCTGAGGATCATCTGCTCGGACGTGCTGGTCTGCGTGGTCCTGACGATTGCGTTCACGTGGTTCTGCGCGCGGCAGCTGCCACCCCAGGCACTCGACGGCATCGTGCTCGAGCGCGGCGGCATCAGCGTCATCACGCCTGGCAACTGGGGCTTTGCCGGCCAGGGACGCGACTTCGGCACGTGGGTCTACCGCATCTCCGGTGCGGATGGCAAGACCTACGACTTCTCGCTGCTGCCCTACATGCGCATGCTGGTGCCCTATGCCGTGTTCGCCCTGTTCTGCCAGGTGCTGGAGCTGCTGGACTTCTTCTCCGACACGCGTCGGGTACGCCGCACGCTGCAGCCCCTGAACGACCTGGCCATCGCCGCCGAAGCCATCGGCCAGGTGACTGCCGCCTCCGATCCCATGCAGACCGACAAGATGGCCACGCTCGAGCAGGCCATCGAACGCGCGACGGTCGACTCCCCCACCGTCTCGACGGGTGACAAGGACCTGCGCAGCATCGAGGTCGCCCTGAACGGCCTCCTTCGCCAGATGCAGGAGGCGAAGCTGCAGCAGATGCGTTTCGTCTCGGACGCCAGCCACGAGCTGCGCACGCCCATCGCCGTCATCCAGGGCTACGTCAACATGCTGGACCGCTGGGGGAAGACCGACGAGGACGTGCTGGACGAGTCCATCGAGGCCCTTAAGGCGGAGAGCGACCACATGCAGGAGCTCGTCGAGTCGCTGCTGTTCCTCGCCCGCGGGGACTCGGGCCGCAACGCCCTCAACCCCTCCGACGTCAACCTCGCCCAGGTCGTGCACGAGGTGTGGGAGGAGTCCTGCATGATCGACGAGAGTCATCGCTACACGTGCAACGTCGACGAGGACGGCTTGGACGACCCGCGCATGACGACCGTCGGCGACCTCGCGATGCTGAAGCAGTCCCTGCGCATCATCGTCCAGAACGCGCAGAAGTACTCCCCCGAGGGTTCGACCATCGACCTGGTGGCACGCCGGGACGGCAACATGGTCTGCTACGTCGTCACCGACGAGGGCATCGGCATGTCAGAGCAGGACGTGCGCCACATCTTCGAGCGCTTCTATCGCGCGGACAGCGCGCGTGACGGCAGTGCCGAGGGGTCGGGCCTGGGCCTGTCCATCGCCAAGTGGATCGTGGACGCCCACGAAGGATCGATCGAGGTCATCAGCCACGAGGGCGTGGGCACGCGCTTCACCGTCCGCCTGCCCGCAAAGGGCTGAGAGGTTCCGCCCGAGCCGCCACGGGGACGCCTCTCCGTGGCGGCTTTTGGTGGTTTCCCGTTCTTCTGTCATGGCGGGCACGCAATTGGGCATACTGGGACCGCATTTTGAATTGGCATCGAAAATCCGAGGAACCCCATGAAACCCCAGCGGTCACAGACCAGTCCCGACAGCACGCCCGCAGACCTCATCAACCAACACTGCGCCGACATCCTCGCATCGCCGACCATGGGCATAGAGGCCCGCTGCATCCAGCACGGCACGACAAGCGTGCTGGAGCATTCCGTTGCGGTCGCGGCAATGGCCATCACCCTGGCGACGCGCTGCCACATCGCCGTCGACGAGCAGGCGCTGACCCGCGGGTCGCTGCTGCACGACTACTTCCTCTACGATTGGCACGACCCCGAGCCCTGGCATCGACTGCACGGCTTCCGTCACCCCTTCATCGCATGCGACAACGCCATCCGGGACTTCGGCATCGGCACCCACGAGCAGTCCATGATCCGCACGCACATGTTCCCCCTCGTCCCCCTGCCCCCCACCACGCGTGAGGCCTGGCTGCTGTGCATCGCCGACAAGATCGTCGCCACCGGCGAGACCGTCGAGGGGTTCCACGACCGCATCGCGTCGCGCAAGGAGGCCCGCGCATGACGATCCCCGCCAGCATCTGCCTCATATGGCTGCTGTTCTTCTTCTACTGCGTCATCGGATGGGTGGTGGAGAGCACCTACTGTTCCATCCCTGCCGGCCACTTCATCAACCGCGGCTTCCTCAACGGACCCTACCTGCCCATCTATGGCAGCGGCGCCATCGGGGCCCTGCTGCTGTTCGGACGCCTCGAGGACCCGCTCCAGATCTTCCTGCTGGGAGGGACGCTGTGCTGCGCGTTGGAATGGGTGACCTCGTGGGCGATGGAGGCGCTCTATCACGCACGCTGGTGGGACTACTCAGACATGCCCCTCAACCTGCAGGGACGCATCTGGGCGGGAGGCTTCGTCGAGTTCGGCGTGTGCATCGTGCTGGTCGTTCTCCACATCAACCCCCCTGTCGTCGAGGCGCTGGGGCAGCTGCCGGAAGGCATCGCCATCCCCCTCGCGGCGGCGAGCTTCGCCTGCATGTCATGCGACCTGGTCGTCACCCACATCGGCGTCTCCCGTATGCGCGACAAGATGGACGAGCTGGTCAGCGAGACGCGGGAGCGCGCGGAGAGCCTCGCCGTCCAGACGCGCGAGCGGGCGGAGGGTCTTGCCAACGAGACGCGCGAGCGGGCGGAGAGCCTTGCCGCAACGAGGCGGGAGCAGGCGGAGAGCATGGCCGCAGAGCAGCTCCAGCGCATCGACAGCCTGACCACCCAGGCCCGCGAGCAGGCACAGGCCCTTGCCACGGAGGGACGCCAGCACGCCCGCGAGCTGCGTCGCACGCTAGCCCAGCCCGACCTCTGGGAGCAGGCCCTGGAGTGGCAGCTGGGCAAGCGCCTGCGCATGGCAGAGGACAAGGTACGCCTGCTGCGCCCCGACCTGCCCCAACTGCCCGAGCTCGATGGCGCCGCCCGGCACTTCCGCGAGCGTCTCACCCGGCAGGAGCTGCGCATGCTGGAAGCCTTCCCCGGCCTGCGACCCTCCGACTATCGTCGACTGGCACGCGAGCTGGCCGAGCGCTTCGGCGAGGAAGAGCGCTAAGGCGCAACGACTGCAACCAACGCAGCCCTATTGCCGCGCGTACATCAGGATCCCGACCAGGAAGATGCCGTCGTCGGTCTTGATGTCCAACGAGCCGTGATAGCGCTCGACCGTCGCCGCCACTGACGTCAGGCCGATCCCATGGCCTTCCCGCCGCGACACGGGCAAGCCGTCATCCTTCAGCCTGACGGTGCCCACATAGGCGTTCTTCACCCTGATTCCCAGCATCTCGTCGGTCAGCATGCGCATCACGACCTGCACCGTGCGCTGGTCTTCCGGCAGCGCCTGCACCGCCATCAGTGAGTTGTCGATGAGGTTGCCCATCAGCGCGCACAGGTCCACCTCGGCAAAGGGAATGTCGATGGGCAGGTCGAACTGCCACGAGATGGAGCAGCCGTGCGCGGTGGCAAGCCCATCGTAATGGGCTGCCAGCGCATCAAGGGCTGGGTTGGCGCACAGCTGCACGTGGGGTTGGCCCACCGAGCCCGTCAGCTGGTGGACGTAGTCGGCCAGCTGTTCGTTGTTTCCCGTCTTGGCCAGCTCCTCGACGACCAGCAAGTGCTGGCGGAAGTCGTGGCGCAGCTGCCTGGTCTCGCGCAGGTACTCCTGCAGCTGCTCGTAGCGCTTCTCCTCCATCAGCAGCAGGTCTATCTCCCGCTTCAGGCGCTCGCCCTCCACCAGCGAGGCCACCATGCGATACGAGATCTCGTACAGGGAGAACATGCCCATCGGCAGCAGCGGGAGCAGCACCAGCGCGGCCATACGCGTGTTGCCCACCAGGAGAAGGTCCAGGTCGGTCGGGTTCACCCACACCATGATGATGGTCATGATCAGCAGGAATGCGGAGACCAGCCACCACACCCCCTGCCGGCTCTCCAAGGCAAGCAGCTGCGGCATCTTGTGCGACAGCACGTCGTAGAAGATCATGTCGAGCAGCGACATGATGAGCAGGCAGGTCAGGGAAGTCGCCGGCAGAAAGGGCAGGCCAGGGTCGGTGACCTCGATGGGCGCCATCAGCACGACGGAGTAGACGCAGGAGAAGCCACTCAGCATGGTGGCACTGGCAAAGCAGAAGAGCTTCTTTTCGATGCTCAGGTCGATGGTGTAGGCGAAGGGAAGGAAGCACAGCGGCAGCATGGGTATCAGGATCGCGTTGGGGGGAAGGTTCGCCGCCGTGCAGACCAGCGACCCGGCGACGATCATGAAGGCCAGCACGGCCCCCGCTCCGAGGTAGACGATGCGGGTGGGCTGTCGCAGGAAGCGGTGGACTGGCAGCATCCCCGCGACGGCCGCGGGGATGACGATCATCAGGTCCAGTACGTAGCGCAGCAGGGTATAGGCGCTCATGCCCGGCCACCCCTGTCGACACGCGAGATCATGTACTGCGAGAACTGCTGGACCAGCGCCGAGCGGTTGCGCACGCGCAGGGGATAGACGCTGCCGTCCTTCATGCGGAACGTCCCGTCGTCCAGTCGCATGACCTGGTCCATGTTGACGATGATGCCGCGGTTGCAGGCCAGGAAGCGCTCCTTGCCCTCCAGCAGCTTGCTGACCTCGGAAAACGTCATGGTACTGCGCAAGGTGTGGCCGTCGCTCAGATGCACCTCGACCACATGCCCGCGCGACTCCACGGAGACCAGCTTGTACAGGGGCACCTCGTGGACGCCTCGTGGCACGCGAATCGTGACGGTCTCCTCGTCGGCCTCGAGGGTTCGCAACGCCTCGAGCAGCACCTTCCTCAGCTGACCGCGATTGTAGGGCTTGACCAGATAGTCGAAGGGGTGCACGGGAAAGGCCTCGAAGGCGTAGTCGCGGGACGTCGTGATGAAGATGATGATGAGGTGGGGGTCCAGCGCGCGCAGGCGACGCGCCAGCTCGATGCCGTTTATGTCATCCATGCGGATGTCGAGGAAGGCGAGGTCGAAGGAACCAGGCCTGAAGTCGGCAAGCATCGGCTCGGCGCTCTCGTACTCCCTGACGGACAGCGCTACGGATGGCTCCTCGTTCGAGAGGGCCTTCAGGTCGCCGCTCAGGCGATTGCGGTCCAGGTTCATGTCGTCCACGATGGCTACGCGCAGTTCCAAGGCATACCGTCCCCAGGTCGAAATCGTTCCCTGCAACTATGCCATACCATCGGCAGGAAGGGCAGTCTCCTTTGCGCTCTGCGGGACAACATCACCACGGGTTCCGCCGGGGCAGGGTCGCTGGCAGGCATGCCAAACCTGCGCGATAATGGTCTGACGTCAAGGCTAGGAGGTACCATGCCGCTCACGCTCATGCGCCAGGACATCACGCGCCTGCATGTGGATGCCATCGTCAACGCCGCCAACGAGCAACTGAAGGCGGGGGGTGGCGTCTGTGGTGCGATCTTCGCCGCCGCAGGCCGCGACCGGCTGCAACGCGCCTGCGACGAGATCGGCCACGTGGACACCGGGCAGGCCGTCGCCACCCTCGGGTTCGCCCTGCCGGCCCGCCACATCATCCATACCGCCGGTCCCGTCTGGCATGGGGGTGACCACGGCGAGCGCGAGCTTCTGGCCAGCAGCTATCGCACATCGCTGCAGCTGGCCCACGACCTCGGTGACACCTCCATCGCCTTCCCGCTCATCTCGTCGGGCATCTATGGCTATCCGTCCGCCGAGGCACTCGCCGTCGCCGTGGAGGAGATCAGGAGGTTCCTGGACGGGCAGCCCGACATGGAAGTCATCCTGTGCCTCTTCGACCGGCATGCGACCACCCTGACCGAAGGCCTCTTTGGGCAGGTCAAGCGCTATGTCGATGACACCTATGTCGACCAGAGCCCCTACCTGCGCCGCGAGGTGTGGGAGGACAACGCCTATCCGCAGTCGTACATGCCGGACACCATGCCCTCGTATGGCCGACCCATGCCTGACAGCGCCCACACCCAGGCGCCTGCAGGAGATGGCGCGGCTCCCGCCTCGCGACCGGAGAAGGCGGGGCACCACTTCCTGCCCCACATCCCCTGGCCACACCACAGGGAGCGGGAAGAGAAGCAGGAGCAGGTCGGCTACTCGATGTCCGCCCCCGCCCCAGCCCGTCCGCTCGAGAGCTGGTCGGACCGGGAGGAGGCGCCGGTCCCATCCCTGGAGGATCTGCTGGACCATCTGGACGCATCGTTCACCGAGACGCTCTTCACCATGATCGACGAGCGCGGGATGACCGATGCCCAGGTCTACGCGCGCGCCAACCTCTCGCGCCAGTACTTCTCCAAGCTGCGGGGCGGCAAGGTCAATCCCAGCAAGCGCGTCGTCCTGTCGCTGGCAATCGCGTTGGGCCTCTCTCTGACCGACACGCGCCTGCTGTTGGAGCGCGCAGGCCACGCCCTGACCCATGCCAGCAAGTTCGATGTCATCGTCGAGTGGTTCATCATGACGGGACGGTACGACATCTTCGAGATCAACCAGGCGCTGTTCGCCTTCGACCAGCCCCTGCTCGGCTCCAGCTGAGACCCGCGCGCAAGGGATCCTGCACCACGTCGCCGCGGTGCTGCATACGAAGGAGGGGCTGCGGCGCCCTGGTGGCACGATTCGGACCAGATTCGTACCAACCGAGGGACACCGCAGCCCCAGCCTAGCGTCTTCGCAGGCAAACGGGCCTAGTCGAGGTCGGCTCCGTTGCTGGCGATGACCTTCTTGTACCAGAAGAACGAGTCCTTGCGGCTGCGCGCCATGCTGCCCTTGCCCTCGTCGTCCATGTCGACGTAGATGAAGCCGTAGCGCTTGCGCATCTCGCCGGTGCCGGCGGAGACGACGTCGATGCAGCCCCAGGTGGTGTAGCCCCACAGGTCCACGCCGTTCTCGATGGCGCGGTCCATGGCCTGGATGTGCTCGCGGTAGTAGTCGATGCGGAACGGGTCGTGGATGCTGCCGTCCTCCTCGACGGTGTCATAGGCACCCAGGCCGTTCTCGACGACCATCAGCGGCATCTGGTAGCGCGCGTAGGCCCACTCGAGGTACCACTGCAGACCAGTCGCGTCGGTCGCCCAACCCCAATCGCTGTACTTGAGGTACTCGTTGCGGGCACCCGCGCTGAAGTTGCCCTTGACCATGTCCTTGACCTCGTGGGTGGTCACGATGTTGGACATGTAGTAGCTGAAGGTGTAGAAGTCGACGGTGCCCTCGGCGAGGTCGACCCAGTCGGTGTCCTTGATGTCCAGCTGGACGTTGTGCTCCTTCCACAGGCGCGTCGCATAGGTGCCGTAGTCGCCCAGGCACTGGACGTCACCGCAGTACCAGATGCCCTCCTCCATCTGGTGCTGGGCCAGCAGGATGTCGGCGGGGTCGCAGGTCGCGGGATACCAGGCGATGCCGCAGATCATGCAGCCGATCATGTTGTCCTGGTCGATGGCGTGACCGATCTGGACGGCCTTGGCCGACGCGACGAACTTGTGATGCAGATGCTGGTAGGCACCCTGGTAGTCCTCGTCGGTCGTGTGGCCGGAGAATGGCAGGAACATGATGGTGTTGTTGATCTCGTTGAAGGTCAGCCAGTGGTGTACCAGGCCCTTGAACTCGCGGAAGCATGCCGTGGCATAGCGCACGTAGTGGTCGATGGTCTCGCGGTTCTCCCAGCCACCGCAATGCTCCTCGAGGTAGAGCGGCGTGTCGAAGTGCCAGATGGTGACCAGCGGCTCGATGCCGTTCTTGTGCATCTCCTCGAACATGGACTTGTAGAAGGCCACGCCCTCGGCATTCGGCTCGTCCTCGAGGCCCGTCGGGAACAGGCGCGACCAGCTGATGGACATGCGGAACTGCTTGAAGCCCATCTCGCCGAACAGGGCGATGTCCTCCTTGTAGTGGTGGTAGCCATCGACGGCGTTGTGGTTGGGATAGTGATACTCGGGAAGCACGGCGTAGTGGGCGCCCTCGGGCAGCGGATCGCCGTTCTTCATCTTGCAGTGGTTGCCATCCTTGTCGATGTAGGTGACATAGCGCGGTTCGGTGACGGTGCCGCCGGTGGTGACGTCAGTCATCGCCATGCCGCGTCCGCCCTCGTCCCATCCGCCCTCGTACTGGTTGGCCGCCACTGCGCCGCCCCACAGGAACCCCTCCGGAAATGCCATTTCAGCTCCTTCAACGCTGATGTTTACGGACAGACCCATTCTACGTGCCGCCTGTGGCACGATTGATGGATGTCCTATGGGGAGCGGCCAGCGGCGTGATGCGAGAAGGAGATGCGCCTTCGTCCATGGCAGACGAAGGCGCATCGGGCTCTCAGCGATGGACCAAGGCCTTACAGGGCCAGCCCCTCTCCCAGGGCCAGGGCGTGGATGCGCTCGGGATTCTTGATGGCCGCCGCGAGGCGCTCGGGGTCACCGTTGAAGGGGGTGTACTCCGGCGCGTCGACGCAGCCCCAGTGGATGAGCAGCAGCTTCGACTCGGGGTACTGGTTGGCGAGCTCGACCGCACCGGCAAAGCCGATGTGCCACCCGTTGTCAGCGAAGTCGAAGAGCATCATGTCGGGAGCCGTCTCCCACTCCAGGAACTCGGGCAGGGGGCGCGAGTCGCTGGGCAGCCAGATGCTGCCATCCGGCGTGTCGAACCAGAAGCCGCAGTACTCCTTGCGCTCCCACGTGCGATGGGAGTACTTCTCGCTGGTCATATGCTGCTGCCAGTTGTGCCAGGTCGGCGTCAGCGTGACGGTCACGGGACCGACGCAGAAGCGCTCGCCGATGTCGTGGCCGACCGCACCGACCACGCTCTCCTCGTCGCGCGCCACCTGGGCGACGTAGCGGGTCGCATGGATCTCGCTTGCCTTCTCCTTGAGACCGGCCAGGGTCTCGCGGGCAAAGTGGTCGTTGTCGATATGGGTGTACAGCAGCGCGTCGAACGTCGGCACGTCCTCGGGCAGGATGGGCGGCCCCACCAGCACCGGCATGTCGAAGCCCACCAGCAGCGGGTCGCACATGATGACGGTGCCGCGGCTGTTCAGCAGAAAGCCCGCATTGCCCAGCCAGTAGACCGTGGTCTTGTCGCTGGGCCCAAACGCCTCCTGCGGCAGCGCGACCGTCTCGCGCGGCATCGCCTGGCCTGCCGGGCTCCTGCGAATCTCAATGCTCATGTCCTGTTCCTCTCTCTCAAGGTGCGCTCCGCACCCAATTGCCACGTATGCGAACGAGGGGTCATGCCCTGTTCTGCGCCATCACGCCCACCAGCGCATGCGGCACGTACGGCTCCTCCAGGTAGGCGATCTCCTCGGGAGTCAGCACGAGGTCGGCCGCCGCTGCCGGACCCTCGATGTGATGGGGCTTCGTCGCGCCGACGATGGGGCTCGTCACCTTGGTCAGCAGCCACGCGAGGCTCACGGCCGTCATGGACGTCCCACGTGCGTCCGCCAGCTCCGCCACGCGGGCGATGATGGCCGCGTCCTGCTCGGCGGTCGCATCGTACTTGCCCTTGGCGAAGGTGTCCTGCTCGAGTCGCTTGCTCGTCTCCCCCGGCCTGCGCGAGAGGCGCCCTGCGGCCAGGGAGCTGTACGGCACGGTCGAGATCTGGTCCTCGGCACACAGCTGCAGCAGCTCGCGCTCGTCCTCGCGCGCGATGAGGTTCATGTGGCTCTGGATGACGTCGAAGCGTGCCCAGCCCCGCGCCTCCGCCAGCGCGTTGGCCTTCGCCAGCTGGTAGGGATGGCAGTTGGAGATGCCCAGCGCCCGGACCTTGCCTGCCGCGACGGCATCGTTCATGGCCTCCATGACCTGCTCGATCGGCGTGTGGTAGTCCCAGCTGTGCAGGTAGTAGAGGTCGATGGTGTCGACCCCCAGGCGCCGCAGGCTGGCATCGAGCATGGCGGTGACGTATGCCCTGCCATCGGGATACTGCTCTATGGCCTGCGGCGAGCGCGCCGAGACCTTCGTGGCGATCACCCACTGGTCGCGCGGGGCCAGGGAGCGCAGCGCCGCACCCACATACTCCTCGGAGGTTCCAAAGGAATACGCCATGGCGGTGTCAAAGAAGTTGATGCCGGCACCCAGTGCCTGGCCGATGATCTGTCTCGTGTCGTCTGGTCCCAGCGTCCAAGTGTGCAGGGCCCCCTCGCGCACCTCGCCAAAGCCCATGCATCCCAGGCAGAACCTACTGACCTCGATGTCCGTGCGTCCCAGCTTCGCGTACTGCATGCCTATCACCCCTCGCATGGATTGCCCCAACCCAACCATACCGCCACCAGCGGCTCGATGGCAGATACGCTTGTGCGAATTGGTCCAAATGTAGACCAATCGCAGCAATCGTCTACCGCCGCCATGCGGGGCCGGGCGACGGGAACCGCCCATCGCCTGCAAACGCCGGCACGCCAACGGATACAATGGTGGCCAAGGAGGTGGCGCAATGGCCATTGACGTCGAGTCCCTGGTGATAGACGCGTTGCTTGCCCTCGTCGAGGACGAGGGCGTGGCGCTGGAGCGCGTGACGGTGAAGATGCTGCTCGAACGCTCTGGCGTCTCTCGCCAGACCTTCTACAACCACTTCCTCGACAAGAACGACCTCATCGTGCGCGTGTACGAGCGGCGTATGGTCGGTGCCTTCAAGGACGCGCCACGCGGCTTTGCCTATCGCGACGAGCTGGAGCGCTCCCTGGCCAACATGCGCAGGCACGGCACGTTCCTGCGCCAGGCATGCAAGATGACCGGCCAGAACAACCTCTCCGAACACGCCGTCAACCGTGCGCGGGAGTTCGACCTCGCCTGGCACCAGAGCCTGTGGGGACCCGAGCCGATGCCCGAGGAGCTGCGCCTGGCCACCATCTACCACGCGATGGCGTCGACGCAGATGGTCCTGTCCTGGATCCTCTCGGGCTTCCCCGCACCCGAAGGCGAGCTGACCGACCTCATCTGCCGCATGCGTGGGATTGGCATGGAGCGGCTCTTCGAGGGTGCCGAGACGCCAGGCAACCCCTACGCATGGTAAGGGGCTGCACCGGAAAGCCCCTCCGGCACAGCCCCTCGAACGCCCTCGATCCCACGGAGCCTGCCAGACGCTACGCCAGGTCCTCGGGGTCGATGTAGAAGCGGTTGGGAACGCCCGACCCGTCCATGCCGCCACAGTCCAGGTCGGCAATGTCGGGAACGAAGACCTCGGCCAACGTGAAGACCCCATCCTCCCACTCGTAGACGTAGCACATGCAGTTGCTGTTGGCGAAGACCTGAGCGTTGGGTTGGTCGCCGGCGTGCAGCATGTAGAAGTGGCGCAGCGACCCACCAGAACTCGTCACCAGCACGTTGGTGGTGTCGGGATCCGCCATGATCTCGCCCAGGGTGCCATCCATGCGCGCGTTGACCTGCTCGCTCGTCTCGCCGCCCCCGGCATGCATGATCGCGCCGCGCACCCTTTCCATGGTGGGCCCGAAGCCTGGCTCGCAGAAGTCGTCCTTGGCCTCGAAGATGCCAAAGCCGCACTCACGCAGGCCCTTCTTGCGCACATAGGGTTTGACCTCGCCAAACGCAGCCTCGCAGACCAGCTCCATGGTGTCGCAGCAGCGCTCGGAGGTACTGGAGTAGAAGTGGTCGAACTCGATGCCCCTGCGCGCCAGCTCCTGTCCGGCACGCCTGCACTGCTCGATGCCCCGCGGCGTGATCGGCGAGTCGCACCAGCCCTGGGACTTGTGCTGCACGTTGAACAGGGTCTCGCAGTGGCGCATGGCATACAGGAGCTTCTTCATGGGGGACCTTCCTTATGGGCTGATTGAGATTCGCCCTCTATAGTAGCAGGCCGGAGTGGCATCCTGGAAAAGGTTAGAGCCCAAAGACCACCGCCTCGAACGGCCGCAGCACGCCAGGCTCGGACGTCCCATGCGTTCCGGCCAGCAGCCGCATGCCCTCCACCAGCGACGCGTCGTAGGACGCAGCCTCGGCCGAGAGGTTGGCCAGCACGACCGATGCCGCATCCTCGCCCTGGCGGCGGAACGCGTACACCTGCTCGTCATCGGCCATCAGCTCCTCGTAGGTCCCGCACACCAGCTCGTCACGCTGCGACCGCAGGTTCCCAAGACGGCGGTACCACGACAGCGGCGAGTCGGGATCGGCCGACTCCGCCTCGACGTTGACCGTGGCATAGTCGTGATGCACCGGCAGCCACGTGACATCCGCCGTGCTGAAGCCGGCATTCCTGGTGGCATCCCACTGCATGGGCGTACGGGCGTTGTCGCGCGAGAAACGGTTGCAGGCGGCCAGGGCCTGGTCGGCCGTGAAGCCCTCCTGCAGCGCAAACTCGTACTTGGAGCGCGTCTGCAGGTCGTCGAACTCGTCGACTGATCCCCACGCACGGTTGGAATAGCCCAGCTCCTCGCCCTGCATGACGAAGGGGGTCCCGCGCAGCGTGAGCAGCACGGTACCCAAGGCCTTGGCCTTTGCGGCTGCGGGGCCCTCGCATCGGAAGAAGTTGACCGTGGAGCGGGGTTGGTCGTGATTCTCGAAGAAGATCGGATACCATCCGTTGTCTGCCGTGTTGGCCTGGCTGGCCGAGAGGGCGCTCTTCAGGTCGGTCAGCGTCCACTGAGCCGGTCGGCACCAGACCTCGGCGGCACCCATCGGGACGTGGGTATGGCTGAACTCGAAGAGCATGTCGAACACGCCCCTCTCGCCAACCCATGCCCCCAGCTCCTCTGCGGCGACGCCGTTCGCCTCTCCAACGAAGAAGATGTCGCGCCCGTCACGCACCGCAGCCTTGAACTCGTGGAGGAAGTCCAGGATGCCGGGGGTGTTGGCCGTCGCCGCATGCACCGGGTAGAGGCCGTCCTCGCCGTCTGCCGGCCCATCCGCGAACACCGCCGGCTTCTTGATGTAGGTGATGGCGTCGATGCGGAAGCCGCCCACGCCCTTGGCCACCCAGAAGAGCGCGATGTCGATGAGCGCACGGCGCACGTCCGGGTTCTCCCAGTTGAGGTCGGGCTGCTGGGGTGCGAAGGTGTGCAGGTAGTACTGCTGGCGCTCCTCG
>CACYWP010000017.1 GCA_902778135.1 uncultured Coriobacteriaceae bacterium
CATTGTGGCGCGCGGCCACGGTTGGTGGTACGACCATTGTCGCCCGACCCACGGAGCTGCGACAGGTGAGGGGCTCACAATGCTCAGCTCATATCGTCTTCGCCCAAGTCCGATCATGTTGCTCCGACTTGGGCAATGTCCAAGCCCGGAAAACCATATCGACCGCCCCCTGCGGGCAATCCTCGCGCGCCGTCGCGGGCCCCTCCCACATCCCGCTTTGGGTGACGGCGACGGCATCGCATACCCGTACGATATAATGGAACCCAGCAATCGCGCGACCGCTGGCGAGGTGTACGCGTTGGTGGTGGAGGGCTCCGTGGACATTCAGGGGCTCGTAGCCGTAGCGGACGATGAGGACGCGCGGGCGCTTCGCGTCGCCTGGATGTGCACGAGCCCGGAGAATAACAAGCTCCTGGTTGACGAGCCGCGCTACACGGGAGTGGGTGGGCACCTCTTCGAAGTGGCGGCGTAGCTCTCGCAGGAGAGAGGCTTCGACGGCTACCTCTACGACTTCGCTGCCAACCGCAGGCTGCTCGAGCACTACATGGAGACCTTCGGCGCGCAGCATCTTGGCATACTGCACCAGTGGCACATGATGATAGACGACGAGACGGCGTCGAGGATAAGGGAGACGTACGACTATGAGTGGACCGATGAGCAGGTATAGAAAGAGCCTCGCTGCGACCCCGGGCCCCATCATGGCTGCCGACCTGCCCGCCGTGACCGTGGACCTGAGGGGCATCTCCGCATACGCCCGCGAGCGGGGCGTCCAGCCCTCGGAGCTCACCGACGATGAGAAGGCGCGCTTTGTGCGCGCGAGACGCGAGCCCGCGATGGCGTCCTAGCCATCGCGGAGATGAGGTAGGAGACGGCCGTAGGCGACGCCCCGGACCTTCCGCCATTCTCTTTTTCGTACGTCGCCCGGTCTCCCCCGCCTACTTCACGTTCACCCTCACACTGACAGTTGGACCTTGCCGAGCGGATCGGCACCTTGGCGCAGACGGTGTCGAACCCGAGAGGGCGCAACAGACCAGTGGCCTACTGCCCTTCCTGCTAGGCCTCCGCGCCAGGCAATGACAGGATGACCACGCACGCCGTCATGAGGGCGATGCCCGCGTAGTCTGTGGCCACGAGCGGCGTTGATAGCAGCATGGCAGCCAGCACTGCGGTGGCGCCAGGCTCCACGGATGAGAGCATGCTCGCCCTGGACGGTCCAATCATGTCGACGCCCACCAAATACGCAGCATACGAGATCACAGTGCCAAACACCAGCTGCCACCCCAACACCAAAATCAGAGGGATGTCGATAACGCCGTCAGAAGGCGGTGTGAACTGCCAAAGGGGACAACGAAGCATATTCATGCAGACACCACCCACAAGCTGACCCCAGGCATAGGTCACGAGCGGCCCGTATGTCGCAAGCAGGGGCCTAGGGTACACACCATAGAAAGCAAGCGCAGCGGCCGAGAGAACACCAATGACCAAACCGTGTGCCGAGATGGACAGCACATCAAGATTGCCTTTGGTGGAGACCAGCACCACACCGATAAGGGCGCATGTGACAGCGACGATCTCCTTAAGGACAGGCGGCCTCCTGTTGCGCAGTGCCATCCACAAAACGGTGAACGCTGGCGAGAGGTACTGCAACGTGGTGGCGGTAGGGGCATTGCTTGCCTGCACCGACAGCATGTAGAGGTACAGGTTTGCCGCAATGCCAATCAGGCCAAAGACCGCCAAGCGGACTACGCTATGCGCATCTTTCCACACATCAAGCAGCGCGCCTTTGTATCGAGGGGCCAACACCGTCAGCATGAGGATGCCGCCCAAACTTGTACGAAAGGTGGTGAGCCAGGCCGAGTCGAGGCCCCGGGTGTTGAGCAGGTATTCGCCTGCAACACCCGTCGATCCACAGATTATGGCGGCCATGATAACGACAGCCATGCCCAAAACCTTTCGGTCTCCCTTCTCCCTGACCAAGTGAGCTCCTCTCGACAAACGCCCGGATGGTCCAAAGAGGGTGGACCACCCGGGCATGTACGCCTTTCTTGCCTATCTGCTGCCCTCAGCTCACGAGCACAGGCCAAGCGCCGCCTCGTCGGCGATGACCGTGCAGTTGGTGTGCAGCTGCAGGATGGATGCCGGCACGCGCGGGGTCACCGGGCCAAAGCACATGTCGTAGACGGCTTGAGCCTTGGCGGCACCACTCGCAATGACCAGGATGGCACGGGCGCGCATGATGGTCTGCACGCCCATGGTGTAGGCCTGGCGCGGCACATCGTCAATGCTCTCGAACAGGCGGCTGTTGGCCTGGATGGTGCTCTCCGTGAGATCGACGCAGTGCGTGCCCTTGGAGAAGGCGTCGTCGGGCTCGTTGAAGCCAATGTGCCCGTTGTTGCCAATGCCCAGAAGCTGCAGGTCGGTGTAGCCGGCCTCCTTGACCAGGGCGTCGTAGGAGGCGCAGGCGGCCTGTGCGTCGGGGTCGGACCCGTCGGGTACATGGGTACGCGCAAGGTCGATGTTTACGTGGTCAAACAGGTTCTTGCACATGAAGTAGTGGTAGCTCTGCGGGTCGTCGTGCGACAGGCCGCGGTACTCGTCCAGGTTGTAGGTGCTGACCTCTGAGAAGTCGAGATCGCCCTTCTCGTACCACTCGATCAGCTGCTGGTAGGCCCCAATGGGCGTCGTTCCCGTGGCCAAGCCGAGGCGCGCATGGGGCTTCATGATGACCTGTGCCGATATGATGTTGGCAGCCTTGCGGCTCATGTCCGCATAGTCCTTGCAGCGAATGATTCTCATAGGGTCTCTCCTCAAAACAGGCATCGATGGAATGGGCGCAGGGACAAAGCCGGACAGCTCTCCCTAAAGCAGGGGCATGACGTCCTTGATGGTCTCGGTCTTGGTCGCAAAGCGTTCGTGATAGCCACGCATCAGCGGGTGTTCGGCCCAGCTGTCAAGCGCCGTGGTGGCAAGATAGGCGATGAGCTGGAAGGCCGGCAGCACGTAGAGCGGCGACAGCAGGCGCTCGGCCGGGCGGTCGGCGGGCGCGCGCAGCGCATGGGCATCGTCCACGCGCGCATCGTCTGTCACAAAGAAGGCGCGGTCGGTAATGGCGCAGGTGGCGTCAAATATCTGGTAGAGGCGCTCGTGGGCAGGGCCAAAGTCATCCACAAAGAAGACCGTGTAGGCCGGCGTCAGCTGCAGGTTGGGCCCATGAGCAAACTCCTCTGCCTCGTAGGCAAAGCTCGGCACCTTGACGGTCTCGCCTATCTTGAGCGCTCCTTCGCAGCACACGCCATACCCCTGCCCAAAGCCGACGGAGTACACCGGCCCCAGCGAGGTGAGCTCCTTCTCGTGCTGCGCATAGAAGCGCTTGGCCTCCGCCTGCATCTGGCAGTGCAGCTCTGGCGTGCGGGCAAACTGCGCGATGAGGTCTGCATATTCCTCTGCACTCACGCGAGCCTCGCGCCGTGCGACCTCCAGCGCAAAGAGCATCAGAAACTCTGCGAGCGTGGTGACACCCTTGGTCACGTAGCCCACATACTCGCTTCCCACGCCATAGTCAACCAGCAGATCGGCATGGTCCTTGAAGTCGGAGTTGGCGTTGCCCGTGATGCCCACGGCCAGCCGGCCCAGCGCGCGGGCATGGTCGAGGGCCTCCACAGAGTTGGTCGAGCAGCCGGATTGCGAGATGACCGGGCAAAAGACGTCTGCCGGCGGCTCAAACTCCGCAAAGCAGAAGCTCGTGGGGTTGACCACGCTCACCTCGCGCCCCAGGTACTTGCGCATGAAGGGGCGAGCACAGGCGCTGGCGTTGGACGACGAGCCGCAGGCCACCAGCCAGACGCTCGCATAGTCGCCCGCGCAGAAGGCGTCCACCAGAGCGCCCACATACTCGTCGCGCCGCTCCAGCAGCGCCGTCATTTGCGCGGGGCTCTCCTCGATGTAGGTGAGCATGGTAATGTCGCTCAGGTCAGCCATCGCTGGCCTCCTTTCTTAACAGGGCTAGATGCCCTCGTCGTCAAAGTCGTCACCAAGGTCATCGGCAGTCGTGACGGGTGCCATCTGGAAGGCAACCACCTGTGCACGAGCCGCCTCGACGGCAAGCGTCGCCAGCCCGTCCAGGTCGCTCACCACGTCACGCTGCGTGCAGGCCTCCACCAGGCAGCCAAGGTTGGTTCCCGCCATCACGCGCACGTTACCGCGCGCCGCGCCCAAGGTCACCGCTGTCTTGAAGGGAGAACCGCCCACCAGGTCGCACAGGACGAGCACGCCCTCGCAACCCTGGGCCGACAGCCCATCCAGGGCGGCAGCCAGGTCGCGCTCGAGCTCGGCCGTGCCAGCCAGCGAGGTGAAGTCGACGGCCGCATAGGCTTCCATCTCGCCCACAATAAGGTTGAGCGCCGAGGTCAGGCCCGTTGCAAAGTTGCCGTGTCCGGTTGTGATAACACCAATCATCTTATTGCGCTGCCAGCTGCGCCCCTGCGGGGCCGTCAGCCGGGCAGCCCCTCCTCTCGGGTGTTGGGGCAAACCGTGGTCGTGCCCCGGTCTTGGGCAGACGACACGTCCGCCTTACCTAGATCCGTTACGGACGAGCTGCTCGATCATGTCAAGCACCTCGTCATGCGTGCGACAGACGCAACGTGCCAGGGCGTCCACCGCAGGTGTGGCGTCGCTCTGCGCAAAGTGCACCGCATACATGCCGGCACGGTGGGCCGCCTCGACCCCATAGGGCGAGTCATCCACCGCCACGCAGCGTGACGGGTCGACCCCCAGCTGCCTTGCCGCACACAGGTAGAGCGCCGGGTCGGGCTTGGTCTTTTCCACGTCCTGCGCCGTCACCATCACGTCAAAGACGCCCTCAAGCTCACGCTCCGCAAGCATCCTCTGGGCATCTGCCGCAGGGCTCGAAGTGGCAATGGCCAGCCGCAGCCCCAGCTCGCGCAGGCGCCTTGTCGCACGATGCACGCCCGGGATACCGATGCTCGCATAGTCGATGGGATGCGCCTGCACGTAGGCTGCCTTGATGGGCGCGACCTCTTGCGGCGCAAGGCCCATGAGAGCTCCCAGCACCTCGTTCTCGTGCTCGTCGGAGCAACCATAGAGGTCGCGACGCGCGTCGTCGGGCAAGCCAAGACCTCGGGCGGCCAGCAGTGCGCGGAAGATGCCCTCCCAGGCCTGCTCACTGGCCACCAGCACGCCATCCATGTCGTAGACCACGGCAAGTGGCCCCTCGTAGGGCGTCTGGAAGCCTCCGTCGGTAAGACACGCCTGGGCAGCCCACGTCCCTGCATGCTCGGCCACGGAGCGCAGCGTCTCGGGCTCGACACCTTGCCCTCTGCGCCAGCCCTTCTCGGCAAGCCCGCAGGCAAGCGCCGTCAGGTGCGCGTCTCCGGCTCCCATGGTGTCGCGCGGGCGCACGGGCCTGACCGCCACCTCCATGCGGCCGTCGGGCCAGGCAAGCAGCGTTGGATCAGACCCGCGTGTGACCACCACCAGCACCTGCTGCGCAAGCGTCTGCACTACCTTCTCAAGCGCCTCTTGGTCGCCGTCGCCTGCGGACAGCTGCACGATGTCGGCCACCTGGGCCACAGCCGCCAGCTGCTCTGGCGTGCGGTACTTCTCCTTCTCGCCCAGGTCGTACGCGACCAGCGCGCTTAGCCCCGCCAACACCTGCAGCTGCCCGTCCATCTTGGCATTGACGCTGGTGCAGACCACGTCAGCCATGTCCAGCTGCGCACATGCCGCCTTGTCCAGCACCAAGGGCCCAACCCAGCCGTTGTCCTCTACGCACACAAAGTGCCGCTCGCCCTCTACCACGTCTTCTACGCAGCGCTTGGTCGTGGTGCCCGACACCACCGGGCAGGCAGTCACGTCCACGCCCTCGCGCTCCAAAAAGCCCTGCAAAAAGCTTGCATAGGCATCGCTGGCAAAGGCACCCAGATAGGCCGCGTCGTAGCCCAAGCGCGCCGCATTAACAGCCACATTGAGCGCGTTGCCTCCCGGATAGGTGACGCCCTGGTTGCGATAGACGTCCACCACGTTGTCACCCAAGGCCAGGATTCGCATCAGTAGGCCACCTTCCGGTAGTAGCGACGGGTCTCCAGCGGGTGCTGGTTGATGTGTTCCATGTTCTTGGATATGCGCTGCAGCGCGGCGTTGGCAACCACCGGCCCCAGCATCCAGCGAAACTCTGCGTCAAAGCCCGCAAGCGCAAAGTCTGCCATGTCGATGACCACGGCATTGTCAGTGTAGCGCTCAATGAAGTCCTTTACGCGCAGGTCGAGCGGGCGTGTGGCGCCCTCGCCCACCAGCAGCGTCACGCAGGTATCGCGCTCCACCAGCTCGAGCGTACCGTGGAAGAACTCGCTGCTCATGACCGACTTGGTCCTCAGCCACAGACTCTCCTCCAGCACGCACATGGCGTAGGCGTAGGCCACGGGCCACAGCTCGCCCGACGCAACCCAAATGTTATACGGGTCAGCGTTGAAGCGCTCGCAGTAGTCAATGGCGCGTGCGTCAAAGGTCTGGCGCACGTCAACGAGGGCAGCAGGAAGGTTGCGCAGTTGGTCGGCAAAGCGCGGGTAGGCCTCAAAGCTGCCCAGGCGATGCAGCAGCGCACCCACAAAGAGGTAGAGCACCAGCTCTTGCGGACGGCCGTCACCGTAGACAAAGCACCAGTCAGAAAGGGCCTGCAGCGGCGAGCCGTCCACGCCCACCACCGAGAAGATCGGGGCGCCCAGCTTTTGCAGAGCCTTGGCTGCTGCCACGGTCTCGGTTGTGTCACCCGACTTGGAGGCCATGATCACAAGGCTGCGCGACGTGACCTCGGGATGGCCCCCGGTAGTGTAGAGCGGAGCCAGCACCTGAACCACCGGCACGGACGAAAGCCGACGGATTATGGTGGCAAAGGGATCCATCATCGCTTGGGAGCCTCCGACCGAGCAAAGGACGATGTTGTCAAAGCCGCGGGCGACGGCTGCATCTGCCATGCTCTCGATCTGGTCGCGACGGTCGTATATGGCCGCGCCAATGCGAAGGAACTCCTGGGCGTCAAAGGTAATCATGGGTGGAACGTCTCCTTAGGGATGGAAGCTGGTAAGAGTTCTGGCTGCGGGGCAGCCGGCGCCTTGGAGCGTCTGCCGCCAAGACCCCGCATAAGGGGCCGGCCCAGCCAGGACGCCGGCCCCTGCGGGAAGGGAGGTGTTACATCCAGCCGATGAACGACATCGCCAGGCCAAAGCAGATGATCGCCAAGATGATGTACACGGCGTTGACGTGCTTCTCCTTGATGAGCCAATAGATGCCAAACGTCACGGCAAGGGGCAGGATGTTGGGCAGCAGCGCGTCAAAGACCGACTGCACCGTGGTGCCCTCGCCTAGGCCAAAGACGCAGGCGTCAGAGAAGTTGATGGCCACGTAGGAGGGAATCAGCGCGCCGAGCACAGTGGCGCCCAGGATGGCAGCGCCACGGGTGAGGTACTTGGTGACCTCCTGCATGCCCTCCATGGCACGGGTGCCCATGGTGTAGCCCAGCTGGCCAAACGGGATGCGCAGGAAGCCAACGCCCAGGTAGAGCAGGATGAACAGGATTGGGCCAAGGATGGAGCCCTGCTGCGAAAGCGAGCAGCAGATGCCAGCCACAATGGGCAGCACGGTAAACCAGAAGATGGAGTCGCCAATGCCGGCAAGCGGGCCAAACAGGCCGTTGCGCATGCCCTCGATGACAGGCTGGTCGGTCCCCGACTCCTCCATGGACAGGACCAGGCCCTGCAGGAAGGTGCCGGCATGGGGCTCGGTGTTGACGAACTCCATGTTGTACTTCATAAAGCGACGCAGCTCGTCAGGATCGTCGTTGACCATCTTGCGGAAGGCCGGCAGCATGCCCGCCGTGAAGCCGGCGGCCTGCATGCGCTCGAACGAGAACGAAATCTGCAGGAAGATGGACCACAGTCCCAGGTCGCGGATGTCCTTTGCGGACAGCTTGGTACGCTCTTTAGATGCCATCCTCGTCGCCTCCCTCGAGGTAGGTCGAAGAAGCGGCGGTAGCAGCGATGCCGTCCATCTTCTTCTCGTGCAGGTAGTTGATGAATGCCAGCGCCACGCCAACGATGGCCACGGGCAGGACGTTGGGCAGCACCAGGAAGGTTGCCATGACAAAGCCGATCATGAGGTACGGCGCGGTGTCGAGCTTGAGGGTGGTGAGCATCAGCATGGCAAGACCGACGGCAGGCAGGATGTTGCCCGCAACCTCAAAGCCGTGCGAGACCCACTCGGGGAAGGTCGCCACAAAGTTCTGGATGGGCATCTGCAGCGCGTAGGAGCACAAAAACACCAGCACAAACCAGAGGGCCGAGACCACAAACCAGGGCGCAAAGGTCCAGCGCATGAAGGCGTCGGCGTCGGCGCGCTCGGCACAGTCGTCGAGCTTGTGAGCCACAAAGACCATGGCGGTGTTGATCATGATGCCGAGCATCTGGGCGAGCAGGGCAAAGGGATAGGAGAGGCCAAGGGCCGTCTCGGCATTCTGCCCGGTCGTGTAGGCGATGACCACCGTCATCATGCCCGCAAGCAGCGGGTCGGGCGGGACGGTGCCACCCACAAAGGTCATGCCCAGGTAGGCAAGCTCAGAGACCGCACCGCAGGCGACACCCAGCGCCGGGTCGCCGAGCACCAGGCCGGCCAGGAAAGAGACCACGATGGGCCTGAACCAGTAGAACGCCTCGGTCTGCTGATCAAGCTTGCAGATGAAGCCCACAAGCCCCAGACCCAGGCCTTGAAGCAAGGTAATTTGCATGGTTTTCCGTTCCCTTCTGTTTGCTATGAGAGAGCAAGGTTCTCGTACTTGCGCTCGGTGGGCAGAATCTGGATGTAGACCTTGGCACCCGTCGCCCGGATTGCGGCGAGGTCGGCAAGGTCTTGGTCGTCCACGTACACGTGCTTCTCCACAAAGTTGCGCTTGCCGTCACCAGCGTGGAGGTTGCCAATGTTGACCTCCTTGACGGCCACGCCGCTCTCGATGATTGCGCGCATGGCCGCAGGCGTGCGCGTGATGAGGAAGATGTGCTGCTTGGGGCTTGCCTTGCCAATGATGTCGATGGTCTTCTGCACCGAAAAGAAGCGGATGCCCACGCCCGCCGCGTCGGTCGTCATCTTCATGAGCGACTGCTGCAGGGGATCGGCGGCTGCCTCGTCATCGGCCACGACCACCAGGTTTGCCTTGGCGGCCCCCACCCACGAGGATCCGACCTGACCGTGCACAAGGCGGTTGTCGATACGAGCGAATACGATGTCTGGCTGTGACATGTGCGAACCTCCCAAAAACGTGAGACCAGGGAAAAGCGCTTTTCTCGAGAGGGGGCTGAGGAGCCCCGCTGGCCCCATCATACGGAACCGTACTGGTAGGTATAAGAAGAATTTATTTCAGACCAATTTGGTAATGTCTTTGTAATGTTCGATGCATCATACGGTATATTTTGCATGGTAAACGGCCTATTTCAGCCAGCCGACAGCTGTCAAAGCGACTAATTTTGGTCTAGAATTCTTCTTAGTTGCAAATCTGTACTAACCAATTAGCCGTACGAGCAGGCATGGCGACGCCCACAAGACGGGAGCACTCATGGCCATGGCAAAGCGCGGAGATGCCGCGCCTTACGACCGCGTGTTTGAGGGAATCAGCGCTCTCATCGAAACCGGTGACTACCGGGGTGGCGAGGCGCTCCCTCCCGAGAGAGACCTCTGCGAGCGCTTTGGCGTGTCGCGCGCGACATTGCGCAGCGCGCTGGCAACCCTCACTTCCCTTGGCCTTGTCGAAGCCAGGCGGGGAGCAGGCACCTATGTCAGCCGCCCCCGTCCCGTCGAGGCAATTCACCGAGCAAAGAGCTATTCCGACATCGTGCGCGCCGCAGGCATGACCCCCTCATCGCGCCTCATCGAGCAACGGCTCGCCCCGGCCAGCGCCGTTGTTGCGGAGCACCTTTCCATCGAGGTGGGAGCTCCGGTGCTGCAGCTCTATCGCATACGCCTGATGGACGCAAGGCCAGCACGCATCGACACGACCTACGTCAACGCAGGTCTCTTTCCCGGCATCGAGCGCTTTGACTTTGGGGTCGAGTCGCTCTTTGACATCTTTACCTCACAGTACGGACGACGACCAGCCCACCGCACCTCAAAGGTCGAGATTTGCCGGCTCGGCAGGCTCGAGGCAGCCCTGCTTGACAGCAATCCCAATCGGCCAGCCTTTCTGCTCACCGACCTCGTCATGACCGAGACGATGGAGGTCATCGAGTGGTCCGAGATGAGGGTGTTGCCCGAGTCTTGCGTCATCACCAACGACTTCTCGGCACCAGGCTTGGATGCGACGGCGTCCGCGCCTGCGACCCAAACTAGCTCTGATGTCGTCGACGGCCCCGCCCATGTGCGCGTGCGCACCAAGGTGCTTTCCGACATTATGACAGGGGTCTATCCGCCAGGCTCTGCCCTACCGGGCGAGATTGAGCTGGCTCGGGTTTTCTCGGTTTCGCGCAAGACGGTACGCAAGGCACTGGACACCCTTGTTGAACAGGGTTTTGTGCGACGCATACGCGGAAAGGGCACCTTCTCGCTGGGAGCGTTTGAGCATGGACGCTCCCGTCCGCTGGGCTTTAGGGAGCGCGAGGCCTTGCAGCACCGCACTGCGCAGGTACGCGTGCTGGGCGCACTTTTGCGCCCAGCAGGGCCCGCCTATGCGCGACTCCTGGGAGTTGAACCGCAGGACACCATCCTTCGTCTGCGCAGGCTCAACATCTCGGATGGCGAGCCCGTCGGCATCGAAACCGTCTTCATCCCACAACGGCTCTTTCCCCGGATCGATCGCCTCGACTTCACGGTCTTCTCACTCTATGAGGTCTATGCGCGGTCAGGCCATGTGGTGACAAGCTCGACCGATACCATCAGCGTCGTGGAGTTGTCGACGCGCGACGCCCGTCTGCTGCATGCAGACCCAGGTGATCCTGCGCTCTTCTTCTCGACCGTGGGTCGAGATTCAAGCGGCACGCCCATCGAGCACACCATCTCGCTCGAGACCGGAAATCGGGCCGTGTACGAGATTCGCACCTAGCGCTGCGGGCACGCCCCCGCAAAAGTCCAGATGGCCTGCGCGCATGCCTATGTGGGAACCCTAAGGAGGCTTTCCCTTGACCCTCTCACATGGCCATTTGAAGTTGCAGGCGGCTACACGAGAGCCCTGAGGGTTCGACTGCTTCGCGGCCGGGGGCACCAAGTTCATGAGACTCCCTATCTCTAGGGAGTTTTTTCATGTGAGGACAACGCCCCAGGGAGTCGAACCCGTGAGGGCGCGACAGGCCAGTGGCCTGTCGCGGGCTGAGGAGCGTAGCGACGAAGCCTACGAGTCTTGCCCGCAGGGCAAGACGGCGACTCCCGCTGGGGGCACCACGTGAGATTGACCCTCCTATCTCCAGGAGGGTTTATTGTTAGGTCAGCGTCTCAGGGAGTCGAACCGCAAGGTCGCAACGCCCCAGTGGGGCGTTGCGGGCTGAGGCCGAAGGCCGAAGCCTATGAGCGTTGCCGCAGGCAACGCGGGACTCCCGCTGGGGGCACCACGTGAGTACAGCTCTCTATCTCTAGAGGGCTTTTTTGTTAGGTCAACGTCTCAAGGAGTCGAACCCGTGAGGGCGCGACAGGCCAGTGGCCTGTCGCGGGCTGAGGAGCGTAGCGACGAAGCCTGAGCGTCTTGCCCGAAGGGCAAGAGTGAAGGTCCATTCAAGGGGGGTACACAATATGACGACCTTTAGCCTGTGCATTCACGTTCTCTCTGCGGTTGTCATCATCATCAACTCACTGATTCTGTTTGTGCCAGCCCTCCTGACGACGCTGCTGTCCGCCATGTTCGATGGCAACGGCATCGGACTCGCGATGATTGCGATGGGCGCCGCGATGCTCGCGGCGGGAGTCTTCATCTTTAAGGCGGGTGTCACAGGTGCACACCTGATACAGACAGACGCGCAGCTCTATCGCTCGCAGGAGATACGGGCGTACCTGCTTGCAGCCGCCATCGCCGCCCTGTGCCTCCTGGTGCTGTTCGTGTTCAACAGCTTCAGCGTCAATGAGGTGTTTAAGTACGGGTTTGGTTTTGAGCTCATAGCCAACGCGTTGCTGCTCGTCCTCAACCTAATCGGCCTCGCGCTGATGCTTGCCAAGACACCCTGACATTCGGCAGCAAGGGGGACACGCTTTTTGCTGGAAGCCGCCTCGCGCGGCAGGCACCTGATGTCGCGGTCAACGGCCGGGTACACCAGCCACACGATGATGGTTGCGGCAATGGTATAAACCATGGAATTCTTCAGGCAGATCTGACCCATAGAGTTGAAGGGCATGCGACGGTAACAGCGGTTTCCGTCTATGACCAAAGCCTTGGCATGGCATTCGCCTACCATGCGGACGGGGCCAACGCGGCGTTGACTCGCCCGTGAGGCAGGCCGACACGCGCGAGAGCCGCGCCAGCGGCTCCGCGTGCGAATGCGTGAAGCTGACCGCCCGTCTCTGGGCAGTTTTCATGCACAAGCGCACGGGTCGCCCTTTTGAGACATGCGGAAAGCATACGTCGAGTAGCCGACCAATGAGGGACGGTCGCCGCAGCGATGCCTTTGCTCTGACGCGCGGATGCTACCCTTTTCCCATGTCCCACGCATGAAAGGAACTGCCATAGATACTCGGTCGCGCAACATCGCCCTCATGCTTGCCCTCGCCCTGGCTCTGCCCCTCTCTGCAGGATGCTCGTCAGGTGCCCCTTCTGCCGAACAGGACGCAGACGCAGTCGAGCAGACCAAGGAAGAAGAGGTCAAGCCGACGGAAGAGGATGAATCCGTAACGGAAGAGGACATTGCCGTAACGGAGGAAGAGGATGAGGAGGAGACGGCCGTCGAGGCTCCCGCCGCGACCCAGCGCGTCGGAGCTGACGGCATTGGCTATGTGAGCGTCCCCAACAACTGGGTGGAATTCAAGGACGTGGATGGAAACTCCTCCATCCAGTGGTGCGACGGGACCCCGTACACGATCATCTCCCTCAATACGTTCGACATGAGCAGCGTGCCGGAGGATCAGCGCGCCGACTTTGACGTTGAGGATGCCGCCAACTCGGTATGGGTAAACATGCTGAACGACGGGCTGGAAGAAGACGCCATACAAGGCGCGCGCGTGACCCTTGCCGACCACGACGCGCTGCAGGTCTATGGCCTGTACCCTGACGGGAGCTTCCTGGTCTGCTGGCTGCTGGACGACGGCAGCGGGACGATTCGCTACGTGTCCGCCGAAGGCCCGGAGAGCACCATCTACGATACGGTCGAGATGATCCAGAATACCTACGAGCTGTAATCCGCACCGTTTCGGCGGAGAGGCAGTTCGACTTTGACCCGGTCACCCTGACGTCTCGCAGCCTCCTTCTGTTGGTGGGAAGACGGGCGACGTGCTGACGCCCGTGCAGTGGAAGGGAGCGCAGTAGAGCGCGTCATCTGGGCCGTCGTGCATGTCATAGCCAAATCGCCGGGCAAAGAGACCGCACTGCCACACACCGCCCCTCGACCGGCAATTCAGCTGGCACGATACTAAAACCGCAGCTCAACGGGCTCAGACGATGCTAGGATTATCTTCAATTTCTGAAGGCTCGAAACAACGTGCGAAAAGGGGTGATGGGCGTGAGTAGGGCTGCACACATGGCCGCCCAGACGGCCGTACCAAAACCAGCAAAAGACCGTCGCATGCGCGTCTCGACACTGCGTGTCGTACTCTGCGCGCTGCTCGTGGGGGTCGTCTGCCTCACGTTTGCCTACACGACGGCGTGGGGTGAGAGGATCGACCTGATGACAAAGCAGTCGTCGACGGACGTCTTCAAGAACATAGACCTCGAGGCGCTCGACGGCAGCAGCTTTACCTCAGAGAACCTGAAGGACGCCCGGGTCACGCTCTTCAACGTGTGGGCCACCACCTGTGCGCCATGCATCGCAGAGCTGCCAGCACTCGAAGAGCTCAACCACAGCTATGACCCCGGTGAGATCCAGGTCGTCGGCTTGCTCGAAGACTCGCTGGACGCAAACGGCCGACTTGTGCCAGCCCATCTCGAGACCGCACAAGGCTATCTCGACAAGGTCGGTGCGACGTTCCCCACGCTCGCACTTGACGAGGCGACCTATGCATATGTGAAGACGGCATCCATTGGCACTCCCACCACGTTCTTTGTGAACAGCGACGGCGAGATCATCCATGTCGTGACCGGTTCCAACAGCCTACAAGGATGGAAGCAGCAGGTCGACACGGCGCTGTCCAAGCTTGGCTGACGACAGAGAGGTGCACCTATGACATCAAAGGTAAGGAACGTGATCGCGGCCGTGCTACTCGCGGCATCGATCGCTCTGATCGTGGCGGGCAGCGCGACCGGCGAGCCCGACACCGTGCTGGGTAAGGCTATCAACGTATGCATGGAGTGTATCGGAATTGGCTAACAAGAAAGCTGCGGCGGCGGCAAAGCATACGCGCATCAGAAACTGGTTCCAGGCCGCATGGTTCGCCATCACCAATGGCTACGTGCGCGGCTACACCAGCGGCAAGATTTTCACCGGACCCACCAAGGTGCTCTGCGTGCCAGGCCTCAACTGCTATTCCTGCCCGGGCGCCTTGGCATCGTGTCCCATCGGCTCGCTGCAAGCGGTGCTCAACAGCGCGGGCTTCAAGATTTCGCTCTATGTGTTTGGCTTCCTCAGCATGTTTGGCGTGCTGTTTGGCCGGTTGGTCTGCGCCTGGATGTGTCCTTTCGGCCTCTTCCAGGATCTGCTTTACAAGATCAAGGTCGGGCCCAAGAAGAAGAACCTCCCCGGTCACAAGTACCTGCGCTGGCTGCGCTTCGTGGTGCTCGCCGTCATGGTCATCGCACTTCCGTTGCTGGTCGTGAGCGGCGGCGGGTCTGGTCAGCCATGGTTCTGCGAGTGGATCTGCCCGAGCGGCACGCTCCTTGGCGGTATCCCCCTCGTGGCACTCAACGAGGAGTTCCGCGCCATCATCGGCTTCCGCTTTGCCTGGAAGATGGCCATCCTCGTACTGTGCACGTTGGGCGCCATCGTGTACTACCGCCCCTTCTGCAAGTACCTCTGCCCGCTGGGTGCCATCTATGGCCTGTTCAACCCGGTCTCCACCTACCGGCTTGAGATTGACACCGCCAAGTGCACAAAGTGCAGGGCCTGCCAGCGCGCCTGCGGCATGGACATCGCCACGTTCCAGACCCCCAACAGCATGGACTGCATCCGCTGCGGAGACTGCATGGCCGCCTGCCCGACAGGCGCCATCAGCTCCACATGGGGCAAGTTGGGACAGAGCGTCAAGTCGCGCTGCTTCGTGGATGACGAGGACGTCACCGCAGCCGCCGCGTCCACTGGCACCGTAGGGCCGGCCACGATTCGTCTCATTGGCATCCTGATGCTCGTGGGCGGCATCGTGGGAGTCGCCACGGGCTGCAGATTTGGTCTGTATGGTGACTTCCTCCATCGCTGGACAATTGCAAAGCTTGAGCACGTTGGAATAGGAACGCTCGGTCTTGGTTTCATGAAGCTTCTCGCGGCGGCCGTTGTCGCCCTGACGGGCCTCTTCTTGATTCGCAACGCCAGAGATGCAAAAAAGGCAGGATCCGCCAAGGAGAAGACGCGCATTGCCCTGTGTCTCTACGTACTTGGCATTATTTGCCTCATCGCCGGCATACTCTTCGATCTAAACCTGCCCGAGATACTGTCAACCGGCACCACAGACCCCGAATCGGTTTCTGATCGACTGGGACAACTCGCACTGCTCAACGACCAGTTCTTCTATAACAACTACTGCCTGCTCTGCCTGCCCACCATAACGCTGCTGGCCTCCAAACTACAGAAGTGCATAGACACCGGCAAGTCACAGGCCTCGCTCAGAGTCTTGCTCGTGCTGTCGACCGTTCTCACGCTGGTGACCTCGGTATGGGGGTCGGTGACCCTTTTCGCGTTCCTCGCTTCAGCATTTATGGGCTGACGGGACGCGCTGCATCGGGTAACGCGTGGCGGCCTAAAGCGACGAGGGTGATTCTTTGCAGAATCACCCTCGTCGCTTCTATTTGGGGAAGACTACTGCGAAATCTCCATCGCGCAGAGCTCCTTGGTCCTCTTCTTGTATTGGACGAGCAGCCAAAACTGAAGTGTCACCGACGCAACGATGACTATCAGAGCAATGGCCGCGCCAACATTCCTCAAGAGGTCGTTTTCCGTATCGAGCCCTGTCTGCAACATTCTGTTGAACGTAGTCGACGCATCAAAAACGGTGTGCCACAGCAATGGCACAACAAAAGCGAGGATGGCATGCAGCGTGGCGCCACTACGCCCCTTTTGCTTTTCATACATGGCAAGACCAAGGAAAATCGCCATGATCAGGTTGAACACCATGTGCATCGCAAAGAAGGGCATGCGCACCAAGGCGGTTATGGGGCTTTGACCGCCGTACGCCATCTGCTCGAGGAAGGTAAAACCGGTGCCAACTCCCGAGCCAAGCAGCCCGTACTCGTAGATATTCTTGGGCTTGACGAGCTTCACGGACAGAAGGATAAACAAGAACTTGATGAGCTCCTCGGGAAAACTCGCGCTCAGGAATGCGGCAACGAGAGACTTGAGCGTGTAGGTGGGAACCACGTCTTTCAGCGACTGGCCCTGACCACCGTTGACCTGCATAAGGATGAACCCTAATACAATCAACAGAGCCGTGGAGAGAATAGGAGCGAGGAGACCGAGAGCCATGGGAATCGCCACCTTTTTTCCCATCGGTTTTGGTACCTCACGCCTGCACATCCGAGCATAGAGGATGATGCAGAGTACTCCATCGAGTATGCCCAAAATCAGTCCCATAACCAACCTGCCTGTTCTCGCGGGATGTAGACATATTATAACTTCCTACGCCCTCAGCCACGCAGGCGATAGGTCTTGTCGCCAATCCTCACCTCGTAGATCATCTCCCGAGGGGGCAAGACGACACGAATCCACTTGCCTTCCTCCTCGTCCCACACGTAGTCGTCGCCCAATCGCTCGAAACCGCCGCCCTTGACGCGCCCCCAACGAAGGTGGCGCACCTGCAGGTTGCAGTCCCCCTTGTAGACGCATGACTCCATGGGATTGAGGAGTGCCACGGGGTTGCCCTGGATCGCGCGGAGCTCGGGCTCGGGGCGCCCGGCGCCATCTGCCGTCGCAAGCGCGCTGGCGCAGGACTCGCAAAACTTCGTCCATCCGCTCATAACGCGAAACTCGAGCACCTTGCCGTCGTACGAGCATGCGATGCTATGGCCCCCAAAGTAGTCATCTGTACGGTGGGCGCATTGGCCGCTGAAGTCGCCGATGTTGTCATCGTTGGCGAGAAGGATGCTGAGCTGCTGGAAGAGGTTTTCACCCTTCTTTATCTTTTCGCTGTCGGTACCGTATTCATATATGGACACTTCACACGTGCCGGGCACGAGTACGTAACAACCCTCGCGCTCCACGTATGGAGCCCACTCGGATTCGAGCGGCCTACCCCACACCTTTTGACGAGACGCGTAGTACTCCATGTCTTTTGGCAGACGGCGAGCAGCCCGACGAGCCTCGTCCTCAGTCTGGAACTTGAAGTAGAACCCGCCAAAGAACATCGCACGCCCCTTCCCCGCGAATCTCATACGTCCACGAACCCGTAGAATGGCGGCCCAAAATAGCGCGCAAGCTCGTCGATTCCATCAACGATGACAAGATCGAGCAGAATCCTGCTCCCCTCTCCGTTCTCGCTGAGTCCCATGTCGCGCACGACCGCGGGGGCATATTCTCCGTCGCCCGCCTCCAGGGGAACCAGCAGGACCAGTCGGCCAGTATTGCTCGCCCAGTGCGAGAGCTTGTGGATGACGGCATCATAGAGCTCGTGCGCGGACAACAAGATCCTGCCGGGCGGCACCTCAACGGCAGTGCGCAAGGGAGGATTGGGGCGCTGATCTCCTTCCGCCGCCTCCAGAAGAAGGACGGCACAGCGCGGCCAAGGATGCTCGCGTATGGGAATCACCCGCATCCAGGCGTCCGTTCGAGGCTTCGAGACCGTGCCCGGCCGCAAGTCCCACCTCACGTCCAGCTCCACGACCTCGTCCCGAAAGCTCTTGCCTCGCAGGTTTTCGCACGCAGCTGCCAGCACGCCTCGCAGCATGTACATAAAACCCGCATCGTCAAACACGCGCTTGCTCATGCTGTCCTTCATCGTGACCCCCCTCACCCGATACCTGCACCATACTACAGGTCAACCTAGCAGGGAATCGAGCCCATAGGCCCCGCGCCACGTCACAGGCGAGCGTACAAGAGCGGGGCACGTGGAGCAGCGCACGGAGGAGGCCTTCTACCATCAGGTGTTCGACGCGTTCTGTGCCGGAGACGACGCCGAGTTCGTACCGAGCAGCTGCTATACGTTCAGCCGCGAGAAGGGGCAGACGATTGACGAGTACGTGGTGAACTACGAGGAGCTGACGCTTACGCCAAAGGGGCGCTACCTCATGGTGGCGATGATGCGCCAGTTCTTCATCGGCGTCAACGGCCTGCGCGACCAGGCGCGCGCCTCCCTGCCGGGCGACGAGCACGCGCTCATCTTTGGAAGGTAGAACGATGGAACGACATTCACTGCGGCCGAAGGACGTCCTCGACCTTGCCGCCCCGAGCACCTGGGCGGCGTCTGTCATGCCCTGTGTCCTGGCAGTCGGTCTGAGCTACAGGCAACAGGGCTTCCTGCGCCCGCTCGAGGCGCTCTGCCTCTTCATGGGCGCCATCCTCATGCAGTCGGCCGTCAACGCCCTCAACGACTACGCCGACTTCGTGAAGGGGACCGACACGCTGGAGAACTCCCCCGATGCCTCCGACGCCGCCATCGTCTATGGCCTCGACCCAAAGGTGGCGCGCAACCGTGGCATCGCCTTTCTGGCGCTTGCCCTGGTGGGCCCGGGGCTTGGCGCGGCATACCTGGCGGGACCGGTGCCGCTGCTCATCGGCTTGGTCGGCGCGGTCGTGGTCGTCTTCTACTCACACGGAAAGACGCCCATCTCGTATCTGCCACTCGGCGAGCTTGTGAGCGGCTTCGTCATGGGAGGGCTCATAACCCTGGCGGGCGTGTACCTGCAGACGCACAGGCTGTCGCTGTTCGTGCTGGTGCAAGCGCTGCCCCTCATGACCTGCGCTACTGGGTGAGCGTGTACCACATCGACGGCTTCCGATTCGACCTCGCCTCCATCCTGTCGCGCGACTCCCAGGGCGGCAACAACAACGCCTATTGCCAGGACAACCTCACCTCCTGGCTCGATTGGTCGAACCTGGACAGGCATGCGTCGATGTTCGAGTTCTTCAGGACGCTCATCGCATTCAGGAAAGACCATCCCGTGCTACGGAGGAAGGAGTTCTTCACGGGCATCAACTCCAGCGGGTATCCCGAGCTTTCCTTCCATGGCGAACAGCCATGGTCGCTCGACGAGGCATCTCCGTTCCACACGTTTGGATTCATGTATGCCGAAACCAAACGGGACCATGACGCCAGCGAGGACTGCTTTATCTATTGCGCCGTCAACACCTACTGGGAGGCCAGGAGCTTCGAGCTGCCCATCATCCCCGAGGGGATGCGTTGGCACAAGATCGCGTATACGGCGGAGGATGCCTACGCGGAGAGGCAGATCGACTTTGGCCCGGTCACCCTGACGTCACGCAGCCTCCTTCTGTTGGTGGGGAGACGGGCGACGTGCTGACGCGCACCGCATGAGGCGTTTGGCGCTCCTACGCCACCATCCAACGCAGGATGGCATCGAGGTCGCGCGCGGGCACGCCGCATGCCTCGAGGTAGCCACGCACCGAGCCGTGGCGCTTCGTCAACGCATCCCGCACGGTCCAGATGGACTCCATCAGTTCGAAGAGCGCCTCGTCCGCCTCGTTTGTCGCGCCCTCCCTGACCAGGCGCTCCACCGTGTCGGCATTGGCGAAGGAGTAGCCGAAGTCGAGCATCATGCTCTCCCGGGGCGCCTCGGCGAGCCCCATGAGAAGCATTGCGATCGCGCCGGTGCGGTCCATGCCGCCCGTGCAGTGGAAGAGGACGCAGCCATCCGCCCGCGCGGCACGCGCCACGTGGCGGAAGACCGCACGCACGCCACGCAGGTTGCGAAGCAGCACGAGATAGCCCCCGGCAAAGGGCCCGTACTCGTCGTACTCCGGAGCGCCCTTCGCGTAGCCCTCCATCTGCTCTGCGATGGGTACGTTGCGCCAGCTCACGCCCCACACGCGAGCGAGCGGGTCGGTCTTTCGGGGACGCGAGACGGGACTGCGCAGGTCGATCGCATGGGTGAGCCCGTAGGCACGCAGCGCCGCGATCGCATCGGGATCGAGCGCGCCCGTGTCTCCCGACCGGAGCAGCCTCTTCCAGCGAAGCCGTCCCCCTCGCACGGCATAGCCGCCCATCTCGCGCAGGTTGTTGGCCCCGTGGATGCCCAGCAGGCGGGTGGGTTCAGGTGCTGTGACGGCGCCGCCCCGTGTCATCTCGTATCCCTACCGCCTCTCGATCCTTGCCGGTGCATGCGGTGACGCCCCGCGCAACGCATCCCACCGGAGACGGCATCCCCGGCAGGGCAACGTCCGGCCCCTACAGGCAGGAGCGGATGGACGAGGCGATGCCCTCCGACGTCAGGCCCGCGCGCTCCAACAGCCGCATGGGCAGGTCCGCTTCGAGGTACTCGTCGGGCATACCCAGTCGCAGCACGCGCGGGGCATGCGCCTGCCCGGCCAGATGCTCCGCGACCGCCGATCCAAAGCCGCCCTGGACGCTGTGGTCCTCGACGGTCGCCACCAGCTCGCAGCCCGCCAGCCCATCCAGCGCCGCGGTGTCCAGGGGCTTGACAGTCGCGAACTCCAGCACGCACGACTCGATGCCCTCGTGCGCCAGCAGCGTCGCAGCGCGCAGCGCCTCCCCTGTCAGGGGTCCCGTGGCCAGCAGTGCGACGCGGGCCCCGGGCGCCTCGCGCAGCACCTCCGCCTTGCCGATGGGCGTGCTTGCGCCGTGCGCATGGATGCACATGCCACTCTCGTACTGGCTGATGCGCACGTAGGCGGGACGCGGCGATGCGGCCAGCTCCTCCAGCACGGCCGCCAGCTCGACGTTGTCCGCAGGGCACACCACGGTCACGCCCGGGATCGTGCGCATGCAGGCGATGTCCTCCAGCGCCATGTGGCTGGCACCCAGCGTCCCTGCCTCGCATCCCGCGGACAGCCCGACCAGTGTGACCGGCGAGTTCATCATCCCCAGCATCACGCGCACCTGGTCCAGCACGCGCGAGGTGATGAAGGTCGCGTACGAGGGCGCCACGACGTGGAACCCCTCGTTGGCCAGCGCCGAGGCGACCTCGACCTGGCTCTGCTCCGCGATGCCGCACTGCACGAAGGCCTCCGGCAGCGTCTGGCGCATGCGTTCCAGGTTGAGGCGACGCCCGTAGTCGGACACGACCACCGAGAGCAGGGGGTCCCGCTCGGCAACGGATGCCATCGTCTCGCCGAAGACCTCCTTGGCATCCAGCCCGCACAGGCGCAGCTCGCTACCGGGCATCGGCGCGCACCTCCCTCTCGGCCGCATCCAGCTCGTCCATCGCGCGACGGTAGCCGTCGTCGTCCAGGCAGCGGTCGTGCCACTTCACGTCGTTCTCGGCAAAGGAGAGGCCCTTGCCCTTGACGGTATGGGCGATGATCGCCAGCGGACGGCGGGCACGCTGGCCCAGCACCTCGCGCAGCGCCATCACGTCATGACCGTCCACCAGCCGCACGTCGAAGCCGAACGCCGCGAACTTGCCCGAGAGCGGGCCGCTGTCCAGCACCTGCGAGGTCGGCCCGTCCAGTTGCAGGCCGTTGGCATCCACCACCACGGTCAGTCCGTCGAGGCTGTTGTGGCCCGCAAACGAGGCGGCCTCCCAGACCGAGCCCTCGTCGCACTCGCCATCACCCATCACGCAGAACACGCGCGCATCCGACCCGCGCCGTCGTGCCGCCAGCGCCAAGCCGCTCGCATAGCCCAAGCCCATGCCCAGGCTGCCGCCGGACAGCTCGATGCCCCGCGCGACGTCACGCTTGGGCTGCTTCCCGATGACGGCGCCAGGGCCGAACATGCCCCGCTCCAGGTCTGCCTGGTCGAGCATCCCCGCCTGGGCCAGGGCCGGCCACAGGGCAAGCGACGCGTGGCCCTTGGACAGCACCAGACGGTCACGATCCCCCCATTCGCCATCCCCGACGCCCGTCCGCATGACGTCGTTCAGCAGCACCGCCATGATCTCCGCGCACGAGAGGCTGCCTCCCAGATGGAAGGGGGTGTCGGGATAACGGTGCGCAAAGCCCACGATCGCCCGGCGTATGGAGACCGCCTGCAGGGCCAGCGCCAGCCGTCGGTCGCGCTGTGCGTCCCGCGCCGTCACCTCGTCCCGCTCAATATCCCTATAGCACGATGCCAAAGCTCTCTGGCCCTCCCCCTATAGGCGTCCCCTTGCGCGAACGCGCACGAACGCCGAGTATTTGCATGTCGATGAATGCATGGCTTGTGCCACCCGGCATATGGCGCACGCGCAGGCGCCTTCTGGGCCATAGCCTGACGCACGGGCGGCCCGGACTCATGCCGGGCCGCGAATATGCTGGTAGGGGCGGCGGGGTTCGAACCCGCAAGCCAAAAGGCGGAGGATTTTAAGTCCCCTGCGTCTGCCAGTTCCGCCACGCCCCCAAAAAGCGCGACGATGCCGCGTAGGTACAAGACTACACCAGAGCGGTGAGGTTTGGCTCCCACGAAACGGGTGAAGGGGCATCCACACACACGGCATCCACCGTCAGGGCCAGACCGTAAAGCAGATCGCTCTCGCTGACCGTCAGCCGGCCGAAGCCCGTGGCGCGCATCAGCTCGGCGACCGCGACCGCCCCGCCCAGGATGACCCGCGCACGCTTGGGCTGCAGACCCGGCAGGACGGAGCGCTCGGCCACCGTCAGCGACGCCAGCTGTGCCTCGATGGCATCGACCTCGTCGCGCGTCAGCTCATGCAGGTGCACGTAGGACGAGTCGTAGGGCACCAGGCGCGCCTGGATGGCCACGAGGCTGGTAACGGTACCGCCTGTGACCACGAGACGCTCGGCACCCGCCTCGCGCAGGCCCAGGTCGCGGACCGTCTGGACGAAGGGCTCGGCCGCAAAGGCATGCGCCGCCGCAAGGTCGTCGGGCGAGGGCGGGTCACCCGCCTGCAGGAAGCGCTCCGTCAGGCGTCGGCAGCCCACGTCCACCGAGCGTATGGCACGCACCTCCAGGCCATCGTCGCCCAGGCGCCCCAGCGCCAGCTCCGTCGAGCCACCACCATTGTCGGCCACCAGGACCAGCCTCCCGGGAAAGTCCTGACAAACGCCCAACAGCGTCAGGCTGCCCTCGACCTCGCCGGGAATGACCTGCGCGTCCAGTCCCCGGCTGGCCAGCTGGGCCAGCAGCTCGGACGAGTTTGACGCATCCCGCGCGGCACTGGTCAGCGTGCAGCAGATGGCCGGGGCCTCCATGCCCCGCGCCTCTTCCAGATAGTCGTCGACGCATGCCATCAGACGCCGCTGGGCCGCCTCGCAGATCACGCCGGTCCGCGTGAGGTCCTCCCCCACGTCGACGATGGTCGAGCGCCTATGCAGGCTCTGTACGCGACCGCCCTGCACGTCAGCGACGGCAAGGCGGCATGTGACGGTTCCGATGTCGATGCAGGCTACGCGTCCCATCATCCCTCCGGGTCATATCCGAACAGCGTGTCGAACAGGCGCACGTACCAGGGCCGCTCGTCATGGACCTCGACGTCCGAGATGGTCTCGGCGACGCTGTCGGCTTGGCTGCCCTCGGGAAGGCCATCGACGATGACCTTCGTCTCGCCATAGGAGACAAAGCCACGCGCACGGGCCTCGTCCTCGATGCCCTCGCGCGTCTGCAGCGCCTCGAGCTGGCCGCGGATGGAATCGTTCTCCACGAGCAGCGCATCGTAGGTCGCCTGCAGGGCGTCCAGCTGGCGGTGCGCGATGTAGAGGTTGCGTGCGGGGGCAAAGAGCATCAGTGCCACCAGCGCGAGGACGACGAGGGGCAGGGTTCCGCCGAGGTGCTCCAATGCGCCACCAACCAGCGAGCCCACCGTACCGGCAACGGCGGACGGGATGGAGCGCAGGCCGGAGACGACCGCCTCGCGACGACGTGCGCCACCGGAGATGCCCAGGTCCTCGTAGTAGTCATCCTCGGTGTAGACGGCGCGACGGACCACGGTGGGGGCGATGTCGTACGCACGCTCGTCCCGGGAGGGTCGGGCGGGCTCCATGCGACGGTCGCGCACGGGCTGCTGCTCGGGAACCAGGGTGAAGCCACGCCGCGACACGCGCTCGCTGCGGCGGCTGACGCCGATGACGCCCGATTCGCCCATGTAGGCACTCGTCGGCTCGACGGTGCCGCGGACGTCGGGGCGACGGCGCTCGCGCGACGGCCTGCGTTCGGTGGTCGCGTCTCGGCTCGCCCGCAGGCGCTCGGACGTCTCGCGACGGCTCCGGGACCTCTCGACGGCAGGAACCCGCTCGGAGGCGGTCACGCCACCGAGCCGTGTCATATCGCCCCTCTGGATAAGGGGAACAGAGCGAAATTGATAGTTGTTAGCCTGAACGTCCATGCCACTGCTTTGTTTGAGGTGTGTTTGGCATGCCGAACGAATCCGGCATCTATAGTTATAGCATGCCTCGGTCGGTTCTGGGGACGTAACTTCGAACGGTGTGGACGGTTCCTTCCGTCGACCGGCAATGGGCCAGCCGGCGGACCCTCCCCGCGGCAGGTCACTCCCCTGCCTTCACCTCGTCCCACATCTCGTTGAGGCGCTCCGTCGAGAGGCCGTCCAGCGACACCCCCTCCTTGCGCGCCATGGACTCCATCGCCGCCCAGCGTCGCCGGAACTTGCGGTTGGAGGCCGCCAGGGCCTCCTCGGCATCGATGCCCTCGTGGCGTGCCACGTTGACCAGCGCAAACAGGATGTCTCCGAACTCCTCGGCCGCAGCCTCGCTGCCACGTGGCTCGGCCTCGAACTCGCGACGCTCTTCGGCCACCTGGGCCCACACGTCGTCGACGCTCTCCCACTCGAAGCCGGCCTTGGCCGCGCGCTTCGAGATCTTCTGGCACTGCATCAGGGCGGGCAGGGAGATGGGCACCGAGTCCAGCAGCCCCGGCTCCCGTTGGCCCTCGCCACGAGCCGCGCGCTCTGCCTTCTTCACGTCATCCCAGATGTCCAGCACCTGTCCCGCCGAGTCGACCGCACCAGCGGCGGCCGCGTCGCCGAACACGTGAGGGTGGCGGCGCACGAGCTTCTCGTTGAGCTCGCGACACACCCCGTCGATGTCGAACTCCCCACCGTCCTGCGCTATCTGGGAGTGCAGCAGCACCTGCTCCAGGACATCCCCCAGCTCCTCGCGCAGATGCGCGACGTCATGCTGGACGATGGCCTCGACCGCCTCGTAGGCCTCCTCTACCATGTTGGTGGAGATGCTGTCGTGGGTCTGGACCTTGTCCCATGGGCAGCCGTCCGGCTGCCGTAGGCGCCAGATGGTCCGCACGAGCCGGTCGAACTCCGGATGGGTCCCCGGCGCCCCCTCGCGCATCGCCGTCCGCTCGTCCACGGCCAGCGCAAGCTCGCGAATCCGCTCCCCTGTCGTCATATCCCGCTCCATGTCCCTTCCCGTCCGCCACGACAGTCGTCCCGTCGGTCCTATTCCCCCTCGTCGTCTCCGCCCAGCTCCTCCAGCACGCCGAGCGCGGCTGGCATGACCTCCTCGCGCCCGGTGTGGAAGGGATACTTCAGCACCCGCGACTTGGGCAGCACCAGCGCGCGCCGCTGCTTCATCTTGGCCGACAGGTGGCGCGGCACCTCGACGTCCTGGTAGACAAGCCTGCCGGCGGTCAGCGACACCGACGTGCAGCCCAGGCGCTGTGCGCGGATGCGTATGCGCGCGCGGTCGAACAGGTTCTTGCCCGCCAGGGGCAGCGCTCCATAGCGGTCCTCCAGCTCCCTCTCCAGGGCATCGATCTCCGACAGCTCGGTCGCCGCGGCAAGCCGACGGTAGGCCAGGACCCGCTTGTCGACGTCGGGCAGGTACTCCTCGGCCAGGTAGAAGTCGGCCTGCAGGTTGATGGTCACCTCGGGCAGCTCCACGTCGCCTGCCTCGCCACGTGCCTCCGCCACCGCCTGCCCCAGCATGCTCGTGAACAGGTCGAATCCCACGCCCGACAGGTTGCCGTGCTGCTCGGCCCCCATCAGCGAGCCCGCACCGCGTATCTCCAGGTCGCGCATCGCGATGCGCATGCCGCTGCCCAGGTCCTGGAACTCCCCCAAGGCCAGCAGGCGGTCAGTCGCCTCGGGCGTCAGCGGGACCTCGCCGGGGAACATGAAGTACGCGTACGCCTGCAGCCGCCCGCGCCCCACGCGCCCCTTCAGCTGGTAGAGCTGGGCCAGGCCCAGACGCTGCGAGTCCTCGATGATCAGCGTGTTAGTGTGCGGGTTGTCGATGCCGCTCTCGATGATCGTCGTCGCCACGAGCACGTCGATCTCGTGGGCGGAGAACTGGAGCATGACGTCCTCCACCTGGGAGGCGCTCATCTGGCCGTGGGCGACGCCGACACGCGCCTCGGGCGCGGCCTCGATCACGCGGTCGACCGCATCCTCGATGGTCGTCACGCGGTTGGACACGTAGTAGACCTGGCCCTTGCGCTCCAGCTCCAGGCGGATGGCCGCGCTGACCACGTTGGGGTCATACTCGCCCACCGTCACCTTCACCGGCAGGCGACCTGGTGGCGGCGTCAGGATCAGCGACATGTCACGCACGCCGCTCATGGCCATCTGCATCGTGCGGGGGATGGGCGTGGCCGACAGCGTCAGCACGTCCACCTGCTCGCGCATGTTCTTCAGCTGCTCCTTGTGCTGGACGCCGAAGCGCTGCTCCTCGTCGATGATGACCAGGCCCAGGTCGTAGGGGTTCACGTCGGAGGACAGCAGCCGGTGCGTTCCGATCAGCACCTGCACCGAGCCATCGGCAAAGCCCGCCAGCGCCTTGCGCTGCTGGGCCGGGGTGACGAAGCGCGACAGCACCCGCACGGCGATGTCGAAGGGGGCGAAGCGCTCGAAGAATGTCTGGAAGTGCTGCTCGGCCAGGATGGTCGTGGGGCACAGCACCATCACCTGCTTGGCGTCCTGGCAGCACTTGAACGCGGCGCGCAGGGCCACCTCGGTCTTGCCGAAGCCCACATCGCCGCAAAGCAGCCGGTCCATCGGCCGCGCCGCCTCCATGTCCGCCTTGATGTCCTCGATGGCGCGCTGCTGGTCGTCAGTCACCTCGTAGGGGAAGCTCGCCTCCATGTCCGCCTGGGCCGGCGTGTCCGGCGCGAACGCGTAGCCCGTCACCGACGAGCGACGCGTGTAGAGGTCGACCAGGTCGAACGCCAGCTTCTTGGCGCTCTTGCGCGCCTTGCCGGTCGCGCGGGACCAGTCGGCGGTGTTCAGCCTCGTCAGGCGCGGGCTGCCCCCGTCGGGCCCCACGTAGCGCGTGATGCGGTCCACCTGCTCCAGCGGCACGTAGAGCTTGTCCCCGCCCGCATACTCCAGCAGGAAGTAGTCGCGCTCCCGTCCGCCGACCTCCTGTCGCACGATCTGGGAGAACAGGGCGATGCCGTGGGTCGCATGCACCACGTAATCACCCGGCTTGAAGGGGAAGGTCACCGCCGTGACGTCCACGCGACGCCCGCGGCTCCTGCGCGCGGTGCGCGAGGTCAGGTCTCCCACCGACAGCACGGCCAGCCGGGCCGTGGGGACCACGACACCTGCGGGTACGGGCAGGTCGGTGAAGGTGACCGACCCTCGCGGCAGCGGCTTGGCCGCCACGGGGGTCCCGGGGGACGGGGTGGACACCCGGTTCTCGGGGTCGGTGCCCAGGGACTCGGAGAAGGGGATGTGCTCGTCGGAGAAGGACAGCTCCAGATGCTCGCGGGCGGCACGGTCGGGCACGGCGAACACCACGGCACAGCGGTCCGCGACCAGCTGGCGCACTCGCCCGATCAGCTTGGCGTCAGACCCCGCGATGGCTGGCTGGCGCACCTCGAGCTCGGCCGTCGCCGCGCCGCCCTGGCGCAGGATGGACGAGAGCGAGAGGCGCTGCTGGCGCCCGAAGTCCATCTCTCGCGGGGAGGTGTACAGGCCGTCCGTGGGCACGTGCGCGGCGCCGGCCGCAGCCGCTATCTCGTCGGTCGCGCGCTGGCAGTCGTCGAACAGCGCGCGCGGCTCGGCAAGCACCACCAGCGCGTCCTGAGAGAGATGCTCGATGGGGGACGCGCTGCCACCGTACAGCTGGGGCAGGTAGCGGTCCAGCGTCGGGTCCGCCGCACGCGCACCGATCAGCTCCAGGTCGGCCGCGACCTTGGATGACTCCTGGGACGCCTTGTACAGCGCACGCTGGGCATTGCCGACCGTCCTGTCCGTCAGCGCGATCTCGCGACAGGGGGACACGCACACCTCTCGCAGCTCGCCAATGGTCTGGCCCGTGGAGGCCACCATGCGCCGGATTCGGTCGATCTCGTCGCCGAAGAACTCGATGCGCACGGGAGACGTCGCCTGCGCGGGATAGACGTCGACGGCGTCCCCATGCACGTGGAAGGTGCCCGGCTCGCCCACCTCGGAGGACGCACCGACCTCGGTGTAGCCCATGCCCACCAGCAGCAGCCCCACGTCGGCGAAGTCGACCTCCTCCCCCACGGCGAAGGTGCTGGACGCGAAGTAGCCCGAGCCGGCGGGCGGAACGCGGCGCAGCAGGGAACGGGCGCTGGCCACCACGACGCACGCCTCGCCCGCGGCAAGGCGCGCCACGGCATTGCAGCGCGCGCCTATCACCGCGTCGTCGGCAGCCCTTTCGGACCACGGCCAGTCGCGTCGCTCGGGGTAGCGGGCAACCCGCTCGCGGCCCAGCCATGCCGAGAGGGCACGGCCCGCCCGGTCGGCCGCCTCCTCGCCCGACACCACCAGCAGGCAGGGCCGCGGGTCGCGCGCCCACAGCGCCGCCACCAGCAGGGGTCGCGCCGACTGCGCGACGGCCAACGTGGCGTCGGTTCCCTCGTCCAGGTCGCGAAGCACGGCCGACAGCTCGGATGCCGTCGTCAGCTGCTGGGAGACGCGGTCTATGAACATGCGAAATCCTTTGCTCCTCATGCTGCCGCCTGTCGCCAGGCGGATGCCCGTCCGGACGTCGTCGCACCTCGCGCCCGGTTCTGCCCTGTCACCTAGGTCCTGCCGCACCCGGCCGATCAGTCGGGCAGGGCGCGATAGCCGTTGTCGGGATCGACGTTGGGACCGATCGTCGGGTCGACGGACCGGTCCGCATGGGGCCACGCGTCCCACAGGCGCCCGATGGCCCGCAGCCGCTCGACGGTCGGCTGGTCCGTCGCATCGTCTGACAGCGGATGGTGGTGCACCAGCGTGACCTGCGGGTCGACGAGCACGCGATAGCCCCGACCACGCAGGCGCAGGCACAGGTCGGCATCGCCGAATCGCCCGGGGAACGAGGTCGACATGCCCCCGATCTTGCGAAACGCAGCCATGTCCACCATCAGGCAGGCGCCCGAGGCCACCGTCACCAGATGGGGCAGCGTCTGCTGGGGGCTCGTGACCTCCGTTGCCAGGCAGTAGCGGTCCAGCGCCACCGGCCCGCGCACCGAGAGGAACCCTCCCGACGAGGAGATGGTCCCGTCGGGACGCACCAGTCGCCCGCCAACCGCACCGGTCCCCTCGCGAGCGCACAGCGACAGAAGCCGAGACATCCAACCGCCGTCGGTCACCTCGGTCCGGCACGACAGAAACAGCAGGTAGTCGCCCCGCGCACGCGAGACGCCAAAGTTTAGCAGACGAGAGCGGTCGAAGGACCCGTCACCCTGGCGGAAGATGGTGCGGACGCGCGGGTCCGCCTCCTCGGCCTGGCGGTAGTAGGAGAAGGTCTGGGGGTTGACGCTGCCCTGCTCCACGATGATGACCTCGTAGTTCTCGTAGGTCGTCCGCTCGCGCAGGGAAGTCAGGCACCGGTCGAGCGCCGCGACATCATCCCGGCTGATGATGACCACCGAGACCAGGGGCGCGTCGGCCACGTCGTAGGCCACGTCGTAGCCGTTGGCGACCCGCGTGGACATGCGGGCGGTTGCCGCGGTCTCCGTACGCTCCAGGTGCTGGCGCAGGGCGACGAGGCCAGACGCCTGCCCAGACGCCCCCGGTGCCGGCATGTGCCGGTCGGCACGCACATGGTAGAGCACGCGCGGCACATGGCAGACGGAGCGCGCCGCATCGGTCGCATAGAGGGCCAGGTGGTAGGCCTCCGCTCCGTCCAGCGTGCGGTCCATCGGCTCCATGTCGCGCAGCAGGCTGCACCGCACCGCCAGCAGGCCGCCCAAGTAGTAGGTGCCTCGCAGCAGGTCGGGATCCCAGTCGGGCTTGAACACGGGCCGTACGTGCTGACCACGCTCGATGCCATCCTCGTCGGTGTAGAGCACATCAGCCGTCGGCTGCAACTTGACGGTCTGCGCGAGGCAGAAGAGCGCGTCGGGGGCCAGCAGGTCCCCCTCGCGCAGCAGGCAGGCGAAGTCTCCCGTCGCGGCATCCAGCCCTTCGCTCGTCGCGGCCGCGACGCCAAAGTCGGCTCCCAGGGGCACGCTGCGCACCCGCGCGTCGGCAATCTCCAGGCTGCGCACCGAGGCGGCAAGACGGCGGTCGTTCGGTGCGGCGTTGACCAGCACCAGCTCGAGGTTGTCGTAGCTCTGCTCCAGCACGGAGTCGACCATGCCGCGCAGGGCGTCGGCACCCGCCATGCCGCGCAGGACGCTGACGACCGAGAACCGCAGGTTCCAGCCCGACGAGCTCTCGCGCTGCATGGCCAGCTGGACAGGCGTCGCGGCGTGCCTCGTGGAGAACCACGTGTCATAGCCCTCGTCATCATGCGCGGGCGTCGCAACGGCCTTCCAGACCTCGCGCAGCCCCGCCGTCAGGCGCGGTCCCAGGCATATGAAGCCAGAGGGCACCCGGGGACTGCCGTCCTCGCCGTCCTGGGGGCGCACCCAGACGACCAGCGTCGACGTCGCCGAGGGAACGCGCAGCGAGAACTCGATGCGACGCCGGCTGAAGGCGGGATGGCCGGGCACGGGCTCCGTGCGGTCATCCAGGCAGGTCCATGCACCCAGGCTGACGCCGTGACCGTCCAGGGCGCACACCTCCAGGGGACCCGCCGTGTCCAGGCCAGCGTCCGCCACGAGCACCGCATGCCCATGGCAGACGTCATTGCCATCGCGACCAGCCACCAGACGCTCGACGGTGATGTCCCACACCCCCAGCTCGGGACGTCCGTCGGGCACCTCCCCCTTCATGCGCCGCCCGCGGCGGGCCAACACGTCCACCGGCGAGGCGAGGCGCGTGGTGATGGGGTTGATCTTTTGCGTCCGCTCCTCGACGGGCTCTCCCTCCCACGAGGATGCCGCCAGCGTCAGCACCTGGGTTACGGCAAGGGCGGGAACGACCACCGTCCAATCGCCGTCATCCTCGCCATGAACGAGACGTACCGGCAGCTCCGTCCCGGACGTGGTCGCATTGCGCACCACCAGCGTGCCATCGGCGGCGGCATCCCCCAGATGCACCTGGGCGCACAGCACGCCTTGGGCGCGCTTGGTGGCTGTCATCTCTATCGTCATCGTGAGCGCCCTCCTCGCATGGCTCGGTCACGACCGTGTCCTAGGTGCCCATGGTACTTCATGGATGGGGAAGTTCAATCTCTCATCGCCATTGGCGCCGAATCGGAAGGTATTGGCAGCGTCTCCCAGGGGTGGGCCGGCGGCACGGGCCCCGCGGACTCCCCTCGGGCAAGAGCGCTCGTCTCGTGCAGCGCGGCAGCTGCGGAATCGCTCGCCGCGCTCGCTAAGTCCTCGCTCCCGCCGCACTGCGCGTGACGAGCCGCCCTCATAGGAGCCCGCGGGGCCCGTGCCGCCAGCCCACCCCCATGGGAGCCATGGACATGAGGCAGGAAACGACCCCGACAGCCTTTGGGCCATCGGGGTCGTCGGTCTCGGCCTGTTGTCGTGCCAGCCGTTGGCTAGGCCAGCCTGCCGCTCTCCTCCGCCAGGCGGCGCAGGCGCTCGCGCGAGGCTTCCAGCTGCCCGCTCGTGGCACGCCAGGACCAGTTGCCCTCGGAGACGCCGGGCACGTTCATGCGCGACCCGTCGTCCAGCCCCAACACGTCCTGCAGCGGCACCATCGCGACGTTCGCGCTGCTGCACAGGGTCTTGCGCAACAGGTCGTCCGCCAGGCGCACCGCACGCTCGTCGCCCATGGCGTTGGCGGGGTCGCCGCCGAAGAAGTGCTGCTCGCACCAGCCCAGCAGCGTCTGGGTGTCATGGGTTCCGCTGTAGGCCATCTTGCCAGGGGCAGGCTTGTAGCCCTCACGCACGTCGCCGTCGAAGAACTGGACCACGTCCATGCCCGGGAAGCCCGTGCTGGCCACCAGCGCGCGCACGGCGGGCGTGATGATGCCCAGGTCCTCGGCGATGACCGGCAGCGGTCCGAACTTCCGGTAGGCGGTGCGGAACAGCTCGATGCCCGGGCCGAAGCTCCACGCGCCCTCCTTGGCGCTCTTGCCCTGCGGAATGGTGTAGTAGCTGGAGAATCCCAGGAAGTGGTCGAGGCGCACGTAGTCGTACAGCTCGAACATGCGTCCCAGGCGACGCATCCACCAGTCGTAGCCGGTGGCGCGCATGTGCGACCAGTCGTAGGTCGGGTTGCCCCACAGCTGGCCGTCCTCCGCGAAGGGGTCGGGCGGGGCGCCCGCCTGCTTGAACGGCTTGCCGGACTCGTCCAGGCAGAACAGCTCGCGCTCGGACCAGACGTCGGAGGAGTCGGCGCTGACGTACATCGGCAGGTCGCCGATCAGCTGGACGCCGCGAGAGCGCGCGTATTCGTGCAGCTCGTCCCACTGGCGCTGGAACTCCCACTGGACGTGGCACTCCAGGCGGATGCGGGCCGCCAGGTCGGGGTCGTCAGACAGCGCCGGGTCGTAGGTGCGATAGCGCTCGGGCCAGAGCTGCCACGGCTGCTCCTCCATCTCCGCCTTGATGGCGCGGAAGGTCGCATAGGGCACCAGCCAGTCGCGGTTCTTCTCGAGGAAGGCCTCGTACTCGGGGGTGTCGGGCGCTGCGGCCACGGCGGCCAGGGCCTCGCCGTCGACACCTCCCTCGGAGCTGCCCAGGCCCTCCACCAGCGACGGGTTGCCGGCGAAGGCGGACAGGCCCGCATAGGGCGAGCCGAACTCGTCGGTGGGATTGACCGGCAGGACCTGCCAGTAGCGCTGGCCTGCCTCGGCCAGGTAGTCGATGAAGCGCTTCGAGGGCTCGCCCAGGGTGCCCAGGCGCGACACCACGTCGCCTTCCAGCGGAGTCGACTCGTCCTCCACCTCGTTGGGCACGCTGGTGATGTGAGCCACGACGCCCATGGCATGGTCCATCGGCGCCTGTAGGCGCACCTTGTTGTGGAAGTAGATGACGGCGGTGCCCAACGGCCACAGGAACACCTCGGCATCGCGGTCCATGTCGCTCGAGCAGGAGTGGGGCCTCGAGGCGCGATGGTCAGACGAGTGGTCGGCGGCCATCACCTTGACCTCGCGACCGCTGACGATATCGTCGACGGCCTCGCCGCACACCGGCACCCGCACGGTATGCGAGTTGGAGAGGCTGCGGTTGACCAGGATGCAGCAGACGGTGTCGTCGCCCTCGGCCATGCCCACGCGCCAGAACCCCAGCACGTCATCGCCCACGGCGAACGGCTCGAAGTTGCCGTTTGCCAGGGCGCTCGCGGCCTTGCGGACCGCTATGGCGTTGCGATAGATGGTGCGGCAGTTGACGTCGATGTCGTCCCAGGGATAGGGCGCACGGCAGTACGGATCGGCATAGCCCTCGACACCCGCCTCGTCCCCGTAGTAGACGCAGGGGACGCCAGGCAGGGTCATCTGCAGCAGCGTGGCGGCCCACAGGCGGCTGACGGCCAGGCTCTTCTTGCCCTCGGGCAGGCGGTAGCTGTAACGCTCGTCCTCGGAGAGCATCGAGCGATGCGGCGAGTCGCCCAGGATGGTGAGCAGGCGGATGCGATCGTGGCTGCCCAGCAGGTTGAGGCAGGACAGGAACGGCTCGCGCGGGTAGTTCTCGCACAGCTGCTGCATCAGGTTGACGGCCTCCCCCGCCGTGGCGCGCAGGGTGAGGAAGTCGAGGATGGCGTGGCGCAGCGGATAGTTCATCGTGCCGTCGAGCTCGTCACCCTGGAAGTACTTGCGCAGGCGACCGTAGGCATGCTTGTTGGTGGCATCCTCCCAGACCTCGCCGATCAGCAGGGCGTCGGGCTTCTCCGCGAGGGCCGCGGCCTTAATGTCGCGGATGAAGTCGTCGGGCAGCTCGTCGGCCACGTCGAGGCGCCAGCCACGGGCACCGGCGCGCAGCCAAGAGCGCACGACGCCGTTCTCGCCGCAGATGAACTCGCGGTAGGAGGGGTCGTTCTCGTCGACGTCGGGCAGGTCGGGATTGCCCCACCAGCCGCTGTAGCTGCCATCCTCCTCGAAGTTGTACCAGGAGCGATAGGGCGAGTCCTCGCCCTGGTAGGCACCCTTCTCCGGATAGTTGCCGAAGTAGTTGAAGTAGCGGGAGTCGCGGCCCGTGTGGTTGAAGACGCCGTCCAGGATGATCGAGATCCCGCGCTTGGCGGCGTCGGCGCACAGGCGCGAGAAGTCCTCCTTGGTTCCCAGCATCGGGTCGATCTGCATGTAGTCCGCCGTGTCATAGCGATGGTTGGACTGGGCAGCGAAGATGGGGTTGAGGTAGAGGGCCGTGATGCCCATCGACTCGAGGTAGTCCAGCTTGCCGCGGATGCCCTCCAGGGAGCCGCCGTACATGTCCCAGCTGGCGATGTCGCCCGTGGGGAGCTTGTCATAGCGCGGATAGGTGTCCCAGTCCTCCACGATGCGCCGGGGGATGCCCTTATGGCTCTCGTCGATGGCGCCCTCGGCACGCTCGCGCCACGCATCGTCACGCGCGAAGCGGTCCGGGAAGATCTGGTAGACGATGGCGTCCTTGTACCACGTGGGCAGCTCGGCACGCTTCTGGTCGTAGACGGTGATCTGGAACGAGGGCGGGACGCCATAGGCGAAGCCACCCTCGCCCACCTGGCTGCCCTCGCGCGCGCCATAGCGCCAGACGTCGCCGTTGGCGGCCGTGACGTTGAACGAGTACCACAGGATGTCGGGCACGTCGGGCGTGATTGTCGCCACGAAGCGGATGCCCCCATCGGGCAGGACGTCGGAGGTGCGCTCCATCGGGACGAGGTGCTCATGCCCGCCGTTCTCTTCGCTCTCGTCCTCTATCCAAAGGTGGAGCTGGGCCGTCGCCTCGGGCTCGTCCCAGACGTCGATATAAAGGCTGACCGCGTTGCCGACCTGCACGGCCCCGAACGGGGTGCGGTAGGTGCGGTCCGATGAAACGTGCTTGGCTCTCATGTAACGCCTCCCCCATAAGGCAGTAGTTCTCCTAGGATAGCGCACTGGCATGCCAATAGAACACTTCGTAACAAAACGAGACGCATAGAGTCGCTTTTGGAGCAGCTTTCAAACTATCGACCGGAGAGTCACGGCCTGCGGGGCCCATGTCGCCAGCCCGGAGGGCCGGAGTCGCGAAAAGATGAGGCCCCGTGCGAACGGGGCCTCGATCCTTGATCGATGCGGTTGGACGGACGTCTGGCCGCTACTTCTTCTTCTGCCAGCGGATGATCTCGGGATGCAGGTCATGGTAGATGTCCATGTAGTCCTCGGCCGCGACGTTCCAGCTGAAGTCGGTCGTCATGGCCTGCTTCTGCACGCGGGTCCAAGCGTCCTGGTCGGTCCAGAAGATCTCGCATGCGTCGAGCAGCGAGGCAGCCATCTCGTCGGCGTTCATGTTGGCGAAGCTGAAGCCCGTGCCCTCGCCGGTGTACTTGTTGTACGCCTGGACGGAGTCGGCCAGGCCACCGGTCTCGCGGACGACGGGCAACGTGCCATAGCGCATGGCGATCATCTGGGACAGGCCGCAGGGCTCGAACTCGGACGGCATCAGCAGCAGGTCGCCGCCGGCATACATGCGATGGGACAGCGCGTTGTCGAAGGCGATGATGGCGCGCATCTGGTCGCCGTAGGTGTAGTCGAAGTACTGGAAGGCCTCTTCCTGGTCACGGTCGCCCGTGCCGAGGATGGCCACCTGCACGCCGCGCTCCATGAGGTAGTTCATGGCATAGCGCACGAGACCAAGGCCCTTCTGGTTGGTCAGACGGCCGATCATGACGACCAGCGGGCGGGTCGGATCCTGGGCGAGGCCCAGCTCCTCCTGCAGCGCACGCTTGTTCTCGGCCTTCTTCTCCAGGCTGTCGACGTCATAGTTGACGCCCACCATCGGGTCGGTCGCGGGGTTCCACGTGTCGACGTCGATGCCGTTGAGGATGCCGTGCAGGACGTTGGAGCGACGGCGGAAGATGTCGTCCATGCCCTCGCCGTAGAACGGCATCTGCAGCTCGTTGGCATAGCTGGGGCTGACGGTGGTGATGATGTCGCTGTAGCAGAGCGCGCCCTTCATGTAGTTGATGGAGTCGCGGTCGCAATACAGCTGGCCGGCTGCCGTGGGGTTGTCGGCGAGGCCCAGGATGTCCTCCAGGACCTTGTCGGAGTACTGGCCCTGGAACTTGACGTTGTGCACGGTGAAGATCGTTTTGACGTTGCGGCAGGCCTCGGACTCCTGGTAGAACTCGCGCAGGAAGACGGTGGCCATGGCGGTCTGCCAGTCATTGCAGTGCAGGACGTCAACCTGCAGCTCGGGCAGCCACTGGATGGCCTCGCAGATGGCCTTGGAGAAGAACGCGTAGCGCTCGCCGTCGTCGAAGTAGCCATACAGGCTGTCGCGCTTGAAGTAGGCCTCGTTGTCGACGAAGTAGAAGTCCACGCCGTCGTGGGTCAGCTTGTCGATGCCGCAGTAGACGCTGCGCCACGCCAGGGGCACGTAGAACTCGGCGATGTGCTGCATCTGCGAGGTGTACTGCTCGGGGATGGTGCCGTACTTCGGCATGATGACGGCCACCTTCGCGCCAGCGGCCTTGAGCGCCTTGGGAAGCGAGCCGGCAACGTCGGCCAGTCCACCGGTCTTCACGAACGGCACGGCCTCGGAGGCCGCAAAGAGGATCTTGATCTTTCTTCTGATCTTGTCAGCCACTGTTGGTCACTCCCTTTTCTGTGCTGAGCACGAACAACCAATCGGGGCCGCATACGACGATCCTCGTTTTGGCCCGTAAAAGAAGGACGCCGACAAGGCTAAGCCCTGCCGGCGTCCCACATGCCATGTCCTACGCCTTGTCCTTGATCAGGATCGAGGCCTCGGTGCCGCGCAGCTCGGTGCCAGCGGACACCTTGTTGTTGCGGTCGACGATCGCGTTCTCGATGCACGCGCCACTCTCGATGACGCAGCCCTGCATGATGATCGCGTTGTTGATGACGGCATCCTTCTCGACGATGACGCCACGGCCCAGGATGGAGTTGGTGACGGTTCCGCTGATGCGGCAGCTGCCGGAGATGCGGGAGTTGGCCACCTTGGCGCCCGTGTTGAGCTTGGCGGGCTGGTTGTCGTGAGCCTTGGTCATGATCGGACGGATGGAGAACAGCTCGTGGGTGATCTTGGGATCGAGCATGTCCATGTTGGCCTTGAAGTAGGTGTCCTTGTTGAAGATCGGGGCGGCATAGCCGTCGAACTCGAACGTCTGGACGTTGACGCGGTCATACTCGCCGGCCAGGGCCTCGAACAGGTCGAGGTAGTCGTTGTTGGCATACCAGTCGATGATCTCGAGGAGCTTCTCGCGCGCGACGACGAAGCAGTCGAGGAAGGCGGTGTCGCCGAAGACGACGCCGTGCTTGATGCCGGTGACGCGGCCGTCGGCGATCTCGAGGCCGACCACGTCGAGGTCCTTGTCCCTTGCGGCCTGGGTGATGACGGTGATGTCGGCACCGGAGGCGGCATGGGCAGCGACGACCTCGTTGTAGTCCATGTTGTAGACCCAGTTGGCGGTCGACAGGATGACGTAGTCAGAGCTGTCGCGCTCGAGGAAGATCTTGTTGTGGATCAGGTCGCGCAGCAGGAAGCGCGAGCCGGTGCGGGAGGTGCCAAAGGCAGAGCCCGGAAGGATGAACAGGCCACCGCTCTTGCGAGTCAGCTCCCACTCGCGGCCGGAGCCGACGTGGTCGATGAGCGAGCGATAGTTGTACGGCATGATCATGCCGAGGGTGCGGATGCCGCAGTTCACCATGTTCGAGAGCGCGAAGTCGACGGCGCGATAGCGGCCGAGGAACGGCACCGAGGCGGCCGGGCGGCTGTCGGTGAGGGCGCTCGGGAACTTGGTGGAGTAGTTAGCGGTGATGAGGCCGATGACCTTTGCCATTTCTACTCCTCCTTTCCGATAACGACGTTGTTGCCGCAGAAGGCGTAGTCCTTGTCTGCGTCGGCGCTACCAAAGTCGACGCCCTCCTCGATGATGGAGTTCTCGCCCACGATGGCGTTGATGACCTTCGCACCGTCCTTGACGATGGCGCCCGGCAGCAGCACGGCGTCCTTGACGACGGCGCCCTTGCCGATGACGGAGTCGATGGAGATGATCGAGTGGACTGCCTCGCCGTAGATCTTGGAGCCGTTGCCCACGATGCAGTCGTCAACCTGGGCATCCGGGCCGAAGTATGCCGGCGGATACGACAGGGTGTTGGACATGATCGGGAAGTCCTTCTGGAAGAGGTCGAAGGCGGGCTCGTCGCCCAGCAGCTCCATCGAGGTCTCATGGAAGGAGGCGATGGTGCCCACGTCACGCCAGAAGCCCTCGAACTTGTAGGTGAACAGGCGACGGCCGTCAGCCAGCAGCTTCGGGATGATGTCGCCACCAAAGTCGTGGCTGGAGTCGGGATTGGCATCGTCAAGGCGCAGCTCGTCGACCAGCAGCTGCTTGTTGAAGATGTAGATGCCCATGGAGGCAAGGTTGCTCTTGGGCACAGGCGGCTTCTCCTGGAACTCCGTGATGCGGCCGGTCTCGTCGGCAACGAGCAGGCCGAAGCGGGAGGCGTCCTCCCAGGGCACCGGCATGACGGCGATGGTCAGCTCGGCGTTGTTCTTCTTGTGCGTCTCGAGCATGTCGGCATAGTCCATGCGGCAGAGCGCGTCGCCCGAAAGGATGATGACATACTCGGGATCGTTCATCTCGATGTAGCCCAGGTTCTGGGTCACGGCGTCAGCCGTGCCAGCGTACCAGGCACCACCGGTCTGGGTGGCATACGGAGGCAGAATGGCAACGCCATCCTCCATGTTCCAGGCAGAACCCGTCCCCAGATAGGAGTGGAGCAGATACGGCCGGTACTGCGTCAGGACACCAACGGCTGTGATGCCCGAGTTGGCGCAGTTCGAGAGGGGGAAGTCGATGATGCGGTACTTGCCACCAAACGACACCGCCGGCTTGGCTACGTCCTTGGTCAGGTCGTAGAGTCGGCTTCCCTGCCCGCCGGCAAGAAGCATTGCTAGCAATTCCTTCTTGCTCATATAGAACTCTCCTTTCGTTCTAACCCGCAGATTACTTTCCAATATGCCAAACGTCATCCGCGTATTCACTGATGGTTCGGTCACTGGAGAAATAACCCGACCGAGCTGTATTGTGAATGGCGGACTTGTTCCACGAGCGGCGGTCGGCGTAGCTGTCGGTCAGCTGGCTCCACGCCTCGACGTAGGAATAGAAGTCCTTCAGGACGAGGTCGTGGTCGTTGTTGACCATCAGCTCGTCGCGAATGGACTCGAAGTTTCCGGACAGGTGCGCGAGGGTTCCGTCGGTCAGCTCGTCGACGATGCGGCCGATGCGGCCACGGTCGGCGTTGTAGACGTCCCACGCATAGTACGAGCCGCTGGCGCGCAGCGCGTCGACCTCCTCGGTGCGCAGGCCGAAGATCTTGATGTTCTCCTCGCCCACCAGCTCGCAAATCTCGACGTTGGCGCCGTCGTAGGTGCCCAAGGTGATGGCGCCGTTCATCATCAGCTTCATGTTGGAGGTGCCGGAGGCCTCGGAGCCCGCCCAGCTGATCTGCTCGGAGATCTCGGTGGCCGGGTAGATCAGCTCGGCGTTGGAGACCGCGAAGTTGGGCACGAACGCGACCTTGATCTTGTCGTTGACGCGCGAGTCGCTGTTGATGGCCTCGGCGATGGAGTTGATGAGGCGGATGACCTCCTTGGCGAAGGTGTAGCTCTGGGCCGCCTTGCCGGAGAAGATGAACGCCGTCGGAGCCGGGTCGAAGGTGGGGTCGGACAGGATCCGGTTGTAGATGTCCAGGATCTTGAAGGCGTTGAGCAGCTGGCGCTTGTAGGCGTGGAAGCGCTTGACCTGGACGTCGAAGATCATGGAGGTGTCCAGGGTCACGCCGGACTTCTCCTTGATGAAGTCGGCCAGGCGCTGCTTGTCCCACTGCTTGGCGCGCTCGAACTCCTCGAGGAAGCTGGCGTCGTTCTCGAACTTGACCAGGCGCTCGAGCTCGGTGGCGTCATCCAGCCACTCGTCGCCGATGGCCTCGGTGATGAGGCGCGCGTAGGGCGGGTTGGCGTTGCCGAGGAAGCGGCGATGGCAGACGCCGTTGGTCTTGTTGTTGAACTTCTCCGGCGTGGTGTCGTAGAAGCCCTTCAGCACCGTCTCCTTGATGATGCCGGTGTGCAGCTCGGAGACGCCGTTGACCGCGTGCGAGAAGATGACCGAGAGGTTGGCCATGCGGGCCACGCCGTCCCACAGGATGGCGTTCTGGGACAGCAGCTCGGGCCAGTTCTCCTTGTCGTGCGGGAAGCTCTCGCGATAGCGGCGGTCGATCTCCTCGATGAACATGTAGGTGCGCGGGATGAGCGTGCGCAGCGTGGTGATGGGCCACTTCTCCAGGGCCTCGGGCATCACGGTGTGGTTGGTGTAGGAGATGGTCTCGCAGCAGATCTTGTAGGCGAGGTCGAAGTCGACACCCTTCTCGTCGACCAGCTGGCGCATCAGCTCGGGGCCGCAGAGCGCGGGGTGCGTGTCGTTGGTGTGGATGCTGACGTGCTGGCCCAGCTCCTCCCACCTGTCCTTGCCGTACTCGCGCTCGTAGGTGCGCAGGATGGTCTGCAGGCCGGCGCAGACGAACAGGTACTCCTGCTTCAGGCGCAGCAGCTTGCCGTGCTCGCCGGCATCGGCCGGATAGAGGATCGTGGAGATGGCCTCGACGTCGGCGCGGAACTTCATGGCGCCGGCGTAGTTGCCCGCGTTGAAGGCGTCCAGGTCGAAGTCCTCGCGAGACGGCTCGGCCGACCACAGGCGCAGGTGGTTGATGGTCTCCCCGCCGTAACCGACCACGGGCACGTCATAGGGGACCGCCAGGACCTCCTCGCCGCCCTCCTGGGTGAACCAGAAGCGGCCGTGGTCCTCGTGACGCACGACATGGCCGCCGAACTTGACGGTGACGGCGCTGTCGGTCTTCTTGGTCTCCCAGGGGTAGCCGTGGGACAGCCAGTTGTCGGACTTCTCCACCTGACGGCCGTCCTTGATCTCCTGCCGGAACAGGCCGTAGCGGTAGCGCATGCCGTTGCCGTAGCCGGCTATGCCGTTGTGGGCCATGGAGTCGAGGAAGCACGCGGCGAGGCGTCCCAGGCCGCCGTTGCCCAGGCCGGGGTCGCCCTCGCGGCGCAGGATCTCGTCGAGGTCGGCGCCCATCTCGGCAACGGCCTCGGCAACCTCGTCACGGATGCCAAAGTTCAGCAGGTAGTTGTCCAGCAGCGGACCGATGAGGAACTCGAGGGAGAAGTAGTAGACCTTCTTCATCCCGGTCGTGTCCAGGTCGCCCTTGATCTCGTTCGCCTTCTCGGCAATCATCTCGGCGAGCACGAAGAAGCGCTCGCGGTCGCGACAGTTGTCGAACGACTTGCCATACTTGGCGCGGCAAGCCCTGCGGTACTGCTTGATGAAGTCCTGCTTGTCTTCGAATAGCTTCTGCTGCATTTCAATCCTTTGCTCTCGGTCCGCGCCGCATGGTCTGCTGGCGCGGACCGAGCGGCTTTGCTATTTCTTGGTACGGGCGCTCTTGGCGGCACCCTTGTCGGATGCCGACTCCTTCTTGGCCGCGGCACTTGCCTTGCCCTTGCCGGCGACCTTCGCTGCCCCCTTCTTGACAGCACGCTTGGCCGGAAGAGGTCGCACATACCGCAGAATCGTACCACCCAACGGCGGAACGCGCAGCACGATAGACTGATCCTGATGATTCCAAGGCTTGTCCTCGGAGGTGAACTTCGCGCCCTCGTTGGTCACGCCGGAGCCACCGTATGCCACGTCATCGGAGTTGAAGACCTCTTCCCACACGCCCGGGCGAGGAACGCCGAGACGGAACTCCTCATAGGGGTTTACCTCGAAGTTCATCAGAATGACGAGGTCATCCTTGGGGTCGTCGGAGTGGCGCGCGAAGCTGATGACGCACTGGTCGGCGTCGTCTGCCTCGACCCAGTCGAAGCCCTCGGGGACGTATGCGCGCTGCCAGAGCGCAGGGTGATTATTGTAGAACTTGTTGAGAGCCTTCACGAACTCGCGATGCTTCCCATGGGTCTCGAACTGGTCGGCGAGGAAGTACTCGATGCCCTCGTAGTAGCGCCACTCGATGTACTGGCCGATCTCGTTGCCCATGAAGTTGAGCGATCCGCCGGAATGGGTCATCTGGTACATGGCCAGCGAGCGCAGGCCGGCGAACTGGCGCCAGTTGTCGCCGGGCATGCGGGTGATCAGCGAGCACTTGCCGTGCACGACCTCGTCGTGGGACAGCGGCAGGATGAAGTTCTCGTTGAACTGGTACATCGTGTTGAAGGTCAGCAGCTTGTGGTTGCCCGGGCGGAACGGGAAGTCGGTCTGGCAGTAGTGCAGGGTGTCGTTCATCCAGCCCATGTCCCACTTGTAGTTGAAGCCCAGGCCGCCGACCTCGGGCGGACGGGTCACCAGCGGCCATGCGGTGGATTCCTCGGCGATCATCATGACGTCGGGATAGTACTTGCCCACGGTCTCGTTGAGCTGCTGGATGAAGGAGATGGCCGCCAGGTCCTCCTCGGTGCCCTTCTCGTTGAACTTCTTCATGCGCGGGTCATCGATGCCGAAGTTGAGATAGAGCATGCTGGTGACGCCGTCCATGCGGATGCCGTCCGCATGGTACTCGTCGATCCAGTACAGCAGGTTGGAGATGAGGAAGGACTGGACCTCCTTGCGGCCCAGGTCGAACTTGCAGGTGCCCCAGTTGGGATGGATGGCGTTCTCGTAGAGCATGTCGCCGTTGAACTTGGCCAGACCCTGCGCGTCCTGGCAGAAGCCGCCGGGCACCCAGTCCAGGATGACGCCGATGTTGGCGCGATGGCACATGTCGACGAAGCGCTTGAACTGCCTGGGGGTGCCGAAGCGGCTGGTCGGGGCGTAGTAGCCCGTCACCTGGTAACCCCAGCTGCCGTCGAAGGGATGCTCCATGACGGGCAGCAGCTCGATGTGGCTGTAGCCCATCTCCTTGACGTAGGCCACCAGGTCCTCGGCGAGCTCCTCGTAGGAGAGGTACGACCCGGCGTGGTCCTCGGCGTCGGGCTCGCCCGTGCCGGACAGACCGTCGTTGTGGCGCTTCCAGCTGCCCAGATGCACCTCGAAGATGTTGAGGCGGTTCTTCATGTGGGGAACCTCGCTGCGCTTGGTCAGCCAGCGCTTGTCACCCCAGCGATAGCCGGCGATGTCAGCCGTGCGCGAAGCGGTGCCGGGGATGACCTCGGCCTGGAAGGCATACGGGTCGGCCTTGTAGAGCAGGTCGCCCTGCTCGGTCTCGATCACGTACTTGTACAGCTGGCCCTCCTCGACGCCCGGGATGAAGCCCTCCCACACGCCGCCGGTCGGACGCAGGCCCAGCGGGTTGGCCCACATCTCCCAGTCGTTGAAGTCTCCGATGACATGCACGCTCTTGACGTTCGGGGCCCAGACGGCAAAGTGATAGCCCTTGGTGCGACCCGACATGGCTGGATGAGCGCCCAGCTTCTCGTAGCTGCGATACCAGACGCCCTTGCCCATCATGAAGGCGTCTTCATCGGTCAGGATGTAGTCCACATCGCGCTTGTAACCCATGGTTTCCTCCGTCGTCGTGGTCCGCACGTGCGATGCAAGCGCCACCCGCACACCAAGCCATGGCGCAGGGCGGCACGATATATGCGTCCACATTGTCGGCCATTGGCACGAAGGAAGTGGCGACACGTCGGTGACGCGTGCGCGCTGGGGATTTAAACGGCAACTACGAGGGCCTGCAGGTGCTGCCGCAGGGCGGGTGGGACCTCCGCAGGCGACTCCCTAGGGTTGCTGGGGCACCCCGTGCTGGTGGCAATAGCTCACGAAGCCGGCGTAGGTGAAGTCATCCCAGCCCTCCACGGTGCCACCAACCTCGTTGAAGAAGCAGGAGGGTATCTCGCCCAGCGCGATGCACTTGCGGATGCAGCCGTCGCACCCACGGCCGAGCTCGCGGTTGCGCGGGTTGTTGGGATTGAGCGGACACGCCAGGTCGCGGCAGGAGCAGAAGTGCCGCTGTCCCGGCACCTGGCAGCCGTCGGCTTCCCGCTGATACCTCTCGTCTCCGAGCGTCGTCATCATGACCTCCTCGAGCTGGCACGCCTGCGCGCCTTTGGTTTGGGGTTGCCGTCGGCCTTGCCGACGCTGGGGCATATGTCTGCCAGCGGGCACGCGCCACACAGCGGCCGCTGGGCCCGACAGGTGTCTCTGCCGAAGTGGATCCACTGCTCGTTGACTGGACCCCACAGCTCCTGCGGCAGGATGTCCAGCAGGTCCTGCTCGGCCTGGAGGGGCGTCGGCTTGTTGGTCAGGCGCCAGCGGGTCGCCAGCCGGAAGACGTGGGTGTCCACCGCGATGCCGTCGACGATGCCGAAAGCCTTGTTCAGCACGATGTTCGCGGTCTTGCGACCCACGCCCGGCAGGCGGGTCAGCTCCTCCATCGTGTGCGGGACCTCGCCGCCGAAGTCGGCGACGATCATGCGGGCCGCCTCGACGCAGTGGGCGGACTTGCTGCGGTAGAAGCCGATCGAGCGGATGACCTCGGCAATCTCTGCGGGGTCCGCCTGGGACATGGCCTCGGCATCGGGCCAGCGCTCGAACAGCTCGGGTGTGACCTTGTTGACCGCGACGTCGGTCGTCTGGGCGGACAGCAGCACGCAGATGACCATGGTGAACGGCGTCGTGAAGTTGAGCGCGCTTTCCACATGCGGATATAGCTCCCCCATGCGACGACAGATCTCGATGGCGCGCTCCCGCTTGGCCCGCTTGGACTCTCGTGGCATGAACCGTTCCCCCAGACGTGTGACGTGGCAGATTTCCTGCGCTCCATGATAGGGGATGGCCTGCATGGAGGGGTACCACGAGAACAGCCATCGTCTTTGCGGAGCCGGGAGGCCAATACCGTTCAAGTAATCCCGTTAGTCAGCACTGATTCGCGGTACCGTTCGCCGGACAAACAATCATGGCAGGGCATCTTGGCAGGTAATCTGAGTCTTCCCACTCGTCCGTAAGGCCGTCTCGTTCGCGGTACTACTGACTAACGGGATTTCCTGAACGGTTTTGGCCTCTAGGCTCCGCAAAGGGGGAACGCTTGTCTGCTCGCCTGTTCATATCGCACCAATCCGCACTCGAGTTCTGGCGCTGCCATGATCTTGACCCCTCTGGGGGCATAAGGCGCTGCAGGGCCACCTCCCTTCGTAACTCGACATCGTCGGCACGCACAATCAAGCCACTCGTGCGCACCGCCTCCGGTTCCGCGGGCAGGATATTTGGCGCACGACAGGACGAGACCCTATCGGCCGCCCTTTCAGAGCTGCACATATGCGAGTTGCCCCTTCACGTGCTCGTCGACAGGAGATCCAAGCAAAGGGCCAGTGGCGGCATCGTCACGCATCTCTGCGAGCATCCCCTTCCCGAAGGATCGTTTTGCAGAATCGACCACAACGTGTTCGTCAGCTCGCCGGAGGCGACGCTCGTCCAGTTGGCCCCGTCGCTGCCCTACGCGGACCTTCTTGAACTCATGCTCGAGTTTTGCGGAGGGTATGCGATCGACGACGCCAGCGAGCGCGGCTTCCAGGAGCGTCCTGCCCTGACAAGCGCAGCCCAGCTCGAGACGTTCGTCAGGCGGATGGGGGGCAGGCGGGGTGCAAAGGCAATCAGGCCGTTGCTCAGGTACGTGGTCGATGACTCCGCCTCCCCCATGGAGTCCATCGTCCTCATGCTTCTCTGCCTACCAAGCAAGCTGGGCGGATACCAGCTTCCGATTCCCCAGCACAATGTCGAGATTCCCATCACCGAGCGAGCAAGGTCCCAGACAAAGCGAAAGAGCCTCGTCTGCGACCTCTACTGGTGGGAGTTCCATCTGGACGTCGAATGCGACAGCACCCTCTACCACTCGTCGAAGGAGCAGCTCGGCATAGACTCCGACCGGCGAATCATCCTTGATGCCATGGGACACCAATATGTCGGAATAACACGATGGCAGCTTGAGCACGACGAGGACTTCCTGAACGCCGTGCTGGCGATTCGCAGGGCCATGGGACTCAAGCTGCGGAACGCGCCGGAAGCCATCCAGAAGAAGAGGGTGGCGCTTCGGGAATACCTCGTCACCCCCCAAGGCTCCCGGCCCGCACTCGTCATCGACAGGTCGTACCGAAAGCACGACACTCGCTCGTCCTGATCGATATGCGCGCGCCGGAAGGCCAAAGTGTTCAAGCAATTCCGGTAGTCAGCAGATTCATACGCCGCTTACCGGTTTGCGCGAGAGTCCGTGTTGAGATAACCGCAGGTAGATACCATATCAACTTTTGTATCTTCTCCTACTTGCGCTATCTCTCTCTGACTAACGGAATTTCCTGAACACTTTCGGCCTTCCCGTTCCGCAGAGACCCTCGGGATATGGGTGAGGGGTGCCAGGGGGAGCTGGCACCCCTCGTGTGGGCACGTTCTGTTCGGGAGAGCGTCACAGGAGGGGAGACGTGCCCCGCGACGACCAGCCCTAGATTGCGGCGAGGGCCTGGTCGAGGTCGGCGATGATGTCGTCCACGTTCTCGATGCCCACCGAGAGGCGGATCAGGTCCTCGGAGAGGTGTGCGGCCTCGAGCTGCTCTGCGGTCAGCTGCGAGTGCGTGGTGGAGGCAGGATGGATGATGAGGCTCTTCGCATCGCCCACGTTGGCGAGCAGCGTGTGGAGCTTGACGTTGTTGATGACGCCCAGCCCTGCCTCGCGCCCGCCCTTGACGCCAAAGACCACGACGCCTCCGAACCCGTTGTGCAGGATGCGGCTGGCGACCTCGTGACTGGGGTCGTCCTCCAGACCCGAGTAGCGCACCCAGCTGACCTTGGGATGGTCCTTGAGGAACTGGGCGACGGCAAGCGCGTTGTCGGAATGACGCTGGACGCGCAGCGAGAGGGTCTCGATGCCCAGGCCGATGAGCTGGGCCGCATACGGGGACAGGGTCGGGCCGATGTCGCGCAGGCGCTGGGCCAGCACGCGAGTGCCAAACGGCGCGGCAGGTGCGGCCTGGGTCCAGATGGCGCCGTGATAGGACTCGTCAGGCTCGGTCAGCGTCGGGAACTTGCCGGGGACCTTTGCCCAATCGAAGGTGCCTGCGTCGATGACCGCGCCACCGATCGTGGCGCCGTGCCCGCCCAGCCACTTGGTCAGGCTCTCGATGATGACGGCCGCCCCATCGTCTGCCGGTCGATAGAGGTACGGGGTCGCAAAGGTGTTGTCGACGATGACCGGCAGGTCGAGCGAGGCAGCAGCCTCGACCAACGCGGGCACGTCGGCGACGTCGACCAGCGGGTTGCCGATGGTCTCGACGTACCAGAACTTCGTGCGCTCGGTGGAGGCGGCGACGAAGGCGTCGATGTCGTTGTTGGGAACGAAGGTGGCCTTGATGCCCAGGTCGTCGAGCGTGTGCAGCAGGATGTTCCAGGTGCCGCCGTACAGCGAGTCGGATGCGACGATCTCGTCCCCCGCCTTGGCGATGTTGGTGAAGGCCAGGATCTCGGCAGCATGGCCCGAGGCGACGGCGACGGCGGAGGCCGCGCCTTCGATGGCGGCGACGCGCGCCGCGATGGCATCGGTGGTGCTGTTGGTCAGGCGGCTGTACACGTTGCCCGGTCGGGACAGCGCGAACTTTGCCGCCGCGTCCTCGGCGTCGTCGAACTGCCAGGCGGCGGTCGCGTAGATGGGCAGCGCGGCCGACCCGGTGGTCGGGTCGGGGGCGAATCCGGCATGGATCTGCAGGGTATCGAAGTGCTTGGCGGGATCCTGGGCGAAGGTGGGGTCGAGTTCGAACGACATGGCGCTTCCCTTTCGTGTGTCGGCTGTCGGCCTCGGCGGGCGTCGACGTGATGGGTTTTATTTAGTTCCTGATGTCTAGGCACTCGGACGCGCAGCCCGTGCCCGTGTGGCAGAAGAAAGCGGAGGTGGCCCTAGCCCTGCGCGAGCTTGGGCTTGGGCATGTAAAGCCCAAGGCAGATAAGCCAGTTGTATGTGTGCTTCTTCTTCATGGGTATGAAGTCTACCGTTTTGCTAGGAATATTTCGCGACAACAGCCGACCGTTACGACGGTGAAACATAGGGGAAAGCGAACGCACGCTATACGAAAAACCGCCCGCTCCCGGAATGGGAACGGGCGGCTGCAAGCCACGTGACGACGGGGGGCGAGCCCGCCGCTGGGAACGGTCTAGTAGTTGACCGACTGCTCCTCGAAGTAGCTCTGCGGATGGTTGCAGGCGGGGCAGACCTTCGGCGCCTTCTCGCCAACGTGCAGGTGACCGCAGTTCAGGCACTTCCAGACCTTGACGCCCTCGCGCTCGAAGACCTCGCCGTTCTCGACGCGCTCGGCGAGCTTGCGATAGCGCTCCTCGTGGGCCTTCTCGATGTTGGCGACCAGCTTGAACTTGGCCGCGATCTCCTTGAAGCCCTCCTCCTCGGCGACCTTGGCGAACTCGGGGTACATGCTGGTCCACTCTTCGTTCTCGCCGTCAGCGGCAGCCTTCAGGTTGTCCAGCGTGCTGGGCACCTCGCCGCCGTGCAGGTACTTGAACCAGAGCTTGGCATGCTCGCGCTCGTTGCCAGAGGTCTCCGCGAAGATGTCGGAAATCTGGACGTAGCCCTCCTTCTTCGCCTTGCTGGAGAAGTAGGCATACTTGTTGGTGGCCTGGGACTCGCCGGCAAAGGCGGCCTCAAGGTTCTTCTTCGTCTGCGAACTCTCAAAGTCTACTGCCATGCGACACTCCTCTCCTTCGTGTGCGCCGTCGCAAAGGCTGCGGCACGGGCGCACGGCTGATAAGTGCGGTACCGCTGGCCCCCCGGCCAGCATGTACTACATGGTACTCCAGCGCGGCCGAAATACCTAGCAGACACGACCAAAATGGGCAGCATGTCCTGGCACGGCCGTCCTCATGGCAGGACATGCTAGGTCTGCCAGAGATCGCCTTCCCGATGGCAGAACCCCTCGCGCGCCAGCTCCTCGAGCAGGCTCGTCACATCGTTCTTGCCCATCGGGTCTCGCCCGGCCCGCACCTCCTGCGCCGACAGCTCCCGTGCCAGCATATCCGGGCCGACTCCCCCATCATCCCGATGCGCCAGCAGGAGGCGCACCACCATCGCCCGCTTCTGGCGATGCGACCCCTCGAAGCGACTCTGTCGCACGTGCCCGCTGGAGCGCCGTGATGGGTTGGGAAGCGTCCTCTTGAGGTACGCGCCATAGTCGAGCAGCGCATAGTACCAGGTACGGGGGTCGTCTTCGGGGTTGCTGGCGTCGGGTGGACAGGTCGCCTCCACCAGCGGGATCAGCTCGCGGTCGGGTACCTGCACCGCATCCGGATACAGCTCGTGCAGCATCACCGTGCGCACGTTGGTCTCGAGGTACACGCCCGGCAGGTCGTACGCGAATGCACGGATGCCCGCCGCCGTCGCCGGACCGATGCCTGGGAGCGCCACCAGGTCGGCATGCTCGCACGGCATGACGCCGCCCTGTGCCGACACCGCCTGGGCAGCCATGCGCAGCGCGAGGGCGCGGCGGTTGTATCCCATGCCCTGCCATTCGTCCAGGACGTCGGTCGTTGAGGCCGCCGCCAGGGCATCTATCGTGGGAAAGCGCTCCAGCCATCGCTGCCAGCGCCCATCGACCCGGCTGACCTGGGTCTGCTGCAGCATGACCTCGCTCAGCCATATCGCGTAGGGATCGCGCGTGCGCCTCCAGGGCAGGTCGCGGTACAGCTCGCGTCCACGTCTCAGGACGAGCGCCCGAAACGATGCGAGCGACGCATCGTCGGGTGGGACGCGAGGGGAATCTGCCATGGTTACTCGAGTGCCTCCAACTCCGACACAAGCTCGGCAACCGGCACCGCCTCGAAGCTGAATCCCTCGCGCGCCGCCGGGGCCATGCCGTCGACGACGACCTGCTGCAATGTTACCGCACTCAAGCACTTCCATGCGAGGAGCTCGACCTCGTCCCAGATGGGATTGAACATGGACGACTTGTTCGTCCTGCTGCGCTCGAGGTTGCGCACCGGCCCCCCGATGGCCTGCACGATGTCCAGCAGCGTCACCTCGGCCGCGTCGACGGCAAGCGTCATGCCGCCATGGGGTCCACGCGTCGTGCTCAGGAGACCAGCCCGCACCATCTCGTGCTGGATGGTACGCGCGAACGAGTAGGGAATGCCGTTGCTCTCCGCAACGGAACGAACCGAGACAACTTCTCCCTCGGGGGCATGGACGACCTCTGCCAGCATCCTCAGGGCATAATCGAGCTTCTTGGAGACCTCCACGATGATCCCCTCTCATATCGGCGGATTCGCAGGTACGTTGGATACGACACGATACGTCCTGCCTCACGCGTAGTCAAGGTAAAGCATATGTCGTATGACCATATAGTACCTAATCACACAAGAGCTTCGCTGTTGCAAGCCGATACGAGCGCTGCCAATATGTCAATTTCTTAACGTTTTTCAAACAAAGTATCGATTTTATACAATTTCAAAACTCGCCCTGACACCCGTGCCAGACATGGTGTTCCCTACTTGCGAGGTCAGCCTACGTGAAGGAGTTGTCCGAGTCGCGAACGGTACGGACGACCGAAAGGAACAGACGCGTACGCATCCGCCCATGGATCCGTGCGACGCATCAAAAAAAGAAAAAGCCTCCGAGAGGGAGGCTTGGGAATGCAATGGCGGGATGTAAGGGACTTGAACCCTCGACCTCCGACGTGACAGGCCGGCGCTCTAACCAGCTGAGCTAACACCCCGTTCATCTGGTGCAAGGGATATGTTACACAGAACTACCCTCGCTTGTCTAGTGTCAATTTCAAAAATCTTTACTCCAGCGAGATGCTCTCCTGCTCGCCCGACTCCAGCGTCACCTGGATGGTCCCGCCCACCAGCGTTGCCTGGGCGATCTTGCCCTCGCGCACGATGGGGTTGCCCTCGGCATCGGTGACCTGCTGGGTGACGGAGCCTCCGCCCAGCGGATGGGCGATGAGGTCCCACGTGCCGTCAGGCAGGTTCTCCGGAATGACGAAGACCGTGTTGTAAAGGACCAGCGTGACCGGCGTGCCCGACAGCTCGTAGAGCGTGGCCATCCCCTCGGAACCCTCCGAGGTGCTGGTCAGCGCGTAGGTGCCGTCCTCCCGAGCGGTCAGCGTGTACGTCGTGCCGCGATACTCGATGCCCTCGTCGCCCGTCGCCTGGGCCTGCTCCTCGACGGTCTCCTCGGGAACCTGCTCGACGGAGACCAGCGCGCGTGCCAGCAGCCACCCGATGACGCAGACCACCAGCAGCGCCGCGACACCCAGAATGGCGAACACGCGCTTGTTGGACTTGACCTCGGTCTCATGGCGCTCGACCTGCGGACGCCCCGTCGAGCTCATGCGCACCGCCTCCATGGGGCGCGAGTTCTCCAGGCGGAACGATGCCGTCTCGCTTGCGTTGACGCGTGTGGTCACGCGGGCGCCTTCCGAGGCGTCGATGCGCGCGAACGACCCGGTCTCCTGCGGGTCGACGCCGATGGGACGCGGCGCGTCGCCCAGCTGGGTCTCCTGGTCGCCGTCGATGATGGGGACGATCTGCGGGATTGCCTCCTCGAGCGCATCGGTGACGATTCCGGGTTGCGTCTCGGGAGAAGGGGCCGCCTGGGGTGCGGCATGACGTCCCGCGGCCGAATGACGACCGTGGCGGGGTGTCCTCTCGTCAGCTGCCATACTAGTTCCTTCCGACTCTTCTGAGTCTCTAATCTACACCCTTCGGCGGGCCTCGATGGCCCTGCCCAGGGTGACTTCATCAGCGTACTCGAGGTCGCCACCCACGGGCAAGCCGCTCGCCAGGCGCGACACCGTCATCCCGAGGGGATTGATGGTACGTGCGAGGTAGGTTGCCGTGGTCTCCCCCTCCACGTCGGGGTTGGTGGCCAGAATGACCTCCTGCACCTCCCCCGACGCCAGACGGCCGATCAGCTCGCGGACATGCAGCTGGTCGGGGCCGACCTTGTCCATGGGAGAGATGACACCCCCCAACACATGATACAGCCCATGGTAGGCGCCCGTCTTCTCGATGGCGGCCACATCGCGCGGCTCCGACACAACGCAGATGGTCGTCTGGTCCCGATGCGAGTCCGCGCAGATGTCGCAGGTGTCGCGCGTCGCGTACGAGAAGCAAATGGGGCAGAAGTGCACCTGGCGCTTGACCTCGATGATGGCGTCGGAGAGGCGGCGGGCCTCCTCGATGTCGGCTTCCAGCAGATGGTAGGCGATGCGCTGGGCGGACTTGGGACCGATGCCCGGCAGCCGTCCAAGCTCGTCAAGCAGGCGTTGCAGCGCACGCCCGTCGCTGGTCGTGGGGTCGAAGGAGGCCATTCCTAGAACATCCCCGGCATTCCGGGCATGCCCATGCCACCGGTGAGGGCGCCGATGCGCTGGTTGGTGACCTCCTGGGCCTTTGCCAGCGTCTCGTTGATGGCGGCCAGGACGGTGTCCTGCAGCATATCGGTATCCTCCTCGTCGAGTCCCAGCGCCGAGCCATCGATGCGTACGCCGGTGATCGAGCCGTCCGCCGTGCCGGTGACGGTGACCATGCCCCCTCCGGCAGTGCCGGTGACCTCGACGTCCGCCAGCTCGTCCTGGGCTTCGGCCAGCTGTCGCTGCATCTTCTGTGCCTGTTTCATCATCTGTTGCATGTTCATGGGTGGTCCTCCTAGCGAATGTCGCGCGTGGGCGCGTTCGTGTCGTGGCTAGTCCTCGTCATCGTAATCGGCATCATCGACGGGTTCGTCGGCATACTCGCTTTCGGAATCATAGCCGTCTTCCGAACCCTCCGTCTCGTCGAGCACCTCGTCCTGCTCGTCCTCGGGCGGCTCTGACGTGTAGGTGACGCCCTCGCCAAAGATCTCCGCCATCATCTCGATGATGTCGGAGGGTATGCCCGTGGTGCGGCGCGAGCTGCGCTTGGGAGCCGGAGTCGGGGCCGGGGCCGGCTGGGCGACCGGCTTTGGGGCAGGCTCGGGTGCGGGCTGGGGCTCAGGCGCGGGTGCGGGCTGTGGCGTCGACACAACCGCCGGATGCGGCTCGGGCTGGGGTGCGGGCTGCGGCGCTGGCACGGGCGTGGGCTGCGGCGCAGGCGCGGGCTGCGGTGCCGGCTTGGGCTGCGGTGCGGGCACAACCGTCGGTTGCGGCGCGGGCGCGGGCACGACGACGGGCTGAGGACGAGGCGCGGGCACAGGCTGAGGCTCTGGTTGGGCAATCGCCCCCCTCTGCGCCGAAGTGGTCATCACATTCGGGGCCACCACGAACTCGGGCTCGCCAAAGGCGTAATCCTCCTCGTAGGGCGTCATGTCATAGTCGTCATACGGAACGACGTCGTCGCCCAACGGCTCGGGCTCCCACGGGGCCGCGTAGGCGGTCGTCGGAGCGGGCTGGGGTGCGGGCGCCGGCTGCGGAGCGGGCTTCGGCGTGGACGTCGGCTGAGGTGCCGGCTTGGGCTGCTGCGCTGGTACCGGCTGTGGCTCGGGCGCCGCCTGCGGTGCAGGCCGCGGCGCTTCCGCCGGCTGTGCCGCCGGGGCAGCAGGCCGCGCGCTGGGCGATGGCTGGGACGCCGCCACGCGAGCCGCCGCCTCGGCACCCTCGACGAAGTATGCCCGACGTGGCCCGAACACGTCGTTGACCATCGGGTCGACGCTGGCGCGCACGTCGGGACGCTCCAGCATCCTGCACGCAAACGACGAGCCCTTGGGGAACGAGACCACCACCTGGGCACCGTCATCCGAGACGATGGTCGAGTTCATCAGCAGCGAGCCGTGCTGGGGTCGCGAGGAGAGCAGCCCGTCGACGACCCGCTTCCAGCGACGCTGCAGCTCGCCCGGGTCGGTGGTGCCGGCGGCAGCCGACGCCTGCGGAGAAGCTTCGGGCCGGGGCTGGGACGTGTCCGGCATGGCGACGGGCTCGGGCGCCGGCCGTGCCGGTGCGGGAGTCGGGAGGACCGAGGGCTGCCGATTGGCGCTGGCGTGCGGAGCGGGCTGGGGCTGGGGCTGGGGCTGGGGCTGGGGACGCGTGGGAGCCGTCGCCCGAGTGGGCGCCTCACCTTGAGACGCGCGTGTCGCGGAAGGCTGGGCCGACGGCGTCGGCTGCAGCTGGCGCTCCCCCTCTGTCGCAGGCCGAGCCTGCCTCTCGGCATGCTCGGAGGGCGCCGCGGGCGGCCGCATCGCCTGTGGCCGCTCCTCGGTGGGCCGCTGCGTCGGCGAGGGGCGCTCCCCCGCCGGACGCTGCGCGGGCTTGCGCTCGTCGGCGACCTCGGCACCTCTCCGGGAGCCCGGTGCGGACAGGGCCACAATCTGGCGCTCCAGCGAAGAGACCCGGTCGGCCAGCGCCTCCAGCGTCAGCTCCGACTGGGGCCGGGCGATCTTGGTCAGCGCAACCTCCAGCACCAGTCGCTGGTTCGGCGCAACGCGCATCTCGGTCGAGGCGTCGGACAGCAGGCCCAGCGCACGCGCGACGCGGTCGACCGACCCGAAGGCCTTCGCCTCGCGGGATATGGCCGGAAGCTCGTCGTCGGAGGCCTGGATCGTGCCCGACTTGGCGCCAATCGCGGCGACGACGTACACGTCTCGCAGGCGTGCCGCCAGGGCACGGGTGAACTGCAACAGGTCGCGTCCGACCTCGACCAGGGACTCCACCTGGGCAAACAGGGTCGGCACGTCACGGTTGGCCATGGCCAGGCTCATGCGCTCCAAGGTCGAGGCCGAGACCTCGCCCAACACGTCACGCGCCACGTCGACCGTGATGTTGCCGCCCCCCGACACGGAGAGCTGCTCCAGCTCGGAGATGGCGTCGCGCATGCCGCCGCGGGCATGGCGCACGACCAGCTCGAGCGCCTCGGGGTCGTAACCGAACCCCTCCCGGTCGCAGATGTAGGCCAGGCGCTGTTGGATGTCCGCGTTGCCGATGGCATGGAAGTCGAAGCGTTGGACGCGCGACAGGATCGTCTCGGGGATCTTCTGCGGGTCGGTCGTGCAGAGCACGAACACCACGTGCGAGGGCGGTTCCTCGAGGGTCTTGAGCAGCGCGTTGAAGGCTGCCACCGTCAGCATGTGGACCTCGTCGATGATGTACATCTTGTACGGGGCACGCACGGGGGCGAAGCTGACCCGGCTGATGATCTCGTCGCGGACGTTGTCCACGCCCGTGCGGGACGCGGCGTCCAGCTCGTAGACGTCGGGATGCTCTCCCGCAGCGATCAGTCGGCACTGCTCGCAGGTGCCATCGGGCAGATGACCCTCGCCCTGCTCGCACATCAGGGCCTTGGCCAGCAGACGCGCCATGGTGGTCTTGCCCGTGCCGCGCGGCCCGCAGAAGAGGTAGGCGTGGCTCGTCCGCCCCTCGATGACGGCGCGCTCGAGCGTGGTGACCACATGCGTCTGACCGACGACGTCGGCGAACGTCTGTGGCCGGTATTTTGTGTACAGCGATTCCATGCGCGCCTCCGGACCCATTCACGTGAATCTCAAGTATACGGCAGGTTCGGGACGGTATTCCCACGACCTCGCAGCAGTTGGAACCCGTTGGTCGGCCATCGCGCCTGAGTTGTCTGTGCTTTGAATTGGTTCCACGCGTTACGAACGCAGAGTACGCGTTTGTTTGCGTAGGGAAAAACGCAAACAACAGAGGCCGCTCGCTGCGGGGAGGTAAAAGCGCAGACAACACCGCACATCAAACCCTCACACGAAAAAAGAACGCAGACAAACCCGTGCGAGTCGTACGCGCAAGGCCTTGCGTGGCATGCGGGTGTCGCCGCCCCGTGCGTTGGGGCGCGGGTGTGGCTATTTGCTCGACCCCAGACGGCTGCGCAGCAGGCCGAACAGCGTCGGCACCAGGCTCACGCCGATGATGCCCACGATGAGCAGCTCGAAATGCTCCTGCACGAAGGGAATGCCCCCAAAGAAGTAGCCCAGCAGGATGAACAGCGTCGACCAGGTGACGCCACCGATGATGTTGAACGCGAAGAAGTTGTGCCACTTCATGCCGCCCATGCCCGCGAGGAAGGGCACGAAGGTGCGGATGAACGGGAAGAACCGACCGAGGAAGATGGCCAGGTTGCCCCACTTGTCGAGGAAGGCCTCGGACTTCTCGATGCGCTCGGGCGTCATCGCCTTGACCTTGCCCGAACGGATGATGCGCTGGCCGAAGAAGTGGCCGATGAAGAAGTTGCACTGGTCGCCCAGAATGGCCGCGCACCACGCAACGGCCAGCAGGGCGAAGATGTTGAACCCACCACCCTGGGCAAAGAACCCCGAGGCGAACAGCAGCGAGTCCCCCGGCAGGAACGGGAAGAACACGACGCCGGTCTCGATGAAGATGATGAGGAACACGAACCCGTAGGCGGCCAGCGGACCAGCGGCGATCCAGCTGGCTATGGCGGCACGCGGGTCGTGCAGCAGGTCGATGATGAAGTTGATGAAGCCCATGGCAGCCCCCGGTCGCAGCGCGGTCGCGTCGAGACATGAAAGGAGCGCGCTGGATGGGAACGGGTGCCCGCCAGAGGCTCCTTATGGCTGCTGCCTCCCGGCCCTGACCAGGTTCGGAACATTGCGTCACCCGAACCCATCCAACGCGCTCGACTGTTTACTATAGCAGAGGTGACCCTGCACCATCAAGTGGTATGGCCCGACGCGACGAAGGGACCCGACCCTCCTGTTACTGCTCACGGCCCGGCCAGCGGGGTCCCACCGGAACTCCCCCTCGGCCAAGCGCTCCGCCCTCACGACGCGGCAGCTGCGGAAACGCTCGCTTCGCTCGCTAGGTCCTCGCTAAACGCCGCGCCGACGGGCGGAGCGGCCTCAGAGGAGTTCCGGTGGGACCCCGCTGGCCGGGCCGTGAGCAGTAACACCCTCCTTGGTCACAGGCGCGGGCGCGGCCCGCCAACCGCATGCCTACCAGCCCATGGCCTGCAGGACGAACATGATGATGGTCAGGATGGTGACCGCGATGATCGTGAACCAGGTCAGCGCGTTCCATGTGGGCCCGTTCGCATGGCGCCCCATGACATGGCGATCGCCGGCGATGATGACCATGAACACCAGCAGGACCGGCAACAGCACGCCGTTGATGACCTGGGCCGCCATCATGATGCCAAAGAGGTCGGCGCCGGGCAGCAGGACCACGACGGCCGAGATGGCGATGATGGCCGTGATGATGCCGCGATAGATGGGCGCCTCCTGCCAGTCGCGATCGGACCCGTGCTCCCAGCCGAAGGCCTCGCAGATGGCGCTTGACGTGATGCCGGGCAGAACGCAGGCCGCCAGGAAGGAGGCCCCTATCAGCCCGGCTCCGAAGAGCGCCTGCGCATAGTCGCCCACCAGCGGGGCGAGGGCGACGGCGGCGTCCTCGGCGCCTGCCACCACGATGCCCGCAGGATAGAGCACCGCCCCGGTCACCAGGATGATGAACCACGAGATCGCGCTGGCGACGACCGACCCCGTCACCGTATCGATGCGCTGGTAGGGAATGTCGTCCTCGCGCGCATCGCGCTCCACGACGTTGCTCTGGGCAAGGAAGATCATCCACGGGGCGATGGTCGTGCCCACCAGCGCAACGATGAGCGAGAGGTAGCTGAGGTCCCCGGACAGGGGCGGTAGCAGCGTGTCGTGAAACGCCTGGCCCCAGTCGGGCCCGACCATGAACGCAGCGACGACATAGGTGAGGAAGATGCAGCTGATGGCCAGGAGGATCTTCTCGATGCGCCGATAGGACCCGCTCATCGTCAGCAACCAGATGGCCAGCGCGGCAACCGGCACAGACACGTAGGTCGGCACGCCGAACAGCGCCATGCCCGACGCGATGCCCGCGAACTCCGAGAGCGTCACCGTCGCGTTCGACACCAGCAGGGCCAGCATGGCCACTACCGAGAGGCGCACGCCAAACTGCTCGCGGATGAGCGAGGCGAACCCCTTGCCGGTGACGCAGCCCATGCGCGCGGCCGTCTCCTGCACCACGATGAGCAGCAGGCACATGATGGGCACGGTCCAGAGCAGGCCAAACCCGTACAGGGCCCCAGAGTTGGAGTAGGCGGCGACACCACCGGCATCGGCACCGGCCAAGGCCGCCACCATGCCGGGTCCCATCGCCGCGAGGACCCTCATGGGCTCCAGCGGGGTGCGCGGCGGACGTTCCTGCATGCGCCTCCTGCTTCGACGAGCTGCCATCGCCATCACATCCTCACGATGGCGATGGTGCCAAGGCAGGCCGCGAACAGCACCGTTGCCGCCGCCAGCGCGACGATGTGCAGCGCGATGCCACTGGTATCCTTGCCCGCACGGTCACGGTTGCGCAGGGTCGTCAGGTAGATGGGCGCACTGACGAACGAGAGGACCATCGTCGCCGCTGCCGCCAGCAGCCCGTCGTCCAGGCAGTCCAGCAGGCGGACCAGCCCGTCCACCTCCCCCACGACATCGTCCGGGATGAGCGCGGCCGAGACCACGCCCTCCACGCCACGCCCCACCAGCAGGGCGAGGGCCGCGAACACCACGGACACCACCACGCCCTTCAGGGCGAACCCGAGCATCGTGGGTGCGTCCTCGTCGTCCTCGTCGTATTCCAGGTAGCTGTTGATGGCATAGCGCGCCATGGCGTCGGCCACCGTCAGCGCGATGGGCATGGCAAGGGCCGCCGTCATGCCCGGCAGGCCGTCGCCCAGCATCGCCTGGGACAGGAGCGAGCAGGCAACCGCGCCGATGGCCCAGAAGAAGTACCACATCTCGCTGGTCAGCAGCCGGGAGAGCAGGCCTTCCCGGTCGTCGGAGCTGGCGCCTGCCGTCGAACCCGCTATCTGCAGGTCCTCCTCGTGCTCCTCCTGCAGGACCTCGAGCGCGTCGTCGACCGTGACGATGCCCAGGATGCGCCCGTCATCGTCCACCACGGGCATTGCGGCCAGGTTGTACTTGGAGATGTTCTCGGCCACGTCCTCCTGGTCGTCCTCGGGGCTCGCCGTGATGGGCTCGGTGCGCGCGAGCGTCTTGAGCCTCGTGTCGGGATCGTTGGTAAGCAGCTCGAGCAGGGTCACCACGCCGGTAAGATGCTGCTCGCCGTCCACCAGATACACGTAGCGCACGCTCTCGAAGTCCTCCTCGAGGTCGCGCAGCGTCACGATGGCATCGGCAATCGTCTCGCCCTCGCCCAGCGACACGAACTCCTGGGTCATGATGCGGCCGGCGGTGTCCTCGCGATATCCCAGTAGCTGGCTGATTGCGGCGCGGTCGCTGACGCCCATCAGCGAGAGCAGCTTCTCGGCACGCTCGTAGTCCAGCTCGGAGACCAGCTCGGCGGCGTCGTCGGGGTCCATCTCCGACAGCACGCGCGAGGCGGTGGCGTCCTCCATGCCGCTGACCAGACGCGCCGCCAGCCCGTCGTCGTCGAGCTCGGCCATGGCGTTGGCCGCCATCTCGTCATCCAGCTGGGCAAAGACCTGACCGCGCAGGCGCGGGTCCAGCCGCTCGATGATGTCGGCGATGTCTGCCGGATGCAGCTCGTCGAGGGTCTTGTGCGACACCGACAGCTTGACGTTGGACAGGTCGCGCTCCAGCAGGTCCATGTAGTTCCATGCGATGATGCGCTCCTGCATGGGGTGTCCGACCGCCCGCGCGATGCGGCAGGTCAGGGACTCCAGGCGCGGGGAGAGCGAGCGCAGGATGCCGCGCATGCCCACCTCCGCCCCCAGCAGGCGCAGCTGGGACGAGCTGGTGTCGGAGAGCTTGAGGTCGTTGACGCGTACGACGCGCATGCCACGCGTGTCCACGATCTGCTTGTTCAGCAGGTCGCGTGCCACCAGCACCTCGTCGGGCTGGAGGTAGGAGAAGCGGATGTCGGTGGCGACCACCTTGAGGGTGATCTCGTCCTCGTCGAAGTCGTCGACGTACTTGCGCCAGCTGATCATCAGCGGGGTGCGGCCGGGACCCTCCACGGCCAACGCGGTCACGCGCGGGAAGACCTCGCCGGTGGCGATGCCCAGGTCACTGACGCGACCGATGCGCTCGCCTTCCAGGTCGTAGACGGGATTGCCCAGCATCTGGGACAGATAGATCATGCGAACTCCTCTGTTGGTTTGACGGACGACGTCGCATGAGCGTCGTCCGCGGGCTATGGGCTACCCCACGGCACCGCCAACAGGGCACCGAGGGGTCATCGACTGTGAGGTCGAGGTTTCATCAAGGACCCTTCTCGTTCGGTTGCAGGATGTGGCCATTGGCCACACGAATGGCTATTGTACACGGTTTTCGAGCCTACGGAACCAGCAACTGCCGATGCCCGAATGGCAGGGCATAGGCCAGACCAGGAGCGGGCACCCCTACTCCTTTGCCTTCTTGAACTCGTCGACGAAGGAGGAGAACATGCCCTTGGTGCGGCAGAGCTGCTTGCCCAGGGCCTTCGAGCCCTTGTCCACCGCCTGGCCTGCGGCGCGGCCTGCCTTCTCGGCCGCCTTCTTCCCCTCGTGCTTGGCCTTGGCATAGCTCTCGCCCGCCTTGGCGGCGACGCCGCCCGACAGCGCCATGCCGGCCGCCTCGGGCGCCACGAGCATGAAGCCCCTCTCGTAGCCACGCAGCATCTCCGCCGGTATCTGAACGGACCCGACCAGGGACTGGGCCACTCCGCCATCGCCGACCATGAACGTCTCGACCTGGCCGGTCTTGGTGTTGAACGAGGCGTCGTTCACGTAGCCCAGCACCTTGCCATCGGTCGTCTTGGCATCCATGCCCACCCAGATGATGCACCTGTCCCAATCCAGCTCAAGGCGCTTCCATGCCGCATCGTCATAGCTCTCGTCACCGCCAACGACGCGCACGCCGCCATCACAAGGCGCTATCGAGTCCAGCGCGAGGAAGACGTCGGGGCGCTTGACCATCCCCGCCAGGTCGGGCCGGGACACCAGGAACCCCACCACGCGGCGCCCGTCGGGGGCGAACACCGTGTTGTGCACCTTGCCCATGCGCGTGAAGGTCTGCGCGGCCTTTCCGTGCGACCCCTTGGGCGCGTAGACCGCGACACCGGTCATCTGGCTGAGCTTGAGCATGGCTTCCTCCGATACGCGTGCGGGACGCCGCCCTTGGGCGACGCCCCGCACGTAACGTTGCGTGATGGGTACTACTCGGCCTCGGCGGCAGACTCGACCTCGACGGTCTCGACGACCTCGCCGGCGGCCTCCTCGGCCTCGACGACCTCGACCTGGACGCCCTCGGCCTCGACCTCGTCGGCACCGGCGGTCTCGTTGGCGACCTCGGCGACCTTCTCGGTGACGCTGGTCACGGCGTCCTGCACCTGGGCGGACGTGGCGGCGACGGTCTCGGAGAGCGAGTCGCGCAGCTGGTCCATGCGCTCGCGGGCCAGGTCGACCTTGGCGCGCAGCTCGTCGCTCGTGGCGTCGACGCTGGGGCGCACCGATCCGACCTTGTCGCTGACGACGCGGGAGCCACGCTCGTAGGCGTCGACCGCCGAATCCCAGGCATCGTTCATGGCATCGGCAGCCATGGCACGGCTCTCGGCGCCAGAACGCGGGGCCATGAGCATGCCAGCAGCTACACCAGCCGCGACGCCGGCAATGCTGCCGAACACGAATCCAAGAGCACCTCTAGCGGTCATGTCAGTTCCTTCCTGTTGTATGCGAAGCGCTTTTCCAGCTTCCTCTCATTTCCAAGCCTCGGGACACAGGCCCGCAAGCCATCACAAAAACTACTACATCCTAGCGAACCGGACGGGGACGGGGGATGTTCTCGCCCTCTACCTCGCCATCTTCATGTTCGTCGTCAGGCTGGGGCTCGAAGGTGGGATCGGGCTCGACCTCCTCGGAGGCATTGTCCCTCGGGTCGATGACCGACAGCTCGGGCATGCTCACGTCATCGAACACGGTATGCGAGCCGGCAGACTCGAAGCTGGCCATGATCTCGTCGAGCTCGGCCTCCATCTCGGAGGCGGGCGTCTCGCCGCGGGGGCGCGCCGAGCGGGTGACCACCGGGGCGGGCGTCCACAGCGGGCGCTCGGGTTCGGGCTCGGGCTCCGGCTCAGGTTCCGGCTCGGGCTCGGGTTCCGGCTCGGGTTCCTCGGCCTCAGGCTCCTCCTCGGGAGCAGGCCCCTCGTCCTGCGGAAGGTCGCCCTCCATGTCGTCACCCTCGTCAAATGCGTCCTGGCCGTCTTCCTCGACCTCGTCCTCGTCGTCCGTCCAGACGGGGCCATAGTCTATGACCAGGTCCTCCCCCTCGTCGCCGACGCTCTCGACCAGGTCCACCAGTCCGCCGACGATCGCCTTGACATTGGGCTCAGGGTCGCTCTTGCCCGCATAGGCCCAGTCCAGGATCCATGCGCCCGTGGAGAGCGCCGCGGCCACCAGCACGTCGTCCGGGCATGCCAGTTCGATCTCGTAGGTACGGTCGTCGACCTCGTCGACCCAGGTGCGCCCCGCCGGCATGTCTCCCGCCAGGTCGGTCTGGGCCAGCAGCTCGACCGTCACGTGCTCGAGCAGGTGGGCGATCTCGGTGTTGCCCATCGCGTCACGGAACGTCGTGCCCGCATCGCCCAGGCAGGCGTGCTCGACGATATGGGGCAGCACGCGATAGACGCGCGCCGTTCCCTCGAGGTCCTCGCTGGTCATCAGCGGGCCGCCCTCGGCGATGCGCACGCGCGCCACCATGTTCTCGGGTCCGATCTCGACCCGCAGGATGTCAATGAGCCCTGCCATGGGAGTGCCTTCCTGTTTCGAGGGTCATACTCATTCATTGTAGTAAATTGGCATGCTGACGTGCACGCGAGGCACAAACATACCCATCAGGCACATCGGGGCCGAGGCGGGGTCCCAGATGGCCGGCCCACACCATCCCCATCCCGATGGACCCGAGCCCGCAGCCATTTGCCCGGGCCGTCTGCACCGGGCTAGTCCTCGGTCGGCTCGTCCTGTGCCTCGACCGCCTCGGGTGCCGTGACGCGCAGCATGGACAGGCGCCTTCCGCGCATCGACTGCACGTGGAACTGGTATCCGTCCCGCTCGAAGACGTCGCCTGGCTGGGGCACCGAGTCCGCCAGCTCCAAGACGAACCCGGCAATGGTCTCGAATTCGTCGGAATCGTCGATGGGCCAGCCCATCTCGATGGCGTCGTCGATGGAATAGCGGCCGTCCACCAGCCACTCGCGCTCGGAGAGCTGGGTCAGGTACTTGTTGTCCGGGTCGAACTCGTCGGCGATCTCGCCGACGACCTCCTCCACGATGTCCTCGATGGTGATGATGCCGGCCGTGCCGCCATACTCGTCGACGACGATGACCATCTGGTCGTGGCTGGTCTGCATCTCGGAGAGCAGCGGGATGATGTCCTTGGTGTCGGGCACGTAGCTTGCCTGGCGCATGAAGCGGCTGATGCGCTTGTCGCCCGCGTCCTCGTCCACGATGGGGCTGATGATGTCCTTGATGTGGGCGATGCCCACGACGCGGTCGACATCCTCGTGGTAGACGGGAACGCGGGAGAAGCCGGTGCGACGCATGACCTCCAGCGTCTCGGCGCAGGTCTGGGTGTCCTCGATGGCGCACATGTCCACGCGCGGGATCATCACCTCGCGCGCGATGGTGTCGCCCAGGTCGATGACCTCGTGGATCATCGACTTCTCCTGCTCGGACAACTCCTCGCTGTCGGTGACCATGTAGCGGATCTCGTCCTCGGACACATCCTGGCGGTCGTCAGCGCTCTTCACGTGCAGCAGCGTCGCCACGGCGTTGGCGCTCGCGGCCGTCAGCCACACGAGCGGCTTGGCGACGGTGGAGAACGAGCTGACCGGACCAGCGACCGACTTGGCGACGTTCTCGGCGTCTGCCATGGCGATGCGCTTGGGGACGAGCTCGCCGATCACGATGGAGAAGTACGAGACCACGAGCGTGATGAGCACCGTCGACAGGGGGTGGGCCACCTGGCCGCCAAGCCCCCAGCCCACCAGCACGTCGGAAAGGGGCTGCGAGAGGTTGGTCGCGGCAAAGGCGGACGAGAAGAAGCCCACCAGCGTGATGGCCACCTGGATGGCCGCAAGGAACTCGCCCGAGTCGCCCGAAACCTCGGCCGCGACGCGGGCGCGCTGGTCGCCCTCCTCGGCCTCGTGCTCGAGCACGACCTTCTTTGCGGTCGACAGGGCCATCTCCGACATGGAGAAGAACCCGTTGACCAGGGTAAGCAGGAAGGTGACTGCTATCGATAACGCTATGTCCATGCCCTCGTGCGCATCCTCCTCGGTAGGGGCAAGTGCGGCTGGCACGCGGGTCCGGACGGGAGGCGTGCCACGTGTGCTGTGAACTATCGCACAACCCTATAAGTGTAGCAAAGAGTGCCGCAGTCTCGTCGGACGCACAAACGACGCACGTCCCTGGGACCACGGGGCAGGGAGCCCCGCACGGCCCGTCGCGTGTGCCCCCTGTGGAGCCTTTCCGCGCGTGCCAGCTTCGTCGTCGCACGAAGGGCTCCCGCACCAGCCGAAAGGCGCATGCGCGCGAGCTTCTGGCAACTGGGGCACGAGCCCCGTGCGAGCTTGCCTTCCTAAGGTCGCCTCACCACGACGCGAGGAGGTAGACATGGCACTCAGATGGCCTGACAAGAAGGTCGCGCTCGACATCATCGACGGTCCGAGGCATGAGCGCTTCGACGGGGACGAGACGGAATGGACGGTCATCCACGTCACCAACGCCGAGCTGAACGACTACCACAGCTGCCGGCGCATCATGGGAGACATCAGCCGCCTGCTCGGCAGCACCGCGCACGAGCGTCCCACCTGGGACGATGACGCCCACCGCATCAGCGACGCGTTCGCCGCCCGGATAGCATGAGGCTCCCGTACGCCGAGGGGCTCCCGGCACTGCCGGAAGCCCCTCCCGAGTCTATGCGTTGGACAGGAGCGAGTCGCTGCACCTATCCTTCGTCAAATCCTAGCGCTCGCCGGAAGCGCGCTTCTCCTGGTACTCCTCGGCCAGCTTCTCCTGGATGTTGCGTGGCACCTGCTCGTAGCCGTTGATCTCCAGCTCGAACTCGCCCGTTCCGCGCGACAGGGAGCGCAGGCGGGTGGCGTAGTCGGTGACCTCGGCGTACGGCACGGTGGCCTCGACCGTGGTCTCGCCGATGCCGGCGGCGCCCATGCCCTCGACGCGGCCGCGGCTGGCGGAGATGTCACCCATGACCGAGCCCGCGTAGCTTTCGGGCACGGTGATCTTCAGATGGGCCATCGGCTCGAGCAGCACCGGCTCGGCCTGCTTGACCGCGTCCTGGAAGCCCAGGCGAGCGGCCGTCTTGAAGGCCATCTCGTTGGAGTCGACGGGGTGGAACTGGCCGTCGTACACGGCGACCTTGACGTCGATGACCGGGTAGCCAGCCAGGACGCCGCCGGCCATGGTCTCCTGGACGCCCTTGTCGATGGCGGGGATGAAGCCGCGCGGGATGGCGCCGCCGACGACCTCGTCAAGGAACTCGTAGCCCATGTCGGGGTTCGGCTCGATGCGCAGGCGGCAGTCTGCGAACTGACCCGAGCCGCCGGTCTGCTTCTTGTGACGGCCATGGCCGGTGGCGGTGCGACGGATGGTCTCGCGATACGGGATGCGCAGCTTGACGGTGCGCGCCGAGACCTTCGCACGCTCCTCGAGACGCTCGAGCAGCACGGAGACCTGGGCCTCGCCAATGGCGGAGACGACGGTCTGACCGGTCTCCTCGTCGCGCTCGACCTTGAGGGTGGGGTCGGCGTCAGCGGACTTCTGCAGGAAGTCGTAGACCTTGCCCTCGGTGCCACGGACCTCGGGCTCGATGGCGATGCGATACAGCGAGTTGGGGAAGCGGAAGGCGGCAGCCTCGACCTTGCCGGTGACCGACAGGGTGTCGCCGGTCAGGGCGTCCAGCTTGGGGACGACGCAGATGTCGCCCGCGGCAGCGCTCTTGATCTCGGTGGTGTCGCGGCCGGTCATGCTGTACAGGTGGCCCAGGCGCTCGGTCTTGCGCGTGCGGGCGTTGGTCAGCTCGAGGCCCGGGGTGATGGTGCCGGCCAGGACCTTGATGAAGGACAGCTTGCCGTTCTGCGGGTCGTTGAGGCTCTTGAAGACGAAGGTGACCGGGCGGTCGTCGTCCGGCGAGATGTCCAGCTGCTCGCCGTTGACCAGCGGGATGCGACCGAAGTCAGCCATGGTCGGGAACCAGTCGACGATGGCGTTGAGCAGGGAGATGATGCCCTCCTCCTTGACGGCGGAGGCGGCAAAGGCGGGCACGAGCACGCGCTCGCGCATGGCGACGGCCAGCAGGCTCTCGAGCTCCTCCTGGGTGATCTCCTCGCCCTCGAGGTACTTCATCATGATCTCGTCATCGGCCTCGACGACCAGGTCGACCAGGCTCTCGCGAGCGGACTCGACTGCGCTGGCGTACTGGGCGGGCACGTCCCCCTCGACGACCTTGGTGCCCTCGAGGTGACGGGCCTTCATGTGCACGACGTCGATGATTCCGGAGAAGTTCTCGGCGGTGCCCATGGGGATGGTGATGGCGGCGACGTTGTTGCCGAAGCGCTCCTTGCAGGCGGAAAGGGCCATGTTGAAGTCGGCCTCGGGACGGTCGAGGCGGTTGATGACCACGGCGCGGGCGATCGAGAGGTCCTCGGCGGCGAACCACAGGCGGGTGGTCGTGGTCTGGGGACCGTCGTTGGCGTCAACCGCGAACAGGGCGGTCTCGGCGGCGCTCATGGCAGTGTAGGCATCGCCGACGAAGTCGGGGTAGCAGGGGGCGTCCAGCACGTTGATGTGGACACCCTTCCAGTCGACGGGAGCCATGGTGGTCGAGATGGAGAACCCGCGGGCGCCCTCCTGGCCATCGTAGTCGAGCGTGGGCTTGGTGCCGGCATGGCCACCCAGGCGAGTGGTCTTGCCCGTCAGATGCAGCATGGCCTCGGCCAGCATGGTCTTGCCCGTGCCAGCCTGGCCAACTAGGACGACGTTCTTGACAGGTGCTTCCTTTGCCATGGTTCCTCCTCAGGCCGAATGCGGCCGCCGATGTGCGACGAGGGGTCGGCTGGCCGCTGCTTTCCACATTGGGGCGTACGAGTACGCACGCTCCAACACCATACCCGAACGACCCCGTTCGGAGAAGGCTTTATCGGGAGGCGGCGAAGATATTTGGACGATCATGCCATCAGGCGGTCTACCAGCGAAAAACGGACAACCGGCCGCCGCTTGGCGAGTGACGCCCCCGGCACGCGAGCGGCTCCCGAGGAGGCCTGCGCGACGGGCGCGCGCCGATGGACGCACTGCCCGGCCGGCCGTCAGCGCTACACTAGGACCATGGGATACAAGACCTACACCTGTCCGATCGCCAAGAGCTGCGGGGGCTGCGAGACCCTCGCGGTGCCCTACCCCCTGCAGCTGCAGCGCAAGCAGCGCCAGGTCGAGGAGCTGTTCGCTGACCTGCTTGCCAGCTGCGACGAGGGGACGCTCTCCCCCATCGTGGGCATGGACCAGCCCGTGGCCTATCGCAACAAGGCGGCCACCCCCTTCGCGCCGGGGCCGAAGGGCTCCATCCGCAGCGGCTTCTTCGCCCGTGGCACGCACCACATCGTCCGCTGCCGCAGCTGCCTGGTCGAGGACCCCCGCTGCCGACGCGTCCTCAACTCCTTCGCCCGCACCGCCGAGCTGTGCCACGTCTCGGCCTACGACGAGGACAAGGGCCGCGGGCTGCTGCGCCACGCGGTGGTGCGCGCCGGCTGGCAGACCGGCGGGCTGCTGCTGACGATCGTCGCCAACGGCGAGCGCCTGCCCCGCGAGCGGGAGCTGGTGGGACGCATCGTCAAGCACGCCCCCGACGTCACCGCCATCGCCCTGAACACCAACACGCGTCGCACGAACGCCATCCTGGGACCGACGTCGCGCGCGCTCTACGGTGGCGGGACGATACGCGACGAGCTGCTGGGCGTGACCTTCGAGATCGGGCCGACGAGCTTCTACCAGACCAACCCCTCCCAGACCGAGCGCCTGTATCGCCTGGCCATCGAGGGGGCCGGGCTGGAACGCGGCATGCGCGTGCTGGACGCATACTGCGGCATCGGGACCATTGGGCTCTGTGCCGCGGCCCAGGTGCCTGGCCTGCAGGTCACGGGCGTCGAGGTCGGGCAGGGGGCCGTTGCCGACGCACGCAGGAACGCGCGCATCAACGGTCTGAGGGACCGGTGCCAGTTCTTCTGCGCGGACGCCACCGCCTTCATGCGCGACCTCGCCGGTCGGGGCGAGCGCATGGACGTCGTCATCATGGACCCGCCACGCGCCGGCTCGACGCCCGAGTTCCTCTCTGGCGTCATCACGCTGGCGCCACGCCAAGTGGTCTACGTCTCTTGCAACCCCGTCACGCAGCGCCGGGACCTCGAGCAGCTGCTGGCGGGAGGATATCGCCTGACCAGCCTCACGCCGGTCGACATGTTCCCCCACACCAAGCACGTGGAGACCGTCTGTTTACTAACACATAAGGGGTAAAAAGGCCTGAAATAGGGCGTGCTTTGTTGTTTGGCTCATGACAGCCGGGTGACGGTCAGCGCCTTGTTTCTCTCTGAGGAAACAAGAGAGTTTACCCGTCTTCTGGATGACTGTATTAGTCAGCAGATTGAAGTCGTGGTAGTGAAAAGCCTGTCACGATTCGGACGGGATAATGTTGAGGTGATTGAATCTATAAGAGCTCTCGTCAGTGCCGGTGTCACCATCTACTTCATGGAAGAGGACATAGATGTCGATGCGAGTTATCCGGAATGGGAATTAAGTCTGCGTTCCGCTGTTAATCAATCAGAAAATGAGCATCGCAGTGAAAACATAAAATGGGATTGCGATTCCGTGCAGAAAGTGGAGAAAGCGGCCTGTACCGCAAGCCCTGTTATGGATATAAGAAGAATGATCAAGGAGAACTGATATGTGACGCCTATCAAGCCGCTGTGGTATCCCACATTTTTGAACTATACCTGGATGGAAAAAGCTATAGCGGTATCATCGATGCCCTTGCAGAGGAGCATATCCCATCACCAAGAGGAAGCGAGCGATGGAGTAAACGGGCTATCGAAACAGTACTTACGAATGCAAAATACACAGGAAATGTCGAGGTGCTGAAATCAAATCCCACAGGTAATCGATATGTCTTGCATGATGCTCACATGGCAATCATATCGACGGTAAAATTTGCAGCAGTGCAGGAACAGATCGATAAAAGAGCAAAGAGGAAAAGAAAGGCAGAAAGTGTAAGCAGGACACTTGCTGAAGAACTTAAGTGGGATAAGCCAGCGGACAATATTATGGTCAAGAAGAGTAATGATAAAATCGATTAGCCGGAAACTATAAATGACTAATACAAATCGAGATTTTAGGAGCGCGTGATGAATACCCAAATAGCCTACTGCGGAGTTAACTGCTTTGCATGTTCTGATTACATTAACAAAATCTGTCCTTCCTGCAAGC
>CACYWP010000018.1 GCA_902778135.1 uncultured Coriobacteriaceae bacterium
CACGAATGGGTCGGTCATCCACGACACCATCGGCGGCGTCATGTTCGAGCGACCCCTGACCCGCGACGAGGCGCTCGGGCTGCTCGATGCGCTGGAGCCGCTGCGTCCCGGATGGAACGGCTTCATCGATGGCGATGCCTACTTCGAATGGCGCGGGGCGAGCTACATCGTCTCCGGACGCACCCCCACCGTCAGGGAGCTGCGGGGTTCCGGAGGCAGCCTGCACACGGGCATGGGACGCTACGCGCGCAAGGCGGTGCGCTTCGCCAAGCGCATGCTCACGCACCGCGAGGGCCGCTATCAGGTGCGTTCCATCAGGGGCGCCGTCGAGGCCGCCGAGGGTGGCGTGGACAAGCTGGGCTGCTCGCTGCCGTCTCCCGCAGCCTGCGAGCGCGCCATCGATGCGATACGCCATCTCGGTGGCTATCAGGTGGCTCGCATGGGCCGACAGGAGCTGGAGATCACGGCTCCCGGGGTCACCAAGGGCACCGCGGCACGGTGGCTGATGGACTATCTGCACCTCGACCCGTCCTGCGTGGTCGCGTTCGGGGATTCGGAGAACGACGCGCCGCTCATCGACGCCTGCGGCATCTTCGTTGCCATGGGCAACGCGGACGATGCGGTGAAGGCGCGTGCGAACGACGTCTGCGAGTCGGTCTACGACGACGGTGTTGCCCGCTGGCTGGAGCGCCAGATGGCGGAGGCGGACGGAGCGAACCATGTGTGATGCCTGCTCGAGGCCCTTCGCCTTCGACATAGAGGCGGAGGACCCCACCACCCATGCCCGTGCCGGCGTGCTGCACACGCCCCATGGCGACGTGCCCACGCCCATCTTCATGCCCGTGGGCACCAAGGCGACGGTCAAGGGGCTCCTACCGCAGACGCTCTCCGAGCTGGGCACCAAGATCCTTCTGAACAACACCTACCACCTCTCGATGCGTCCCGGGGCGGACCTGATAGCCGAGTTGGGCGGCCTGCACGAGTTCATGCAGTGGCATGGCCCCATCCTGACCGACTCGGGCGGGTTCCAGGTGTTCAGCCACGGCGACCACGTGAAGCTCACCGACGACGGCGTGACCTTCCGTGCGGTCGACTATGACGGCAGCTACGTGCGTTGGACGCCCGAGGACAACATGGACATCGCCCGCAAGCTGGGAGCCGACATCGTCATGCAGCTGGACCAGTGCCCGGGCTATCCCTCGCCACGTCCCTTCGTGGAGCGCGCGGTCGAGCTTTCCAGCATGTGGGCGGAGCGCTGCTGGGCATCGCACGAGGCTGCGGGTCACCTGACGGCGCAGGGCACGCCCCAGGCGCTCTTCGGCATCGTGCAGGGCGGCATGGATCTGGACCTGCGACTGCGTTCCCTGCACCATCTCGAGTCGGTCGCGGACTTCCCGGGCTACGGCATCGGTGGGTATTCGGTGGGGGAGAGCCACGAGGTCATGTTCGAGACCCTGGCACCGCTCGCGAGCGAGCACATGCCCAAGGGCAAGCCCCGCTATCTGATGGGCGTGGGCAACCCCACGACGCTGGTGCGCGGCGTGGCCTGCGGCATCGACATGTACGACTGCGTCCTGCCCACGCGCACGGCACGCATGGGCTCGGCCTTCTCGCACGAGGGGCGCGTGAACCTGCGCAACGCCAGGCACGCCCACGACGGCACCCCGCTCGACCCGCAGTGCGCCTGCCCGGTCTGCACGGGGGGCTACACGCGTGCCTACCTGCACCACCTGGTCCGCCAGAAGGAGATGGTGGGGTCGATCCTGCTGTCGATGCACAACATCTACTTCCTGTTGGACCTGATGCGCCGGGCACGTGCGGCCATCGTCGCGGGGACCTTCGGTGCGTTCCTGGATGAATGGATGTCCTCGCCTGCATCGCAGGACTGGTAGGGCGGCTGTCATCAGGAGGTATGCGGGATTGTCGTGCCTCGAGGGCCAAGTGTCCGTGCCAACTCGCTCTCGGGGGTTTAACCTCCGTCAAAAAAAGAGTAGGATGGAGCGGTTAAACCTTCGAGGAATGGAAGTACAACCCATGGCACGAGACAAAGGCACGTCGTCATCCCGAACGGGTGTCGACCGCTGGAACGCAACCGAGAAGGGTTCCGGCAACAATGCGCGCAGGTCGCAGCGCGCAGGACGTCGCCCCGCGGCACGTCCGTACCAGTTCACGCTCCTGGCGCTGGTCGTCCTGCTGATCGCCTGCGCGGTCGGCTTCATGCCTCCCGCCGAGCGCATCACGCAGGGCCTGGACATCCGCGGTGGCGTCTCGGTCATCCTGACGGCCACCAAGACCGACGGGACGGCCCCCAGCGCAGAGGACATGGCCACCGCCACCGCCATCGTCCAGAACCGCGTCAACGCGCTGGGCGCATCCGAGACCTCGGTCCAGCAACAGGGCACCAACTCGATCCTGGTCCAGATCCCCGGTGCCACCGACGCGGACACGGCCATCCAGACCATCGGTCAGACCGGACACCTCGAGTTCGTGCGCCTCGACGCCATCGGCGACGCGGACGCGCTGGCCAGGATCGGTGCGGGCACCAAGAACGTCAAGCTGAAGGAGGGCACCTACACCGCCTTCATGGACGGCTCCTCGATCCGCACCTCGGCGGTCGCACAGTCCCAGACGTCGGCCACCGGCGACTTCTCCGTGAACGTCTCGCTGGACAGCGCGGGCGCGAAGGTCTTCTCGGACGTCACCAGCGAGCTGGCCCCCACCCACGGCCAGATCGCCATCGTGCTGGACGGCGTGGTCAACTCTGCGCCGGCGGTCCAGAACGCCATCACCGACGGCAACGTCTCCATCACGGGCAACTTCACGCTGGAGGAGGCCAAGAGCCTCAAGACGGTGCTGGACTCCGGCTCGCTGCCCGTCACCCTCAGCTACTCCGAGAGCCGCGTCGTCGGACCGACCCTGGGCCAGGACTCCCTGCGCCAGGGTGTCGTCGCCATCGGCCTCGGCGCGGTCGTCGTCATCGCCTACCTGTTCTTCTTCTACCAGGGCCTGGGCCTGCTGACGATGGGGTCGCTGTTCGTCTTCGGCGTCATCTACCTCGGCCTGCTCGCCCTGCTCTCCCGCATGGGCGCCTTCGCCCTGACGCTGCCGGGTCTGGCGGGCGTCGTGCTGACCACGGGCTCTGCCGCAGACTCGTCGATCCTGGTCCTGGAGCGATTCCGCGAGGAGATCCGCATGGGACGCTCGGTGCGCAACGCCGCCATCGGCGGCACCAAGGAGGGCATCTCGACCTCCCTTGATGCCGACGCGGTCCAGCTGGTGACGGCCCTCGCGCTGTTCTTCATGGCCGTCGGCCCGGTCAAGGGCTTCGGCCTGACCACCGCGCTGGGCATCCTCTGCGACCTGGCCACCATGTTCCTGTTCAAGGCTCCCGCCCTGAGGTGGCTGGGCCTGGGCACCATCCAGAAGCACCCCGGCTTCTGGGGCGTCGCCAACGACCTGGCCGAGGCCCAGGAGGCCCAGGAGGCTCTCAAGGCCCCACGTGGGCGTGCTGGGAAGGGGGGTGTGACCAATGCGTAACCACTTCTCCTTCGAGATTCCCTTCATGCGCTATCGCAAGGTCCTGCTCACCATATCTGCGGTCATGACCGCGCTGGCTCTGGTCGGCCTGGCCGTCCGCGGCGTCACCTTCGGCATCGAGTTCCAGGGCGGAACCGAGATCGACTTCTACGACACCGGCGACATCTCCATCGAGCAGATGCGCAACGCCCTGGTGACGGCAGGGGAGAGCGACCCGACGGTCCAGACGACGGTCACCGAGGGCGAGAACGGCTTCCTCGTGCGCTCCGGCACGACCGACCCCCAGGAGGCCACCGCGCACGCCGACGCCACGGCCACCGCGCTTGGCCTGGCTGCCGAGAGCTACAACGTCACGACGATCGGTCCCGACTGGGGCGCCGACGTGACGAAGTCCTCTTTCATGGCATTCGGCCTGGCCATCCTCCTCATCATTGCGTACGTATCCATCCGCTACGAGTTCAAGATGTCCATCACGGCCGTCATCGCGCTGGTGCACGACATGGTCATCATCCTGGGCATCTACGCCTGGACGGGCCTGCCCGTGACGCCCAACGTCGTGGCCGCGCTGCTCTCCACCATGGGATTCTCGCTGTATGACACGGTCGTCGAGTTCGACCGCACCAACGACAACGCGAAGACCCTGCGCGACGGCATCCACCGCACCTACCTCGAGATCTGCAACTTCTCGGTCAACGAGGTCGTCGTGCGCTCCATCAACACCACCATCACCACGCTCGTGCCCGAGCTGGCGATGTACTTCTTCGGTGGGGCGACGCTGAAGGACTTCGCGCTCGCCATGATCATGGGCGAGCTACTGGGCACCTACTCCAGCTACGCGGTGGCAACCCCGCTGCTGGCCATCTGGAAGACCCGTGAGCCTCGTTGGGCGAAGCTCGAGGCAAAGTACGGCGAGGGGGCCAACGATCCGACGCCAGTCGCTAGCGAGTAGTCGTGGGTGGCCTGATAGGCAGCAAGCGCTGGGATGTGCTGCCATCAAGCGATGAGGCCGAAAGGCGGCTTGTCGCGGCGCTTGCCGTATCCCCCCTGGTCGCGCGCGTACTGGTGGCACGCGGCTACGACGACATCGAGGAGGCCCGGCGCTTCCTGTCGCCCTCGCTGGAGCGTGACTGGCACGACCCCCTGCTCATCCCGGGGATGGGCGAGGCTGCCGACCGCCTGCAGCTGGCGCTGGAGCGCGGCGAGACGATTGCGGTCTTCGGCGACTTCGACGTCGACGGCATGAGTGCGACCTGCCTGCTGACGCTGGGCCTGCGGGATCTGGGCGGAAACGCCCACCCCTACATCCCCAACCGCTTCGGCGAGGGATACGGCCTCTCGGACGAGGCGCTCGAGCGCGTCATCGAGGGCTGCCACCCTTCGCTGGTTGTGACCGTCGACAACGGCATCGCCGCCGGTCGCGAGGTGGAGTGGCTGCTCTCACAGGGCATCGATGTGGTGATCACGGACCACCACGAGCCGGGCGACCTCGTGCCGCGGGGCGTTCCCGTCACCGACCCGAAGCTGTGGCCCGACTGTCCCTCCCGCGAGCTTGCCGGGGCAGGTGTCGCGCTGAAGCTGATCGACGTGCTGGGCTCGCGGATGGGCCAGCCCGACCTCTGGCGGCGCTACACCGAGGTCGCGACGCTCGGCACCATATCGGACATGATGCTGCTGACCGGCGAGAACCGGGCGCTGGTGGCCGACGGCATGGCGCACATGCGTCGCACGTCCCGTCCCGGAGTGCTGGCCCTGGCGGCCACTGCGGGCGTCGACATCACGCAGATCACGGCCGACGAGCTGCCGTTCTCGCTGGTGCCGCGGCTCAATGCGGCGGGGCGCATGGGGTCGACCGACATAGCGTTCCAGCTCCTCTACACCGATGACCCCGCCGAGGCATCGATCCTCGCTGCGCGTCTCGAGCAGGTCAACACCGAACGCAGGGAGATAGAGTCCCAGCTGACCGACGCCGCCCTCGCCGAGGTGGAGCGGAGCTATGACGGCGGTCGCGTGGTGGTCGCGGCGGGGGAGGGCTGGCACGAGGGCGTGAAGGGCATCGTCGCCAGCCGCATCACCAACCGCTATCACGTGCCTGCCATCCTCTTCAGCATCAACGACGGCATCGCCCGCGGCTCGGGACGCTCGGTGGGCTCGGTGGACCTCTTCCATGCGGTCGAGCAGTGCTCCGACCTGCTTGTCCGCTTCGGGGGACATGCGGGCGCGGTGGGCGTCACCTGCGAGGTCGCCCATCTTGACGAGTTCCGCCGCCGGCTCTCCGCCGTCCTGGCCGAGCTCCCGTACGAGCAGTTCGTCGATACCGGCGAGGTGGCGGCGCTCGTGTCGCTGTCCGAGCTGACGGTGTCGGGCATCGACCAGCTCGACGTCCTGCAGCCCTTCGGGCAGGGAAACAAGAAGCCCCTGCTCGGTGCGCGGGGGGTCTGCATGCGCAACCGCGCCCGCGTGGGTGTGGGCGGCAACCACCTGCGCTTCTCCGCCACCGACGGCGTCAGCACCGTTGCGGCCATCATGTTCCGCGCGCCCCAGATCGAACGGGCAGCCGCCTGTGACGAGGCGGTGGACCTCGTGTTCGAGGCGATCAGCGAGACTTGGCAGGGTCGGACCAAGCCGAAGCTTATGGTGCGCGACATCCTGTATCGCGATGACATGACGGACGTCGCTCCGGCATCCGGCACGCCCTCGGGCATCGCGGACGACCTCTTCTCGCGGGCAGACCAGATACTGGGGCGTGATGCCTATGCGGGAATCGCCACGGCAACGAGCTTCGTCACAAAGGTGGTCGGCGTCACGTTCGAGGGCCGACAGGCCATCGTCTCGACCCTGCAGGCTGGCCAGGAGCTGGTCGTCTCGCGTGATGCTGACAACCCCTACGACAGCAACGCGATCGCCCTGAGCACCCTGACGGGCGCTCAGGTGGGGTTCCTGCGGCGCCAGATCTCTGCCGTCCTCGCTCCCAACCTGGACGAGGGGATCCGTTACCTGGCGCATGTCAGCGCCGTCACCGGTGGCGGCGAGGGTCGCTCGTACGGCGCGAACATCCAGGTGGCACGCGAGGACGCCTGCACCGATGGTGCCCAGCTCGCCCAGGCGGGCGAGGAGCGCCGGCGTCTGGGCATGCTGGATGCCGCACGCCTCGACGACGAGCTCCGTCGCACGATGATAGGCGACAACCCCCTGCTGCCGGCGCAGCGCGCGGCGTTGGACGCCTTGGCCCAAGGGCGTTCCACGCTGTGCGTGATGGCCACGGGCCGTGGGAAGTCGCTCATATTCCACATCCATGCGGCTCGCGAGGCGATTGCCCGGGGCCGTGCGTCCGTCTTCGTCTACCCGCTGCGGGCCCTCGTGGCGGACCAGTCGTTCCACCTCCAGGGGACGCTGGGCAAGCTGGGGCTTGTGGTGCAGGTGCTGACGGGAGAGACACCGATCGCCCAGCGCGACGAGGTGTTCGAGGCGCTGCGTGACGGCACGTGCGACGTCCTGCTGACGACCCCGGAGTTCCTGGCAATCCACGCGGAGCGCTTCGCCGCATCCGGACGCGTTGGTTTCGTCGTCATCGACGAGGCGCATCACGCGGGAACGGCCAAGGGCGGCAACCGCAGCTCCTACACCCAGCTGCCGCAGGTGCGGCAGCTGCTGGGCGAACCGACGGTGCTGGCCGTCACCGCCACCGCCGAGGACTCGGTCGCCCGGGAGGTCTGCCGTCTGGCGGGCGTCGACGAGCATGACGTCATCATCGATGCCAGTATCCGCGACAACCTGCGGCTGCGGGACTGCCGCGAGCTGCGCGACCGCGAGACGGCCCTGGTCTCGCTGGTCTCGACGGGACGCAAGTGCGTCATCTACGTCAACTCGCGCGAGCAGTCCGTGTCCCTCGCGCGCATGCTGCGCCGCTCGATCCCCGAGCTGGGCCACCGCGTGTCGTTCTACAACGCCGGTCTGACCCGGGAGGAGCGCGGCCAGGTCGAGGACGCCTTCCGCTCGGGAGAGCTGTCCTGCATCGTCTCGACGAGCGCCTTCGGCGAGGGGGTCAACCTGCCCGACATCCGCGACGTCGTGCTGTACCACATGCCCTTCGGGTCCATCGAGTTCAACCAGATGAGCGGCAGGGCTGGGCGCGACGGACAGCCCGCATGCGTCCACCTGCTGTTCGGCGAGCGCGACGCGCGCATCAACGAGCATGTCATCGAGGCGTCCGCCCCGTCGCGCGGCGACCTGGTCACGTTGTACCGCACGCTGATGTCGCTGGGTCGCGAGGCCCTCGAGCTGGGCGACGGCGACGCGTCGTTTGCCATCTCCAACGCGGAGATCGCCCTGCGGGCGGCATCCATTGACGCGCGCACGCACTTGGACGAGCGGATGGTGTCGTGTGGCATCTCGGTCTTCCGGGAGCTGGGCTTCCTGGATACTACCGGTCACGGCACCGCGCGCAGGATTCGGATGGTTGCCAACCCGCCGCGAATGGACTTGGAGGCCTCGACGCGCTATCTTGAGGGACTACGTTCGCGCGATGCGTTCGCCGACTTCCGCGATTGGGCGTTGCTGGCGGACGCGCAGGAGATGCTCGAGCGCATCAACAGGCCGATCACGCCCGGCTTCGGGCGCGTCGTCGACAGCTAGGGGGGTCGAGATGGGCGAGACGTTGAGGATGCAGGCCAGCAGGCAGAGCCGGCGCGGTACGGCGCCAGGTGCGGACAACTGGCGCGTGCTGCAGGTCACCTGCGCCAGCTACCTCGACTCCTCGGCCATGGACAAGATTCGTGCCGCCTACGAGTTCGCGCGCGAGTTCCACCGCAACCAGAAGCGGCGTTCGGGGGAGCCCTACATCAACCATCCGGTCGAGGTCGCCATCATCCTGGCTTCCGACCTGCACATGGACGAGGATCCCATCTGTGCCGCCATCCTGCACGATACCGTCGAGGACACCGAGGCAACCCTCACCGACCTGGAGGGTCGCTTTGGCAGGACGGTGGCGGAGCTGGTCGACGGCGTCACGAAGCTGACCCAGGTCCAGGTCTCCTCCATGGACGAGAAGCAGGCGCTCAACCTGCGCAAGATGTTCCTGGCCATGTCCAAGGACATCCGTGTCCTCATCATCAAGCTGGCCGACCGCCTGCACAACATGCGCACCATGGCCGCCCTGCCGCCGGAGAAGCGCATCCTCAAGTCCCAGGAGACCATGGACGTCTACGCGCCGCTGGCCGACCGGCTGGGCATCTCCTCCATAAAGTGGGAGCTGGAGGACCTCGCCTTCTTCTACCTGCAGCCCGAGGAGTACGAGCGCATCGCCCGCATGGTACAGGAGTCCCGCGCCCAGCGCGAGGAGAAGACCAACGAGGCCATCCGCGTGCTCGACGAGGAGCTGCGGGGGGCGGGGCTGTCCGGCTACCAGATCTCGGGCAGGCCAAAGCACCTCTGGTCCATCTACCAGAAGATGAAGCGCAAGCGCAAGGAGTTCTCCGACATCTACGACCTGATCGCGCTGCGCGTCCTGACCGAGACGGTCGGGGACTGCTACTCGGTGCTCGGCGCGGTCCACTCGCTGTGGCACCCGATCCCCGGGCGCTTCAAGGACTACGTCGCGATGCCCAAGGCTAACGGCTACCAGTCTCTGCACACCACGGTCATCGGTGCCGACGTCCGCCCGGTCGAGATCCAGATACGCACGTTCGAGATGCACAACAAGGCGGAGTACGGCATCGCCGCCCACTGGCTGTACAAGAGCTCGGGCAACTCGCAGGGGCACATGTCCGCCGACGACCGCTCGGTCGACACGCAGATCAACTGGATACGCCGCACGCTTGACTGGACGACCGAGGAGGAGATCGAGGACCCGCACGAGTTCCTCAACAGCCTGCGCGTCGACCTCTTCGAGCACGAGATCTTCGTCTTCACGCCGAAGGGCGAGGTCATGAGCCTGCGACGCGAGTCCACGCCGCTGGACTTCGCCTACGCCGTCCATACCGAGGTGGGCAACCACTGCATCGGCGCCAAGGTCAACGGCTCGATGGTCCCGCTCACCTACAAGCTGCAGAGCGGCGACCGCGTCGAGATCATCACCAACAAGAACGCGAAGCCCGGCCACGACTGGCTGAAGATGGTGGTGACGCCTTCCGCCCGCAGCAAGATCCGCAAGTACTTCGCCTCGGTGACCAAGGAGGACGACGCCGAGCGTGGGCGGGGATACCTGGCCATCGAGCTGCGCAAGCATGGGCTGGGCGTCTCGTCGACGAGGGTGAACAAGGCACTGGAGCGCGTCTGCGGCACCACCGACTACCACGACGTCGAGACGATGCTCGCCGCCATCGGCACGGGCAAGCTGTCGCCCATCCAGATTGCCCATCGCGTCGATGACGTGCTGGCCGAGACCCGTCCCGCCAACGAGATCGAGCGCGAGGCCCGCAAGGCCAACCGCCAGCTCCTGATCGCCGAGGACAAGCCCCTGGTGACTCCCAAGCCGCACGACCGTCGCCGCTCAAACTGCGGCGTGGTGGTGAAGGGCGACCCGGACCTGCTGGCGCACCTGGCGCATTGCTGCAGCCCCGTGGCGGGGGACGAGATCGTGGGCTTCATCACGCGCGGCCGCGGCGTGTCGGTGCATCGCACCACCTGTCCCAACGTCAAGAGCCTGATGGAGCATCCCGAGCGGATGATCGAGGTCGAGTGGGACGCCTCCGGCGCGACGGAGTTCCAGGTGGAGATCGTGGTCGAGGCCACCGATCGCATGGGCCTGCTGAAGGACATCACCATCGCGCTGACCGAGGCTGGGTGCAACATCATGTCGGCTGCCACCCAGACCGGCGCGACGGGTGTGGCACGCCTGCGCTTCCTCATCGCGATCTCGGACGCCTCGCTGCTGGCGCCGCTGCTGGCGCGCGTCAGTCGCGTCCCATCGGTCTACGACGCCCGGCGCATCATGCCGGGCGAGGGTGCCCAATCGCTGAAACGTCGCGTCTAGCCCGGTTTTGCTGGTGGTCGAAGGGAGAAAGATGGCAGGACAGGACGAGATTCGCTGCTTTGTGGTGGGAGACATCCAGACCAACTGCTACGCCTACGTCTCGCAGGGCGACTGCCTCGTCGTCGACCCGGGTGCCTCGGGAGCTCGCATCGCGCAGCAGCTGGCTGACGTGAGGGTGACCCAGGTCGTTGCGACCCACCGTCATCACGACCATGTCGGCGGCGTACGGGCCCTGGTCGAGGCGACGGGTGCCCCTTGGGCAATCGGCGCCATCGACGCACCGCGGGCCGTTCAGGCGCTTGAGCTGTCCAGTCACGTCTTCGACGTGGACGGCGACGACATCGCCGACCCGCCCGAGCCCGACGTCCTGCTCCGCGAGGGGGATGTGGTCGAGGTGGGCACCGCCCGCTTCCGCGTCCTCGACACCCCCGGGCACACCGAGGGCGGCATCGTCCTGGTGGGGGAGGGGAGCGCGACGGGTGTCGCGTTGGTGGGCGACACCCTGTTTGCGGGGTCGTGCGGGCGCACCGACCTGCTGGGGGGCGATTGGTCCCAGATGCAGGCGACCCTGGCACGGCTCGCGCGGGAGATAGCCCCCGAGACGACCCTGCTCTGCGGTCACGGCCAGCCAACCACCATGGCCCATGAGCTGGCTGCCAACCCCTACCTGTCCTAGGGGCACGTCTTGGGGCCCATGGCGAGAAAGGCGGTCGTAGGAGCGCTGTGCCTGGCACTGGGTCCGCTGTTTCCGCAGGATTGGACCTTCGGTGCCGATCAGCCCGAACCTGACGCCTCCGCGATTCGGCCCGCCGTGGTCGGCAGGGTCGCCGTGTACGGCCGTGTGGGTGCGGTCCGCTTGGCCTCCTATGCACTGGACGCCCATGACGAGGTCTATGGCGCGTACGTCAGCTATGTGGACTCGCGTGTCGTCGAGCTCTCGCGCGTCATTCGTCCCGCCCTGCACTTCGGCCCTTGGGAGGCAGCCATCGATCACGAGGCGGTGGAGGCGGACCCCAACGGGGGCATCACCCAATGGGACAACGGCTACTACGTGACGCATGACTGGTCCGTCTATGGCCAGCAGATCCTGACCATGATGCCGGGAGACGTCGTGACCATAAACGGGCTGGATGTCCAGGTTGTCGACATCTACGACTACCCAAAGGAAGCCTATCTCAGCGAGGTGCTGGTCAAGGCCGGTGAGGGGTCCGTGGTCTTTCAGACCTGCGAGCCGGGTCACGACCTCAATCGTATCGTGCTCTGCCGTTAGCCCGCTCACGTTGTGGTATAGTTCCCTTCATGCACAAAGCCCGGATGGCGGAATAGGCAGACGCGGTGGTCTCAAAAACCTCTGTCGAAAGACGTGCGAGTTCGAGTCTCGCTCCGGGCACCATGTGAGTATCCCTAGCAGCCCCGGCCGTGTATCGCGTCCGGGGCTGTCCCACAGACTCGAACTCGTGAGGGCGCGACAGCCCGGTGGGCTGTCGCGGGCTGAGCCGCGAGGCGAAGCCTGAGAGCGCCGCCGCGGGCGGCGCGGCGAGTCTCGCTCCGGGCACCATGTGATACAGACGTCCCGCAAGGGGCGTTTTTCCTTGGGGGGACGAGTCCCATAGACTCGAACTCGTGAGGGCGCGACAGCCCGGTGGACACACCGTGCGTACCCGGGGAAGGCCACGCACCCGAGGGTCCCTATGAGGGCGGCCCGTCAAGGGCGGCGTGGCGGGAGCGAGGACCTAGCGAGCGAAGCGAGCGATTCCGCAGCTGCCATACCGCTCTTGACGGGCGTCCTTGCCTGAAGGGGACCCTCGGGTGCGTGGCCTTCCCCGGGTACGCACGGTGTGCCGACCCTAGACGTTTGTGGCGTCTTTTTGCATCCTTGCATCGGGATGCGCGAGCGTGTACTATTTCACCTGTTGTGGCTTCGTGCCACCCGAAAGCGGGACCAGCGGGTCCCCACCTTGCGGCGCCTGTAGGTAGCTGTCTGGTCAGACAACGTATGCTTCTCGCCCTGAGGGGGCGAAACGTGTCTCCTGGACGCTACCGTGCGTGCCGGGAGATTTTTTCATGCGGCTTCGCGCCGCACAACAAGCGGCCGACGCCGCGCATGAAGGGAAGGTGGAAGAGATAGCCAGGAACGAGGGTCCTCGCATCAACGACGAGATTACCTGCCGCATGTGTCGCCTCATCGGCGTCGACGGCTCCCAGCTGGGCCTGTTTGGCGTACCCGATGCGCTGCGCATCGCTCGCGAGCAGAACATGGATCTCGTTGAGATTGCTCCCAATGCGGAGCCACCCGTCTGTAGGGTGATGGATTACGGCAAGTACAAGTTCGAGCAGGACCGCAAGGCCAAGGCCGCACGCAAGAAGCAGGTGCGCGTCGAGGTCAAGGAGATGAAGTTCCGTCCCAAGATCGATACGGGCGACTACGAGACCAAGAAGAATCACGTGATGCGCTTCCTGAGGAAGGGCGCGCGCGTGAAGGTCACCATCATGTTCCGCGGCCGTGAGATGGCCCACCCGGAGCAGGGTCTCAACGTGCTGGAGCGCCTGGCGGAGGATCTGAAGCCCTACGCCACCGTCGAGCAGCAGCCCAAGATGGAGGGTCGCAACATGCACATGCTCGTCGCTCCTATCAAGGGGGCCTTCGACAAGAAGCCCGAGAGCGACGCCGAGTAGAAGGAGATTTAGCATGCCCAAGATGAAGACGCACAAGGGGTCGGCCAAGCGCTTCCGCCGCACCGGCACCGGCAAGATCATGCGCGCCAAGGCCTTCAAGAGCCACATCCTGACCAAGAAGTCGCCCAAGCGCATCCGCGGCTTCCGCAAGGAGACCGAGCTGACCAAGGGCGACGCCCATACCGTCAGCCAGCGCATGGGCAAGTAGCGATCCCGCTACATCATTCAAGAACGAAGGAGTTGATCAGATATGGCACGTGTCAAGCGCGCAGTGGCGGGTCGCAAGAAGCGTCAGACCCTCGTCGAGCGTACCAAGGGTTACTATGGCGTTCGTTCCCGCACCTTCCGTGGCATGAAGGAGCAGGTCCAGCATTCCCTGCAGTACCAGTACCGCGATCGTCGCAACAAGAAGCGCGACATCCGCGCCCTGTGGATCCAGCGCATCAATGCGGCCGCCCGTATGAACGACCTGTCCTACAGCAAGTTCATGCACGGCCTGAAGCTGGCCGGCGTCGAGCTGGACCGCAAGGTTCTGGCCCAGATCGCCTACGAGGACGAGGCCGCCTTCGCCGACCTCGCCACCGTCGCCAAGAAGGCCCTGGACGCAGAGTAGCGTCTGTCTCATGGTGTGATCGCGCCCCTCGGACGGCATGACCGACCGAGGGGCGTTTTTTGCGTGCGGATGGCTATACTGTCCGCATGACGTTGGTGGGAAGCGATAGGGCGTTGCTGGTGACGGCTTGCATCCTGGTGGGACTGGGTGCGGGCCGGCTGGCGTGTGGCCTGGCTTGCGCCTGGAAGGGCAGCCAGCTGTCGCGGGGACTTCGACACGGCTCAGCGGTGGCCTTGGCGGCCGCCCTCGGATCGCTTGCGGCGCGTTACGGACTGACGCCCGAGCTGTTCGAGCTGGGCGCCCTTGCCTGCGTCCTGCTGTTCCTGTCGCTGACCGACTTGGAGATGCGCGTCATACCCAACGGATGCATCCTCTGCATGCTGGGAATTCGGGCACTCGCCCTGTGCCTGGGCTGCATTCGTGGGACGCTCGGCCTCGTGCAGGTCGGCTATTACGTGGCCAGCGCCCTGCTGGTCGGCGCGGCGCTCCTGCTCACGGTGCTTGCCGCCGACCGCATCCTGGGGGAGGAGTCCATGGGTGGGGGAGACCTCAAGCTGTTCGCGGCCCTCGCCCTCTATGTGGGCTGGCAGCAGAGCATGCTGCTTGTGAGCCTCTCGTGCCTGCTTGGCCTGGCGGTGGGCCCGCTCGTGGGCGATCGCGGTCGCGGTGACGGTCGCGGCGGCTCCTTTCCCTTCGGGCCATCGATCTCCGCCGCCTGCCTGGTCACCCTGCTCGTCGGCGACGCGGTGGTGGGCTGGTATGTCGGCCTGCTGGGCTAGTTCGCACCAGGCGGGCCTGCAGTTGGGCTAGGACGTCAGCGTAGCCTTGCTTTGCGCCGTGCCCTCGACCGGTATCCGGTGCGCCTCCCCGACGCCTCCCCGTGCCAGTGCTCCTGACTTTGCTGTGTGGGCTTCGGCTGGCACCTGTCACGAGCCCACCGGCTGAGGTATACTCCTCCTTTGTATGGACATTCGACGCTGGCGTCACGCCGGCACACTGAAAGGACTTTGCACATGGCTACCCTCGGCATGAATGACCTCAGGGCCGGTCTTGGCGTGAACATCAAGGGCAGGGACTGCGTCGTCCTCGAGGCCCAGCACGTCAAGCCGGGCAAGGGCAACACCTACGTTCGCACCAAGTATCGCGACATCCGCACCGGTCGCGTGCTTGAGGAGAACTTCCAGCAGTCCGCGAAGTTCGAGAGCGTCGACATGCGCACGCGCGAGATGCAGTACCTCTACAACGACGGCGACATCTACTACTTCATGGACAACGAGACCTACGAGCAGGTCGAGGTCCAGGCCGACGTCATCGGCGACAACGCCAAGTGGTTCAAGGAGAACGACACCTGCCTGCTGCAGTATGCCAACGGCGTGCTGTATGCCGTGCAGCCCCCCATGTTCATCGAGGTCGAGATCATCGAGACCGAGCCGGGCTTCAAGGGCGACACCGTCCAGGGCGGCGGCAAGCCTGCCACCATCGAGACCGGCGCCGTCGTCCAGGTCCCCATGTACCTCAACGTTGGCGAGACCGTCAAGATCGATACCCGCGACGGCAAGTTCGTGGGTCGCGTCTAAATCACTAGGCTCCGCTTTCTGCGAAAGGACCTCTCATGGCTGACAACGAGCTGAGCATCTCTGGTATCAGCGTCTCCAAGGACGTCGTCATGGCCATCGTCGCGCGTGCGGCCGAAGGCGTCGAGGGCGTCGCCCGCGTGGGCGGCAACGACATCGCATCGTCGCTGGTGCGCGTGTTCACCCGCCGCTCGATTGCCCCCGAGTCCAGCGTTGACGCCGAGGTGGTGGATGGCGAGCTGCATGTGGGCGTCCACCTGGCGGTGTTCTACGGCTATCCCTTCACCAAGCTGGCCGCCGCGGTGCGCGAGGCAGTTGCCGCGGACATCGCCTCGCAGGTAGGCGTCGAGGTTGGGTCTGTCGACGTGAGCATCGACAGTCTGGTCTTCCCCAAGGAGTAATGCGTGGCAGGAACAAGGTTTGGCGGCCGCACCCTGGCTCGTAGCCAGGCGCTGCAGCTGCTGTTTCAGGCCGAGGCGACCGGTCGCATCGTCGACGACGTCTTGGCGGGAGAGTTTGCGCTCGACGAGGGTCCGCTGGACGAGTACGCGCGGGAGCTGGCGCTCGGCGCGGACGGCATGCTGCACGAGCTGGATGCCGTCATCGCGGTGACGTCCGCCAACTGGAGCGTGTCCCGCATGCCCGCAGTCGATCGCAATCTGCTGCGTCTCGCGCTGTACGAGATGCTGTGCGTCGACGAGGTCGATACGGCCGTGGCCATCGACGAGTGCGTCGAGCTGGCCAAGGCGTACGGCACCGACGAGTCCTCGAGGTTCGTGAACGGCCTGCTGGGCAAGGTGGCGCGCCGCATGGACGCGGGCGAGGACGTCGTGGCGTCGGCGTTGGAGCAGATGAGCTCCAAGGAGGAGTCGGAGGACCCCGAGGCGGATGCCGAACCCGAGGCGCCCGTCGATGCCCAGGACGACCCTGCGTCATCCGACGTGGACCTGCCTGACTGGGCGCGGGAGTAGGCCATGGCACGCAAGCCCGACCTCTCCGCGTACCGGGACTTCGACCAGATCACCGCACGGCTCGACGAGATCGTCGGGCAGGTGCGTGACAAGGACACGTCGCTCGAACGCTCGCTCGACCTCTTCGACGAGGCCATCGCCTTGGGCTCGAAGGCCGTCGACATGGTCGACACGACCAACTTCACACCCTCGGAGCTCGAGCGCCTGAAGCCCGACTCGCCCATCGACGCGTCGTCACCCGAAAAGGAAGCATAGCCTTGCCCCGTCGCGTACGGCTGGATGCCGAGCTCGTCGCACGGGGCTTCTTTCCCTCGGCCAACGACGCGATGCGCGCCATCATGGCGGGGGAGGTGTCCACCTCGGACCGGCGCCTGACCTCGCCTGGGGAGCAGGTCGTCCCGGGACTGGAGCTGCATGTCCGGGGACGGGTCCCGTATGCCAGCCGTGGAGGCCTCAAGCTCGATCGCGGGCTGGACCTGCTGGGGGTCGACCCATCCGGACTGGCCTGCGTCGACGTGGGCTGCTCGACGGGCGGGTTCACCGACTGTCTGCTCCAGCACGGCGCCGCGAGCGTGCTGGCGGTGGATGTGGGACGCGCCCAGTTCGACTGGAGCCTGCGCCAGGACCCGCGCGTGACGCTCATGGAACGCACCAACATCGTCGACGTGCCCGACCTCCCGGGCCACCGTGGCGCCTACCAGCTGGCCGTCTGTGACGTGTCGTTCACCTCCGTGGTGACGGTGCTGCCTGCCGTGGTGGGCCTGCTGGGAGCGGGCGGTACCTTCCTCACGCTGGTCAAGCCCCAGTTCGAGGCCCCGCGCGACCAGGTCGGCGCCGGTGGCGTCGTGCGTGACGAGCGCGTGCGCCAGGAGGCCCTGCTGCGCGTCTCGCAGGCGATGGAGGATGCCGGCTTCGTGCTTGGGGGATGGTGCGAGAGTCCCATCACCGGGCACAAGGGCAATGTCGAGTACCTGCTGGTGGGACGACTGGGCGATTCGGGGCAGGCCGCCTGCTGAGGGCATCCTGCGAGGATGGGCCGTCCGTCTCGCTCGCATGTCGCGTGTCCACATGCTACACTCGATGCATACGTACGTTCGGTTTTTTTGGAGGGTCCCATGAAGGTTCTGCTTGTGCCCAACTACTCGCGTCCCCATGCGGTCGAGGGCGCCCGCAGCCTGTCCGACTGGCTCGAGGGCGAGGGCGTTGAGGTGCAGTGGGCCCATGACAAGAAGCTCTATCCCGACAGGGTGGTCGACACGACCGGGGTGGGGCTGGTGGTGTCGCTGGGCGGCGACGGAACCCTGCTGCGCGCGGCGCACATCGTGGGTTACCAGGAGATCCCGATGCTGGGCCTCTCCTACGGGCATCTGGGCTTCCTCACCTGCGGGGGTCCCGACGACCTCATCCAGACGGTCTCCGATGCCCTGGCGGGCGATTTGCACGTCTCCCACCGCATGACCCTAGACGTCGAGGTGGAGTTCGAGCGCCCGGACGGGTCGCTGACCACCGAGCACAGCTTCGCCCTCAACGACCTGGCCCTGACGCACGGCATCCGGGGCGACATGATCGTCTTCGACGTGGCGGTGTCCGGCCATCACATCGACCGCCTGCGCGGCGATGGATTCGTGGTGTCGACGGCGACGGGATCGACGGGCTATGCGCTATCCGCCGGTGGCCCCATCGTCACGCCCGAGTTCGCCGGCATGGTGTGCGTGCCGGTGGCGTGCCACACCATCACCGCCCGCGCGTTCCTCACCTCGCCCTCCGACGTCGTGGAGATACGCATCAACCCCGAGCGCCATGCGGACCGCCTCTTCTTCGTCGACGGGCAGCCGATGGGCGAGGGACTGCGTGGCATGAAGGCCAAGGTCCGGCGGGGCGAGGGGGACATCATCCTGCTCGACCGCAGCGCGCGCAGCTTCTACAAGTCGGTCTCGCGCGTCTTCTACGGCAACACCAAGCGATAGGCGACATCGATGATTGACGAGCTGCATGTCCAGAACGTCGCGCTGATCAAGGATGCGACGCTGGTGCCCTCTGCCGGCCTGACCGTTCTGACCGGTGAGACCGGAGCGGGCAAGACGGCGCTGCTCAGCGCCATCAAGCTGCTGGTGGGCGAGCGTGCGGACGCATCGGCGGTGCGCGAGGGCTCCGATGCCCTGCAGGTGGAGGCACGCGTCTTCACGGCCGACGGCGATCCGGACGGGACCGTCATCCGCCGTCGCGTCGAGGCGGCCGGACGGGGTCGCGTGCAGATCGACGGGCGCATGGCATCGGTCCGCGAGCTGGCCAGCGGCATCGGTTCGACGATCGACCTCTGCGGCCAGCACGAGCACCAGCGTCTGCTGGACCCAGCGATGCACCTGCAGCTGCTGGACTCCTGGGCGGGCGATCGCGTCGCCGGTGTCCGCGAGGCCTACGCCTCGGCGCTCTCCGATGCACGGGCCGCCCAGAGGGAGCTGGACCGCATCTCCGACATGAGCAAGGCCGCGGGCGAGCGTCTGGATGACGCCGCCTTCGTGCTGCGACGCATCGACGAGGTCAGGCCCAGCATGGAGGAGCTGGAGGAGCTGGAGACCAGCCTGCCCCGCGCCGAGCATGCGGAGTCGCTGCTGCGGGCCGTGGGCGGAGCCTACGAGGGCGTGTGGGGAGATGGCGGTGCCAGCGACGCCCTCAACGACGCAATCGGCTGGCTGCGCGAGGCCTCATCCTTCGACACGACCCTTGACGCGCTGGCAGACCGTCTGGAAAGCGCGCTCATCGACATCGAGGACGTTGCCTCCGACCTGCGCGACTATCGCGATTCGGTGGAGCTCGACCCGGAGGAGCTGGACCGCATGCAGTCCCGCATGGCCTCCTTCCAGGGGCTGATGCGCACCTATGGCCCGCACATGGAGGACGTGCTGCGTCGTCGCGCCGAGGCTGCCGAGCTCGTCGCTGCCGCACAGGATGGCGGCGAGCTGCTGCGCAAGGCGCGTCGCGCCGTCCAGGCGGCAGAGGATCGGCTGGCGCGGGCCGCGGACGCCCTGGACGCCGCTCGCGGCCAGGTGGCACCCGAGCTGGCACGGGCGGTCAGTGCCCAGATGGCCTATCTCGAGATGGGCAGCGCCGAGCTGTCCGTGCAGTGCGAGCGTCTGCCGCGTGCCCAATGGACGGTCGCGGGTCCCAGCAAGGTCGAGCTGCTCTATCGCCCGGCAGCGGGGCTGACGGCCCGCCCCCTGCGCCGCATCGCCTCGGGCGGCGAGGTCAGCCGCGTGATGCTGGCGTGCAAGGTGGTGCTGGGCGAGGCCGACGGAACCGAGACGCTGGTGTTCGACGAGGTGGACGCGGGCGTCGGTGGCGCAACGGCGGTCGCGCTGGCCCAGGTGCTGGCGCGCCTGTCCAAGACGCACCAGGTCATCGTGGTCACCCATCTCGCGCAGGTCGCCGTCATGGGCGAACGTCACTACCTGGTGCGCAAGTCGGAGGGTGACATCCCCGAGACCTCCCTGGTGGAGCTGGACGAGGAGGGACGCGTGGCCGAGGTCGCCCGCATGCTGTCGGGCGACACGAGCGACGCCTCGCTCGCCCATGCCCGCGAGATGCTGGCGGAACGCCTCGGGCGAGACTAGCCCTTCGACGGCACGTCCCGGACGCGATCAGCAGAGCGCGGCAAGGGCGGTGACGGCGGCGATGGCAGGTAGGTAGCCGATGGCGTCGAGTCGCAGGTCTGCCGCATCGAAATGACGGCCTGGGACGAACGCCTTGTGCGCCTCGTCGGCGACCGAGGCAGCCAGGCAGCCCACGAGCGCGAGCAGTGACGAGCGGGGGCCGGCCCCGAACAGCATGGCCGTCGCGACCGCACACGCCAGGCCCAGCACCGCATACTCCGCGACATGGGCCAGGCGTCTGATGGTGAGGCCAAGCCAGGTGGGCTCCCCGATATCCCCGGTGCCCGTGGGAGGCACGATGCGCATCAGCAGGCGCTCGGTGCGCAGGGCAAGGTCCTGTGTCCCGGCGATTCCCTGGTGGGCCAGGGCATAGATGGCTGCGAGCACGACCGCGACGGTGACGAGGGCGATGATGGCTTGTGCGCTCATGGTGTGACCAGTCGTGGCGACGGCGCGATGGCCGGCATCCCGTCAGAGCGATGCGTCACGTTCGGCCTGCGTCTCGTCCTCGACGGGCTCGGGGGGACGGACGCACTGGGCGATGAAGTCGAAGGCCTTCAGGCCGTCCTCGTTGCAGGAGCACTCGTTGTTGTGGAAGTAGATCCAGCTCCAGTGGCCCTTGTACTGGTAGGGGTTGCCCTCGTCGTCGAAGTACTCCCCCGAGGTGTCGATGACGTGGTCGGTCGTGGAGTAGTGCAGGGTCTCGTCGGTCTTTCCGGCGGCACGCAGGCGCTCGATGGTGGGCAGCTCGCACGCCTGGGGCTCGACGACGGTGTCGTCCTCGGACCAGACGAAGTACATCGGCAGGTCCCGCAGGCTCTCGATCTGGGCATCCGTGATGAGGACGCTGGGAACGGCCTCGCAGATGGGGACGATGCCCGCGTAGCGCTGGGGGCGGTTGATGGCCAGGTTCATGACCATGAACCCGCCGTTCGAGGCTCCCACCAGCACGACCTTGTTCGCTCCGACGATCTCGGCGCGATAGTCGATGAACTCCTCGAGCGAGGAGGTGTAGAACGAGTTGACGTAGTCGGAGTTGCTGGCCTTGATGTAGGTGTAGTCCCCGTAGACGTCCATCCACATGGTCGGGCACTGCGGAACGAGGATGTGCGCCCCGCCGACGGTGTCCTGGAACTCGTCCTCGGAGAGGGCGACGACCTTGCTGGCAAGGATGGGTATCTGGGCGTTGGAGCCGCCTGCTCGTCCCTCTGCCGAGGCGTGCAGCCATACCACCAGGGTGCCGCATTCCCGCGGGGGGTCATATGCGGCATAGGGATAGACCGTCCCGTCGGAGGTGGTGTGGGAGTCGATGCTCCATGCGTCTGCCGAGGTGGTGCGCTCGGTGGGTTCGGGGTCGATGGCCAGCGCCTCGACGTCCTCTCCCTTGCTGGTCAGGATCACGTCCTCTGCCAGGGAGATGAGCAGCTGGTACGGGTTCGACCATAGGTTGCGTCGGGAGGTTCCCGCATAGAGGATGGGGGAGCCTTCGGTGGGGCTGCAGGTCAGCTCCATGACGAAGGTGTCGGATGGCCGGGAGGTCTTCCTGCCCTGGTCGTCGACCAGATAGGCCGCCACTACCTCGCGCTCGTATGCGGCCTGGATGACGGGCGTGTCGGCTGCGGTCCAGTCGGTGTCCTGCTTGACCTCGGTGACGGTTAGGTCTCTGGCGGCTATCGCATCGATGGGGGATTCGAGCGTGACGGTGACCTTGTCCACGCCGGCGCCCCAGTCGTAGCCCTGCACATGGATGGCGCAGGTGCCCGCAAGCCCCTCGACGGCATCCTCGGCGTTGATCTGTGCGGCATCGGAGACCCCGGCGGAATCGTCACCCTCGTCGGCATTGCTGCCGCATCCCGACAGCGCGAGACCCGCACCAGCCATGGACGCGATGAACGAGCGGCGTGTCATACGGGCAATTCTCTGTGTCATGGTCACTTCCTCACAACCGAACCGTCCTGATAACTCTAGCCCACCCATGTGGTGGGATTGTCGGGCATCAGGGCACCATCGGAATAACTTGTCCGTTTGAAGGGCCCGGCGGCGCGACGGAAGCATGACCAGGCACGTCGTTTTTCCGGTCTGCCAGCAGCGGAGCTCGGGGAAGGACGTCCGCTTTCGCCCCAAGGCCTCCGTCGGTCGGCCAGATGCGCTACTGTTAGGGTGCTCCGACACCTACGTCCTGCGATGCCATCGTGAGAGGGGACCGTCATGCCCACCATATCCAAGATCGTCATCACCGGCGGCCCCTGCGGAGGCAAGACCACCGCGCTCACGCGCATCCAGACGGCCCTGTCGCACCTGGGCTACGTGGTGCTGGTGGTGCCCGAGACGGCGACGGCGCTCATCAGCGGTGGGGTGGCCCCTTGGACCTGCGGCTCCAACGAGGAGTACCAGAAGTGCCAGATGAAGATGCAGCTGCAGAAGGAGCGCGTCTTCGAGCAGGCTGCGGCGACCATGCCCAGCGACAAGATCGTGATCGTGTGCGACCGCGGCGAGCTGGACAACAGGGCCTACATGACCGACGAGGAGTTTGCCAACGTCCTGGACTACCTGGGTATGAACGAGGCCGAGCTGCGCGATGGCTACGATGCCGTGTTCCACCTGGTTACGGCCGCCAAGGGCGCTGAGCAGTTCTACACGCTGGAGAACAACGGCGCCCGCTACGAGACGGTGGAGCAGGCCCGCGAGCTGGACGACAAGTTCATCGAGGCGTGGACGGGCCACCCGCACTTCCGCGTGATCGACAACCGCAGCGACTTCGAGGGAAAGCTGCGCCAGCTGATTCGCGAGATCACCTACTTCCTGGGCGAGCTCGCACCCTACGAGATGGAGCGCAAGTTCCTCATCGAGTTCCCCGACCTGGAATGGCTGGAGAGCCTGCCCGCCTGCCAGAAGGTGCCCATCGTGCAGTACTACCTGCGCTCCGACCCTGATCGCGAGATCCGCATCCGGCAGCGCGGCAAGTCGGGGGAGGCCATCTTCACCTTCACCGAGAAGGCCATCGAGGGCACGCACAAGCATCTGGTGCGTCAGCGCCGCCTGACCGAGCGCGAGTACGAGATGCTGCTGCTCCAGGCAGACCCCAAGATGCGCTGCATCGAGAAGACCCGATACTGCCTGACCCACGAGGGGCAGTACTTCGAGATCGACGTCTTCCCCTGCTGGGATGACCAGGCCATCTGCGAGATAGAGCTGTCGAGCGAGGACATCCCGGTCAACTTCCCTGCCGAGCTGAAGGTCATGCGCGAGGTGACTGGCGACCCGATGTACCGCAATGCGGTGATCGCCTCCAAGCCGAAGGGCGCCACCCACTAGGCGTGTCCGCCTCAAGGCATCTCTGTCATTCCGTCCACCGGCAAGGGGAGACCGTGAAAAAGAAACGGCAGTTCATCCGCACGAGCCGCTATAGTCGCTGGCGCTTCCTTCGGTGGTTTGCATGGCTGGTGCCCGTGGTCAACGCCGTGCGCGCCTGGAACATGAACCATGAGGTCTTTCTGGACGCGGCGGCAAACGCCTCCGACCCCACGCTTGGCCTGGTGGTGGCCTCGCTGATACTGGTGCTCGAGGTGACGGTCGCCAGCTTTCCCTTCTTCTTCTTGTGGTGGTTCGTGTGCACGATGCTCATGTCGCGCGCACGTCGCGAGGCGAGCTTCGCGCCCACTCGAGACCTCGAGTACTATCGCGAGCAGCTGAGGGGCCTCTCTGCCGTGCAGGTGAGCCTGCTTGCCGACCTGCGGATAGAGCCGCGCGAGGATGCGGCGGCCACGCTCTTGGCACTCGAGCGTCGGGGCGTCGTGAGCACGGAGGGCGAGCAGGTGCATGTGATTGACGCCGACAGGCTGCAGGGCCTGTCGCAGAGTGACCGCTTGCTGGTGCAGCTTGCCGCTGCCGGCGAGCTTGGCATCGCCACCTACAAGAGATGGGCAGACCTCGCAGAGCAAGAGGCCATTGATGGAATCCATCTGCGCAGGATTGGGAAGGCGGATGGCACTGCTGCAACGGGTTGCAGCTGGTTCCTGCGGGGCTGCGGGACGGGCTGTCTCATGGTCGTGGCGCTCAGCGGCATGTTCGCGCTGTTCTCGGCAACCTTCGGCAAGCAGCTGATGGACCTGCTCGACACGGCGGAGACCGACTACGAGATGGTCGCGCTGATGGTCGAGGACCCGTTCTTCGCCCTGCAGCTGTTGACCATGTCGGCGATCGCCGTGGTGATGGCCGTGGCGTTCCTGCTGCCGCTGATCGACACCGTGCGCGGCCTTGTGGAGAACGGCGACGCCTCCCGTCATCTCAGGCGCACGCCGCTGGGCGAGCAGGAGGCCGAGTGCGTCTATGGAATCCGCAACTTCCTGCGTGACTTCACGGCACTCTCGGATGCCGACCGACGAGCCCTTTTCCTCTGGGACGACTTCCTGGTGTATGCGGTTGCCTTGGGCCAGAACCGGCAGGTGGTAGACGAGCTGGTGCGAATCTGGAGGAGCAGCGAGCAGCAGGAGTAGCGCTGGTCGCCGTGATGGTCATGTGTTTCATGTATCCTGTCATGCGGCCGCGAATGCAACACCATCCGTGAGGAGACTCGGCTGATGAAAGGCGTACACAGGGGACGGCGGTGGGCAAGGCGGGCGCTCCTGGCAGTGTTTGCGCTGGTCATGTTGCTGACCTGCGCGGGCATCTGGTACGTGAGCGACTTCTACCATGCGGACGGGACAGCACTGGCGGCAAGGGCCGATGCCGACGGCGACGCGGATGGCGTGGAGGTGCGGGAGCTTTCCGAGAGGCTGGTCGCCTTCGTGCCCGACAGGCCCGTGGCCGGATTGGTCTTCTATCCCGGGGCAAAGGTCGAGGCCACCTCCTACGCACCATTGCTGACGAAGTGCGCCGAGCGGGGGATGCTGTGCGTGCTGGTGTGCCCGCGGCTCAACATCGCCCTGTTGGACGCAGATGCCGCCGAAGGGGTGCAGGAGGCGTTTCCCGACGTGGACGAGTGGATGATTGGCGGGCATTCGCTGGGCGGCGTGGCCGCGTGCTCCTATGTGGCCGGGCATGAGGGCGAGTATCGCGATCTGGTGCTGCTGGCATCGTATCCCGCTGCCGACCTGTCCGACTTCGATGGGGAGTGCCTGTTGCTGGTTGGGACCGAGGACGGGGTCCTGAACTGGGAAAGCTATGAAGAGTCCGCCGCTCGTCTGCCTGCGAGGACGCGTGAGGAGCGCATTGACGGGGGCAACCACGCCAACTACGGCAACTACGGTGCCCAGGCAGGCGATGGTGATGCGACGATATCCCGCGATGAGCAGCAGCGCCAGAGCGTCGAGGCGATTCTCTCCCTAGTGGGGGACTGAGCCCTGCGGACGCGTGCGCGCCGATTCCTGCCTTGTGTTGTCTGCGTTTGGCAAGGGGTGGGTGTTTCGCCTGCGCAGACAACGACGTTGTTTGCGCAGAATAAAGCGCAGACAACGCATCCCGGTCCTCGTGAGACTCGCAAAACGCAGACAACGCGCTGTCCGGATGCCCGGAACGGATTTCGAACGCAGACAACGCAAAGTGCTGCCAATTGATGCGGGCAGGATGGGGTTCGTAGTGGCCTGGGCGACGGACCGATGCACGACTGGCATGCCGTGGGGGACGGAACCGGTCCCACAATGGCTTTGGGGTGGATCGGTGCACGACCAGCTCGCCAAATGGGACGGAAGCGGCTCCTCCACGGCTCGGGTGGCAGCCTCCGGTTGTGTTGTCTGCGCTTTTGGCGAGTTATTTCGTGTCCAAGGTAGCCTTGTCTGCGTTTTGGGCACGTCTCGATTGGCGGTTTGCGTTGTCTGCGTTGTGAACTGCGCAAAAGAGGCCGTTGTTTGCGTAGCCCGTCGAGGCCACCCGGCGCAAACGCAGATAACGCATGAGCACCTAGGAATGCCACCCCGAAAGGCGTTGCATCCATCGCCCCCTGCACCTTGTCCCCGTGGGCAGCGCATCTCTGACCTGCGTAGGTCTGGAAGGCGCAATCTGCGGGGAAACGCTATCCTTTTGCTGTTGGGGTTTCCGTGGCGCAGGCGGGAGGGCCACCATGCCGGACATCACCAAGATCGTCATCACCGGAGGCGTGTGCGGCGGCAAGACCACCGCGCTGGCTAGCATCCGCACGGCCTTCACGCGTCTGGGGTACCGGGTCATCACGGTGCCCGAGCCGGCCACGGAGTTCAAGACCAACGGGATCCTCCCTTGGGAGTGCGTGACGAGCGAGGAGTACCAGTGGTGCCAGATGAAGGTCCAGATCACGCGCGAACGGGCCTTCGAGCGTGCGGCATGTGGCATGGACTGCGAGAAGGTGCTCATCGTATGCGACCGCGGCATGCTGGACAACAAGCACTACATGACCGCCGACGAGTTCCAGAGGGTGATAGCCGACCTTGGGTACACGGAAGGCGAACTGCGTGACAGCTACGACGCCGTGTTCCACCTGGTGACGGCAGCCAAGGGGGCCGAGGCGTTCTACACCAACGACAACAACGCCGCCCGCCACGAGACCCTCGAGGAGGCGGCCGACATGGACGACGGCTTCATCGAGGCGTGGGCATCCCATCACCATCTGCGCATCATCGACAACTCCACCGATTTCGAGGGCAAGATGGCGCGCCTCATCCGCGAGATCGCCTTCGTGCTGGGGGAGGACGCCCCCTACGCCTTCAAGCGATCGTACCTCGTTGCCTATCCCGACATCGCGGCACTCGAGGCGATGCCCAGTTGCGGGAAGGTGGAGATCACCCAGTTCTACCTGCGCTCCGACCCCGATACCGAGGTGCGGGTGCGCAAGATCGGCACATCCGGATGGAACACCTTCTATCTCACCGAGAAGCGCGTGGAGGGCGACCGCAAGCGCCTGGTGCGCAGGCAGCACCTGACCCTGAGCGAGTACGACAACCTCTTCAGGCAGGCGGACCCCGAGCGCCGCGAGATCCGCAAGACCCGCTACTGCCTGCCCTTCGAGGGGCAATGCTTCGAGCTGGACGTCTTCCCCTGGTGGGACGACCAGGCCATCATCCAGATCGAGGTGGCGGACCGCGACGTCGAGGTGCGCCTCCCGCCGCAGGTGGAGGTGCTGCGCGAGGTGACGGACGACCCGGCCTACCGCAGCGCGTCCCTCTCGCTCAAGTCCTTTGATGCCGCACGCTGACGCGTCGCGGCACACTGGTCACGGTCGCTCCGGCGGCGCAAGCTTTCCATCACGTAACCGACGGCGGACTGGCATCCCAGGTTGCCAGGCCTTCGTCGTATCATGAAGTCCCGTAGGAAGCGCATCGCATCTACGGGAGGCATCCATGACCAAGCATATCTTCGTCACCGGTGGCGTCGTATCTGCCCTCGGCAAGGGCATCACGGCAGCCTCGCTCGCACGCCTGCTGAAGGCCCGCGGCTACAAGGTCATGATGCAGAAGGCCGACCCCTATCTCAACGTCGACCCCGGCACCATGAGCCCCTTCCAGCACGGCGAGGTCTTCGTCACGGAGGACGGCAAGGAGACCGACCTCGACCTGGGCCATTACGAGCGATTCGTCAACGAGAACCTGACACGCGAGTCCAACTTCACCACGGGACTCATCTACCAGAGCCTCATCAAGCGCGAGCGCCGAGGCGACTTCCTGGGCGGCACCGTGCAGGTCATCCCGCACGTCACCAACGAGATCAAGGACCGCTTCCGCCGCATCGAGGAGATGACCTCGGCCGACGTGGTCATCACCGAGCTGGGTGGCACCATCGGCGACATCGAGGGCCAGCCCTTCATCGAGGCGATGCGTCAGTTCCGCCGCGAGAAGGGGATGGGGGAGACCCTCGTCATCCACGTCAGCCTGGTGCCCTACATCGCTGCGGCCCACGAGATCAAGACCAAGCCCACCCAGCACTCCGTGAAGGAGCTGCGGTCCATGGGCATCCAGCCGGACCTCATCGTCTGTCGCAGCGACCACGAGGTGGACGCGTCGGTGCGCGCGAAGATCGCCAGCTTCTGCGACGTGGACGCCAGCTGCGTGTTCGAGAACTCCGACTGCCCCTCCATCTACGACGTGCCGCGCCACCTGGCGGACCAGGGCTTCGACACAAAGGTCTGCGAGCTGCTGGGGATGGACCCGCGCGAGAGCGACATGAGCAGCTGGTACAGCTTCACCGATGCCATGCACGAGGCCAATGGCCTGCCCGATGCCACGCGCATCGCGGTCGTGGGCAAGTACACCCAGCTGCCCGATGCCTACCTCTCGGTCATCGAGGCCCTGCACCACTCCGGCGTCTACTACGGCCGTCACGTCGAGATTACGCTGGTGGACGGGGAGGAGCTGACCGAGGACACCGTCGATGCCACGCTCGCCCCCTATGACGGCATCCTGGTGCCGGGTGGCTTCGGCCAGCGTGGCGTCGAGGGCAAGATCCTGGCCGCGCGCAAGGCCCGTGTCGAGCGCACGCCCTATCTGGGCATCTGCCTGGGGCTGCAGGTGGCGGTCGCCGAGTTCGCACGTGACGTCTGCGGTCTGGCGGATGCCAACTCCAGCGAGTTCGACACGCCCGGGCACAAGTGCCCGCACCCCGTCATCGACCTCATGCCCGATCAGGAGAACATCGACGACAAGGGCGGCACCATGCGTCTCGGTGCCTACCCCTGCAAGGTCGCGGAGGGGACGCTGGCGCGCGAGGCCTATGGCGAGGAGCTGGTCTACGAGCGCCATCGCCATCGCTACGAGGTGAACAACGCCTATCGCGAGCGCCTGAGGGAGGCGGGCCTGGTCATCAGCGGCGTCTCTCCGGACGACCGGCTGGTGGAGATGGTCGAGCTTCCGGAGGACACTCATCCGTGGTACGTGGCCAGCCAGGCCCATCCCGAGTTCAAGAGCCGCCCCAACGTCCCGTGCCCGCTGTTCCGCGAGTTCGTCCGCGCAGCCATTGCCCATCACGAGGGCGTGGATCGTCGCGAGCTGGACATCGTGGGCGTCGCCGTCATACCGGAGCGCTAAGCTGGGACGGTCAGCCCGGCAAGGTGGCGGCCTCCCCGGAGCGTGGGGAGGCCGCCCCTCCGGACGAGCCTGTGCAGGGAATGGGGGCGATCGTGGACCTGGCACGTGCCGTCGACGAGTATCTGGACTACCTGGCCATCGAGCGCGGGGCCTCGCCCAACACCATCGAGGGGTATGGGCGAGACCTGCGCCGCTATGTCGCGTGGCTGGCCGAGCGTGGGGTCACCCAGCCCGAGGAGGTCACGCGCCAGCTGGTGGCGGAGCATGTCAGCGCCCTGCAGGAGGTGGGACTGGCCCCCACCTCGGTCGAGCGCGCGGTCTCCGCCTGCAAGGGGCTGCACCGGTTCATGGTGCGCGAGCGCATCTGCGAGGAGCATCCCACCGCCGACCTGCCCCTTCCCAAGAAGCCCGCGCGCCTGCCCGACGTCCTCTCGCGCGAGCAGGCGGCTGCGATGCTGGACGAGGCGAACTTCGCCTACCGGGACGACCCGTCCAAGACCGTGCGTCGCAACGCGGTCGCACGTGCCTCCCTGCAGCGGGACCGCACCATCCTGGAGGTCCTGTACGGCTGCGGCCTGCGCGTCAGCGAGCTGTGCGGGTTGGACGTGCGCGAGGTCATGCTGGACGAGGAGGTCCTGCGCGTCCTGGGCAAGGGGTCGAAGGAGCGCATCGTGCCCATCATGGGGTCGGCGGCGCGGGCGATGGCCTCTTGGCTGGATGAGTGGCGTCCCGTTCTGGCGGAGGGGCACGCTCCGACACCGGCCGTGTTCCTCAACGCGCGAGGGACCCGCATCTCGCGCCAGTCGGTCCATGCGATCTGCGAGCGCTATGGGCGGATCTATGCGGGCAGGGAGGGACTGCACCCCCACACGCTGCGCCACAGCTTCGCAACCCACATGCTGGAGGGCGGTGCCGACCTGCGCATCGTGCAGGAGCTGCTGGGGCACGCCTCCATCTCGACCACCCAGCTCTACACCCATGTCGATCGCACGCACATCCGCATGGTCTATCTGGAGGCCCATCCCCGAGCCCACGATCGCGGGTAGCGCGCCCATGTGCGGTGACCCTGCGGCGCGTGGGACGGCGCCCCACGCCGGGCTCGACACAGTCGCGTCACCGGTGGGACGGCGCCCCACGCCGTGTCCGCATCCAGACTCGAGCCGCGTGGGACTATGGCCCACACCCCACCTGCCCCCGACTGCGAGCCGGTGGGACGGTGCCCCACGCCGCAGCATGATGCATGCCGTCCGCCACGGTGGGATGGCCTCCCACTAGATGTTGGGGTCTGGGACCGCTACCCACCGAACCTGACGATTCGGACAGAAATGGGGCCGGATTCGCCTCCCATACCGGTATAATCGCTCTACAGTCCTGCGAGACCCCCACAAAACCGCAGGTAGAATGGGGTATAACCCATCTAGCTGGGCAAACATAATATCTACATAAATTGTTCTAATCCTGCTGGAGAATCCTCGAACACGCTTGGGTTGTAAGACATAAAGACCACAACATCTTGTGCCCTTTTATTGCACACGGGAAAACTTTTTCTTTCGGGGGGCAAAGTGGGGCATTTTTCCACGCCATCCCACAGTTTTGCAGTACTATCTCATTCGTACTCACCGTGAGGGGGTTGCTCGAGGGAAGACAGGAGGGGGCGATGTACGGTACCAGGCGCTGCACCATAGACGCCAAGGTCCGTGTCACCATCCCGTCCGACATTCGCAAGAGCCTGCTTGATGCCGACAAGCGCGTCGTGCTGGTCCCCTTCAAGGACGAGTGCCTGTACGGGTTCACCCCTGCGAAGTTCGAGGAGTGGGTCGAGGGCATCTTCGCCAGCAATGGCAGGAGCTACGACGACCGCAAGCCGGCCGACCGCAAGCTCATGCGCCGCCTGCGCGGAAGTGCCGTGGAGCTCACGCTCGATGCGGCGGGTCGCCTGGCGTTGGGCAAGCTTGACGCCGTGGACGAGTCGCTGCGCCCGGGCAAGACGCCGCGCCGCATCCTTCTGGGACTGGAGCACGACGTCATGGTCGTCGGCAACGGCGACCGCTTCGAGATCTGGGACGCCGACCGCTGGCTGGCCGACCAGGAGGAGGCCGACGAGGACTTCTTCGCGCTCTTCGATGTGGAGTAGGGGATGGACGCCTTGACAGTCGCATATCGGCACGTACCCGTCATGCTCGACGAGGTGCTCGACCATCTGGCCCCTCAGCCAGGCGAGGTGGTGTGCGATTGCACGTTGGGTGGCGCAGGCCACTCGATCGAGCTGGCCCGTCGTGTGGCACCCGATGGCCTGTCCATCGGGATCGACCAGGACGACATGGCGCTGGCTGCCGCGGCCGACCGCTTCGAGCGGGAGGCCCCCGACAGCGAGCACCTGCTGCTCAAGGGCAACTTCGGTTCGCTCGACGAGCTGCTCGTCCAGGCAGAGGTCCCTGGCGTCGACTGCTTCCTGTTCGACCTGGGCGTCTCGTCGCCACAGCTGGACATTCCCCAAAGGGGTTTCTCGTACCACGAGGACGCCCCACTTGACATGCGAATGGATCCGGGGAACAACACCCTAACCGCACTTGAGGTCATAAACCACTACAACGAACGCGACCTCACCCGGATCCTGCGCATCTATGGGGACGAGCGCCACGCCGCCCGCATCGCCCGCCAGGTGGTGCGCCGGCGCGAGAAGGCGCCCATCGAGACGACTCTGCAGCTGGTGGAGGCCATAAAGGCCGCCATCCCGGCAGCGGAGCGCCGCCACGGTGGACACCCCGCGCGCAAGACCTTCCAGGCCCTGCGCATCGAGGTCAACCAGGAGCTTGACGTGTTGGAGCGAGGGTTGCGCGCTGCGGTGCGCTGGGCCAATCCCGCAGGGAGGATCTGCGTGATCAGCTACCACTCGCTCGAGGACCGCATCGTGAAGCACGTCTTCTCGGAGCTGTCCCAGGGCTGCACCTGCCCACCGGACCTGCCGGTGTGCGTCTGCGGCAACGTGCCGATTGTCGATGTCAGGACCCGCAAGCCCCTGAGGGCGGGCGAGCGGGAGGTGCGGGAGAACCCCCGCGCCCGAAGCGCCCTCATGCGCGTGGCGGTCAAGCTCGACGTCACGGGCGACCAACGGAATGCAGGCGGCCCCCGGGGCTGATTGCAGAGCACCTCAAACGCAGCACCAACGCACCAGTACGCAGCTTAAACGCACCACCATCGCACCAACGCCGCCCGCCCGCGAGGGCGGGCGGCACGCACTAGAGGGGGAGACATGGCCTACGGGGGCAGCGCCGCATACCAGCTCGACAGCTACCAGAGCGCCTGGGAGGCCCCTGTCCGCAGGCCGCTGTCCGTCCATGAGGGCGGGCATCGCGACGCGCGCTCCCGCCAGCAGGCAACCTCGCACGTGGCCACCATCGCCCGCGTCGCCGTGACGCTGGCGGTCGTGTTCGCCGTGCTGGGCGCCGTACGAGTCGCCCTGACCGTAGCAACGGTCAGCTGCCTCAAGGACATCTCCACGGCCGAGGGCGTCGTCGCGGCCGAGCGCGTCACGCGCACCGAGCTGCAGGTCGAGAGGTCGGCCCTCTCCAGCGCCGATCGCATCCAGCGCATCGCAACCCAGAACTACGGCATGGTCTACGCGACCGACGTCGAGACGATCACCCTGCCCGCCCAGGCAGGGGACGAGGCTTCTGCAGATGCTGCGCAAACCGTGGATGACGCCAACGACACCCAGCCCATGGCGTAGACTTCCTTCTTGTGAGAAGCGGAACCGAACATACCCGCGGCATGCGGGACGCACAGCAGGAGGCCTCCTTTGACGGGGCCTCCGGCTCTCGTTTTGCGCGTCGGGGCGGATCGGGAGGCGGCGGGGACCAGTTCGGCGCGCGCACGGTCGCGCTGTTCGTGGCGCTGGGCATCGCCCTGGCATTCGTGCTGGGGAAGCTCGTCTGGCTGCAGGTGATACGCAGCGAGTGGCTGACCGACCAGGCCGAGCAGCGTCGCGAGAACGTCATCAAGCTGCCGGCCCGCCGGGGGACCATCTACGACCGCAACGGCAACGTCCTGGCCATGAGCGAGGACTGCCGCACGATCTACTGCAACCCCAAGGAGATCTCCGAGCCCTATCTGACCGCCGAGGTCATCGCCGACCACCTGGGAGGCATCTCCTCGGACTACGTGGACGCCCTGACGGCCGACACGACCTTCTCCTACGTCCATCGCCAGGTCGACACCAGCGTGGCGAACGACATACGCGACGAGCTGCTGTCCGAGAAGCTGCCTGGGGTCTACCTGCTGCAGGACAGCCGCCGCGTGTACCCCTATGGCAACCTTGCCGGCCAGGTGCTGGGCATCGTCGGCATCGACGGGGACGGCCTCACCGGGCTCGAGCTGTACTACGACAGCGTGCTGCGCGGCATAGACGGCGAGATGATCGTGGAGACCGGCATCGGCGGCACGCCCATCGCCGGCGAGACCGCGGAGGTCACCGACGCCATCGAGGGCACCGACATCGTCATCTCCCTGGACGTCAACGTCCAGCGCGTGGCCGAGGAGCAGATCGTCGAGGGCGTGCGCGAGTACAAGGCGGACTCCGGGTCGGTCATGGTCACCGACCCGAAGACCGGCGAGATCCTCGCGGCCTGCTCGACGCCCCTGCTGGACGCCTCCGACCTCTCGGTCGTCGAGGATGGCGCGACCAACCTCAAGCTGGTCTCGGACTCCTTCGAGCCTGGCTCGATCTTCAAGGTGCTGACGGCGGCCATCGGCATCGAGGAGGGCCTGCTCAGCCCCACGTCCTCGTTCTACGTCCCCGCCTACCTGCAGGTCGGTGACGACCTGGTTGGCGATGACGACGACCGCTACCTCGACATGCAGATGAGCCTGCGCGAGATCCTGCGCCGCTCGTCCAACACCGGTGCGGCCCTGGTCGCCCAGGAGGTCATCGGTGCCGACCTCTTCGCCCAGGGCGTCGAGGACTTCGGCATCGGGCACAAGACGGGCATCGACTATCCTGGCGAGGTGGAGGGCATCATCAAGGCCCGCAGCGAGTACGACGGATCCAGCCTGGGCTCGATGTCGTTCGGGCAGGGCCTCGCCATCCCGCTGGTGCAGATGGTGCGCGCCATCGGCTCGATCGCCAACCATGGCGTCGCGGTCGTGCCGCACTTCCTGGTGAGCAAGGGAACCAAGCCGGTGGCGTGGGCCGAGGGCACGCGCATCGTCTCGGTCGAGACGTCCCTCGAGGTCATCGACATGATGCGCACGGTCATCGAGGAGGGCACCGGCGAGCCGGCCCAGGTGCCGGGCTACGACATCGCCGGCAAGACCGGCACGGGCGAGCAGGCCGACACCACCAAGGGCGGCTACGTCGAGGACAAGTTCACCTCCTCGCTCATCGGCTTCGCCCCGGCGTCCGACGCGGAGGTCCTGGTGTACGTGGGCCTGAACGGCACCCCATACCTGGCCACCGACTCGGCCGCCCCGTTGTTCTCGTCTATCATGGGGGAGGCGCTCACCGACATGGGCGTCCTGCCTTCGTCCTAGGTATCTGGGAAAGGGATGCAGATGCTTGAGATTTCACTGTCCGACATGTGCGAGGCCACAGGTGCCTCGCTCCTGTGTGGAGATGGGTCCTCGCTGGCGCGTGGCGTGACCACTGATTCGCGCGCCGTCGAGCCCCAGACGGCCTTCGTCGCCTTCGCAGGCGAGCGCGTCAACGGCAACCGCTTTGCCGCCCAGGCGGTCGAGGCGGGCGCCTCCGCCGTCGTCCTGACCGAGGACGCGCCCGACCAGCTGCTGGAGCTGGCCGGCGAGAGGGGGTGCGCGGTGCTGCGCGCCCAGGACGTCGACGGCTCGACCCCGGACGACACCGACCCTGCAGCGACCGAGTTCCTGCTGCGCCTGGCTGCGGAGTGGCGCCGTCGCAACGACCAGTGGGTCGTGGTCGGCGTGACGGGCTCGGTGGGCAAGACCACGACCAAGGACATGCTGGCCGCCGCCCTCGGCACCCAGTTCGCGACCCATGCGACCAAGGGCAACTTCAACAACCTCATCGGCCTGCCGCTGACGCTGCTGGCGGCCGACCCCTCCGACGAGGTCGTCGTCGCGGAGATGGGGATGAACCGCTCGGGCGAGCTGGCGCGGCTGACCGCGGTGGCGCGCCCGACGGTCGCGCTCATCACCAACGTCGGAACCAGCCACATCGGCTACCTGGGCTCGCGCGAGAACATCGCTCGTGCGAAGGCGGAGATCGTCTCGGGAATGACCGCGTCCGACGCCGCTGCCGGCCCGGTGCGTCCCTGCCTGGTGATGACCGACGACAACGACTTTGGCAGCCTCATCGAGCGGGAGTACTGCGTGCCTGCCGGCGTCGAGGTGCTGCGAACGGGCTTCGCCGAGGCCAGTGCCGTGCGCGCCTGCGACCTGACCCTGGACGGGGAGGGCAGGCCGAGCTTCGTCCTGCGCTTCGCGGACGGGTGGGACCACGAGGTCTCCCTCGACGCCCCCGGCCGTCACGTCGTCGCGGACTTCCTGCTGGCCATGGCCATAGCCGACCGCCTGGGGGCAGACCGCTCCCTCGCCGCGGACGCCATCGCGCACATGCCTCAGACGCGCATGCGCCTGGAGGTGCTGTCCGCCCCCGGACGCCCGCGTGTCATTGACGACTCCTACAACGCCAGCCCCAGCTCGATGGCCGCCGCGCTCGACGTGCTCTGCTCCATGACGTGCGCGGGCCGCCGCGTCGCCGTGCTGGGCGAGGTGGGCGAGCTGGGCGCCGAGGCTGCCCGCCTGCATGGCTACATAGGCGCCTACGCGGCGGCAAAGCCGCTGGACCTGCTCGTCTTCGTGGGCGGCCCGAACGCCCACGAGATGGCCGAGGCGGCGCGGACGATGGGCTTCTCCGAGGACCACCTGGAGGTCGTGCCCACCGCTGCCGTCGCCCTCGACACCATTGGCCCGATCCTGGCAGAGGGTGACCTCGTGCTGGCCAAGGGCTCTCGCTCCGTCGGTCTCGACCTCTTCGCCAAGGGGGTGCTTGCCTGATGCTCGGCAATCCTCGCTACCCGACCTACCAGGTCTTCCTTGCCGCCGCGATCGCGGCGCTCATCACCGCCGTCCTCATGCCCCTCTTCATCAAGATGATGCGCCACGAGGGGGTGGGCCAGCAGATCCGCGCGGACGGCCCGGAACAGCACCTCGTCAAGCAGGGGACGCCCACGATGGGCGGCGTCATCATGCTGATCGCCGTCATCCTCACCTGCTTCATCCAGGCGAAGTGGACCAGCGACCTGAAGCTTGCCGTCACGGCCATGCTGGTCACCGGCTCGCTCGGACTGCTCGACGACATCGAGTCGGTCGCCCACAAGCGCTCCCTGGGCCTCACGCCCAGCCAGAAGATGATTGGCCTCGTGGCCATCTCGGTGGGCTTCTGCCTGGCGGCGGTCAACCTGTGCGACGTCTCGCCGGCCATCCGCTTCCCCGGCGGCTTCATGATCGACCTGGGCATCCTCACGACGACCCTGCCCATCGCCGGGGGCATCAGCGTGCCCTGGCTGTACGTCTTCTTCGTATTCCTGCTGATGGCGGGCCTCTCCAACGCGGTCAACCTGACCGACGGCCTGGACGGGCTGGCCGGAGGCTGCAGCTTTGGCGTCATGATGGCCATGTCGATGGTCGCCTTCCGCTACGACGCGATCAACCTCTCCATCTTTGCCGCCGCCATCGCCGGCGCCTGCGTCGGGTTCCTGTGGTACAACGGCCATCCCGCCTCGATCTTCATGGGCGACACGGGCTCGCTCTCGCTGGGTGCCGCGTTCGCCGCGCTTGCGGTCCTGACCAAGACGGAGATCGTCGCACTGGTCATGGGAGGCCTGTTCATCATCGAGGCCCTGTCGGTCATCATCCAGGTCGTCAGCTTCAAGCTGACGCGCAAGCGCGTGTTCCTCATGGCGCCCATCCACCATCACTTCGAGAAGCTGGGCTGGGACGAGAACAAGGTGGTCCTGCGCTTCTGGATCGTCGCCGCGGCATTCGCGACGCTGGGATTCGCACTGTACTTCAAGCTGGGATAGGGAGCCATCGATGGCACGTCTAGCAACCGACACGAGCGCCGCCGGCCATCTGGGCGACGTGTGCGTTCTGGGCCTGGGCAAGACCGGCGAGGCCGTCGCGGCCTACCTTGCCGACAGGCTGGGGGACCGCGTGGACTCGGTCACCCTCTACGGTGGCGCCCGCTCCGTCGACGGCCCGGCATCGCAGGCCCTGGTCGCGCGCGGCGTGCGCGTCGTGCTGGGCACCGAGGACGTGCAGGGCCATTACGACCTGTGCGTCGCGTCGCCGGGCATACCCGAGCACGCCCCCTTCCTGCGGGCCGCGGCGGCCTGCTCCGACGAGCTGATCGGCGAGCCCGAGCTGGCCTGGCGGGAGAGTCCCCAGAGGTGGCTTGCCATCACGGGCACCAACGGGAAGACCACCACGACGACCCTGACGACCCAGCTGCTGCAGGCGGCGGGTCGCGATGCCGTGGCCGTGGGCAACATCGGCAACCTGGCCATCGGCGAGGTGGACGGGCGTCCCGACGACCGCTGGTTCGTCGCCGAGCTGTCCAGCTTCCAGCTGGCAGAGGCGCCTCGGCTGCATCCCCGTGCCGCAGCCCTGCTCAACGTCACGCCCGACCACCTGTCCTGGCACGGGACCCTCGAGCGCTACGCCCTGGCGAAGGAGAACGCCTTTGCCAACCTGACGCGGGACGACCTGGCGGTCGTGTCCTGCGAGGATGACTGGTGCCGCGCGGCCATCGGACGCCTCGAGCGGCGTGGCCTGCGCGTCGCCCACGTGTGCGTCGCAGGTGACCCCGGCACGCCCTGCGCAGCCTTCCAGCGCGACGGTCGTCTGGTCGTGCGCCTGGATGGGGTGGAGCACGACCTGGTGGCCGCAGACGAGCTGGCCATCCGTGGTGCCCACAACGTCCAGAACGCCCTGGTCGCGTCCGCGCTGGTCCTCGAGGTCGGTGCGGCCGACTCCGACGTCGCGTCCGGCCTGCGCGCCTTCTGCCCGCTGGAGCATCGCATCGAGCCTTGCGGCGAGCTGGGTGGCGTGCATTTCGTCAACGATTCCAAGGCCACCAACACCGATGCGGTGGAGAAGGCCCTGACGGCGTTCCCGGCCGGCCACGTCGTGCTGCTGATGGGTGGCCATGACAAGGGCACCGACCTGACCTCGGTTGCCGCGGCGGCGTCGCGCCACGCGCGCGTGGTCGTCTGCTTCGGCGAGGCGGGCCCGCGCATCGCCGATGCCGTCACGTCCACGGCTGCCGGTGCCGAGGTGCTCCAGGCCCCGCACCTGGCCGAGGCGCTGGATGCTGCCATCGGTGTCGCGCAGGATGGCGACACGGTCCTGCTCTCTCCCGCATGCTCGTCCTTCGACGAGTTCTCGGGCTTCGAGGAGCGCGGCCGTGTCTTCAAGCGCCTGGTGGGGGAGCGCATCGCACGGAATGGCGGTGCGCGATGAGCCGCCTTGGCGAGGGGAGGGTCTCATCCGGTGGGGCGGGCCTGTCGCCCGTCAGCATCATGTTCGTGATCGTGTCCTTCGCCCTGACGGCCTTCGGCGTGCTCATGATCTACTCCGCATCCTCAATCATGGCGATGACCTCGGCGGACTCCAACTTCAACCACGCCTTCTATGCGACGCACCAGCTGGAGTACGCCTTCGTCGGCCTCGTCCTTGCGGTCATCATCGCCCTCTTCGACTATCACCTTTGGGCCAAGAGGCTCGTGCTGCTCATCTGGGTGGGCGAGGTCGCGCTCCTGGGCCTGGTCTTCACGTCGCTGGCGGGCCATGACGCGCTGGGTGCCTCGCGCTGGATTCGCATAGGCTCGTTCGGCCTGCAGCCCTCGGAGTTCGCCAAGCCGACGCTCATCCTGACCGCCGCGTCCCTCATCGAGTGCTTTGGCGGCAACGGCGACTTCGACTGGCGTTCGATGTGGGTGCATGCGGCCATCGGCCTGCTCCTCCCGTTGCTGCTCATCATCAAGCAGCCGGACAAGGGTACCGTCGCCATCATCGGCCTGACGGTCATCATCATGCTGTTCCTGGCGGGGGCGCCCCTGTCCCTCATCGGGTTCGTCGTGGTCATCGGCGTCCTCGGCATTCTCGCCCTTGCCCTCAAGGACAGCTACTCCCGCGCTCGCGTCATGACCGCGTTCGATCCCTGGCGTGACCCCTATGGCGATGGCTACCAGCTCATCCAGGGCTTCTACGCCTTCGGCTCGGGAGGGCTCTTCGGCGTGGGGCTGGGCATGTCGCGCCAGAAGTACAACTACCTGCCCATGGCGCACAACGACTTCATCTTCGCCGTCATCGGCGAGGAGCTGGGCCTGGTGGGGACCGTCGGCATGCTGGCCGCCTTCGTCTTCCTCATCTGGCTCGGCTTCCGCATAGCCAGCGACGCGCCCGACCTGACGGGCAGGCTGATCGCGTCGGGATGCGTCAGCCTGATGGCACTGCAGCTGCTGGTCAACGTCGGTGGCGTGCTGGGCATCATCCCGCTCTCCGGCAAGCCCATCCCCTTCATCTCGTACGGCGGCTCGTCGATCATGAGCACGCTGATCATGGTGGGGCTGGTGCTGTCGGTCGCACGCTCCTCGACGGCCGCAGGCGCGCAGCGCGTGGGCATGCGGTTGGTGGACGGCCAGGACCATGGTGGCCTGCGGGTCTTCGAGGGTGGCGCCAGCAGGAGCCCCCAGGGCCTGCGTGGCTCGCGTGACCTTTCAGAGACGCACGCCGGCGCTCGTGTGTCGTACAACGCAAACGGTACCAGGCGCGTCGACCTGGGCCCCAGCGCCACTGACAGGCTGAGGAGCCGCGGCACCGACCGCGGCGGAAGGGGGTAGCGCCATGGCCGAGAGGCTTTCGGTGGCAATCGCCGCAGGTGGTACGGCAGGACACATCAACCCGGCCCTCGCATTGGCCGAGGAGCTGCGCTCTCGCGGGCATGACGTGGCCTTCTTCGGCCAGAGCCGCCGCCTGGAGGGGACGCTCGTCCCCCAGGCCGGGTTCGGCCTGACCTCGCTTGACGTGACGGGCTTCGACCGCACCCGCCCCTGGACGCTCATCAGCGCCCTGGTGCGCATGCGCCGGGCCGAGCGGACGCTGGGCCGTCACTTTGCCGAGGTCGGCAGACCCGACGTGTCGGTGGGCTTCGGTGCCTACATCGAGCTGCCCCTGATGCGCTGGTGCGCGCGCAATGACATCCCGGTGGTCCTGCACGAGCAGAACTCCGTCCCGGGGCTGGCCAACAAGACCTCGGCGGCCAAGGCCACGAAGGTGTGCGTCTCGCTGCCCGTTGCCATAGACGCGTTCAAGGACCGCGTGGGCGCCTCGACCCAGATCGTGGTGACGGGCAACCCCGTCCGCCGCAGCGTCATCGACGCCAGCCGCGAGGCGGGCCGCAAGGCCTTCGGCATCGAGGACGGCCAGACGATGCTGCTGGTCTTCGGGGGCAGCCTGGGCGCCAGGCATCTCAATGAGGGCGTCGTCGCGCTGAAGGACGAGCTTCTGGCCCGACCGGACCTGCGCATCGTTCACTCGACGGGCAAGGAGCTGGTCGACGAGGTGACCTCGTCACTGCTGCTGGACGAGGAGCAGGCCAAGCGCTGGCAGGTCCGGCCCTACATCGACAACATGGGCGAGGCGCTTGCCGCCGCAGACCTCGTCCTGTCGCGTGCCGGGGCATCCTCGATAGCCGAGATCGCCGCGCTGGCGGTGCCCAGCATGCTGGTGCCCTATCCGCTGGCGACGGCGGACCACCAGACGACCAACGCCCGCTACCTGGTGGACGCCGGCGCGGCCGTCATGATCGCCGACGACGACATCGACAGCCCGGCCTTTGCGCAGCAGCTGCTTGGGCTGGTCGACGACGGGGCAAGGCGCGACGAGATGCGCTCCCGCGCCCGTGGCCTCGCCCAGGACAAGGCGGCCGTCGCCCTGGCCGACCAGGTCGAGCTGGCGGCACAGGGACGCTAGGCCTCGAGGGGGCTCCGCCCATCTCGGCCTTTTCCGTGCATCGCTCGAAGAGGCGCGGGACCCCGCGGGCATCGGGTAGAGTAGTTGTCGATACGCCAGAGGGCGAACGCGACAGGAAGGTGTCCCAGATGGCACAGACAAACCAGGCGCCGGCGATCAACGGCGCACACTTCATCGGCATTGGCGGAGCGGGCATGAGCGGCATCGCGCTGGTGCTGCACGAGCGCGGCTGCCGCGTCACCGGCTCCGACCTGAAGGCCTCGCGCTACGTGCGCGACCTCGAGGCGTCCGGCATCCAGGTGCACATCGGGCACGCCGCCGCCACCATCGACGCGGTCTCGCCAGACGTGGTGGTCACCTCTTCGGCCATACCCGACACCAACCCGGAGGTCATCCGGGCCAAGGAGCTGGGCATCCCCATCTGGCCGCGCGCCAAGATGCTCGCCGCCCTGGGCCAGGGGGCGACGACCGTCGCGGTCGCTGGCACCCACGGCAAGACCACGACCTCCTCGATGGTGGCCTCCATGCTCGACCATCTGGGGATGGACCCGTCGTTCCTCATCGGAGGCGTCGTCGAGGAGTATGGCACCAACGGTCGTGACGGCAGGGGCGGCTATTTCGTCTGCGAGGCGGACGAGTCCGATGGTTCGTTCCTCTACCTGGATCCCGACGTCGTCGTGGTCACCAACATCGAGGCCGACCATCTGGACCACTATGGCACCCTCGAGAACATCGAGAAGACCTTCTGCCAGTTCATGGACCTGGTGGGCGAGGGCGGCACCGTCATCATCAACGGCGACGTCGACCACTACGTCGAGCTCGCGCGCTCGACGGGCCGCACGGTGCGCACCTATGGCTTCGGCGAGGGCAACGACTACGTCTGCGTCCCTGCCCCGTCCCAGCATCGCCTGGAGAGCAGCTGCGTCGTGCGCACCCCCTCGGGCGAGGAGGTCGGCGTCACGCTGACGGCCAATCCGGGCGTCCACAACCTGGCCAACGCCTGTGCGTCGATAGCCGTGGCCGACGTCCTGGGCTGTGACGCGGCTGCGGCCGCAGAGGCCCTCTCGGCCTTCAAGGGCGCCCATCGCCGCTTCACCCATGTGGGTGACGTGGCGGGAATCACCGTCATCGACGACTATGGCCACCATCCCACCGAGATCAAGGCCACGCTGGCCGCCGCGGCAGACCTGGGCTACGACCGCATCGTCACGGTCTTCCAGCCGCATCGCTACACGCGCACCCAGGCGCTGCTCGACGACTTCGCGCACGCCTTCGACCAGGCGGACCTGCTGGTGGTCACCGAGGTCTTCTCGGCCGGCGAGATGCCCATTCCCGGCGTCTCCGGCCGCGTGCTGGCGGCGCGCGTGAGGGAGCTGGGCGGCACCGTCCAGACGCTCTCCATCGACCGCCGCAAGGACGTCATCGCCTACCTCTGCGACAACTGCCGCGCAGGCGACCTGCTCATCACCCAGGGCGCTGGCGACGTCACCTCCATCGGACCCGACTTCATCGCCGCGATGCGCGAGCGTGAGGAGGCTCAGGCGTGAGCACGCTGCACACCTACAACGCGCTCGTCGCCATCGATGGCCTGGACGTGACGCAGGACGCCAGCCTCGCCCAGTGCACCACCTATCGCATCGGTGGTCCTGCCGACCTGCTGGTCGTCGCCAACAGCTATCGCGCGCTCGCCTCTGCGGTCCGCGTGCTGGGGCAGGAGGGCGTCCCCTGGGTCATCCTGGGACGCGGGTCGAACATCCTGGCCTCCGACCAGGGGTATCGCGGGTGCGTCATCCGCCTGGGGCGGGAGTTCTCGCGCATGATGGTCGAGGGGACGCTCGTCACGGCGGGGTCCGGCGTACTGCTCACCAAGCTGGTCAACGAGACCCTCACCAGGGAGCTCTCGGGCCTGGAGTGCTGCGCTGGCATACCGGGGACGGTCGGTGGCGCCTTGTCGATGGACGCTGGCAGCCGCCACGAGTGGATCGGACGGGTGGTGCGCGATGTCGTGACCTTCCGTCCGGGGGAGGGCATGGTCCGCTATGCGGGCTCGCAGATCGAGTGGGGCTACCGCTGGAGCTCCATCCCCTCCAACGAGATCATCCTCGAGGCCACCTTCGAGCTGACGCCGTCCACCCGCGATGCCATCGCGCTCGAGATGAACCGTCGCCTCGCGCGGCGGCGTGCCACCCAGCCCACGGGAAAGCCCTGCTGCGGGTCGGTCTTCCGCAACCCCGGCGACCGCTCCGTGGGGGCGCTCCTGGAGGGATGCGGCCTGAAGGGCCTGCGCATCGGCGGGGCGTGCGTGTCGGAGAAGCACGCGAACTTCGTGGTCAACGAGGGTGGCGCCACCGCCATGGACGTCGTGCAGGTCATCAACCAGATGCACGACACGGTGCGCGACCGCTACGGGGTCGAGCTGACGCCCGAGGTCAAGTTCCTGGGATTCTAGGGAACCATCCCATATACGCAGAGGGTTCGAGAGGAGGCGAGCAGGATGGACCGACGGGTGCCGCAACGGCGCACGAGCATGCTTGACGGTGTCGACGACGGGCGCATGTCGGTCTCGCGTGACGCCACCCGCGAACGGCGTCCCATCCGCGCGCTCATCGTGACCCTCGTGCTGCTGGCGATACTGCTCGTCATCGCCTTGGTCGGGTTCATCGTGCTGGCCAACACGCCCGCCTTCACGATCTCCTCCATCGATGCGGTGGACACCGAGCACCTGACGGCGGAGAACATCGCAAAGCTGGCCAGCATCGAGGAGGGAACGACCCTCCTGACGATAGACGAGCGTCTGGTTACCGAGAACCTCCAGCGCAACCCCTGGGTGGGCAGCGTCTCGTACACCCGCGAGTTTCCCGACCGCCTGAGGATCGAGGTCACCGAGCGCAGGGTGGACTGTCTGGTCAAGATGAGCACCGGTTCGGTGTGCTGGTGCCTCGGAGACGACAACGTCTGGATAGAGCCCATCAACCTGACGGTCCAGGACGGGCAGTCCGCCGACGACGTCGCGCTGTCCCTGGCACGGGACATGGGCGCCATCCTGGTGACCGAGGTGCCGACCTCAATGAGCCCCTCAGCCGGTTCCGCAGCGAGTGACGAGGTGCTGAAGGCCGTCAGCCTCTATCGCGAGCAGTTCTCCGACGAGCTGTCATCCCAGATCGTGAAGTTCTCTGCCGCCAGCGTGGAGAGCCTCTCCTGCACGCTGAGCAGCGGCGTGGAGGTGTCCCTGGGATCGCCGAGCAACATCGAGCTGAAGGAGACGGTCCTGCTGCAGATACTGGAGCAGCACCCCAACCAGATCACCTACATCAACGTCCGCATACCCTCCCAACCGTCCTATCGCAAGCTGGGGGTGGATGCGGTCGTACCCGGCAGCGGCATTACCGTCAACCTCGATGCGGGCACCGCGACTGGTGCCGACGGTGCAGCCGGCGATGCCACGGCGGGGGAGGGCGACGTCTCCCAGGAGGGCATGCCCACGGACGGGAGCGGGGAAGCGACCGCTGGCGACGCGGAGTCGTACGCCGAGGGTACGGAAGGCACCGACACCTCCGAGCTGATTCTTGGCGGAGATGGCAACTACTACACCTATGAGGAGTACTGGGGCCTTTAGGGTTGGCCTCCGAAGGCTTCAACGGAACCCTCAAGTTGTGGTACTTGAGGGTTCGAAAACCCTCTTCTTCGAGCCTTCGACACCTTGATTCTCAAGTTGAGCTTAAAAGTTGGAAACCCTCCAAAAAGGGCCATCTACCTGCGTAATCCACAATTCCAACATTTTTGTTGACGAATCGCAAATCGTTGTGTAAAGATAACGCGCTTCAAAGCGGGCATAGGGGTTAACCTGAGGTTTAGGGTTTTCCTCTCCGCTTTCGGGCACTGCAACCGACGATGAAGAAACGCATCGGGAATCGCAACAACCAAGGACTACTACGCGTCACGATTGCACCAGGCACGACAGGGACCACCCCGGCGGGTGGTCCCACAGCACCAGGACCGACACAGGAGAGGCGGCGCTGCCGCCGGAGCAGAAGCCCCACAAGGAGGAGCCATGAACGACAACGACATCGCCAGCAACTACCTCGCAGTCATCAAGGTCGTTGGTGTGGGCGGCGGCGGAACCAACGCCGTCAACCGCATGATCGAGGAGGGCATCCGCGGCGTCGAGTTCGTCGCCGTCAACACCGATGCCCAGGCGCTGGCAATCTCCGACGCCGACATCAAGGTGCACATCGGCACCGACATCACCAAGGGCCTGGGCGCCGGCGCCAACCCCGAGGTGGGCGCGGAGGCCGCCGAGGACAGCCGCGACGAGATCAAGCGCGCCCTCGCCGGAGCCGACATGGTCTTCATCACCGCCGGCGAGGGTGGTGGCACGGGAACCGGTGCCGCTCCCGTCGTCGCCGACATCTCCAAGAACGACGTCGGTGCCCTGACGGTCGGCGTCGTCACCAAGCCCTTCACCTTCGAGGGTCGCAAGCGCGCCCAGTCCGCCGCCAGCGGCATCGAGAACCTCTCCGCCAACGTCGACACGCTGATCGTCATCCCCAACGACCGCCTGCTCGACCTCTCCGAGAAGAAGACCACCATGCTCGAGGCCTTCCGCATGGCTGACGACGTCCTGTGCCAGGGCACCCAGGGCATCACCGACCTCATCACGGTCCCCGGCCTCATCAACCTCGACTTCGCCGACGTCTGTACCATCATGAAGGACTCCGGCACCGCCATGATGGGCATCGGCACCGCCTCCGGCGACAACCGCGCCGCCGAGGCCGCCGAGGAGGCCATCTCCAGCCCGCTGCTCGAGACCGCATGCGACGGGGCCACGCGCGTCCTGCTGTCGGTTGCCGGCAACAAGGACCTGGGCATCCAGGAGATCAACGACGCCGCCGACCTGGTGGCCAAGAACGTCGACCCCGAGGCCACGATCATCTTCGGCACGGTCGTCGACGAGTCGCTGGGCGACCAGGTGCGCGTCACCGTCATCGCCACCGGCTTCAACGAGGCCGGCGCCCAGTCCTCGCTGTCCTTCGCGGCTCCCGAGCCCCGTCCGGCCGCGCGTCCGACCGTCGACCGCAGCCGCGGTGCCTCCCAGGGCGCCTCGCAGGCCTTCGACATCCCCGACTTCCTGAAGCGCAGCCGCCTCTAATGGCCATCACGCCACATCTCACCCGCTACGCCTCCCAGGACGTGACCCTTCTCGGCGACGTGCGTCGCCCGGGCGGGGTCACGCTCGCGTTCACCGAACGCACCGGGGGCTACTCGCTGCCGCCGTACGCGTCGCTCAACCTTGGCGACGCCTGCGGCGACGACGAGCGGGTGGTCGTGGCCAACCGGCGTCGCCTGCTCGGTGCCCTTGGCATCTCGCAGCTGGCGCCCCGCCTCGTCAACCCGCGCCAGGTGCACGGGAGCGAGGTCCTCGTCATCACCGAAGGCACGGACGCAGCCGTCGCCCGTGCCCAGGCCGCATCCCGCGAAGGCGTCGACGCCATCGTCTGCGCCGTGGCCGATGTCCCCGTACTGCTGTGCTTCGCTGACTGCGTGCCGGTGGTGCTGGTGGCGAACGGCGCCTTCGCGGTCGTGCACTCCGGCTGGCGGGGGACCATCGTGCGCATCGTCGCGCGTGCCCTCGAGCGGTTGTGCGAGGTCGCGGGCTGCAAGGCCAGCGACGTCCTCTGCTACGTGGGGCCCCACATCGGCGTGGACGACTACGAGGTCCATGCCGACCTGGCCGCGCGCTTCGTGTCCGAGTTCGGTCCCGACGTCGCCATCGACGGCTGCCATCTGGACCTGGGCCTCGCCGTCCGCAGGACGCTGATGGAGTGCGGCATGACACCCGGGCAGATCAGCGACGAGTGCCCCTCGACCGCGTCGTGCACGCGGCGGTTCTTCTCGTTCCGTGCCGAGGGAGGCACCTGCGGGCGCATCGGCGCCATCGCCGTGCTGGCGACCGACATCCACGAGGGAAGTGATATCCGATAATGGGCGACCAGGCAACCTACGAGGCCTTCGTGGCCCAGCGTCGCGCCCAGATCATGGACCGGCTGGGCGAGGCCGCGCGCGTCTCCGGCAGGGATGCCTCCGAGGTGTGCGTGCTGGCGGTCTCCAAGACGGTCGGCGTCGACGAGGTCGTCTGCGCCTGGCATGCGGGCTACCGCGTGTTCGGCGAGAACCGTCCCCAGGAGCTGCGTCGCAAGGCCGAGGGCATCGCCGCCTCCGGCGAGATGGATGGCGTGCGCCTGGACATGATCGGCAACCTGCAGACCAACAAGATCAACCAGGTCATCAGCAGCGCGTACCTGGTCCACTCGGTGTCCTCGCTGCACCTGGCGGAGGCCATCTCCAAGCGTGCGGCGTCGCGCGACGCGCTCGTGCGCATCCTGCTGGAGGTCAACGTCAGCGGGGAGGCCTCCAAGTCGGGCTTCTCGCCCGTCGAGGCGCGCGAGGCGCTCGACAGGGTCATGGGGCTGCCGTCGCTCTCCTTGGAGGGCGTGATGACGATGGCTCCCGCACACGACGCGTCGGCCGCCCGCGCGACCTTCTCCGGCCTGCGCGAGCTGCGCGACACCATGCGCGCCGACTGCGGCCTGCCGCTGGACGTGCTGTCCTGTGGCATGAGCGACGACTTTGGCATTGCCGTCGAGGAGGGCTCGACCCTCGTCAGACTGGGCAGGATCGTCTTCGATCCCGCCTACGAACTCGACGTGTAGGAAGGGTTACAACCGTGCCCCCCGGGGCATCGAAGAGAAAGGCACCATCATGGGCTTCCTCGACAACCTGAAGGACCGGATCCTCGGCAATCCCGAGGACGACTACTACGACGACTACGAGGACGACTACGAGGACGAGGAGGACGAGCCCCAGGGCTCGGGCATCCTTGGCAACACCCGTCGTCCCGAGGCCGACAGCGTCTCGGTCTACACGCGTTCCGGCCGTCCGGTGAACGAGTCGACCCCGGCCTACGAGCAGCCCGAGCGCCGCTCCTACGACCGCTACGAGAGCTCCTATGACAGCTACGACCGCGACGAGCCGGTCACCCGCGTCTCCTCCGGCCAGCTGCCGCCCTACGTCCTGCGTCCGGTCGCCTACGACGACGTCCAGTCCGTCGTGCGCCGCGTTCGCACCAACCAGCCGGTCATCCTGGTCTTCAAGCAGACCGACATCGAGGTCGCCAAGCGCATCCTCGACTTCTGCTTCGGCCTCTCGTTCGGCGTGAACGGCTCGGTGGAGGAGCTTGGCGACCGCGCCTTCGCGGTGCTGCCCGCCGGCATCAGCCTCACCCAGACCGACATCGACCGCCTGGTCGCCGACGGCACCATCACGAGGTAGCGCGATGGCCACGATCGACCGCAGCATCGCCATCATCGGCGCGGGCTCCATGGGTGGCGCCATCGCGGGGGGCTTGGTGGCCTCCGGTGCCATCGACGCCGCCCGCATCTGGGTGCTCGACCCCAGCGACGCTGCCGTTGCCCCGCTCGAGGAGCGCGGCATCCATCGCGCCGGCTCGCTGGAGGAGCTGGTCGCCCTAGGTACCGACGTGACGGTGCTGGCCGTCAAGCCGCAGGTGCTGCCCGCCGTCCTGTCCCAGATGTCCGACTCGCTGACCGACCGCCTGGTGGTGTCGATCGCCGCAGGCGTGAGGCTGGCGACCCTGCAGGCGGGCCTACCCGGCGCCCGCGTGGTGCGCGTCATGCCCAACCTGCCGCTGCAGGTGCTCTCGGGCGCCACGGCGGTCTGTCCGGGCACGACCGCCACGGGCGAGGATGCGGAGCTGGTGCGCAGTATCTTTGCTGCGCTCGGGTCGGCACAGGTCATGACCGAGGCCCAGCTGGACGTCGCCGGCGCGGTGACGGGATGCGGTCCCGCCTTCTTCGCGCTGTTCGTCGACGACCTGACGCGCGCCGGCGTGCGTGCGGGGCTGCCTGCGGCCGCGTGCCGCGAGATGGTCCTGGCCACGATGCGCGGCGTCGCCCAGCAGCTGCTGGACTCCGGCGACCATCCCCGTGCCTACCTCGAGCGTGTCACCTCGCCCGGCGGCACCACGGCCGCCGCTCTGGAGGAGCTTGAGTGCGACCTGTTCGTCGCGACCGGGGCGGCCATCGACGCCGCGCTGGAGCGCACGCGCGAGCTGGCGAAGGCGTGAGTGCCATGCGCATCGGATTTGTCCTCTACCGCCTCATCCACTTCTACGAGATGCTCATCTTCATCGAGTGCATCCTCTCGTGGATACCAATGTCCGGGGTCGTCTACGACATCCGTAGCGCGATCCGCCGTCTCACCGACCCGTTCGTCGACATCTTCCGCAGGCTCATCCCGTCTGCGGCCGGCGGCATGGGCGTCGACTTCACGCCGATGATCGCTGTGTTCGTCCTCGACATCGTCAAACGCTTTGTCATCTATCTGTAGGAAAGTGGGTATACTGGTCATCACGTATCAACGTATGCGGACGTGGCCGACTCATAGTTGAAAGGGAGCAAACCATGGCTATCACTCCGGCAGACATCGAGCAGAAGACCTTCTCAGAGGCCAAGAAGCACGGTTACGACACCGAGGAGGTCGACGAGTTCCTCGACCAGCTCTCCGCAGAGGTCGATGCGATGCTCAAGAAGATCAAGGACCTGAAGGACCGCCTGACCGCGTCCGAGCAGCAGGTCGCCGCCTCCCAGACCCAGATCGCCCAGCTGAAGGAGCAGGCCGCCCATGCCTCCTCCGCCGCGCCGATCGTACAGGCCACCGCGCCTCAGGCCCCCTCGATGGGCGTCTCCGAGAGCCAGATCTCGCGCGTCCTCATCGTCGCCCAGCAGAGCGCCGACAAGCTCGTCGAGGACGCACGCACCAACGCCGACAACATCCGCAACGAGGCCGATCGCAAGGCTCGCGAAGTCATCCGTCAGGCCCTGGCCGAGAAGCAGAACGAGATGGACGAGATCGACCGCCTGAAGCAGTCCCGCGAGGACTTCCGCGCCGAGTACAAGAAGCTGCTGCAGCACTTCATGGACGACGCCGACGCCGTCTTCCCCGAGAAGGCGCTGAGCACGCCGTCCGGCTCGTCCTCGGTCAGCTACGCCTCCACCCCCGCGCCTCAGCCGGCCCCCAATGCCACCGTGTTCGCCCCGGCTCCCGTCGCGCCGGCGCAGGCACAGACCGCGATGGACGACTTCGACGACTTCGGCGATCTCGACTAGCGACAGGTCACAGCACGTAGACCCAGGGTCCCTGGCACACAAGCGCCAGGGACCCTTTTTCGACCATCTGGGACGGTTCTCCACGGTCGAACTACCGGTTGGCGAGGCCGAACGAGAGGCCTTGGAAGAAGGTCGTGCCCTCCGAACTGATGGAGAGCTGTTTTCGATTGGACCGTTTTCGACCGTGGAGAACCGTCCCAGATGGTCGAACAAAGGCCAGGGAGGGGAGGTCGCGCCTCTAATCGGCTTGGCTTTTCGACCGGGGAGTACCGTCCCAGATGGTCGAAGTCGTGGGACCGAGCTCGACGAGGCCTTCCCACAGCCTTTGGGGCATCCAATGGGTGCGCAGGTCGTAGCCACGCTGGCTGCGGTCCCGACCGGGTATGGTGGTGCCGCGGTAGAAGCGCTGCCACATCGCGCGCACGTAACGCTCGTCGTCCGCAAAGTCCTTCCTGCTTGCCAGGTCGTTGGCCAGGGCGGCGTCCAGCAGGACGATCTGGCATCCGTCCCCCGAAGGGTCGTGGAATGCCGCGACGCGGTGACGCGGGTCGACCAGGCAGAAGCGCTCCGTGCCCATGCGGGCGGCAAAGTGCGCCGCCGTGAGCGGGATGGTGTTGGCGTTGGGCTTGAACGAGGCTGCGAAGGAGCCATCGGACATGTGGGAGAACCGGACGAACTGGCGGGTGTGCTCGCATTCGCCGGCAACGTAGCGCGCCAGCCCATCGAAGGCAGCGACGCGCGGGTCCGCGATGAGCATGCGCACGCGAGGGCCGACGGAAAAGCCCAGGCGCAGGTAGCGGTGGACGATCTCGGGCATCTCGGGGTCGTCGGAAGCCGCGACGTAGACCAGGCGGCGCACGCAGGCAGCCTCGCATCCTTCCGGGCAGCCGTTGGCCTTGACCTTTCGGCATCCCGTGGTGACGCGCCGCGCAAAGCCCTCCAGGACGCGCCGCGCGAAGGCGACCGTGTCGTCCTCGGAGGCCGGGGGAGTGCGGATGACCTCCTCGCCCAGCTGGGGCTGGACGCCGCGTGCGCTGGCCAGGCGCAGCTGGCCGTCGCGCTCGTGGGCGAGGTAGCCGATGCCCACAGCCGAGAGGACCCCCTCCAGCGTCGGGTCGCAGGCCAGCACGATGGGCCTGCCGCGCGTCAGACCATAGGAGACCTGGGCGGCGCATCGGGCGATCGAGCCGGGAGTGAGGGGCTGCGACAGGCCGGGCTGCTCAGAAGAGCGAGAGCTGTCCCTCTGCCATGCGACGGGTGCGGTTGTAGCTGCTTTGGCGGGCATCGCTCACCACCTTCGCGCGAATCAGCTCGGCGTCGAGCGGGCAGGAGCGGTCTCGCGTGCCGTTGCAGGTGAGGAAGTGACGGGCGCGCTTGAGGGTGATGTTGAGGCGTGAGAGGTCGTCGAAGGTCAGCGGCCCGGCACGACGGGCGGCAAGGATGCGTCGCGCGCCGACCGGCCCGACGCCGGGCACGCGCAGCAGCTGTTCCAGCGAGGCGTCCATCACCTCGATGGGGAAGCGGTCGATGTGTCGCAAGGCCCAGGCGAGCTTGGGGTCGACGTCCAGGTCAAGCCATGGTTCGGCCGGTGTCGCCAGCTCGTCGGGGGAGAAGGCGTAGTAGCGCATCAGCCAATCCGCCTGGTACAGGCGGTGCTCGCGTCGCAGGGGCACCGGCGTGTCGCGCCCGGGCAGCTCTCGGTCGTCGACCATGGGCAGGTAGGCGGAGAAGAAGACGCGCTTGAGGTCGAAGTGGCGATAGAGCGACTGCGACAGCTGGAGGATGTGGTTGTCGTCCTCGGGGGTCGCGCCGATGATGAGCTGGGTGGACTGCCCCGCAGGGGCGAAGGCGCGCTGCCGCGTGGAGATTTGGGAGCGGGGCCGTAGGGTCAGCCTGTTGCCGTTGGACAGCAGCTGCAGTCCCTCCCGTGCGGGGTCGGGCAGCCGGTGACGGCGCGGTCGCCGTGCCAGACCCGCCCGCTCCTCCTCGTCGCGCTGGCGGCGGATCTGCCCCATGGGATCCATGACCTGGTCGCGGTCCTTCTCGGGGCACAGGCGCGCGAGCGACGCGGCGCTGGGCAGCTCGAGGTTGACCGACAGGCGGTCGGCCAGGCGCCCCAGCCCGTCCACCAGCTCCGGGGAGGTGCCGGGGATGACCTTGGCGTGGACGTAGCCGTTGAACTGCAGCTCGTCGCGCAGGATGCGCAGACAGGCGATCATGCGCTCCGTCGTGGCATCGGGGGTGCCCAGGACACCCGAGGAGAGGAACAGCCCCTCGATGTAGTTGCGCTTGTAGAAGTCGACCGTCAGTTCCGCCAGCTCGCGCGGGGCGAACGTGGCACGCGGGCAGGACGCCTGGCGACGGTTGACGCAGTACGCACAGTCATAGCTGCAGGCGTTGGACATCAGCACCTTCAACAGGGTGACGCAGCGGCCGTCCGGCGTGAACGAGTGGCAGCAGCCGGCGGGGGAGGCGTTGCCCAGCTTGCCGGCGCGGGCCGGACGGTCGGCCCCGGAGGAGGTGCACGCCACGTCGTAGCGGGCCGCCTCTGCCAGTATGTCCAGCTTGCCCAGCGTGTCCACGGGGTGCCTCGATTCTCGTACGTTTGTTCTGAAACCACTGTACACGAACACACGTACTATGCGCAAGGCCCGGTACCAGCGATTCTGGTGCCGGGCCCTGCGGTCGAGGCCGGGGTGCGAAGAGGGCCTATAAGCCGGGTTCTGTCGTGGGCGGCCATTTATCTACTCCCGGCGTCTCCGCCGGGCTCTAGCGCGCTACCCGAACGCGGTGCGGGCCACACCTTGGCGTTCCTACATGCGCTTGCTCCGGAAGGGGCTTGCCAAGCCACCGTGTTGCCACGATGCTGGTGGTCTCTTACACCACCGTTTCAGCTTTTCTCTCACCCGCCGAGGCGGGCAGCGGGAGTCTTCTTTTCTGCGGCGCTTTCCGTCGGGTCACCCCGCCAGGCCGTTAGCCTGCTTCCTGCCCTATGGAGCCCGGACTTTCCTCATCCCGACACGGTCCATTGCTGGCCCACGCCGGTCCGCGGTCGCCTGGCCCACTTCGCGCGAACGATTGTAGCACGGCGGTGCCGCTGTGGGACGCTGTGGCATCGTTTGTGGATGACTGACGCACATGGTTTGTGCGGAGCGCTAGAGTTGTGACATTGCCTTACAAAAACGTCATTCCCGGTCATGGGTGCCCGCCCATGACCGCATGGACGGACGCCGAGGAGCTTGCCATGCCTAACAAGAGCGACATCGAGCTAGCACGCACCATCGTCGACCTGGTCGGAGGCCCACAGAACATCGCCACCGTCAACCATTGCGTGACGCGCCTGCGCTTCAAGCTCTACGACGAGCAGTACGCGCGCGACGACGAGCTGGAGGCCCTCGAGGACGTCCTGCAGGTCATCAAGGCAAACGGCCAGTATCAGGTCGTCATCGGCCCCGAGGTCATCGACGTGTTCGACGCCGTGCAGAAGGTGGGCTCGCTCTGGGACAAGGAGACGCTGGACGACGCCCAGGTCAAGGCGTCCGAAGGCTCTGGCCCCCAGGGCATCTCGGGCATCCTCATCGACCTCATCTCCTCGATCGTCGCGCCGGCGCTGGGCTGCATCGCCTCCACGGGCATGATCAAGGGCTTCCTGGCCCTCTGGGACTTCCTTGCCGTCCAGATCACGGGCAACAGCGTCACGACCAGCGGCGCCTACATCGCCATCTATGCGATTGCCGACGGGTTCTGGCGCTTCCTGCCCATCATGCTGGGCATCACCGCCGCGCGCCGCTTCAAGATGAACGACCTCATCGGCGCCGCCATCGGCGCTGCCATGTGCTACCCCTCCATCGTCGACCTGTCCGCGGTGGCCTTCAGGGGCGCCGAGGGCGTGCGCTACCTCTTCCAGGGGACGCTGCTCGAGATGCCCTACAGCACCACCTTCTTCGGCATCCCCCTGGTGACGCCAGCGTCCTCGGGTGGCTACACCTCGACGTTCGTGCCTGTCATCATCGCGGTGTGGGCCAGCTCCTACATCTTCAAGTGGGCCAACAAGAACTTCCCCGCGACGGTCAAGCTGTTCCTCGTGCCCATGACCACCCTGGTCGTGGGTGGCATCGCGACGTTCCTGTTCATCGGCCCCGTCTCGACGGTCGTGATGAACCTCATCGGTGCCTTCTTCAACCTGCTGATGAACATCCCGGTCGTCGGCGGCACGGTGGCCGGTGCGGTACTGGGCACCGTGTGGCAGGTGCTGGTCATCTTCGGCTTCCACTGGGCCCTCGTCCCCATCAAGCTCTCCAACATGGCCACCTACTACTACGACTTCGCCCTGGCGCCGCAGTACGGCTGCACGTGGGCCCAGATCGCCTGCGTTCTGGTGGTCATCCTGAAGACCAAGGACGAGAACCTGAAGAAGAACGGCATCGCCGCATTCATCACCGGCCTCTTCGGCACCACGGAGCCAGCCATCTATGGCGTGACGCTGCCGCTGCGCCTGCCCTTCGTCATCAGCTGCATCGGCGGTGCGGTGTCGGGCGCCTTCTACGGCCTGATGGGGTCGAAGTCGTTCATGATGGGCTACTCGGGTCTGCTGGGCCTGACGAGCTACATCGATGCCCGGACGCCCGAGCAGATAGAGGCATGGGCGGGTACCAGCTACTACCTGCCCAACCAGGGCATCTTCAACATGATCATCGCCGCGGCGGGCGTGGTCATCGCCTTTGCCGTGGGATTCGTGCTGACCTGGCTCTTCTGGCGCCCCAAGGAGGAGTAGGGGAGCGTCCCCCTGCGTCTGGCTTGCTGACGGACGCTCACGACTCGCGTCGATGCCGGGTCGTGGGCGTCCGACGCTCGCGCGATACCCACGGCCCGCAGGAGGCCCCGTTCCCCGTACCAGCGCGGTGCGCATCCCTACCGCCTGCGGGTCCACCAGACGTCTGGGAACGTTCCCATGCCTACCATGGAAATGACGGTTCGTGACGGAGGGCAGCGATACCGCCATCCAGTCACATACGTGTTTGGCAGGCGTCGGCGTCGTGATGCCGGTCGCCCTGTCATGCATGTCGAAGGGGGCATGGGGCCCTATGTCCCATGCAGGACGAAAGGAGTGCCGTATGGCAGAGTACAAGTTTCCCGAGGGGTTCCTGTGGGGCGGCGCGACGGCTGCCAACCAGTTCGAGGGCGGCTACGACGCCGATGGGAAGGGCCTCTCGGTCCCTGACATCATCATGGGCGGCGACGTCAACACCCCGCGTGTCGTGACCCCCAAGGGTGTCCGTCCTGACACCTACTATCCCAGCCACGAGGGTATCGACTTCTATCATCACTGGAAGGAGGACATCGACCTCTTTGCCGAGATGGGCTTCAAGTGCTTCCGTCTGTCCATCCAGATGAGCCGCATCTTCCCCAACGGCGACGACGCTCAGCCGCTGCAGGCGGGCATCGACTTCTACAGGGGCATCTTCGAGCACTGCAAGGAGTGTGGCATCGAGCCGCTGGTCACCCTGTCGCATTACGAGTTCCCGCTGGCGCTGTCCCACAAGTACGGCGGATGGGACAACGACAAGGTCATCGACTTCTGGGTGCGCTACGCCGACCTCTGCTTCCGTGAGTACAAGGGCTTGGTGAAGTACTGGCTGACCTTCAACGAGATCAACTGCGGCATGATGCCGGGCTTCGGCGACGTCTACGGCCTGGGCATCCTGCCACCTGATGACTGGGCGCTTTCCTTCCACAGTGGCACTCCGGACTGGATCGACATCAACCGCACCTTCCACGGCCTGCACAACCAGTTCGTGGCCTCTGCCAAAGCCGTCCAGATCGCCCATGCCATAGACCCCGAGAACATGGTCGGCTGCATGATCGCCGGCAACGCCACCTATCCGTTCACCTGCGATCCCGCCGACGTCTTCGAGGCCACCAAGGTCATGCGCGAGAACAACTTCTACTGCGGTGACGTGCACGTGCGCGGCGAGTACCCCGCTTGGGCAAAGGCCCTCTGGATCGAGCGTGGCGTCGACGTCGAGATGATGGAGGACCTCTACGACCGCGACGAGGAGACTCTGCTCAACGGTGTCGTGGACTTCTACAGCTTCTCCTACTACATGAGCGGTGCCGCAACGACCCACAAGGATGCGGCGGCTGCCAGCGGTAACGTCTTTGGTGGCGTCAAGAATCCGTACCTCAAGGCAAGCGACTGGGGTTGGCAGATTGACCCGATGGGTCTGCGCTGGTACCTCGAGGAGGTCTACGACCGCTACCAGATCCCGCTGATGATCGTGGAGAACGGCCTCGGCGCCTACGACGAGCGCAGCGAGGACGGCAAGTTCCACGACACCTATCGCATCGACTACATGCGCGATCACATCATCGAGATGGGCAAGGCCATCTACGACGGCGTGGACCTCATGGGCTACACCATGTGGGGCTGCATCGACCTCGTGTCCGCTTCCACCGGCGAGATGGCCAAGCGCTATGGCTTCATCTACGTGGACAAGGACAACGACGGCAACGGCGACCTGCATCGCGAGAAGAAGGAGTCCTTCGACTGGTACAAGAAGGTCTGCGAGTCGAACGGCGCGGAGATCGACTGAGAGTAGGTCTCACGCAGAGGGTACCTCTCGGGCACGCACCAACCCTGGCAGGGCGGGTGCGTGCCCGCTTTTGCACGTGACGGAAACCCCCGATCCGAAAGCCGCAAACCGTCCCGTTGGTCCATAATCTGGTCATGCTGACGGCCGGGCTCAGGCCCATTCCGCATGGGGGAGGACCAGTGCAAGTACCATCGCATTCCGATGCCTTCGAGGTGCTCTGCCTACAGCTGGCAGACGAGGGACGTGGCGAGGCGCTGTTGGGGGACAGCTATGCCCGAGCACGCGAGGCGGCCCGTCCCTTCTTCTCCTGCAAGGAGTTCCCCGATGTGTACCTGGAGTTCCCACTGGCCGGGGCGCCGTTTCTGGACGTGACCCTGCTCTACCACCCGGAAGCGCCTGGCATGCGCATAGACTCGCCGGCGGCCCAGGGGACCGGTCCCCTGCTGGACTGGTTCGCGGAGATGTCGGCGGAGTACGAGGGCATCAGCTTCGGCTTCGAGCTGGACACGAAGGAGCGGGTCCTTCCGCCCGTTGCCGTCCATTTCCAGCCGCGCAGGGCGAAGGAGCTGGTCAGGCCATTCTGCGAGGTGGCTGGGGAGCCTTGGCGGGCCGACCTCTACCTGGACCTCTGCAAGCGCCTGCCCTCACGGTGGGACCTTTCGTACTTCGGGATGTTCCGAGGCAGGCCAGACAGCCCCCTGCGCGTCAGCGGCTACCTCGAGAGGTTGGAGAAGGGGATCTGCGCCCGGAACCCGTCCCACCTGCGGAAGGTGTTCGACGCGGTGGGGTTCACCGCTTACGACGAGGAGATGCTCGCGCAGGTGTGCCGGGTGATGTCCATCGCACCGGGTTCGATGGACTTCCAGTTCGACATATACCCGGATGGGACCCTGGGCCCGGTGTTCTCCCTGGACGTGCAGTTCGAGATTGCGGTGACCAAGCTCATACGGCAGAGCTTTGCCAACGGCGACATCGCGCGGGTGATGGGCCAGTTCGAGCAGTGGGGGGCGGCCGACGAGCGCTGGCACCTATGCTCCGACGCGGCTATCGCGCGGGCGATACCCGTGGTGCTGGAAGACGGGACGCTCGGCCACTTCGGCTTTACGCTCATGCCCCAGTGGACGAAGGTGCGTTGGACCGACGGGGTCCTGCAGCCGGCCAAGCTCTACTGCCTGGGCAACGCGAGGCTTATGGAGCAGAAGTCCGCCCACTAGGGTCCTGGGCAGCCCCATGAAGGCACCCTCGCCCCTCCCTCAATTGACACGTCGGTCAACTGCCTGTCGCGCGCGGTGCCTCTTGGTCCATAGTGGGTGTCGAGCAGTTGCCAGACTGGCCCCGGCGGGTCTGGTCCAGCGTCCATGGTGGTTGGAGGGGTGTCATGAATCCGTTTGCCTGGGGTGTCGTCGCCGTGGTGGTCGCCGCTGTCGCCACGTGGGGGATCCTCCTCTTCGTGCGCTCCCGTAGCGCCGATGAGGGTCCCGATGAGTTCTGGGAGTCGCTGTCTGCTGTGCACTACGAGTGCGACCCCGAGACCTGTGCCCACGAGTGGGTGGTCGAGAGGACCGAGGACGTGGAGATGACCATCGACTATTGCAGCTATGGCGGACCAGACCCGGTGGGGATCGTCACGTACACGTATCTCTACTGTCCCAAGTGCGGCGCGCGCGATGTCGAGGAATCCGCCCCTGTCCCGCTCTAGCGGGGAGGGCCGGGACGTGCGGGAGGAGACGGTGATGGAAGGGACGAGGCGAGTCATCTGCCCCGTATGCGGGCATGCCAACGACTTTGGGAAGGACTGCCTGACCTGCGGAAATCCCGTGGCGCTCGACGAGGGCGACCACCAGAGCGTCGTGTTCGTGGGCATGGATGACGGCTACCACAGCCACTACGCGCCCCCCACGAGCTATCACGAGCGGTATCGATGCGCCAGCTACGGTCCGGCATGCGAGACCTGCGTCCATGCCCCGTCGAGCGACATCTTCTGTCACTTTGGCAAGGTGGACATCCGACGCAGGCGTCGCGTGCTCGACGACGGGACGGTGGTCTGCGTGTACAACGGCTGGGTGGAGCGGGTGTAGGCGGCGGGCTCGGTTCTCGTACGGTCTTGTGCGCGGCCGTGCCATGCCTGATGATACAGATGGCCTCATGATGCCAATGGTGTGCCTGGGTGACCCACGTAGACGGGTGGCGACCTGCGAGAGGGGGTTCTCATGGGTGTGACGACCGAGATGACCTTCATATTCAAGCGAGAGAGGCATGCCCGTTGGGCGGCGCACATAGCCAAGGGCATCCTCAAGGTGGCTCTTGCCAAACAGACCCCGCTGGACGAGGAGTTGGGCCTGAGCCGCTATGTCAGCCTCATGGCAGCGCACTTCTTCTGCGAGGAGGAGCTGGCGGACTACGACCCGGTCGCTGCCGACCCGCGGTGCGCGCTTGCCTGGATGGAGCGTCGCGGGACGAGGCTCGTGGTGACACGTTGCGCCGACGTCCAGCGCTCGTTCCCCCTGCGGGAGGCTGCCCTCGACGACGAGCCCTTCCCCCAGATATGCCTTGCCTACGCGACGCGCTACCCGCAGGTGCCCTTCGCGGCGTACTGCCGCTACGAGCAGACCACCTCGGGCTTTGTGGAGCTCACGCGCGCCGCATGGGATGGGGACTGCCTCCGCCTCAGGCGGAACGCGGGCGAGCTGCCCTTCGACGAGCGGGCATGGGATACCTGGGACATGCTTGAGCTGCGCTATTGCGACGGGGAGTACCTTGCGTGCGACGAGCTTCCCTCGCCGCTCAGGCGCCACTACGAGGAGCTGCTCGACGAGGCGCGCCAGGCTGGCCTGGCCGGCGACGTGGCGGGGGCTCTGTACTTCCTGGATGCCGCCGAGGCCCTTCCCGGATGCGGGGAGCTGCCGCAGGCCGCGCTGCAGCGTGGCCTTGCGGCCGAGCACCTGCGGCGCCATGGCGTCAGGCGCGTTCGGGAGCTGTGGACAAGCGAGGTGCCCCAGGAGCTGCGCGACGAGCTGGCCGCATCAGATCCGGTGACGGAGTGCCCGCTCGGGGGAGGGCGATTCGTGCTGCGGGCGCAGGACGTGGGTTTCAGGATCGTCGACACGGACGATGGGTCGACCGCAGGCGAGGGCTGCCACTACTTCAGCGACGAACCGACGCGCGTCGTCCACGACTTCCTGGTGCTCTCGGGTGGCCGCTACTTCCTCGTCGACTGGAAGTACAACGTGCAGTCCCCGCTGGAAGGCATGTGGTGAGGATGATGGGACAGGACAAGGAAACGGGCAGGGGGCAGGGTCCCACGGTCCGGGTGCACATGCGGATGCCGACGAAAAGGCACTCCAATGAGATACGCATTGGCGGCGAGGGGCCATCGGGTGCCGAGTCCTCGACCCACCGCGCAGAGATCCGCCGGTGCCAACGGGAGTGCCTCGACGAAGGCCTGGGAGGCACCTGCCTCGTGATGGACTGCCCGTTTGACTTCGGCGAGTGCGCGGACGTGGCCACCGACTGGCTGGTGGCGCACCGCGACGACGAGGCCCTCGTGCGCGGGCTTGCCGCCGACCCCACGCTTGGCCGCGACCCCTACGAGGTCACCTCCCTGCTGACCTCCGACCGCCATTGGATGCGCATCGCCCGGAGCATCCCCGTGCTGCGCAGCATGGCCTTTGCGCGCATGCGCGGCTACGAACTCGTCGTGCACCGCGACGAGGTCTTTCGCCTCGCCCTCGAGACGGACACGCCCGTTGCCTACGAGGCGCTGTTGCGGATGCTGCGGGTCGCTGGGATGGAGGTGCCCAAGGAGCTGCGGCGGGAGCTGCGAGCCCATCTCATCGGTTGCGGCATCGGGCTCGATGCGTGGGAGGACCTGCTGGCAGAGGAGCGTTTCGACGTCGACGAGCTCTCCCCGGCCATGCTGGTCGCGCGTGACTACGCCGGGCTCGAGTCATCGACGTATCACGTGAGCTGGGACCAGGAGGAGTACTGGCTGTTGGGGATCCTGAGGCTCGCCGAGGACGACCGGCCCGACCCGGATGGCTTGCGCTCGCATGCGTTTGACAGGCAGGACCTGCACGCATTCGACGAGGATGTCGAGGCGGTGCGTGCGCTGCTTGCCGGGCGAGGGCTTGATGCCGAGCTGTTGGGGGCGGAGGTCCGAGATGTGCTCAAGACCCGGCAGGGGAGTGGCTTTCATGCCCGCCAGCTTTTGTGGGAGGTGCTGGGGGCGCAGGCGGAGTCTCGCGGGGACTCGGGAATCTGGGCGCATGACGTCGTCGACCACGCCCTGTGCCACCCATCCGGCGTGATCCGGCAGGCCCTTGACAGGTATCATGCCCACCATGGCGGCTCGGCGGACTGACGCCGCGTAACAGGGCAACGGAGGTGGCTGCGATGGAGCGGATCGACCAATCCTGGACGCAAGGCGAGAGGAAGGCGCGCACGCAGGAGCCTGCCGCCATGGCGCCTGCCGTTCGGGACTGGGTGCGCTGCATGACCTTGGCCGACTCCCTGCTCCATGGGGACGAGGGCGGGTTCTGGTGCGCGTATGACGAGCGGTCGGAAGACGTGAGGCGTGGCATGCTCGACCGGTTTCGCCTGGCAGGCGTAACGCTCAGGCCGCTGGCGATGGATCCGGGGGACGATGGGTTGGCTCGTATCTCCTTCCACTTCGAGGATTGCCAGCGTCACGACCAGATGGAGGAGCTTTGGCTGCGGGCGCTCAGCGCCGAGGCGCCAGACGAGCAGGCATACCTGATGAACAAGTGCCAGCAGTACGCCTTGAGCGAGGAGCCCGTCTACTGCCTCGAAGGTCCTAGGGCTATCCTGGACGCGCTTGTCGAGAGCGTTCTTGCCATGGAGGATGGCCGCACGATGCTCATAGGCGAGGACGACGGCATCGTCGCACGCTGCGCCGACAGGCAGGATCTGCTGCTGGGCGGCGAGGGGTCGCCTTCGCACGACTGCTGGCTCGTCTCCCGTCACGGAGAGGTGGTGCTGGTCGACTCGACGCTCCTCTCGAGCGAGGTCTATGTGAGCCGTACGGCTCTCGCATCTGCGCTTGGCCAGTGCTAGCCACCTGTGGCATAGCCACGAGCTGGGATTGACCGGCGGGCCTGTTGACCGGTTGGTCAATTGGGCGGCCGTGTGGCCCCCCGTGGCGTATCGTTTGGTCTTGTCAGTCCGTACTGCGTGGACGAGGCTGTTGTCAGCCTTGGGCGCGATTCCCATCCAAGGGAGGGGGAGGAACCATGGGCGATGAGATGGAGCGGGCCAAGCGTGAGGACGGTGGCATCCGCGACGAGGCCCCTGCCGCACCCGTCACACCAGAGGACTATGGGACCTCGTGGAAGGAAATCAGCTCGGATGAGGGTACGGCGGGCTGCATGATCATCGGCTTCGCGGCCATCGCGGCACCGGTGCTGCTCGTGTGCCTGCTCGTGCGCCTCTTTGGCCTTATGTGAGCATACGCATGGTTCCATGCCCCCAGGGTGGCCTTTGCCAACGTGTCGTTGGAGAGGGGCCACGCACGGCATGGGCGATTTCCCACACCATGTTTCGGAAGGAGGACGCTCATGGATACGTTGGCAGCCAGGATCGCTCTCGTGCTCGTCATGGGCATTGCAGCCTTCGCCCTTCTGGTCGTCGCCCTCGAGAGGGTCCTTGCCGTTCGCAAGGCCCGCAGGAAGGCGCACGAACAGAGGCGCCACCCCTGGGACCCCGCCCTGTGCCCTCACGAGTGGGAGCCGTCAAAGGGTGGGGCCTGCAGGAAGGACCCTCCCGACTGGACGGGCAGCGAGCGTCCAAGGTGGGGGCTCGAGGTCTGCCCTCACTGCAATGCGAGGCACTTTACCTGCAGTTTTGCTGACTGTGGTCGCTACAAGGAGTGTCAGGCCGAGCACGAGGCACCGTCTCCCGAGCCGGGCACGCTCAGGCGCGAGCCGATCGGTCGCGTGGCGGACGCGCATGGCTTCGAGTACTCGCACTATTGGCTGCACGACCGCTACGGCAACAGGCGCGAGGCCTGGTGTCGCATCGTCCCCACGTCCATACCCTTCGCCTGCCCGGACTGCGGGGGCATGGTGGTGGGCGTGGGAACTCCCCGCGTGTGGCCTGGCACCACCGGCCAAGACCCCCAGTCCTACCGCTGCGAGCGATGCGGCCGCCAGGAGGACCACGAGTTCGGGGAGACGCACGTCGTGACCTGCGAGGGACATCCGTCGTTCGTCGAGCCGCGAGGCGTGCAGCCCGTGTGCCCGCTTGGTGGCAAGCACTGGTGGAAGACGGTCGAGGAGTGGACGGCCTTCGAGTTTCCCGATGGGGTCGACCCGTATCCGGAGAACATCAACCTCTTGGAAAGGGTCCGGCACAAGAGGCTTCGCTGCGAGAGGTGCGGCGAGGAGAGGACCGTCTGACGGATGGGGGAGGCCGACCGGGAGGACCCTGCGATGCCCTCCTGTGGGCAGCCACGCGCTTTGAGGTGCCAGACGATACCGCCAGGCATGAGGGACCGTCTGGCACCGTCCTCTACCTGCTAGGCTTCTGGTGGCAGGTGGGGGCGCCGCACTCGGGGAGGGATGCCATGCACACGGACGGCGAGCATCTTGGGCTCGTGCTCGAGCACTTTGGCATCATGCAGAAAGATGCCGCTGCGGTGGTGGGCGTCGACCCGGCCATGGTCACGCGCTGGAAGCGCGGCACCGAGCGGCTGGCGGTGGACTCTCCCCGCATGACGGCACTCGTCGACTTCCTGCTGGCACCCGGCAGGGGAATCGACGAGTCTGACGTGCGCTGGTTGCGCAGCCGGTTTGCGGAGTCGGGCATCGACACGCGCTTTACCGACGTCTCCGGCCTGAGGGAGTCGCTGACCAACTACCTTGCCAACGATGGCAGCCGCATGGGCCAAGCCCTGCGCGACCGTCGCGAGCTCACGCAGCAGGACCACTTCGCGATTTCCGGGGCTGCCGCGATCGTGGAGCTCGTGCGTGGCGAGCTCGCACGCCTGGGGGAGGGTGCGGTCGTCTACCTCATCTCCCCAGCGCGCTGCATGGAGCGCGAGCCCCAGTTCGTCGAGGCCCTCGCCGCGGCGGCGCGGCGCGGCGCATGCCTGCGACTGGTCCTGGGTGACGCGCCTGAGTCGCGGGGCGAGCCCGGTGGCGGTGACACCAGTGTCACCACCGCTCTGCTACCGCTGCTGTTCTCGCCCACAACGCTGGTGCGCTATGCCCCAACCGCCGGCAGGCCGCTCGTTGCGACCGCGCTCTCGAACTCCCTGCTCGTTCCCGGTCGGCTCTGCCTGCACATGGGCGGCGCCTGCGAGGGGGCCGAGCCCGTGGCCTGCGGCATCCGCGAGCGCGGATACCTGCGGGCAACCGACCGGTCCATCAGCGCCCTGTGGCTCTCGTGCACGACGGCGTTCGAGAACCCCCATCGGGCGACGCCGCGCCTCGTCTCGAACCGCATGACGCATTTCCTGCAGACGGGCTCGTTCATTCGCATCGCGTCCGATGGGCTCAACCCCCTCTTCATGCCGACGGATGCGTTCGAGCGTCTGCTTGGCGAGCGAGACCTGGAGGATTCGGAGCGTGCGTGGCGCCTCGAGGCGTTCGTCCGCGAGCAGGCCGCCTTCGAACGGAACCTCGCCTCGGGAGCCTCGTATCGCGAGATGACGACCGCGGTGGACGCCCGGCTCCTGCGCGAGCAGGGCGGGGCCACGACGTACGGCTCCACCGTCTTCGATGCGTCGTTCGTGGACCTGGCTACCACGCTGGCGACCTTGCAGGGCTATCTTCGCTTCGCAACGATGTATCCGCAGGTGGATGTGCGTTTTGGAAATCCCTGCCACGAGCTGGGCGACGGGCACTGGCTGCTTTCCGAGACCTTGGGTGCTGGTGGTCGGGACATGGCCGGCCTCGTGCGATGGCAGTGGGAGGAGGGCGGCGTCCGTCAGCTGCTGTCGTACCATCCGCATGTCATCGACGCCGTGGCCAGGCTCTTCGACGACGGTTGGGGGCGCTTCCACCATCGCGTGTGGCATGCGGGCGGTGTCCTGCGGACCAGCGGCGACGCGGACCCCTCGCTCACCATCCATCTCATCCGGGAGAAGATTGCCGAGGTCGAGGACCTCATGGCTCACTCCTCCTGATCGCATGAGCCGTTGACCCACAACGCATGACGCGAGCAGATGCGCGTGCAAACCGCGCGCGCTGGCGGCGGGCGATGCGTTCGCCAGCCGACGCGAACGTTGTCAGGACAGGCACGGATTGGGATGATGGACGCGTTGTCAGCAACCATGGATCGAGGGAAGGGGAGCATACATGGCAGCTTACAAGTTCCCGGAGGGGTTCCTGTGGGGTGGCGCGACGGCGGCCAACCAGTTCGAGGGCGGATACGATGCCGATGGCAAGGGCCTGTCGGTGCCCGACGTCATCATGGGCGGCACGGTGGACACCCCGCGCTTCATCACGCCGAACGGCGTGCGCGAGGGCGCCTACTACCCCAGCCACCAGGCGATTGACTTCTACCACCACTTCGAGGAGGACATCGACCTGTTCGGCGAGATGGGCTTCAAGTGCTTCCGCCTGTCCACGCAGTGGAGCCGCATCTTCCCCAATGGTGACGACGAGCAGCCCAACCAGGCGGGCATCGACTTCTACCGCAAGGTGTTCGAGGCCTGCAAGCGCAACGGCATCGAGCCATTGGTCACCATCAGCCACTACGAGTTCCCGCTGGCGCTGTCGCACAAGTACGGCGGCTGGGACAACCCCAAGGTCATCGACCTGTGGGTGCGCTTCTGCGAGCTGCTGTTCACGGAGTACAGGGGCCTCGTGAAGTACTGGCTGACCTTCAACGAGATCAATGCCGGAACCATCCCCGGCATGGGCGACGTCATGGGCGTGGGCATCCTGCCGCCCGAGGACGTGGCCATGACCTTCGGAGCCTGCGACTGGGACGACCCCAAGCGTCGTCTGACCGGTCTGCACAACCAGTTCGTCGCATCGGCCAAGGCCGTCCAGCTGGCGCACCAGATCGACCCGGATTGCAAGGTCGGCTGCATGATCGCCGGCAACACCAACTACCCGCGCACCTGCAACCCTGACGACGTCGTGGCCGCCATGGAGGCCGACCGCGAGTTCAACTTCTACTGCGGCGACGTGCAGGTGCGAGGCGCGTACCCGGTGTGGGCGCCGGTGCTGTGGGAGAAGCAGGGCGTGGACGCCGACTACATGTGGGGGCTGGCAGAGCGTGACGCCGAGGTGCTCAAGGCGGGCTGCGTGGACTTCTACAGCTTCAGCTACTACCAGTCCAACACCGTCTCGGTCGATCCCGAGATGAAGAAGGGTGGCGGCAACCTCTTCGGTGGCGTGCCCAACCCCTACCTGAAGGCGAGTGACTGGGGTTGGACCGTCGACCCCAAGGGCCTGCGCTACTACCTGGAGACCGTCTACGACCGCTATCACGTGCCCCTGATGATCGTGGAGAACGGCCTGGGCGCCGTGGACGAGCGCGCCGAGGACGGCAAGTTCCATGACGACTACCGCATCGACTACCTGCGCCAGCACATCCAGGAGATGGCCATCGCCATGCAGCACGGCGTGGATCTGATGGGCTACACGATGTGGGGCTGCATCGACCTGGTTAGCGCGAGCACCGGCGAGATGAAGAAGCGCTACGGATTCATCTACGTGGACCGCGACAACGATGGCAACGGCGACTTCCATCGCGAGCGGAAGGATTCGTTCTACTGGTACCAGAAGGTAATCCAGAGCCAGGGAACCGACCTGGACTAAGGTTCTGACCTGCGACTTTACCTGCTATTGGGTCGCGGCTTCTCGCTGCGGCCCTTTTGTTGTGCCGTGAGCCGATCGAGCCCATGGGTGTGCCTTCTGTCCATGATACGGGCTGCGTCTTCCCGACCTTCGGCATCGTCAACGCCGTCACCAACACGCGCGTGGACATGTTGCCGTACGGCTGGTCCGCCTTCGACAACGGAACTGCAGCGGGCCGTCGTCGTATTCATGCACGTGAGGGCCGTGGTGCCCCGACGCCACTTATCCGTTCCAGGGCTTACTGGCTCATTCGACGATTCTATGTTTACCATTGATGACTTGTGGAATCGCGACTAGAAAAGCCCTGAGCGGGCTTTTCTATGGTGGTGTTGGTTCAAAGAGGCTGACCGTTTGAGGACGATGCAGGAGCTGTACAGCGAGATCATTGCCAGCGACGAGCTGAAGAAGGACTTCGTCGAGGCGATGAAGGCAGAAAAGCTCGGAGACTTCCTGAAGGCGCACGACTGCGAGGCTACCGAAGCGGAGATTCGGGAGTTCGTCGAGACGAAGGCGGCCGAGGACATCCCGATCGAGCTCAGCGAGGACGAGATCAAGCATGTTGTCGGCGGGAGTGCCATTGCGGAATACTACCTGTCTACGGGAGATCGTGACGCTGCAGGCAGGGTCCTTGGAACCATATGCGGGCATGGCCTGCTCGAGGGCGGACGTCAGGGCTCCTTCTCGAACGCGAGCGGCAATGCCGTCGCGACTCTTTTCAATGGGGTCTGCGGCATTGGCTATGAGCTGTTGCGCTACGCGTATCCAGACACGATACTCTCCGTTCTGTGACGAGGTGCACGGCCGACGGGATCGACCTCTGCAACTACCCAAAGAGCGGCTACGACTGATGCCTGGTGCAGGAGTTCGGCACGGAGCTGACCCGCGCGACGACCTACCAGCCGATGCGCGGCTGCGGGGCGCAAGGCGCATCGCCTCTGCGGCCAATAGCTATTGCCCACGTGGATTGATGCTGCGAGGCACGTCTATGAGAGCGACTGGAGAAGCTGGCACCTCGTGCAAGGGTGAGCCGTCAGCGGCCGATATCAGACTCCCTCCGCCAAGTCCTCAGCCATCGGCTGAGTTTGGATGGTTTTGCCATGTCGAATCGGACGGCCTTGCCATCGACCGGCGCCCTTTGTCTGAATCCCTCGCCATGGGGGTATCCATGTACTTACCGGTTGGCGAGATGGGCCCTCGGTAGCGACAGCCCGGGGCGCTTCGGAGCGAGTAGGGGGAAACATGAGGCCATACAGTTGGGACGATTGGGGAATCACGCCTGCAGAGTACGAGATGCTTCGGCAGGCTCATGAGCAGGGCATACTGAGCGAGGGGATGATCGAGGACAGCCGCCTCTCGCTCAAGTGGGGCTCCGCAGGCGTCAGCGACCTCATCCAGAGGCTCGACTGGCGAAACGCGTTCAGCACCGACATCGCACCCGTCCGCGAGTGCGTCACCCAGGGCGAGTTCGAGAGCATCTGCAAAGACGTCGTCAGGCAGTTCCCCCAGGTTGGTTCCTATCGTTTCGAGCCGATGGAGTTCCACTTCTCGTTCCCCTCCCATTCGGGTCGGGGCACCAATGGTGGTGCCGTGTACTTTGACGACAACGGGAGGATCACGGGTAGGGGATGGCAATACGAGAACCACTACGGGACCAACCTCCCCAGACAGATCGGTGAGAGGATTTCCACAAAGATATGCAGCGCGCTGTACGCCTAGCGCGTACTGGCGACACGTGCCGGGCGGGCTGATTGGATGCCAGACGCCAGGCACCAGCGTGCGCACTCGCATCCTCGCATTACCCGCCCGCGTGTACACTAGGGAGCCCCTCAGTGTGCACGCGGGCGCATTTCCCACATGGTCAGCGCGCACGCGAAGTGTACACGCGAACGCTATTCGAGAGGGCTGGGGACGCGCGGACCGACAACCGTGCGTATCGACCGTGAACCCAAAGGCATCTGGCAGGGAGGGTGACTGCTATGGGAGCTATCAATCGAGCCGTGAGGCCGTTCTTTGGCGTCTCCAAAGGACCTGGATGCGCCTTCGTCGAGGAGAGCATCGGGTTCGACTGGCACAGCGGACTGAACTGGCGGGTCCGGCAGCGTTCGAGCAAGTGCCTCGCGGAGGCGATCCTGGGCAAATACGGTAGCTCCGGGCTTTCGGCCGACGAGATACTGGAGGTCTCCACGGCCTCCGAGGACTACGAGACGGGCAAGGCGCTCTCCGCCCTCAACCTGATGTACGAGGACCCGGCCAGCGGCAGGATCCATAGCGTGGAGAACTGGTTCCAGTCAGCCAAGGTCTTCGGGAGGTGCGGCAGGGAGTTTGGTCCCTACGAGCAGCTGCTGATGGTGAGGAACCCGAAGCGCTACCTGAACACGTCGCTCGACAGGAAGACCGTCGCCCGTAATGACGGCGACCTCCTCTTCCAGAGGACACAATCGGAGGTCGCCGGCACCAGCCTTGTGCGCTTCGAGCTGGGCGGAAAGAGCTTTCCGCTGGTGCCGAGGAGCGGCTTCTACGACTACCTCTACGCTCAGGCGCTCCACCAGGACCGCAACTCCGACCTCGCGGAACGGATCTGCGGCTATCGCGTTTTCACCGACATCATGTTCAACCCTGGCACCGGAAAGAAGCGCAAGTACAACACCCAGGCACGAAGCTGCGCCATCTTCGTGAGCCTTACGGAGCGTGGGCTTCTGGACGAGGCACTGTCCGGCTTCGAGAGGTTCGTCGACCTGGTGGCCTACGACCGGCCGGCGAGCCCTGATGCCTTCCTGGGCGGGACGAACGTCTAGGGGTGCGACCAGACCTTCGAGCGCCGCGCAAGATCAGACGTAGTACCTGCCGTCGGGGGTCTGGCGTATGGTTCCCGTCCTGACGAGCCTTTCCGTTATGCGCCGGAAGCCGTTGGGGTTGATGACACCAGCCTCTGCCAGCGTCTTTGCCGTCTGCTCGGAGGTTGCACCACAAGCTCGCAGGCTTCTCACGATCACGTTTCGCCTGATGAGCGGTATGGGTGGGAAGAAGAAGGCCATGGAGGATCCTCCTTGCGGGTGGCGGGTGCGTGCGTAATCCATTGTACCCCCCGGCTTGGAGTGGGTGGGGGAGTGCTGGGTGTGGAGGTGCATGATGGCCGAGTGCCGCAGCCCGATGGACGAAGTTGCGGATATGCGCGGTTGAAATGCGATTGCCGGAGTAGTCACGGACCGCGACCAGCACCGATAATTTGTTATGCGTTGGGCGAACTTGACCGTTGACCGTGTCCGCCTAGCATGTTTGCGTGCGGTGCGGCGACCCATCGACCTGCTG
>CACYWP010000019.1 GCA_902778135.1 uncultured Coriobacteriaceae bacterium
GTCGACGGTCCAGCCGTACTTGGTCGTGAGCGCGTTGATCTCGCCCTGGCTCATGGAGTAGTAGTGGTCGCCCATGGCGCGGTTGTACAGGCGGTAGACCGGGGTGCCCACGCCGTCGGGGGCCAGCCACGCCACGTCCTCCTGGCGCCAGTCGCCCTTCGTGATGATGGGCAGCTGCTTGTACTCGTTCGCGCTCGTCGTCCACAGGTGCTCGCTGGTCTTGTGGTTGTAGAGCCGGTAGACCGGAACCGCTCCGGCGGGCGACTCGTGCTTCTCGTTCACAAGGGCAAACATGCTGAAATGATTGACATACACGATGAGGGACTTGCCGTCGCTGGAGGGATAGGCGTCGTAGCGTTCGACATAGCTGAATTCAGGGAAGTCAGAATCGTCGACGTGATACACGCTCGTCTCCCCGCACGTCCAACCCTCTGGCAGGGGGATGGTCACGCGCATGAACGTGGTTCCCCTCGTCGGCAGCGGATGCACAATCTCGCCATTCGCATACTCGAAGTGGAAGTCGTATAGGATGACGTCGGATTGGTCGAACTGCCTGCCCTGATAGTGATCGTTGATAATGCTCAAGGCGTTGCTGGCATAGGGCTCGTCGGTCCGCTTGTCAGCCACAAACGTCATGCCTGCATACTCTCCCTTCAGGCCTTCTGGAACGGCGACGGCGACCTGGGAGTCCTTGTTCCTTGCCACCTCGACATACGGCAGCTCATTGGTCTCCAGAACCAGCTTTGCCGGTTTGGTCAGGCTGACCGTGAAGATCTTCAACGATGCCGTGCTCCCGCTGTTCCAATTCAGTGTGCCCGCATTGGCAGGCTCGAGGCGAGCACCACTGAAGTAGGTCTCGCCTGGTGCGTAGATGGCGAAGGAGGCCGAGCCGCCGTCTCGAATGTAGTAGTCGTTACCCCAGGAGAACTCGCTGTTCTCGTTGACGATGAAGAAGGTGTTGTACTTCGCAATCACCCCATAAATCAACCCGTCGAACCGGGAACGCTCAGGCGCATCGAAGCTCAGCTTGTAGCCCTTCGGCTTGCTTGCATCATTGAAGGTCAGCACACCGTTCTTGATGGTGTAGTCCTTGACGATCTCGAAATACACCGTCTTGGTGCCCTTGTAGTCCCCCTTGCCGGTGATCGTCACCTTGGCGGTGCCCACCTTGACGTTGTTCGCATATTCGAGCTCAATGTCCTCGCTCTGGTACAGCTCCTTTCCGTTGTAGGAAACGCTTGTAACGGGATACACCTCATGCCCGGTGTAGGACTGGTCGGGGATGGGATCGATCGTCGCCTTCGCCAAATCGATCAGGCGGTCGTCACCAGAGGCGCGCACCTCTGCTGGGACCGTGCAGCTGGCCCCTCCGTAGGAGAAGGTGAAGCTGTGGTCTCCGACTCCCCAGTGCTTTGTTGCCTGGTCGCTCGTCAGAGGCTCCACCGTGATCATGCCGACGCCTTCGTTTTTCACGAAGACGGTTGTTCCCCAAAGACTGTTTTCCATCTGGTAATACTCAAGCTTGGCGCCGTCATCCATGGTCAGCACAACCTGGTCGCCACTTTGCATCTGGTACTGGTAGTGGGTGTAGGTCTTGCCCGAGGCATCCGTTTCGTCCGTACCATCCTCACCCTCGATGAAGATGATTGGCTTGTCCGGGATGAACGACAAGGACTTGATATTGGCCTTCTTGAGGGTGATGTCAAAGCTGGCCTCGTGGCCGAGGTAGCGCAGCGTCCCCTGGTTAACACCAACCTGAGCAGGGTGCTCGTAAGACTGGACCATGTCTGTTACGACAAGATCGTCTCCGATCACGTCCTCATCGTCATCCTCGTTGACGAAGGCCCAATCCCTGTACACATAGGTCTTGGTTTCGGATGTGGTCGTCACAACCAGACGATCGCCTTCGGCTGGCATGGGAGCCATGTAGGCCAACCAGGTCTCGTCCTCGTCCGTCACCTCATAACTGTCGATACCCTCGTACAGCACCTTCGCCGAAGCGGGCTCGAACGATAGGGAGGTGATGTTGTTGGGCTTCACGGTAACGTCGAGGGTCGTCGTGCGCCCACGGTAGGAGATGGTCAGCTTGCCGGGATTGTCCGGCGTCCACACGTTATCGGGACCCTGGTCATTACGCCAGCTGACATCTTGCTCGGAAATCATCTCGCCATTCTCGGCGACGAACGCATCGTCCCAGTCTCCATCATCAAGTTCTATCCCGGTAAAGTAGGTGTAGACCTTGGATGTGCCATCCGTCATCGTGACCGTCAGCTGGTCGCCTTCGCTTGGCCAATAGAGGAATGAGGAGTTGTAGGCCTCGTACGTTATGGGGTCTCCCTCGTCGTCGTAATCCTCCATCTCAATAGCCGTACCCTCCATCACCTCAAGCGCCACGGCAGGGACGTAGGAGATGGATGCAACGGGGTTGGCCACCAGAGTCACCGGAACCTCGCACATCGCGCCGTCAATGCAGAGGGTCAGCGTATGGGCACCAAGGGCCCATTGGGAACTGTCTTCCTCGTAGTAATACCAGAGCTCCGAAACCATGAGACTGTCGCTGTCATCATCCGGAAAGAATGCCGGCTCTTCATCGTAATCGGGAACACGGTACTCGTAATCGGTCGTACCTCCGCCCGCCCACGTGATGCGCAGCTTGTCACCCTCGGCGAAGGGGATACGATAGTCCGACTTGGTCACATAGCCATCATCGGTCCACTCTTTCCACGAAGCCAGGTCGACCCCCTCCACCAGTTCGACGGGATGGACGGGGAAGTACTCCAGCTCGTCCGGAACGTCATCAAGCGCAAGCGCCACACGAGCCGGCACCACGACCAGTGCCGCCACGAGGGCAACCAGCCCCAAGAGCGCTCCGAGTATCCCACTCCCCCACGACCGTTTGGACCTCAACATCGCACTTCCCTTCGCCGTCGCATGACCATGCAGAATGCCACGTCTCCAAGACAATCACATGGGTTTGGCAGTGCTTCCGTACCTGTTGTGCCTAATCGGCAAGCGAACCGGATTGATGCATGAGAAGGCCACGGCCGACCACGCGACAGGTGCCTTGTGCCAGACCGCACGCACGACATGCCACCACCACCGGCTCTTGCTTCTTTGTGGCCCCAGGCATTTCGAAACGTTTCTGCCACCGCTGCATGGTAGGCTTCTGTTCACCAAGACCCGACACCCCGTCCGCCGCTTGCCTATTGGCCGCAACACGACTGGCGCACCACTGCGGAGGGCGGGTATCATCAAGGCATGAGGTTTCAAACCTTCGGAGAAAGGACTCGACTATGGGCAAGAAGGCAGCGGAGGCTCTCGACATCTCCTACGATCAGCTGGCGGAGTACCTGCACGTCAATCACTCCGTCTTCATGAAGGTCGACAACATGGTCTACTATCTGACCGACTGCAACTTCGAGGCATGGCGCGCCCAGGACACCAGCGTCCGCAACCACAAGAACCACTTCGTTGACTGCAGCCCCCTGGTGCCGACCGTCGACGAGTTCCTTTCGTTGCCGTTCATCCATGGCAACACCATCGAGCAGGAGTTCGCACACGCAACCTTCTACGCCTCCATCAGCGACTAGACACGCGTCACAACCACGTACGCGAGCGCCTCCCCTTGCGATGAGGGGAGGCGCCTTTCATACCGCGTCCGCATCGAGACGTCCTACTGGTAGTGCAGAGATTCCACCGGATCGAGGCGAGCCGCACGGCGCGCCGGGTAGTAGCCGAACAACACGCCGATGAGGATGCAGATGCCCGTGACCATCGCCACCGACTTGACGTCGATCATGGGTCTCAGGGGCGCGGACGTGGCACCCAGCTCCATCATGCTCCCCGCCACCCCCGTCAGGGCGAAGGACCCCAGATAGCCCAGCACGACACCGATGAAGCCGCCCGCCAGGCACAGGCAGACCGATTCCAGCAGGAACTGCTTGGTGATGTCGGAGCTACGCGCGCCGAGCGCCTTGCGCAGGCCGATCTCGCGGATGCGCTCGGTGACGTTGGTCAGCATCATGTTCATGATGCCGATGCCGCCAACCACCAGCGAGATGCTGGCCACGGCCGTCATGAGGAGCTGGAAGGACGCCATGGTGGTCTCCAGCTCGTCGATGACCGACTGCATGGTGTATGCGTAGACGTCCTCCTTGGCCTGATCCTCGCTCATCTGGAAGTAGTCGGCCAAGGTCTGCATGGTCGTCTCCGCGATGGTGGACATGTCGGCATCCTCGCGTGCGAGGCCGTTGATGCTGCCGATGCCCCAATCGCCGGTCAAGCGCGAGGCGCAGGTGGAGAACGGCAGGTAGACAGTGCCGCCATTGCCCATGTACGACGTCGATTCGCTGACGCCCACGACAGAGTAGCTCACGTTCGAGATGGAGATGGTCCTGCCGACCACCTGCTCGTCGGGAGAGCCGTACAGCTGCTTCACCGCCCCCTGGTCAAGCACCGCCACCAATGCGACGGAGTCTTGGTCGTGGTCCTTGATGAAGGAGCCCTGTGTCATCTTGACTCCCATGACCCGCTCGTAGTTGGGCAGCACGCCCATGATGGTGCCCGAGAAGGTCTTGGTTTCCGACTTGACCTCCCCGTTCGCATAGCTCGTGGCCGTCAGGCACTCGTACTCGGGCATCCTCTCTTCCAGGTTTTTCAGGTCGTCCAACGTCACCTCGCGTTCTGGCCAGGCGAAGAAGTCGACCATGCGGGCCTGGTTGAGGCCCAGCTCTCCCACCAGGGACTGCTTGACGCCCCCGATGAGCGCGGTCATCGCTATGACCGCCGCTATGCCGATGACGATGCCCAACACCGTCAAGAGGCTGCGTCCACGGTTGGCGTCCAGCGCCGAACCAGTCTCCCAGACCAGGTCCCGAATCCTCATGTCGCGCTCCTCGTGCCGGGATGTGCCGCTTGCAGCGCACGCTCCTGCTCGTCGGTGAGCAGCCGTCCGTCGCGGATATGCACCGTGCGATCGGCCCAATCCGCCACCTCTGCGTCGTGCGTGATCAGCACGATGGTCTTTCCCTCGTCGCGCAGGCGTCGGAAGGTGCGCAGCACCATGTTGCCGGTCGCCGTGTCGAGGTTGCCCGTCGGCTCGTCGGCCAGGATCACCGCCGGGTCGTTGACCAACGCACGTGCGATGGCCACGCGCTGCATCTGACCGCCGGAGAGTTCGTTGGAGCGATGGTCAAAGTACTGCTCGGGCAGCGACACCGACGCCAGCGCCTTGCGGGCGAGCTGCTCGCGCTGGGATACCGGGCAGTCAGAGTACACCAGTGGCAGCATGACGTTGCGCAGCACCGTCGCTCGCGGCAGGAGGTTATAGGACTGGAACACGAAGCCCAGTCGCGTGGCACGCAGCTCGGCCAGCTCGTCGTCAGTGAGGGTGGAGACGTCCACTCCCTCCAGCCGATAGGTGCCGGATGTCGGCGTGTCGAGGCAGCCCAGCGTGTTCATCAGCGTCGACTTGCCCGAACCTGACGGGCCCATGACGCACAGGAACTCCCCGCGCTCCACCCTCAGCGTGACGCCCTTGAGGGCATGGGTGTATCCCGCCGCCGACTCGTAGATGCGATGGACGCCACGTATGTCAATGACCGCGGGCATCGTTACAGCTCGTCGTCGGAAGACGCGGAGCCACCGACGATCACCGTCTCCCCTACGGAGAGGCCGGACTCGACGACCGCCTCGGACGAGTTGGACGGCCCCAGGATCACGGGACGAGACTCCGTCTGCATGGTCTCCTCGTCCACCACGACCTCGACGGAAGAGCCCGTTGCGCCTTCCGAGACCGCCTGGACGGGTATGACCAGCGCATCCTTCACGTCCACCGCATGAATCTTGACGGTGGCGGTCATACCCGGACGCAGCTTCTCGTCGGGATGGTCGATGATGAGACCTACGTGGAAGGTGACGATGCCCGAGCCGACACTGCCGCCCTCGGTCGCGTTAGAGCCGGTGGCCTGCGTGGCAACCTCGGACACCACGGCCTCCACCTCGAGGTCGCTCACGGCAGAGAAGGTCACCGTGGCCTTCTGCCCCGTCTTGACGCGCAGGATGTCGATCTCGTTGACCTCGACATCGACGGACATCTTGTTGACGTCTGATATCTGCACGAGCGGCGTGGAGCTGGTCCCCTCGCTGGTTGCGCCAGTGGCCCCTCCGACCGCCTGGCCCACCTTGACGCCCACGGCGACGACACTGCCCGAGGTGGGAGCCTTCACCGTGCGCTTCTCCGCATCGGCGACGCACTGGTTGTAGGCGTCGTTGGCCTTCTGCAAGGCGAGGTTCGCGCTGTTCACGGCCTGCTGGGCGCTGTCGACGGCCGCAATCAGGGAGACGTCGTCGGGCGCATCGGGATAGGTCGGCTCGACGCCCGCGGGTGTCGGCTCCTCCCCCACAAGCGCGAGGGCGTCCTGATAGGCCTTGTACGATTCGGTGTCCTGGAGGAACTTCGTCTCCTGGGTCTGCCAGTCGTCATGGAGTTTCTTGGCGGAGTCGTACGCCGTCTTCGCAGACTGGTAGGCGGTCTCATCCTCGTACTCGTCACGGTTCGGCGGCGTTGGGCCGGGATCGGCCGGCTCGACGCCCGGACTCACCGGAGCCCCGCATGCCAGCGCATCGGCGGTGGACTTGCGCTGGGCCCACTGGCTGTGCAGCGTCTCGTAGTTGGCCTTGAGGTAGGCCCACTCGTTGTGCTTCGCATCGGCCTCTCCCCACGCCTGGTTGTAGCGTGCCCATGCGTCGTCGCGGGCCGCGGCTGCCTGCGAGACGCTGGCCTGGGCGGAGGACAGCGTCTGCTGGGCGGACTGCACGTCCTGGGCGGCGTCGCGGATGGCCTTGTCCAACTCGTCGTTCTTCAGCGTGAACAGCACGTCGCCAGCCTTGACCTGCTGGCCTTCGCTCACGTGGATCTCCTCGACGGTACCGGCGACCTCGGGCGTGACAATGACCGTGCTGCCTGCCTTCAAGGCGCCCGTTGCCGTGATGACGTCCTGGAAGTCGCGTTGCTCGACGACGGCCGTCTCGGGGACGAACTCCTCCTCCGCCCGGTCGGGCGACAGCATCCCCCGGCCCAAGGCGATGGACGCGGCGCCTGCAACCAGCGCGACCGCAAGGGCGATCTTTATGTTGCGCTTGCGCTTCTTCTCGGCACGACGGCGTTCGAGGTTCTTCAAGGCAATCTGGGCCTCGAAGTCATCGTCTGGTATATACGGCTCGTCTGATGCAGGAGACAGCACGTCGAGGGACTGAGCCGCACCAAGTTCGGTGGTGGCCATGCTCTCCTCGGGCACGCTCTCCTCGGGCATGCTCTCCTCGGGCATGCTCTCCTCGGGCACGCTCTCCTCGGGCATGCTCTCCTCGGGCATGCTCTCCTCGGGCATGCTCTCCTCGGGCACGCCCCCCTGTTCCTCTATCGCAGGCGTCGGCTCACCAGCCGCATCCATCGTTTCAACTTGCTGCAGAGATTCGTCTGCCTGAGACATATCCGCCCCATTTCTGCATTTCAGGGTGTTCGGGACCGTTCCAGTCTACTATTCGCGCATAAAAAGAAAAGCTATCCAAGCATTTTTCTCGCGCGAATCCTCTCGCGTCACATGCACGTCTCCTGAATGGAGAACAGGCCAGGCGATGTTTTCCGCCTGGCCTGTCGACCCACTCGTTATGCTTCACGCCTATTTGACGACGACCAGGTCGCCCTCCTTCACGCCGTCAGAGATTGCCGCACGGGTCTCGTCCTTGGCGTCGACCTTGACCGTACGCTCCTCGATCTCGTTGGTCTCCTGGTCGACAAGGACCCTCACGACGGCGGTTCCGTCCCCGTTCTCGGAGATTGCCGACAGCGGCACGACCAGCGACTGGGAAAGGTCGACCATGTAGACCTTGATCGTGGCGTCCATGTCGGGCAGCATGCGCTCGTCGGGAAGGGGCACGGTCAGCGTGACCGTGTAGCCGCCATTCTCGCCCCCGCTCAGCGCGACCTCGTCGACACGCGCGTCGACCTCGAGGCCCTCGGCGTCGGGGAAGGTCACCTTTGCCCACTGGTTGCGCTTGATGCCAGCCACCTCTGCGGCGCTGACATGAGCCTCTATGCCCATGGACCTGAGGTTGGAGATGGTGATGAGGGTGTCCGCCTCGATCTCGGAGTCGGGGTCGTCCGGCTCGCCCTTGATGGAGGTGCCCACCGGTGCGTCAATCGACACGATCGTGCCGGACGCCTGCGACTTCACGGTGCGCTTCTCGTCCTCGATACGCGCCTTGTTCAGGTCCTCCTGGGCGACCTGCAGGCCCTCGCGCGCCGCCAGCAGCATCTGCTCGGTGTTGTTGACGCTGCGCAGCAGCTCGGTGTCGTCGAGGGGTGCCGGGGGCTCCGGGGCAGCGTCGGTCTGGGCTGCGGCCAGAACCGTCTGGTAGATGGCCATCTCGTGCCCGTAGATGTCCATTTGCTGCTGGTGGATGGCCCTCTCCTCGTCGGTCGCCGTCGCCTCGTCGATGTCATCCGGCGCGATGGGGCGGTTCATGACCGAAGCGGCCGCCACCGTGCTCTGGTAGGACTCGTACGCCTCGGTGTAGTGCGTGTACTCCGAGTTGTAGGTGTTCCACGACTCGTCACGGTAGTTGCGCGCCTCGGAGGCGGCACGGTCCGCGTCGTCCACGACCTGCTGCGCACGCTCGACCGCCTGCTCGGACTCGGTGACGGCAGAGCTCAGACGCTCGTTGTTCAGGGTCATCAGCACGTCGCCGGCATTGACCTCCTGGCCCTCGCTGACCTCGACCGAGGCGACCACGCCATCGACGTCGGCAGTCACCGAGTAGCTGCTGTCCGCAGTCACCTTGCCATCGATGGTCGTCACCATCTCGAAGTCGGTGCGCTCGACGGCAACCGTCGCCGGGGGCTCGGACGGAGCGGCGACCTCCTGGTCCGGCGCCTTGGAATGGCACATCGTCGAGCCTAGGATGGCTGCAAGCAGCCCGCCGGCGATGGCACACCCCACGATGAGCTTGGTCCTGCCGATACCCCGCAGGCCCTTGCCCGAATCGTTCATATCCATATAGGCGTTGTCATGGTCGTCATCGGACTCGTCGCCCGACATGACCCCGATGGTCTGCGGGCCATAATCGTCAGAGTCCATACCGTCATCGGTTCGCAACGGACGTGTCTCGTTGTCTGAAAGCATCCATGCCCCACTTCTTCGTATGAGCACTATTCAGGGACTGTACCAGTCTACAACTCATGAGCATGATATCAAACGTCTCTTGGTACCTGTTTCTTGCCGTTTGTGCAAAGCCCACACATACCAATACGCAAATCGAGGCAAAAGACGGGTCGAGCCCCGTCCGGTACCGCACGGGGCTCGCCTCTCATCATGTCCCTATCCGGTGCAGACGGTGCCTACTCCTCCTCGACCGGCTTCACGCCGTCCTCCTCGCGCTCCAGCGCGTAGATCAGAGAGCGGTACTTGTTGCTGGTCGCGTGCTCGTGTGGCGAGCGCTTCGCGTAGCGCTGCACGGCGATGCGCGACTTGTTGATTGCCTGCAGCGTGCCCGCACCCGCGACGCAGCCACCGGGGCAGCCCATGCCCTCCAGCAGGTAGCCCGGGTACTTGCCCTTCACGGCATCCTTGATCATCTGGCGGCACTCGTTGAGGCCCTCTGCGTTGTGGACGTGCACCTCGAGATCGGGATGGGTCTCGTGCAGGGCGTTGACCACGGCGTTCGCCACGCCGCCGGCAACAGCGAAGTTGCGCGCGTCGGTGCTGGCCACGTCGAAGTCGCTCTTGTTGTCGTCCTGCAGCTTGAGGTAGTCGATCTCCTTCGCGGCCATCATGCCCGCCATCTCCTCGAAGGTCAGAACGAAGTCGACCTCGGAGCGGATGCTGCGGCGCATGGCCTCGAGCTTCTTGGCCGAGCAGGGTCCCACGAACACGATCTTTGCCTGGGGATGCTCCGCGCGAATCATGCGAGCCGTCAGCACCATGGGCGTCAGTGCCATCGAGATGCAGTTCGCATGCTCGGGGAACTCCATCTTTGCCATGGACGACCATGCGGGGCAGCACGACGTGCCCATGAACGGCTGGTCACCCTCGATGACCTCCTCGTAGAAGTCGTCGGCCTCCTCCAGCGTGCAGAGGTCGGCACCGATCGCCACCTCCTCGACGCCGGCGAACCCCAGCAACTTGAAGGCCTCGCGCAGCTTTCCGACGTTGCCCTTGCCACCGAACTGGCCGACGAAGGCGGGGGCGACCGCCGCGATGACCTCCTCGCCGCCGAGAATCGACCAGATGACCTGCGAGATCTGGCTCTTGTCGGCGATGGCGCCAAACGGGCAGTTGATGAGGCACTGTCCGCAGCTGACGCACCTCTCGTAGTCGATGTCGGCGCGACCGTGCTCGTCGGATCCGATGGCCTTCATCCCGCAGGCCTCGGCGCACGGGCGCACGTGATGGTGGACGGCATGGTAGGGGCACACCGTAGCACAGCGCCCGCATCCGATGCACTTCTCGTGGTCGATGAAGGCCTTCTTGTGCTTGAAGCTGATGGCGCCCTTGGGGCAGATCTCGCGGCAGGGGTGGGCCAGGCAGCCCTGGCAGGCGCTCGAGACGCGATAGACGTTGTCCTCGCAGGCATTGCAGGCAAACTTGATGACGTTGATGAGGGGCGGCTCGTAGTAGGCGAGCCCCGCGCCTTCCGTCGCGGTGAAGCCGTCGCTGATGCGCGACCGGCTGTCGGCGCCATGCTGCGGCAAGCCCATCGCCAGACGGATGCGCTCGCCGATGATGGCGCGCTCGAGGAAGACACTCTCGCGATAGGTCGCCACGTCGCCAGGGAGAATCTTGTAGGGCAGCTCGTCGAAGGCGTTGTCGACGTCGGAGTCGCTCCACTCGGGGTGGTCCCCAATCGAATACATGATCTTGGCAACCTCGCGGAAGACGTCGCGACGGATGCTCGTCAGGTTTGTGTAGACACCTCGCATGGTATCGGCCATGGTTCACCTCTCTCTTCAGGTCCCCTGCCTCCAGTATGCCTGAACGGGAGAAGAGAGTGGGGGAACCCGTCGAGCATCACGCCGAGCGGCTGCGACCGGGACCGATGGAAGCGGACGGCCGTCCGCAGCCGCACGCTGGATGCGAGCGTGCATCAATCATCGAATCGCATGCCGGCCTGGAGTTCCACGGCGCGGTGCTCGGCGTCATCGAAGAGGCGCCCAAACCTCGCGGGAAAGGGCGTGCGCAGCACCAGACCCTCGCTCGTGAGCGGATGGCGCACCTCCTCCGACCAGGCGTGCAGCATGAGGCCGTCCGCATGACGCGCCCCGCCATACAGCTCGTCCCCCACGATGGGATGGCCCTCGTGCGCGAGATGGACGCGGATCTGGTGACGCCTGCCCGTCCACAGCTCCACCAGCAGCAACGCCCGACCATCCCTGCGAGCGACGGTGCGCACCAGGGTCAGGGCCGGTTTGCCCGTCCGCCCGACGCGCATGCGGCGGGCGTCGTGGCGGTCGCGCGCGATGGGACCCTCCAGCCTCATCCAGCCCCGCTCGCTGGCTGCCAGCCTGCCTTCCACCACGGCAAGGTAGCGCTTGCGCATGCCATGGCCCGCAACCTGCGCGTCCAGGATGGGCTGGAACTCCTCGGCCAGGCAGAAGAGCACGATTCCCGTCGTGGGGGTGTCCAGACGCTGGACGGCCTGCGGTACGGCAGCCCTGCCCTCCCGCGCGAGATGGCCGGCGACGCGCGCGGTCAGCGTCTCGGCACCACGCCCGTCCCCATGGACCAGGATTCCCGCAGGCTTGTCCGCAGCCAGCAGCACACGATCCTCGAAGAGCACCGACACGGCACCATGCGAGACGTCAGTCCGTGCGTCAGGCGTGGCCAGACGCAGGCACACCTCGTCGCCAGAGGCGAGGGCATCCCCCGCCCTCAGCATTGCGCCCGCCCGCTCCAAGCCCCCACGGGACATAATCCGACCGGCCATCGCCTTCGACCCGACAAGCGAGGCGAGCAGCGAGCGCACCTCCGTCGGCTCGGCAACCGTGAGCGTGACGCTCCCCTCGTCGACGTGGGACAGCCGCCACGGGTGACTCGCGTCGCCCATCACAGGCCCTCCCCTGACAGGGCCTCCCCCGCCTGTTCGCACAGCAGGTCGGCAAAGGACTTGATGACACTCCAGACGTGCCCCGAGGAACGCCAGGCGATCTGCACGTCGATGCGCGCCTCGGGCCCCAGGTCGACCACGCACATGTCCGTCATGCGCCGCTCTCCCAGCGTGGAGCGCACGACGCCCATCTCCACGAAGCAGGCACCGACCCCCTGCGTTGCCAGCTCGACGAGCGTCTCGGAGTTCTCGGACAGCACCGCGACATGGGCGTCAATGCCCGAGCGTGCCACCAGGCGTCGGGAGATGTCGCCTTCCTGGTCGTTTCTCCCCAGCATGAGGAAGGGGCAGTCCGCCAGCGGTCGCAGGTCATGGGCCTGCGACGCCTCGAGCGCGATGGCGTCGGCCATCTCGCCGTATTGAGCCCGCAGCAGCTCGTAGGACACGAGCAACACTACCTGCTCGCTGCGCAGGGGGCGCACCTCGATGCCGCCCATGCCCTCGGGCACCGTCGCCACCGCCATGTCGATGCGTCCCGTGCGCAGCGCCTCGACGATCTCCTCGTTCTCGCCCTCCTCGATGCGCACGTCCACGCCCGGGCGCTGCCTGCGAAAGGTGGCGATGGCCTTGGGCAGCATCAGGTGGCCACGTGTCGAACCGATGCCCACGGCCAGCAGGCCGCGCTCGTCGCCCGCGATGTCTGCGAACTCCTGCTCCAACGCGCGGCGCTCAGCCTGGAAGCGCTGGGCGTACCCCAGGAACACGGTGCCGGCATAGGTCAGCGACAGGGGGACGGTGCGGTTGACCAGCTTCACCCCCAGCTCGCGCTCGACCTGGGCGATGTGCGCCGAGAGGGTCTGCTGGGTGACATGCAGCCGCGTGGCAGCGTGCGTGAAGCTCAGTTCGTCGGCCAATGCGCAGAAGTAGTCCATGGTGGCGAGGTTCACAGGCGCGTCCTCCTCGTAAGCTGTGGACAGCGACGGTTCCGACCGCCCCTATGCCACAAATAGAATTGGTGATTAGTATCGATGCTAACAGTTGGACCCGGTTGTAACAAGATTGTAATCTTAGAGATGACCGAAGAGAGGACGGCACTCAGAGGAGGCTACCATGAGCGTCAACACCACGAGCCCTGCAAGGAACAGGAACACGACAGCATCCATGGCCCGTCCGTCCAACAACCGTCGCACCTCCGCCCGCACCCCCCGCTCGGGCGACTCCCGCCAGGTCCTGCTGTCCTTCGCGCGCCTGGGACTGCTGGGAACGCGCTGGTAGAGAACCATAGCCTAAGATCGTCATTCTGTCGGCCCGCATCTCCGGATGCGGGCCGATTCTCTGTCGATGGTGGTCGCTGATGGTCGGAACTGATGGCGTTGACGCACGATGGGCCCTGGCCACGGGAAGCTTCCCGTGGCCAGGGCCCATCGCTGGAATCCCTGACAAGCCCTAGAGTCGCTCTGCGACAAACGCGGCCAGCTGGTCCAGGGGCACCTGAACCTGCTCGTGGCTGGCCATGTCGCGCACCGTGGCGACACCGGCAGCCACCTCGTCGGACCCAAGCACCACGCAGATGCGCGCACCCAGGCGATTCGCCTGCTTGAACTGGGCCTTCAGCGAGCGGCCCTGGTAGTCCGCCTCGGTACGAACGCCCGCGTTGCGCAGGGAGAGCGTCGCCGAGAAGGCCGCCGCACGCTGCTCGGGCATGCAGGCGACGTACACGCAGCCGGGCTCCTCCCCCGCAAGGTCGATGCCCTGTGCCTGCAGGGCAAGGTAGATGCGCTCGAAGCCGACGGCAAAGCCGATGCCAGGCGTGGGCTTGCCGCCCTCCAGCTCCATGAGTCCGTCGTAGCGGCCGCCGCCTCCGATGGCGCCCACGCCGGAGCCCTCGACCTCGACCTCGAAGACCGTGCGCGTGTAATAGTCCAGGCCGCGCACCAGCGTCGGATCCTCCGTGTAGGCGATGCCCGCCTCGTCGAGGTACCGCTTCACCTGCTCGTAATGGCTGCGGCAATCCTCGCAGAGGGCGTCGGTCACCTTGGGAGCCGCCTCCATCACCGCGCGGCAGTGGTCGTTCTTGCAGTCGAAGGCGCGCAACGGGTTCAACTCGGCGCGCTCGATGCAGTCGTCGCACATCTCGTCGGCGTGGTCCAGGATGAACTGACGAACCGCCTGGCGGTAGGCGGGACGGCAAGAGGAGTCACCCATCGAGTTGATGGTCAGGTGCAGCTGGGAGGACTCGAAACCCAGACGCCTGAAGTACTCCATCAGCACGATGATGACCTCGGCGTCGGCCGCCGGGTCGGAGGCACCGAGCCACTCCAGGCCCACCTGGTGGAACTGGCGCAGGCGGCCCTTCTGGGGACGCTCGCCGCGGAACATCGCCTCGCCGTACCAGAGCTTGGCGGGGGCGCCGCCCTGCGGGACGAAGTTGTGCTCTACCGCCGCGCGGACCACGCCGGCCGTTCCCTCGGGACGCATGGCCATGCGCTGGCGGGGCTTCAGGTGGGACTCGCCGCCGCGTTCCAGCACCTCGGGCAGCAGGGCTCCCGAGAAGACGCGGAACATCTCCTTGCGCACCACGTCGGTCGACTCGCCGATGCCATGCACGAAGGTGTCCACCTGCTCGATCGCCGGCGTCTCGATCATGTCGAACCCATAGGCGCCGAACAGCTCGCGCGCCACGTCGACCATCCGCTGCCATGCACGCATGTAGCCGCCGTACAGGTCCTCGGTCCCCTGCACCCTCTGTGCCATCGCAATCAACTCCAAAATCGTCAGAAACACTAGCGCACCAGTATAGCGAACGGCAGCCTTCGCGCGCAGGCTCGACACGCACCGGACACGCGCCTTCGCATCCGCGCACCTTGCCCGATTGCACAACGTCTACCTGCATGGATGGAATGACCACCTCAAAGGCAGCGACGGCTCGAACCGTGACGAGCCAATCGCGGCAGAAGGGAAAGGTGCCCCACGCAGAAGCCGTGGGGCACCTCCTTGCGTACCTGAATGCCAGACAGGCCCTAGGCGATCTTCACGACCCAGCCGAACTTGTCCTCGATCTCGCCAGCCTGGATGCCGGTGAGGGTCTCGCGCAGCTTGGCCAGGACGGGACCGACGTGCTCCATGCCGGCGCCAAAGACGTGCTCGTTGCCCTCGAGGTCGACGACCTTGCCCACCGGGCTGATGACGGCGGCGGTGCCGCACATGCCGCACTCGACGAACTGGTCGATCTCGTCGAAGCGCACCTGGCGCTGCTCGACCTTCATGCCCAGCATCTCCTCGGCGACCTGCACGAGTGAGCGACGGGTGATGGAGGGCAGGATGGAATCGGTGGCGGACTGGGGCACGACCAGGGTGCCATCCTCCTTGACCAGCAGGAAGTTGGCGCCACCGGACTCCTCGACGTAGGTGTGGGTCTGCGGGTCGAGGAACATGTTGTCGGCAAAGCCCTCGGCGTGCGCCAGCACGCTGGGATACAGGCTCATGGCGTAGTTGAGACCGGCCTTGATGTTGCCGGTGCCGTGCGGCGCCGCGCGGTCGTACTCGGGCACCTTCAGGGCCACGGGCTGGACGCCACCCTTGTAGTAGGGGCCGACCGGGGTGACCAGGATGCGGAACTGGTACTCGGTGGCAGGCTTGACGCCGATGACGTCACCGGTGGCGACCATGAACGGGCGGATGTAGAGGGTTGCGCCGCTGCCGAAGGGCGGGACCCAAGCCAGGTTTGCCTCGACAACCTGCTTGACCGCGGAGACGAAGCGGTCCTCGGGGAACGGCGGCATGCAGATGCGCTTGGCGGAGTCGGCCATGCGCTGGGCGTTCATGTCGGGACGGAAGCAGACGATCTCGCCGTCCTTGGTGGTGTAGGCCTTCAGGCCCTCGAAGACCTCCTGGCAGTAATGGAAGATGCCTGCGCACTCGGAGAGCTGCAGGGTGTGGTCGGGCGTGAGGATGTCCTCGCCCCAGGCACCGTCCTTGTAGTTGCAGACGTAGCTGTAATCGGTCGGGGTGTAGGCAAACGTCAGGCTACCCCAGTCGATGTCCTTCTTCTCCACCATGGGTCTCTCCAATCGTCCATGCGACATCGCATCAAACCAGACCCATACAGGGTACTACCAGCCACCAAGCCTGCACGAAATCGTGCCTACTGCGAAACAAAAGGACCTCGGCAGTCGCCAAGCCCCATGGACCCGGTGCGTCCTACAGGCTCTCGATGCCCTGTTCCTGCTCGTAGGGCGTCAGCTGGGCGATCAGCCCCATGCGCGCCAGCTCGTCTCCGATCTCGTCAAGTATCTCCTCGGAGTCTGCCGACACGTGGTGGAAGTGGTATCCCGACGTCACGCGCGACAGCAGCGTGGACTTGCTGTGGGCCAGGTCGTCCAGGTAGCGGCGCACGTCGCGACGGCTGGACAGGTCCAGGCGCGCCTCGATCTTGCCGTAGTGGCGATGGTTGACGATGACGTCCTCGACCGTCCCGCCCGCATCGACGATCGCGTACAGCTCCTCCTCGACCTGGCTCTCGTCGTGGCACACCTTGAACAGCCTGCGGCATGGCCCGCCCGAGCGCACCAGGACATAGCCGTTGTGACGCGACACGATGTCGTTGCCCTCGCTGCGCAGCAGGGCGATGTCGTGCACGATGACCTGGCGGCTGACGCCACAGCGGCGCGCGATCTCGGCCCCGGGAATCGGTTCGGTCGCGCCTTCCAGCAGCGCGAGGATCTCGAAGCGCCTCTCCCTCCCCCTCATGTCACACCTGCCCCAGGACGCGCAGGTGCTTCAGCGAGAGGTCGAGTATCGGCGCGGAGTGCGTCAGAGCTCCCGAGGAGACGTAGTCCACGCCCAGGTCGACCAGTGCCGCAGCGTTCTCCGCGGTCACGTTGCCCGACACCTCCACCTCGGCACGGCCGTCTATCAGCTCGATGGCCTGGCGCATGGTCTCGTGGTCCATGTTGTCCAGCATGATGATGTCTGCGCCGGCATCGACCGCCTCGCGCACCATGTCCAGGTTCTCGACCTCGACCTCGACCTTGCGCACGAAGGGCGCGTGCGTGCGGGCTGCCGCAATCGCTGCCGCAATGCCCCCCGCCGCATCGATGTGGTTGTCCTTCAGCATGACGCCGTCAGAAAGGTTGTAGCGATGGTTGCCCGCCCCGCCGACGCGCACCGCCTCCTTCTCGAAGACGCGCATGTTGGGCGTGGTCTTGCGCGTGTCGACCAGCTGCGTGCCCGTACCGGCGAACAGGGCTGACATGCGCCGTGCGTAGGTGGCGATGCCGCTCATGCGCTGAAGGTAGTTGAGGGCCACGCGCTCGGCGGAGAGCAGCGCACGCACGTCGGCCTCGACGATGGCGAGCTCCTGTCCCGAAGCCACCTCGTCACCCTCGGCGACGGACGCACGCACACGCGCTGTCGGATCCAGCAGCTGGAAGGCCAGCGCGAACACGTCAAGACCGCAGATGACCCCGTCCTGCTTGGCAATCAGCCGCACCTCGCCACGCGCGGCCTGCGGCATCACCGAAGCCGTCGAGACGTCCTCGCTTGTGATGTCCTCCTGCAGTGCCATGCGCACCAGCGGCTCGGCCTGCAGCCTCAGTGTGATGGGATTCATGCCGCCCTCCCCCCTCTTCCGCTCGTATGGGCCCCACCGATGTCCAGGGCCGCCCGCCGGGCAAAGACCATGCTCTCCAGCAGCGAGTTGGAGGCCAGGCGGTTGGCCCCGTGCACGCCGTTGCAGCTGGTCTCGCCGACCGCATACAGGTGCGGCATCGACGTGCGGCTGCACTCGTCCACCTGGATGCCGCCCATCAGGTAGTGCTGGGCAGGCACCACCGGTATCGGCTCGTGACAGATATCGTAGCCCTCCTCCAGGCAGTGGCGATAGATGTTCGAGAAGTGGTGCAGGATGACGTCCTCGGGCACGTTCTCGAACGACAGCCACACGTGCTGGGTGTGGTCGCGGCGCATCTGCTCGTAGATGGCTGCGGTCACCACGTCACGCGGCTGCAGCTCGTCGGTGAAGCGCCGGCCGTGTGCGTCGAGCAGGATGGCGCCTTCCCCGCGGCAGCTCTCGGAGATGAGGAAGGACCGGTCGGGCTTGGGAGTGTAGAGGCTCGTGGGGTGTATCTGCACGTAGTCCATGTGCTCCAAGGGTATGCCCGCCTGCTGGCAGATGCGGCACCCGTCTCCGGTCAGGCTGCGGAAGTTCGTGGATCGCGGGTACAGGCCACCGACGCCGCCCGTCGCGACGATCGTGTCGGTCGCCAGAATCATCAGCGGCTCGTTGGCCCCATCGGTCGCGAGGATGCCCACGCAGGCCCCATCCTCCACCAGCAGGTCGCGCATGGTGGTGTACTCGCGGATGGCGACGTTCGAGCGCGCCTCGACGGCACGACGCAGCTTCGTCGTGATCTCCGCCCCGGTCAGGTCCGCGGTATGCAGGATGCGCGGGCGCGAGTGGGCCCCCTCGCGCGTGTAGTCCAGCTCGCCCTCTGACGTCCGGTCGAAGCTCACGCCATACGCCATGAGGTCGTCGATGAGCGGACGGCTCTCGCGGATCATGATGTCGACGCTCTCGCGGCGGTTCTCGTAGTGCCCGGCACGCAGCGTGTCCTCGAACCACGGGTCGTAGTCCTCGTCGTCGCGCTGCACGCAGATGCCGCCCTGGGCCAGCATGCTGTCGCAACTGGCGACGTCCTCCTTGCAGATCATCTCCACCGAGAGGTTGTCGGGCAGGTTGAGCGCGGCATAGAGGCCCGCCACGCCGCACCCGACGATCAGCACGTCACAGCTGATCTGGTCGCAGCCGGTTGGATCGATCTGGGGGGCCGGTGCCCCCGCACCCAGGGCGATCATCGGGCTGCGAGCTCGAGCATCCGCTCGAGCGGGGCCGTGGCCGCCTCGACGCAGTCGGGCATGCCGACCTCGCCAGTGCCGTCGCGCAGGGCCGCCAGCACCTTTTCTGGCGTGACCTTGATCATGTTGACGCAGATCGGGGTCGTTGCCGGGAAGTAGAAGCGCTTTCCCGTGCCCTGCGTAGCACGCTCCATCTCGCGCTGCACTCCGACGACGGTCAGGACGATGAACTCCTGGGCGTCGCTCTGCGCCACATAGTCGATCATCTGCTTGGTCGACCCGATGTAGTCCGCCTCGCGCAGGACCTCCTCGGTGCACTCGGGATGCGCGAGGACGACCGCGTCGGGATGGGCCATCTCCAGCGCCTCGACCTCGGCAGGCGCCATCCGGTGGTGGATGGGGCAGTACCCGCGGTTGAGGATGAAGTGCTTCTCCGGTACCTGCAGGCTGACGTAGTGGCCCAGGTGCATGTCCGGAATGAACAGGATGTTGCGCTGGGGCAGCTCGCGCACCACCTTCACCGCGTTGGATGAGGTGACGCAGACGTCGCTCCAGCTCTTGATCTCCGCGGTGGAGTTGATGTAGCAGACCACGGCCAGATCGTCGAACTCGGCCCTGACGGCATCGACGTCCGCCTTGCGCACCATGTGCGCCATGGGGCAGTCGGCCGTCGGTTCGGGCAGCAGCACGGTACGGTCCGGGTTGAGCATCTTCGCGCTCTCGGCCATGAAGGAGACGCCGCAGAGCACGATTGTGGAGCAGTCCAGCGTGCGGGCGAGGCGAGCGAGGGCAAACGAGTCGCCGACGTGGTCTGCCAGGGCCTGCGTCTCGGGTGGAACGTAGTAGTGCGCCAGGATGACGGCGTCCTTCTCGCGCTTGAGGCGCGCGACCTCGGTGGCGATGTCCATGTGACCCCTCTCGTCGGTAGGCTGCCACGTCACGCGCCAGTATGACATATGAGATTACATCTGACAAGACAATTGTAATGTCAGTATTGGCAACCCACAAATGCGGGCGCCCCTCCTTCGGGTCCCCGGACGAGGGCTGGCACCCCCCACCGTCAACCGGCAAAAGAGAGCCCGCCCCTGCCGAGTGGGCAAGGGCGGGCTGCGGGTCGCGGTTGCCCGCGCCTGACTCTGTCATGCAGCGCTACGAGATGAGCGTGCCCACCTGGATGGAGGCGTTGCTCAGCAGGCCGTTGAGGTAGTCGGTCCACTTGACGGACATATCGTTCTGGGCCTCGCTGTACTTCTGGTATGCGACGTAATAGGCGGTCTGGGCGTCGTTGTAGGAGGCGCCGTCCGCGGTGAACTCGGAGTCGGCAAGGGCGGTGGCGTACGCGCTGGCATCGTCGGCCCAGGCGCCGGTCTTGCTGTCCCACTCGTCACCCACGAGCGTGATGATGTAGTCGGCGTATTCCTTGGTCTGCTGGTCCTCGGCGCCCTCCTCGGGTGCGGCAGGGGCCTCGGGCATCTCGGGCATCTCGCCGCCGATGACCTCCTTGCGCAGGGCGTCCAGCTTGCAGTTCTCCACGATGAGGCTCTCGACCTCCTCGGCGTCCATGCCGTAGGCGCTGGCGATGGCCTCGTAGTCGCTGGTACCCAGCGCCTGCTCGGCATAGGCGGTGACGTCCTCGTCACTCACCGTGATGTCACGCGACTCGACCTCCTTGTTGAGGATGTTGGTGCGAGCGACGTTGAGGGCGTACTCCGCGGACGGCAGGGTGTAGTTGCCCTCCTCGTCCTTGGCGGACTCGATGGCACCGTTCTGCTCGATGACCTCGCGCACGGTGATGGTCTGGGTCTCGCCGTTGTAGACGTAGGTGGCAAAGACGTCGTCGAGATGGTCCTCGGCGACCGCCGTCTGGCCACCCAGGGCGACGCCGCCCGTTGCGGGAGACATGCCAGAGCCACCGCCCAGGGCAAAGCGGCCGATGAGCAGGCCCAGGACCAGGCTTGCGGCTGCGATGCCGATCCAGGCCGGGACACCAAGGGCTGCCAGACCGGTGGGGGTTGCAGGGGCGGCACTCGGGGCGGTCTCGACGGCATCGATGCCGGACTTGGCGGCCTTCTCGGCACGCTTCTGCTTGGAGCGGCGCTCGCGCTTCGCGGGCGACTCCTCCTCGGCAACCTCCTCCTGCGCCTCCTCGGCGACGTGGCGGACGGCGGACTCGACCTTCTCCTGCTGCACGTCAAACTCCTCGGCGGCGGCCTCGGATGCGGCCTCGACCTCGGTCTCGGCTTCGGTCACGGCGTCGGCGACGTCCTCCTGCACCTGCTCCGCAACCTCCTCGACGGACTCGACGGTCTCCTCGACCAGCTCGTCCTGTTCGTTCGTCAGCTTCTCGTCAGACATTCAGGAACCTCCTGTAGCATACGAACATCTCGTGGAACGTTCACAACCCTGTAATTCTACCCCACTCCCCACAAACTGTTCCCAACCCGCAAGCTCTCCATCGAACTGTAAGCAAGCTGTAGCCAAGAACCTGACAGACCAACCATGGACGTAAAAAAGGCGGTGCCCCAAGGGACACCGCCTGGTCGTGCGTCTGCGTGTCGTGGCTACAGCACCGATCCCGCCACCGTGTAGGCAGAGCGGCCGGCGAGCGAGTCGAGCACCACCATCGTGCCGTTGGCGTGGATGATGTTGCCGTTGCCCACGTAGAGCGCCACGTGGTTGCCCGAGCCGCTGTTCACGCCACCCAGCCAGATGACCAGGTCGCCCGGCTGCAGGCTGCCGGTCGAGGTGATGCAGCCCGACTGGCCGGCGGACGAGTGCGGGATGGAGATGCCGGCCTGGGCATAGCACCAGCTGGTCAGACCGGAGCAGTCGAAGGCGACGCCGGGGCTGCAGGCGCCGTAGGAATACGGGACGCCCAGCTGCGAGTAGGCGGCATTGACGATGGTCTGGCGCACGTCGCCCGACGCGGGGACGACGACGGGGTTGCTCACGGGGGCGGAGACGGTACTGGTCGTCGTGCTGGTGCTGCTCGTCTCCGAGCTGTCGGTGTCGTTGGAAGAGGACGTCTCCTCGGACTGCGACTCCGTCTGGCGGGTGGCCTCCTGGGCCTGGCGGGCGGCCTCCTCCTCGGCGGCCCTGCGGGCGGCCTCCTCCTCGGCGGCCTTGCGCGCGGCCTCCTGGCGGGCGATCTCCGCCTGGCGCTCCTCCTCCAGCTTCTGCTGCACCTCGGCGGACAGGCCGCTCACGTACTGCTGCTGGGCTGCCTGACGCTCCTCAAGGTCGGCCTTCTGGGCCTCCTGCTGCTCGGCCAGCTCGGACTGGGACTGCTCGAGCGCCGTCAGGTTGTCCTTCTGCTCCTGCAGCTCGGCACGCATCGTGTTGACGTTATCGATGACCTCCGCATCGTGGGCGGACACGCGGTCTGCATAGTAGATGCTGCTGACCAGCTCCTCGAAGCTGGAGGACTGCAGCAGCAGCGAGACCAGCGAGACCCCGCCGGCCTTGTAGTTCGAGGAGACGCGGTCGGCCAGTATCTTCTTCGCCTCGGTCAGCTCGCCTTGCTTGACCTGGATGTCGGCGTTGGTCTGGTCGATCTGCTCCTTGGTCTGGTCGAGCAGGTAGAGGGTATCGTTGAGCTCCTCGCCCGCGACGGCGAGCTCTTCGGACATGCTCTGCAGCGTCGCCTGGGCATCTGCAAGCTCTGCCTGGAGCTGGGCGGACGTGGCCGCAAAGGCGGGGGTGGGGACACTGGAAGCCACGAGCGTCGCAGAGAACGCGATGGCTAGTGTTTGGCGTGCAATAGAGCTTCTCATACGACCTCCTTTGTTTGTCCTCGTATGCGAATGCAAGGCGGGCCCATAGCCCGCCAATGGTCGGAATTCTACCATCCCTGCCCGCAACGCCCCCGAATATGCCCGTAACCACCATAGACGGCCAAATCCGCCCGCCACCGGCGCCTCTTGGCCGCTCGCTATACTTGATAGCCAAAACGGATGAGCCATGCCTGCCAGCGGGCATGTCCTCCGGACGGACCTTCCGGCCAAGGAGCATCGTGAACGCAGCGCCCGATAGCGAGACCCACACCCTCGTCGGCTCGGAGCAGGCCTTTCGCCCGCTCGTCATGGTCGTCTGTACGCTTTCGGGCGTCTGCGGGGCCGGCCTGCTGGCCTGGCTGCACGCGCATGCCACTGCCCTCCCCTGGGCCATCGCGCTGTTCCTCTGGGCTGTCCCCACCCTCTCGAACCTGCACTACCGCCTCACACACGCCCAGACCACCGTGGGCATGATGCCCGTCGCCCTGGCCTCTCTCGTCCCGGTGCTGGCGCTGGCACAGGCGTTGGCCGCATCGATGGCCGCGCGCGTCGCCTGTCGATTCGGCCTTGCGGTCCTCCTGCCAACTGCCGGCGTGTTCTGCATGTGGTTCGCTCGGCTGCGCCGTTGCTATGCCCACCAGCCCGTTCCGCAGCCCGACGCCATCCTGATCGTGCTGGGAGGGGCCATTCGCCAGGGCAGGCCCTGTGCGACGCTCGTGCGGCGACTGGACCTGGCCGCTCGCCTCTGGCGCGAGTCCCCCTTACGCACCATCGCCGTCACCGGCGGCCCGACACCATACGGAACGACCACCGAGGCCGACGAGATGCGCCGCTACCTCGTCGAGGTGGGAGTCGACCCGGCAGCCATCGTCTGCGAGCGCACGGCGCGCAACACCCACGAGAACATCTCCCGAACCGCCCACCTGCTGGAGGAGCGCTCCCTGCATGGGCAGTGCTGCATCATCACCAGCGACTACCACCTCTACCGGGCGATGCGTGACGCACGGCGCCTGCTGGGGGACCCCATTGCCATCCCGGCTCCGACGCCGGCGGGCAGCGTGGCCCAGCAATGGTGTCGCGAGGTGCTCACCCTCCTTGCGGGCAGATAGGCACCCCCTCCATCCTGCCCGTGTTTCGAGTGCGATACAGCATCGTTTCCGTGATGCCAAACCTCTGCGCCCCGCCCCATGGCGCGGCTATCCTCTAGAGACCAATCACGTCCCCGACGCGGAAGGCTGCCGTCATGACCGAGAAGCTACTCCTCATCAACGACCTTGCAGGCTACGGAAAGGTCGCATTGGGAGCCATGATGCCCGTTCTGACGCACATGGGCTACGACCTCTACACCCTGCCCACCGCGCTGGTCTCGAACACGCTGGACTACGGCACCTTCGAGATCCTGGACACCACCGACTACATGACCCAGACGCTGGCCGTCTGGGACCAGCTGGGCTTCACGTTCGATGCCATCGCCACCGGCTTCATCACGAGCGAGCGCCAGGCGCGCCTGGTCGCCGACTTCTGCCATGCCCAGCACGAGCGGGGCGTGCCCGTCTTCGTCGACCCCATCATGGGCGATGACGGCCGCCTCTACAACGGGGTGGACAGGCAGATCATCATCCACATGCGCGAGCTCCTGGCTGCGTCCGACGTCGCGGTACCCAACTACACCGAGGCCTGCCTGCTCACCGGCGCACCCTATGCGGGGGCCCAGGGGATGACGCCCTCCGACGTCGACCGACTGATGGCCTGCATGCGCACCATCTGCCCGCGCTCGGTCGTCATCACCAGCGCCGCGGTCGAGGGCAGCCCCGCCGTCATCGGATACGACCATGAGCGCGACGAGCAGTTCACGATTCCCTTCGAGGAGATACCGGTGCGCTTCCCGGGCACCGGCGACGTCTTCTCGTCGGTCCTGATGGGCCGCAAGCTGGCTGGCCAAACGCTTGAGGACGCCACCGCCTGTGCGATGCATGCGGTGAAGAACCTCATCCGCCTCAACCGGGACGCCGACGACACCTACAAGGGCATCCCGCTGGAGCGATACCTGGGATCGGTGCTGCGATGAGCGCCCGGCCGCGCATCTCCATCGAGCTGATCGACCGTCTGGGACCACTCCCCTGCCATCGCGGACATCGCATCGGGGACCGCTACGACTTCGACACACAGCGCGGACAGCTGTGCCCGATGGCCGCGCACGTCGCCTTTCCCTACATCGACATCCTGCGCTACGGCGGGTCCATTCCCGGGCAGCACGAGGGGACCGCGACGTTCTGCTGCCCCGACGTCGAGACCATCAACGTCTTCCGCATCGTCCGGGACGAATAGGCCACCGTACGCCATCCTGCGGGACAGGTCGCGGTGAGCGAGCTGACACGACCATCTGACAGGCTCCGGGCCGCTGGTGGGGTATCCTAGAAGACCGTCCCGACAACTGCCTCGCATCCAAGCGCGACCGAACAAGCGGCGTGGCGACGTGCCCGACAGGCGAATGCGGGACATCCAGAGATTCGCAACCACATGCCCGCACACGCGGACGTGCCTTCCGAGAGGTCCCATCATGGCCAAAGCAACCCCGGGCTTCAAGCTCTACCTCTACCAGCTGCTCTCACGCGAGCTGGGAGTCGGAAAGCAGACCCTCCTGCCCCAGGTGGAGGAGGTGTTGGCCGCTGACGACATCATCCCCGAGGACCTGGAGTGCGCGACGATACAGGAGCTGGTCGAGGCCTGTCCCGACTTTCTCAAGCTGACGATCTTCAAGAAGGGGCGTGCCTACGCCACCGTCCTGCGCAACGAGGAGTGGGACCAGATGCTGGCCATGCCGGAGGAGAAGCCCGCTGCCGGCGCCAAGAAGCCGGCGGCCGGCGGGCCGAAGGCCTGGAAGAAAAAGAAGGGCGGCCGGAAGGTCCTGAAACCCGTCAAGCCTGGCAAGCAGCGCCGTGACCGAGAGGCTGCGGAGGCGCGTGCGGCCGCGGAGCTGGCTGCCGCCGAGGAGGCACGCGCGGCCGAGGAGCTGGCTGCCGCGAAGGAGGCACGCGCGGCCGAGGAGCTGGCTGCCGCGAAGGAGGCCGAGGAACAGACGGCGTTCGAGGCCGAGGTCCCCAGCGAGCCTGCAGGGCCCGTCGAGGCAGAGGAGACGGCTGCCGATGCCGACGCGTCGGAAGGCGCCGCCCCAACCATAACAGCACCCACCCTGGCAGAGGTCCTCGCACAGGCCCGTGCGGCAGAGGATGCGGTGGCAGAGGCAGCCGAGACGATAGGCGCAGAGGACGAGGAGCCGGAAGTGACATCGGTCGTCGAGCCGACACCCCAGCCCTCATCGGAAGTGGCCCAGCCCGCTGACGTAGCCCCCGCTCCTGCCATGGACATCCAGGCAGAGGAGACCGCCGCACTGGTCGTCGAGGAGCCGAAGGCCCCCGTCGCCCCCGAGCCCGCACCCATCTCCCTCACCATAACCTATGACCCCTACGAGGACATGGAGCGCGAGCTCGAGCGCCAGAGAATCGAGGCGGAGGCAGGGGAAGCGGCGTTCGAGCCCAGGCCGAAGCCGACTCCGGCGACCCGCCCGACCACCGGTGGCATCCCCCTGGACGACCTCCCCCAGGACCTGGCAAGCGAGCTGGCCTGCAAGGACGCCCAGCTGCGCATGCTCTACCAGCTATTGCCCTACGAGGTCGAGCCGATGGCCGTGCTGGACGAGGACTGGCGCGTGGCACGCTCGACGGCCGAGCTCTCCGGCACGCGCAACCGCGTGACCTTCCCCCTGCGCTACCTGCACGAGGACGGAACGCCCATCACCGTCACGCTGCGCAAGACCGCACGCAGCGCCTTCGGCAAGCGCTGGAACCTCGCGCTGGTCGACGGTGACGACGGCACCGGCTCGTCGCATGCTGCAGTCGGGTTCGAGGGCCTGCCCGCAGCCGACGAAGGTGCCTGGAGCGACCTCTCGACGAGTTCGGTCGATCTCGCGGTCAGCCCCCTACGCGAGCTCGCCCAGAAGATAGTCATCGGTACCTGGGACTCGTTCTTGGGCTCCCTGGCGGCGACGGTCGCGCCGGAACGCTGGAACTATCCCGGCGAGGGCGTGGGCAAGGCCAGTCGCTACGGCATCCTGCGCGAATACGTCTGCTGCACCTATCACCGCGCCCGCTGCCAGGAGCGCATCGCCCGCTCTGCCGACGGCTCCTTCGCCGCCTTCAACACCGGGCTGCTCACCGCCTTCGGGGAGGATGTCTATGCGTGCATGACCGCACGGGCGGGGGATATCCCCTGGCAGTTTGCCGGGTTCGCGACTGCCGGGTCCGGCGAGCTGGGCGGACGGCTGGCAGGCACCATCTCCCCCCTGCCCGAGCCGCCATCGTACCTCTCGTCACTCGACTGCGTCATCCCCTTGCAGGACCGCATGGTCATCCTCGATCTGGAGGCCATCCTCACCCGCCAGCTGGGGCGCCTGCCCCGAGCCTTCCTCGCGGACCTCGTCGAGGGCAACGCCTCGGCCAGCGCGCTGCTCGACGAAGGCGCGACGCTGACCGATGAGGGGCTCGCACAGCTGGCACGCGCCATCAAGCAGGACGGTGGCAGCCACCGACGGATGCGCCGCACCCTGGACGACGCCATCGAGCAGGCGATGCGCTCCGTGCGTGCCAGCTACCGGCTGGCGGCACCGGTCTACGACCCGGCGGAGAACCGCACGAAGCTCCTAGTGCCCCTGTGCCTGGTGGAGGACGGGAAGGCGGATTGCGCATTGGTGCTGGACCTGCAGCCGTCAGGTGCCTACCGTGCCGCGACCGTCCTGCCGCTGCCGCGAGCCTACGCCTGCGCGCGCGTCATCAGCCGCGAGCAGCCCAGCTGGCTGGATCCCCGCCGCGTGCTCTAGCACCTCTTCACAAGGGAAGGCAACGGCGCGACCGGGACATGCATCCCGGTCGCGCCGCCTCTGGAGTTGCCTCCGAGCCCCTACGAGATCAGCCCCTCGAGGGTCGCGAAGAGCGCCTCGGGCTCGACAGGCTTGCTGAGGTGCGCGTTAAGCCCTGCCTGCATGCTGCGCTGGACATCCTCGTCAAAGGCGTTCGCAGTCAGGGCGATGATGGGAATCCTCCGTGCGTCAGGCCGTCCCATCGCACGGATCGTCCTCGTCGCCTCCAGGCCATCCATCTCCGGCATGCGGACGTCCATCAGGATCGCGTCATAGTAGCCCGGCTCGTGGCCAGCGAACATGTCGACGGCGATGCGACCGTTCTCCGCGTGCTCGACCGTCATCTCGCGCATCATCAGGACCATCGTGATGATCTCGGCATTCACCACCATGTCCTCGGCAAGCAGGACCCTCCTGCCCGCAAGGTCGGCGGTCCGGCTGGCCATCTGCGCGTTCTTGCGCTCGAAGGCCGCTCGGAACTCGTCGATGACACTGCCGGCAAACAGTGGCTTGGCGACGAAGGTGTCGACGCCTGCCTGCTTGGCCTCGTCCGCGATGTCGTCCCAGTTGTACGAGGTCAGGATGATGACCGGCACCTCGTCGCCCACCACGGCCCTGATCCGCCTGGTCGTCTCGAGCCCGTCCATCCCCGGCATCTTCCAGTCCACGAGGACGAGGTTGTAGGGCTCGCGGCGCACGTGGCGCATCTCGGCCATCTCGAGGCCCTCGGCCCCGGAAAGCGCCGTCTCGCAGCTGACTCCCACCTGCCGCAGCACCACCTGCGCATGCTCGCACGCGATGGGGTCGTCGTCGATGACCAGCACGCGCATCTCGCGTGGTCCCACCGTCCCAATCTCGTCGCCATCCGTCCGGTCGCTGTCCAGCAGGGTGAGCGTGACCGTGAAGGTCGTGCCCACGCCCTTCTCGCTCTCGACCTCGATGGTCCCGTTCATCAGCTCGACGATGCTCTTGGTGATGGGCATGCCCAGGCCGGTGCTGCCATAGCGACTGGTGGACGACGAGTCCTCCTGGCTGAAGGCATCGAATATCCTGGGCAGGTAGTCCTTGCTCATTCCGATGCCCGTATCGGCGATGACGAAGCGGAGGGTGGACTTGCCCTCGTAGTGCGCCATCAGCTCCACCGCCAGCGTCACGCTGCCGCCCTCGGGCGTGAACTTGACGGCGTTGCCGAGGATGTTGATCAGCACCTGGCGCAGCTTCATGTCGTCGCCGATGTAGTAGTCGCGCACGTCTCCCCTCAGGCGGCACTCGTACTGCAGGCCGCGCTCGTCGCACTGCCCGCCAACGATGGTATTGACCTGCGCCAGCATCTTGGCGAAGGAGAACTCCTCGCTCTTGATGGTCATGCGCCCGCTCTCGATGCGGCTCATGTCCAGGATGTCGTTGATGATGCCCAGCAGGTGCTGCGCAGACGCGCCAATCTTCTCCAGGTGGTCGCGGGTGCCGTCGGAGATGTCCGGGTCGGCGAGGGCGATGTTGTCCAAGCCGATGATGGCGTTCATCGGCGTGCGGATCTCGTGGCTCATGTTCGACAGGAAGGCGGTCTTGGCCTTGTTCGCCTCCTCGGCCACGGCGAGCGCGTCCCTCAGCGCCTCGCGGCTTTCCGCCAGCTCTCCCATCTGCCGCCGCTCGCGGCGCAGCGCCTTCTCCAGCTCCTGGCTATACTCCCCCTTCTCGTCCTCCATGACGTAGGTATGCAGCAGGCAGGTGCCCAGCAGATACCCCATGGCGTAGTACGGCAGCAGGGGGAAGGCGACCTGTATGCCAATGAGTGCCACCATGGCCAGGCCGAACAGTCCGATGGCGCGGTGGCGGGTGCGGACCGTGCCCTCCGTGCGCATGGTGATGCGCAGCGTGTAGACAGAGGTCAGGAAGAACATCAGGATTTGAATTGCCAGCGTCACGTAGCGCAGGGGCCCGGCGTGATAGGCGCCCGTCTCGTCGAACCAGAACAGGACCGGGCGGAAGAGATTGACGACGATCACGACCAGCTCGAAGCCGAAGAAGACATCCCCTGCGCGCAGGAGCAGCGTTCCGAAGGAGTTCTCGCCCTCGAGGTAGGAGACGACATAGCGCGTCCAGAGCATGACCGCGGCAACCATCACGGCAAAGTGGATCGCGGTATCGGCGTATTCCAGGGCGGTGAGGCGCCCCTCGTCCAGGATGCCCCACAGGGCGTCGGTGACGTAGTATCCCAAGACCCCCAGGAGGAACCTGCGATAGTGACGCTCGGTGGGCGCGAGTTCGACGTCGTCACGCTTCCACAGCACATCACGGTTGATGATGAGCAGGATGATGGACGCCAGTATCCCAATGATCGAATAGGTCACGTACCGCCTCTTTCGCCTGCGCACCGTCGCCTACGGAGCCGTCCGTCGTCAGCTGACAAACAAGCAGCCATACACATAGCGCATATTCTAGATGGGTGCGAGGGCCGCGGCTACGGGATGGGAAATCAGAGCGGTGGGTGCAGCCGTTCATCGGACCAACCGTCCCGTACAGCCTGTCGTCCGGCGGAATTGGACAACCTGTTGTCGGTGTCGTAGGCACCCATGCGATGGACGGGGGCATCTCCCACAGCGTGGCAGCCGCATCGGGCACTGTCCCATGGATCCGGCCGGGCGGGCAGGCACAGGATAGACACGCACTGGGGGCACGGGCGGAATCCAATCCTGCCCGCACCCCCAGCCATGCATGCGTCGGGATGTCCCCCTTCTGTCTGACGGCCAACCCCTGGTGGCTACTCCTCGTCCGGCTGCTGCCCGTCGTGGGCCGCCCAGACGCACGGCCCCATGTCAAGGTCGGTGAAGCGCGCCGTGAACGACGAGTCCTCTGGCGAACAGGCGTAGATGCCCACGCGCACCGTTCCGCCGCCCTCGTGCAGATGGCACACGCGCATCTGATGGAAGGTCTTGCCATCCGTCGAGCAGTCGATGCGATAGTCGTCCTCGCGGCGACTGAGGCGATACCACATCTGGCGCACGTCAGCCGGAATCTCGGTCGTCGCCCAGTCCGACCAGCCGTGGTTGGTGACGACGCTGCCCAGATGCTGGATCACGCCGTCCTCGTACTCCACCGAGCCCTTTATCCAATTCTCGGAGTCCAGGTAGATCACGACGCCGCACTGGTCGAAGCGATGGGCTGCGCCAGAGAAGTCGGTGCAGACGGTCATCGAGAAGAACGGATCGTCGGTCGTCAGCTGGAATGCCGGCGCGTTGTCATTGCGAAAGTGATAGTACGTGCGCTGCCAGAGGTCGGTGCCGGGCTCGGTCGTCACCATGAGGGCGTCGCCGTCGATCTCCCACTGCTTGGGCTCCCTCGTCCACTCCAGCTTCGTCAGGTCCAACATGACTCTTCCTTTCTCGCATGCCCGGGAATCGCCCACCATCGACTCCGGTGGGCCCAGCCTCCAACCTACGCCCCATTATCCATGGAATATGGGGCGTCAATAATCAATAACTGGCGTATGCGACGTAGTTCACGGTATCAGGGCGACGGATGCCCGTCCCCAACGTGCCCCTTCCTTGGTCAGAGGGCTGGAGCCACCCCCTCCAAAGGGTAACCATGCCGCCCGTGCATCGAATATGATGAAAACGTTCTATTTGTTATTGTTTCGCCCGCACGGTATCGTATAGGCAGGCAAAAGGGCACCAGTAGCCACGTGAGAGGGGCACACCATGATTGACGAGCGCATTGGCCAGGAGCTTTCCGCATTTCCCATCGGGGACGTGAACCCCGTCTCGGAGTACTTCTCCGGTGACACCTACCTCGCAGTGCTCACCAACGAGCAGGTTCCCGCCTTCAACGTCACCTTTGCCCCCGGCTGCCGCAACAACTGGCACACCCATCACGCCACCAAGGGCGGTGGCCAGATGCTCATCGTGGTATATGGCCACGGCTGGTACCAGGAGTGGGGCAAGCCCGCGCGCGAGCTGCATGCCGGCGATGTGGTCAACATCCCCGCCAACGTCAAGCACTGGCACGGGGCGGCGGCCGACAGCTGGTTCCAGCACATCGGCCTCGAGATCGAGGGCGAGGATGCCTGGAACGAGTGGCTCGAGCCGGTCTCCGACGAGGACTACGACCAGCTGGGCAAGTAGGCAACGACACCGATGGCGCGACCCTTTCGAGGCCTGTCCCCACGAGCGGGGCAGGCCTCTTCTCGGCATTCGATGGATGACGTACCGGCACGTGCCTCGTCCCACGCGAAACGAAACGCTATTCTGGACTGACGGCAAGCGACACTTCACAGGATGGGACGGTCACGATGGTGCTGCAGACAGAGCGTCTGACCCTTCGTCCATGGGCGGATACGGACGCAGAGAGCCTCTTCGACTACGCGAGGGACCCGCGCGTAGGCCCCATCGCCGGCTGGCAGCCGCACACGAGCGTGGAGAACAGCCGCGAGATCATCGCGACGGTGCTCTCGGGACCCGAGACCTACGCCATCTGCCTGAAGGGCGACGGCAGGGCCATCGGCGGCATCGGTCTGATGGTGGGAGACGCCAGCAACATCGGTCTTCCCGACACGGAGGGCGAGATCGGATATTGGATCGGTGTTCCGTTCTGGGGACAGGGACTCGCTCCCGAGGCAACGAGGGAGGTCATCCGCCACGCCTTCGCCGACCTGCGCCTCGAGACGCTGTGGTGCGGCCACTTCGACGGCAACGAGCAGTCACGTAGGGTGCAGGAGAAGTGCGGGTTCACCTACCACCACACGAACAGGGACATCCATTGGAAGGCCACCGACGACGTGCGCACCGAACACATCACGCGTCTGACGCGTCACGAGTGGGAGCGGAGCTTCGATAACGACGGCGTGGTCCGGCACGAGGCGTACCAGGACATCAACGCCAAGACGATCGACCGCTGGATACGCGAGGGCTGGGAATGGGGCAAGCCCATCTCCCACGAGGCTTACCAGCAGGCCCTTCGCGGCGAATGGGACGTGTTCCTCACGCCCACCAGACCGGTGCCCCACGCGTGGTTCGGCGACCTGCGTGGCAAGCGGGTCCTGGGCCTTGCCAGCGGTGGCGGCCAGCAGATGCCGATATTCACCGCGCTTGGTGCCATCTGCACGGTGTTGGACTATTCCCCGCTCCAGCTGAAGAGCGAGCGCATGGTCGCCGAACGCGAAGGCTATGACATCCGCATCGTCCGCGCGGACATGACCAAGCGACTGCCCTTCGACGACGGGGAGTTCGACCTCGTCTTCCATCCGGTCTCGAACTGCTACGTGGAGGAGGTCCGACCCATATGGAGGGAGTGCTTCCGCGTGCTGCGACCCGGCGGAACCCTGCTGGCGGGCACCGACCACTACGTCAACTACCTCGTCGACACCGAGGAGGAGCGCATCGTCAACCGGATTCCCTTCAACCCGCTGCGCAACCCCGACCAGATGGCACAGCTGGAGGCGGAAGACGCCGGCGTGCAGTTCTCCCACTCCCTGGAGGAGCAGATCGGCGGGCAGCTGGAGGCAGGCTTCACGTTGCTGGAGCTCTACGAGGACACCAACGGCGAGGGACGCCTGCACGAGATGGGCATCCCGACGTTCCTTGCCATGCGGTCACGGAAGCCGGAGGCATAGCGGACCAGCTTGCGGCCTAGGCGGCAGCCCGGACTACGCCTCCTTGGCCTTGAGGAGGCCATAGAGGAAGGTCTCGTTCTGCGCGCGCATAAGGGTGAGCTCCCAGACCAGGGGTTCGGGAAGGTCTCGCTGCAAGAACTCGCCGATGAGCCTGATGTTGGCACGTGCGTCGCACACATCGCCCAGGTCGTCCTGGTGGGCGGTCATGTTCCGCGCAACGTCGATGGCGTCGTCTCCCAGTATGCCGGCGTTGAACTCCGCCACGTAGCGTGCGCGCTTGGCGCGCTTGCGCACGTCATGCGTCTGCTCGGAGTCAGAGAGCCTCACGACGGCGAGGTCGGACCCGACCGACTCGACCATGGCGTCAAACCTCTCCCGCACCGCGCTCGCGGGAAGGCCGTACCTGAGATAGCGCTTCTTCCACAAGACGTCCTTCGCATCGGCCATCGCCGTCTCGAAGGCCTTCGTGACGCGCTTGGACGAGAGCGCCTTGAGGACCTTGGCTCGCTCGGCCGCAGACTGCTTCCTGCAGAACTCCAGCAGCTCAGGCGAGGAGTCGGGGTTGGAGTTCGCCTGCCTCTCGAAGACGTCCAGCTCTCGCAGGCGAGAGGTGTAGCCGACGATCTCCTTGAGGGTCGCCTGGGTCTTGGCATTCTGCTCGGCATTCTGCCACGGCTTTATGAACGCCACGAGGCTGCGCAGGGTTCGCGTGTTCGTACGGAAGCGATGGATCGTCTCGATGTCCTTGGGGTCGGCAAAGAAGGCCTGGCGACGGTCCTCGATCGCCTCCGCCGTCGTGGTGAGGGCATGCTGCAGCTGGACGAGCGTGTCCCAGTGCGCGGAGACGGGTCCCTGGGCAAACCAGAGGAGACGGGCGTGGTCTCGCGTCGACGCGCCATCCCATGCCCCCATGTCGGCAAAGCGCACATCGAGACAGGCAAGGGCGCCGGGAGAGAACGAGAGCGACGAGCCGGTGAGCTCCTCAACGAGGTCCTCGGCGAACGGGATGTGGCCGACGGCGAAGACGCACCCATCCCCGCTGGCGTGCACGTCGGCAAGGAACTCGTCGATGTCCTGCTCCCACAGGCAGCTGTGAGCCTCGATCCTCTTCTCCAGGGGCACATGCGCATCCCTAAGCGCCCTTTCGAGGAGCTTGGCAGTCTGGCGGGCCCGCTTTGCCGGACTCGTCCATATCTGCACCGCAGCGCCTTGCGTATCGAGGAGGCGGAGCATGTGGGGCAACCGGGCCTCGAGCGCCCTGGCGCCCGCCTTCGTCAGGCTCCTATCCGCGTCCTGTTGACCTTCTTCGGAAGGCATCGCCTTGCCATGCCGCATCACGACGAGCATATTCATTGCTGGTACCCCTTGAACCGTATTGTGCTGGAGCATAATTCAGACAACCGCTTCGTCCATACTATGCGGGAAAAGGGGGCCATGGTCCTCGAGATATCGGGGGATGTGCCCGCAGTTCTGCCGAGGCGTCCGCATGCGGCGTGACGGACGGATGCGGAGGAGCGGGCGGGTGGGGTGGTCGGAGGGTCGCGTGCGCACAAGGGCAGGCGCCGACGGGTCGGACGTCCCGTTGGCGCCTGTATCCAGTTGGCGTTCACGCAGGCAGATAGTCCTATGCGAGATCGGTGCCCCGGGAGGCGATGACCTTCTTGTACCAGAAGAAGGAATCCTTCCTCACGCGACGCAGGTCAAGCAGGTCGAACTCCTCGCGGTTGACGAAGATGAAGCCGTAGCGCTTCACGAAGCCCTCGTGCGTGGAGATGAGGTCGACCGCGCTCCACGGGCAGTAACCCATCATCTCGACGCCGTCGGTGATGGCCAGACGCATCTGCTCGATGTGAGCGCGCAGGTACTCGATGCGGTAGGGGTCGTGCACGACGTCGTTGCCGTTCTCGTCCTGCTCCAGCTTGTCGTAGGCGCCCAGGCCGTTCTCGGTGATGATGATCGGCAGGTGATAGCGGCTGTAGACCTCGCGCAGGGTGTTGCGGAAGCCGATCGGGTCGATCTCCCAGCCAAACTGCGTCTTCTGGAAGTTGGGGTTGGAGATGCCCTGCGAGAAGCCGGCGATGGTGGCGCCGCGCTGCTGGTCGCCCTTGGTGCTCTCGGCATCCGGGTCGGGCATCTTGACGGTGGCGGTGCTGTAATAGTTGAAGGCGATGAAGTCGGGCTTGGCGGAGGCCATCAGCTCCATGTCGCCCGGCAGGATGTTCTCGGGCAGAGCGTCGATCTCGGCAAGGTAGCTCCACGCGAGGTTGTTGTAGATGCCGAAGACGGCCATGTCGAGGTAGAGCCAGTTGCGAAGGGCATTCATGTTCTGGGCGGCCAGCACGTCCTCGGGCTTGCAGGTGGCCGGATAGACCAGCGCGATGTTGGGAGCGGGGCCGATCTTGGCGTCGGGCAGCATCTCATGGCAGAGGTTCATGGACTTGGCCTGGGCCAGCAGCATGTGGTGGTTCATCTCGTAGATGCGCTTCTGTGCGCCAGGGGCGGAGGTGTCGACGCCCAGCACGGCGCCGGCGGCGAGCGTCATCATGTTCTGCTCGTTGATGGTCAGCCAGTACTTCACGCGGTCGCCGTAGCTCCGGAACATGAGCTCTGAGAACTCGACGAAGGCGTCCACGGTGGCGCGGTTGGCCCAGCCACCCTGCTCGTCGAGCGCTGCGGGCAGGTCGAAGTGGTACATGGTCACCAGCGGCTGGATGTCGTACTTCAGGCACTCGTCGATGAGGTCGGAGTAGTACTGCACGCCTTCCTCGTTGACCTCGCCGGTGCCCTTGGGCAGCAGGCGCGCCCAGCTGATGGAGAAGCGATAGGTCTTGAAGCCCATCTCTGCCATCAGGGCGACGTCTTCCTTGTAGTGGTGGTACTGGTCGGCGGCAACCTCGAAGCCCGAGGTGCCGGCAGGCGGCTCCTTGACATCCTGGACGGACGGGCCCTTGCCATTGGTCAGGGCAGCGCCCTCGACCTGATAGGCGGAAGTGGAGGCACCCCAGAGGAAGTCCTCGGGGAATGCCTTGAGCGTCTTGTGCAGCATGCGTCTCTCCTTCGGTTCCGGGGAATGCGTCACCATTCATCATATATGGCGATGCCCACCCCCTGCCTAGCCATAAGGGGCCAAACGTCATGACACGGGCGCCAAAGGGAACCCGGATAGCGCATGATGACCCTGTCTGGAGAGGCGTGGCCCCGCGGCGAGGAATCTCCCCGCTGCTCGAAGACGCGTGCCGCTATTCCCTACCGCTCCAGCAGTAGGTGCAGATGAGCTTGCGGTCGATGCCGATGGCGTCGAGCAGGCCATCGAGGGTCTGGTAGTTGAGCGAGTCGAAACCCATCTCCTCGCAGATTGCCCTCAGCATGCACTGGCCGCGCTCGGTATGGACGTCGGCATACTCGTCGAGGTGTCGCTCGCCAGCCTCGCCCTCCAGCTCCAGCACCTTGCGACGCGCGATCAGCTCGTAGTCCGAGCGGCTGCGCGAGAACGAGAGGTACTTGCAGCCGAACATGATCGGCGGACAGGCGGAGCGCATGTGCACCTCGGCGGCACCGGCCCCATAGAGGAAGTCGATGGTCTCGCGCAGCTGCGTGCCGCGCACGATGGAGTCGTCGACGAACAGCAGGCGCTTGCCATGAATCAGCTCCGGGACGGGAATCTGCTTCATCTTGGCGACGCGGTTGCGTACGTCCTGGTTGGCGGGCATGAAGGAGCGCGGCCACGTGGGCGTGTACTTGACGAAGGGGCGCGCGAAGGGCCGACCGCTCTCGGTGGCGTAGCCAATGCCGTGGGGCAGGCCGCTGTCGGGCACGCCCGCCACATAGTCGACGTCGGGCAGCAGGCCGTGCCGGGCGTCGTCGCGCGCCATGATGGCTCCGTTGCGATAGCGCATGACCTCGACGTTCACGCCCTCGTAGTTGGAGTTGGGATAGCCGTAGTAGACCCACAGGAAGGCGCAGATGCGCATCTCGTCGCGCGGCTGCACCAGCACCTCGTATCCGTCAGGGGTGATGCTCACGATCTCGCCGGGCCCCAGCTCGTGCTCGTCGACATAGCCCAGCTTGCCATAGGCGAAGCTCTCGAACGTCACGCAGTGGCCCTCGCCATCGCCGCCAATCAGCACCGGCAGGCGGCCCATCTTGTCGCGCGCGGCTATCAGCTCGCCATGGTCGGTCATCACCAGCAGCGTCAGCGAGCCCTCTATCTGGTCCTGCGCGTACTGGATGCCGGAGACTAGGTCGTCCTGGGTGTTGATGAGGGCGGCCACCAGCTCGGTCGCGTTGACGTCGCCCGAGCTCATCGCCATGAACTGGTGCCCCACGCCGGTGAACGACTTGATCAGGGCATCGGTGTTGTTGATGGCGCCGACGGTGGCAAGGGCGAAGACGCCCAGATGCGAGCGCACGAGCAGCGGCTGGGGGTCGGAGTCGCTGATGCACCCCATCCCCACGTTGCCCGAGAAGCCCGTAAGGTCCTTCTCGAACTTGGTGCGGAAGGGCGTGTTCTCGATGGAGTGGATCTCGCGCGTGAAGCCCGAGGTGCCGTTCCAGATGACCATGCCGGCACGGCGCGTGCCCAGATGCGAGTGATAGTCCACGCCGAAGAACACATCAAGAACCACGTCACGGTGCGATGCCGCTCCGAAGAAGGCGCCCATCTGGCCTCCCTTGCATCCATCCGTCGAGCGTTTGCGACCGCTCAACCGGGTTTGTCTACCTTTCAAGTATAGATGCCTGCCTGCACCGGCAAGCCAGAGCTGGAGCAGTTCGTTCAAAGCACGTAACATCCAGCGCGTCCCCACGAAACCCTACGGCTGCAGCCCCAGCGACCAGCATGCTATGGTAACTGTCACCAGCAGGGCAATGCGAAAGGAGCGGCAATGCCGCAGATGCGCCTCGCCACCATGGATGACCTCGACAACACCTACCGCCTGTACGAGGAGGTCATCGAGCACCAGCACCTCGACCGCTACTCCCCCCGCTGGACCAAGGGCGTGTACCCGACGCGCGAGGACCTGCGCACTCGCATCGAGCTCGGAGAGCTCTTCGTGGGATCAGAGGGCGGACGCATCGTCGATGCCGTGGTGCTCACGCGCGAGGAGGACCCCGGGTATTACGGCATCGCATGGCCGAGCGGTGCCGAGCATGGCGAGGTAAGCGTCGTCCATCTGCTGGCCGTACACCCCGACATGCGGGGACGACGCCTGGGCGCCGAGGTGATGCGCTGGTGCATCGACACGGCACGCCAATGGGGCCAGCGGGCCATCCACCTCGATGTCGTTCCCGGCAACGCCGTGGCCGCACGCACCTACGAGGCAGTGGGATTCGAGCTGGTATGCCGCCATATGGTCCACTACGAGGACCTCGGCGACACCGAGCTCGAGATGTACGAGCTAGTGCTCTAGAATGGAACCGTCGGCAACGAAACGGAGGGGCACCGTGGAACGCACCATCGTCCGCTCGCGCCTTGTGCTCTCGCGTCCCGCACGCCCGGCCACCGGGGAGGACGCGGCGATTGCCCAAGACCTGCTCGACACGTTGCAGGCGCACGAGGCGACCTGCGCGGGCATGGCCGCCAACATGGTCGGCCAGAGCGTCAGCATCATCGCATTCTTCGACGAGCGCAAGCGCGCCTGCGTCATGCTCAACCCGCGCATCATCGAGCGAACGGGTGCCTACCAGACCCAAGAGGGATGCCTGTCCCTTGACGGGGTCCGCCCCGCCACGCGCCATCGCCGCATCAAGGTCAGTTGGCAGGACCTGGACATGGCCGAGCACACGGCTACCTATCAGGGCTTCGTTGCCCAGGTCATCCAGCACGAGTGCGACCATCTGGCCGGCATCGTCATCTAGCGGAGTGTCTCCACACGTCTGGCTCAGCTCTTGGCACGACGGTCATACCAGCCTTCCGGTCGCTCCCCCGTCACGCGCCTGGCCAGCCTGTTCGCCCAGCGTTCGCAGTAGAAGCGATAGTACGAGTAGCCATGGGACGAGCGATACCTGCGCAGCGAGGGCGTGCCCGCCCACACGAGCGAGGGCAGGGCGATGGCCAGCAGGTACAGCGGACCGAGGAGGAGCGACTGCAGCGTGTGGCCATACTCATGCACCAACAGCGACCGCGGGCACGCACGGGGGACGAAGATGAACATCCCCGACGTGAAGCCCGCATCGAGACCCCATTCCGTCACGATGGCCGTGCGATACCGGTAGTGTCGGCGACGCCTCCCCAGCCCCACGAGCAGCATCAGCCCCAGCACCGTCTGCGGGAGCCCCCACAACGCCTGCCACATGTATGCCGCCGCCCTGACCAGCACAGCCTCCTCACCCGTCTCGCAACGCGCGGCGTCCTGCAGCCGCGGGATCCGACTGGGACGCGTCGGCGCGTCCCATGCCAGCACCCGAGAGATCGACCACGTCGTGTCCGCCGGCGGGACGAGTCCTGCGCACGTTGATGGTCATGCCGCCATGCGAGACCGTCCTACGTGCGTTGACCTGCTGCGTCGCACGTTGTGCCGCCTCCTGGGCCTCGCGCTCCAGCTTCGCGCGCCGCTCGGCAGCCTCCCGCTCGCTCGCGACGCGACGCGCCGCAGCAGCCCCGGACGCAGCCCAGACGACTACGACCACAGCTGCCAGCAAGTAGGGCACAATCCCGATCCCGGAGACCTCCTCGCGTCGCAGCAGCCAGCTGGCAAGGACCAGCACGGCACCACCAGCCCCGACGAGCAGATAGAACCGCTCCTGCCGTCCCGCGCTATGGCTGTCGTCAGTCGTCACGCGACCCCCGCCCAGACTAGGCTTCCAGACGCTGCGCCAGCAGCTGGTTGAACATCTTGGGATTGCCGGAGCCCTTGCTGGCCTTCATGCACTGGCCAACGAGGAATCCAAGCACCTTCCTGTTGCCGTCGCGATACTGCTGGACCTGTGCGGTGCAGCGGCCGAGGACCTCGTCGACGATGGCGCCGAGCGCATCGGTATCGGTCGACTGACGCATGCCACGCTCGTCCACGACGCGCTCGGGGTCTCCCTCGGTGCCATCGACGACCTCGAGCACCTCCCGTGCCTGCGCAAACGTAATCGCATCGGCCGCAAGCAGCGACGAGATGGACGCGACTTGCGCAACCGTGAGCGCCTTGAAGCTGGGCACGAGGTTGACCATCACGTTGGCCAGCGTCGGGACCACCTTGGCACCGGTGACGTCCGCGGCATCCTCGAAGAAGCGTGCCACCGCTGGGTCCCCCGCCAGCTGTGTGGCGTCGCTGCGCCTGAGACCCCAGGTGGCGACGTAGCGGTCGCGCTTGGCATCGGGCAGCTCGGGCACGCGGGCACGGCAGCGCTCGACGAACTCGTCGGACAGGTCGAAGGGCGCGAGGTCGGGGTCGGGATACATGCGATAGTCGTCGGCAGTCTCCTTCACGCGCATGACGACGGTGCGGCGACGGCTGGGCTCCCAGTGACGCGTCTCCTGATAGACGATGCCACCCTCCTCCAGCACCTCTGCCTGACGGCAGATCTCGTACTCCAGCGCGTCGTGCAGGCTCTTGAGGGAGTTGATGTTCTTCATCTCGGTCTTGGTGCCAAAGCGCGTCTCTCCGCGGCGACGCAGGCTGATGTTGCCGTCGCAGCGCATCGACCCGCTCTCCAGCGAGCAGTCCGAGATGCCCAGCGTCAGGAAGGTCTGGCGCAGCTTCTCCATGAACAGGCGCGCCTCCTCGGGCGTGCGCAGGTCGGGCTCGGTGACCAGCTCGATGAGCGGCGTGCCGCAACGGTTGTAGTCGATGAGGCTCTCGCTGGCGCCGCCGATGCGCCCCTCGGCGCCGCCGACGTGGTTCATCTTGGCGGCATCCTCCTCCATGTGGATGCGCAGGATGCGGATGGACGCGACGTAGCTGCCGTCCTGCGCCTTCTCGACCGTGGAGTCGGGGCGCTCCTTTGCCCCCTGGCCGCTGACCTCCAGGTCGAGGTGGCCGTGCATGACGAAGGCGACCGGCCCTTGGGTCGTCTGGAAGTTCTTGGCCATGTCGGGGTAGAAGTAGTGCTTGCGATAGAACATCGAATGGCGCATGACCTCGCAGTTTGTTGCGATGCCGGCCATGACGATGGACTCGATGGCCTTCTCGTTGGGCACGGGAAGCGCGCCAGGCATGCCCAGGCAGATGGGACACACGTTGGCATTGGGGTCGTCGTCATGCGACAGGCGGCAGTTGCAGAACATCTTGGTCTCGAGCGTGGTCAGCTCGGTGTGGACCTCCAGGCCGATGACGGCCTCCCAGTCTCGCAGGACCTCGGCAAGCTTCTTCATCGGAGCTCACCCCCCTTTCCGGCAAACGCAGGTGCGACGGATCCCTCCATGCCGCAGGAGCGTTCGAGCGCCCGGGCGAAGGTGAGCAGCTGCGCATCGGCGAAGGCGGGGCCCTGCAGCTGTGCGCCGATGGGCAGGCCCGAGTCGGCTCCCAAGCACACGGGCACACTGATGCCGCAGTTGCCGGCGATGTTGTTGGAGATGGTGAAGACGTCTGCCAAGTAGAGGGCGGCGGGATCGCTGATGGCACCGTGCTCCCAAGCCACCGTTGGACTCGCCGGCATCAATATCACATCCACTTGCCCGAATGCGCGCTGGTAGTCAGCCGTGATGAGCGTGCGGACCTTCTGCGCTGCCAAGTAGTACCTCTCATAGATGCCACTGGAGAGCAGGTAGGCGCCCAGCATCTGGCGACGCTTGGCCTCGGCCCCGAAGCCATGTGCACGGCTGAGCGAGCTCTGCTCGGCCAGCGTCGCACAGCCGGGCTCCTGGTAGCCATAGCGCACGCCATCGAAGCGCGCGAGGTTGGAGAAGGCCTCGCACGGCGCAAGCACGTAGTAGGCCGCGATGGAGTTGGCCATGTTGGGGAGGTCGACCTCGACGATGACGGCGCCCGCGGCGGCCAGCCCGTCGGCAGCCTGGCGCATTGCCGCGCGGACCTCGGGCGTCAGGCCTTCTGCCTGCAGCAGCGCGGGAATGACTCCCACGCGGCGACCTTCGATGGAATCGTCGAGATGTGCCAGATAGTCCTGGTCGCAGTTCTGGCTGGTCGAGTCGAAGCGATCGTGGCCACCGGCGGTCAGCGCGTTCATGGCCAGGGCGACGTCCTCGACACGGCGTCCCATGGGTCCGACCTGGTCGAGGGATGACCCGAATGCGACGACCCCATAACGGCTGACAGCGCCGTAGGTGGGCTTCATGCCCACCACGCCACAGAGGGAGGCCGGCTGGCGTATGGAACCACCCGTGTCGGAGCCAAGGGCGATGGTCACCTCTCCTGCCGCAACGGCAGCGGCGCTTCCGCCGGACGAGCCGCCCGGCACGCGTGCGACGTCCCAGGGGTTGTTGGTGGGATGGAAGGCGGAGCTATCGGTGGTCGAGCCAAAGGCGAACTCGTCCATGTTCAGCTTGCCAAGCGGTGTGACGCCCGCATCGAGCATGCGCTGGACGCACGTGGCGGTGTAGGCGCTCTCGTAGGGTTCGAGCATGCGGCTGGCGCAGGTCGTGCGCGTACCCAGCAGATTCATGTTGTCCTTGAAGGCAACGGGGACGCCCGCCAGCGGTGCGAGGGCCTGTCCCGCAGCACGAGCGGCATCGGTCGCTGCGGCGGCGGACAGGGCGAGCTCCTCGCTGACCTGCAGGAAGGCCTGGGTCTGGCCATCACGTGCGGAGATGGCATCCAAGGCAGCACGTGCGACCTCAGTCGCCGAGAAGTCACCCGCCGCAATGCCCGCTGCGACCTGGCGGGCGGAGAGCGTATCGAGGTTTGCCATTACGCAGCACCCCCATCCGCGAGGATCGCAGGCACGCGGAAATAGCGGCCCTGCCTGGACCCGGCGTTGGCCAGCGCCTCCTCCAGCGGCAGGCCGGGTGCGACGATGTCGTCACGCACGACATTGACCAGCTCGCCGATGGGGTGGAAGGTGGGCTCGACGTCATCGAGGTCGTATTCGAGGATGGGATCGAGCAGCTCGACCGCGTCATTCATATAGGCGGTCATCTCGTCCAGCTCCGCATCGGTCAGCGCGATGCGCGCATAGTCGGCGATGCCTGCCACATCTTCTCTGGTCAGGGCCATGGTGCCTCCCTTGCGACTCGTGGGTGCAACGGACCCATGATACGGCAAGCAGGGTGGCGATGCGGAAGGCGGAGACGGGGGCGTAACACGGAGGGACAGGGCCAGACCTGACGCCCGGACGTAGTGGCGGCCGTACGCCGTCTTTCCGACCGTCTGGGACGGTTCCCCCTGGTCGACTCGTCTATGACGTCTCGACCGTCTGGGACGGTTCCCCCTGGTCGACTCGTCTATGATGTCTCGACCGTAGAGAACCGTCCCAGACGGTCGGATCTGGTCAACCTGCGAAGGACGGGAACCTCCGTCCCGAATGTCCCTACCCCACTTCCGTAATGTCATCGATAAAAGCTGGGGGAGGGCCGAATCGACGACCCTCCCCCAGCTCGCTGCACTTTGGGAATCCCGCAGGCGCTGCTACTTCACACCGTAGAAGCCCACGCCCTCGTAACTCCACCCATGGTTGCTCACCAGCGTGTTCTTCTCACCGGCGCTGCTCGTGTAATGGTGCTGGGAGGGCCTGATGTGCCCGTTGTACAGGCGGTACAGGGGCTTGCCGTGCGCGTCGTCGGAATAGAAGGCCACGCCTTCGTTTCTCCATCCATGCCTGTTCACCAGCATGTCCCTCTCTGCCTTGCTGCTGGTGTAATGGTGGACGAGCAGCCCCCTGTTATAGAGGCGATAGACCGGAGTCTTGGACGAGTTCGGCGCAAACCAGGCAATGCCCTCTCCCCTCCAGTCGGCATAGTTGTCTTGTCCGCATGAGTTGTACTCGGTAAGGCTCTTGGTATAGAGATGCTCGGAAGTGCGCCTGTTGTACATGCGATACACGGGGACGGCACCATCGGGATGCTTGAAGACGCCCACGCGATATGTACCGAGATAGGATTCATCGGGCGTGTAATCGTAAAGGAAGTCGTAGATATCGTCAGAGTAAGGATCGATATCAATATTGTATTTGCTCGGGTCTTCGAGACCGTAGTAGATATCATGCGCGTCGCCTATCAAAATCCAATAGGTTCCCGCGCTCAGGTATTCTGACGAGGAATACGCCATCGGATTGCCGACGAACGCCATCCAGGCGATGGGATTGTAATACACCTGATTGGAGCTCTTCGTATAACTGTCCGAGAGAACGAGGACAAGGCCGCTGTATCCGCTGTACACCTGCTGGGTCTCGTACATGATCGAGTAGGTTCCCGATCTGGTGACCGTGAACTGATAGACATCCGGAAACCAGTGGGTTGTCGTGCTGTCCGCGTTGGTGAAGCTTCCGGTCTTCCACCCGTTGATCTGGATGGTCTCCGCGATGGCGTTCTTCTCAAGCTGTTCGAGATCCATCGTAGCGGCGAGCGCCCGGACCGGCACCATGAGTGCGGCGGCGAGCACCAATGCCATCAGGGCAATACCCATAGGTGCGTGACGATGCGAACCCCTTTCGCATCCCAAGAAACAGGCAAAGCGATTTGAGCCCATGGTCGTGTTCTCCCCCTCCGTAGTGGGCCTTCCGTTCCCGTACGTCATAGCGACATGAGGACAGGAACCAACGCTTCCTTTAAAACACAGGGAAGGCGGCTCAACAAGGGGGATATACGCGTGCGGTCGCAACTTTTAGCGAAAAGGAAGAATCGTCTACCCCGAGAGACGTTCGCCGCCAACGTCCCGGGACACGGGGCGAGGCGCCCGGTGGGCGGAAACTACCCACACCCCGGCTTCCATTCGCGAATCGGAAAGCCAATCCTGCGGGTTTGCAGCCAGAATCCAAAATGCAACTCTAGTGTGGGTAGTTAGCATGGATAAGGTACGACAACCACCGTCGCCGGACACGACGACCGGCCACCAGCCTTGCATGGCAAGAGGATTGACGCAACCGATGATGCACGCCGAGCACGAATCAACCGCAGAGCAGCGACTGCTCGAAACCCTCAGACGGCGCAAGCTCGTGACGGGAGACCGCTCGCGATGGGGACAGCCCGCACTGCGCGCGATCGAGCCGGGACACGAGCCCCAGCGCCTCAAGACGGCGAGCCCCCTGCAGCGCAGGCTCATCGCCTGTGCCCACGCTACCCCCTCGCCTGGCGATGACCTCTGTGCCAGCTGGGTCGAGCAGGCCTTTTCTCGCCTGGGACTCGGCGTCGTCCTGGGAAGCGCAGCGCAGCTGTACCAAGGCTACTGCCACTACGACGATACGTCCGACCTGAAGGTCGCGATGATCGTAGCCGTTCCGCAGCATCCCTATTCCCTGCAGGGACAGGCCCATGGCCACGTCGGGCTGTATGTCGGGGACGACATGGTCATGGATTCCGTGGAGGGTGCGCTGCGCAAGGTGCCACTTGCCCTGTGGCTCAGCGCATACGGCCTCATGGTGCCGCCGCGCTGGGGATGGCTGGGCAGCATCGGCCTCTCGCAGGGCAACGGCTGACAACGCCTGCGACCACGAACCCACGCACAAGGCGAGGGGTGCCCCGCCCATCGGTGGGACACCCCTCGTTGCAACCTTGCCACCAGCGCCGGCAGGCTATGCCTCGGACTCCTCCGAACCGGCCTCCAGGCCAGCCTGGCCACCGCGCTCCTCGGGCGCCAGACCATCGGGCACGAGGCCTTCGGCCTCGACGCGCACGTTGCGGTTGACCGTGGCATCGTAGGTGCTGGCACGCATGATGTCGCGCATGTCCACACCCGTGGCCTCACTCATCGTGTCGAAGACCTGGCGGATGACCACCGGCATCTGGGCGCTCACGCGGCTGACGCCACCTTCGCCCGAGCCACCGGCGTCGTAGATGGACACGTTGCCGATGCTGGACAGGGGCTGGGCCACCGCGGCGGCGACCTCGGGCATGATCTTGATCATCATCTCGGCCATGCCAGCCTGGTTCATCTTCTGCAGTGCCAGCGCGCGCTTCTCCAGCGCGGCCGCATCGGCCTCGCCCTTCGCGCGAATGGCCTCCGCCTCTGCCTCGCCCTGCATCCTCGTCGCACGGGCCTGGGCCTCGGCGCGCAGGCGCATGGCCTCTGCCTCCTGCTCGGCGGCATAGCGGTCGGCCTCAGCCTCGCGCTTGCGCTGCTCGAGAGCGGCCTCGGCCTCCTGCTCGATGCGGTACTTGTCGGCCTCGGCCTGCTTGCGGATCGCAGCGGCCAGCTCCTGCTCGCGCACCTGCACCTCGCGCTCGCGAAGCTCGGCCTCGCGCTCGGCCTTGGCGATCTGGGCGTTGACCATGGCGGCCTGGATCGTCTTCTGCTGCTCCTGCTCCTGAATCGCATAGGCGGCGTCGGCGCGGGCACGCTCGGTGTCCTCGCGAGCCTTCAGGCCGGCACGCTGGATGGCCAGGGCATTCTGCTTCTCGGCGATGTCGGTGTCGGCCTGGACGCGCTGGTCGTTGGCCTCGCGCTCTGCCTGTGCCTGGGCGATCGCGACCTCCTTGTCCGCCTGCGCCTTGGCGATGGCGGCGTCCTTCTTGATCTTGGACGTGTTGTCCATGCCCAGGTCGGTGATCAGGCCGTGCTCGTCGATGACGTTCTGGATGTTGCAGGAGAGGATCTCGATGCCCAGCTTCTCCATGTCGCGACTGGCCTTCTCCAGCACCTGGTCGGAGAAGCTGTCGCGGTCGGTGTTGATCGAGCGCAGGTCCAGCGTGCCGATGATCTCGCGCATGTTGCCCTGCAGAGAGTCCTGCAGCGAGAACGCGATCTGATCCTCGGTCATGTTGAGGAAGTTGCGCTCGGCCAGCAGCATCCCATCGGGGTCGTCGGTCACGCGCACCTTGGCAACCGCATCGACCTTGACGTTGATGAAGTCGTTGGTGGGGATGTACTGGTCGGTCTTGATGTCGACGGAGATCTGCTTCAGGCAGAGGCGGTCGACACGCTCGAAGAACGGGATCTTGAACCCGGCGCGACCGATGAGCACGCGCGGGCGCTCGTGGAGACCGCTGATGATCAGCGCGACGTCAGGCGCAGCCTTGACATAGCCAGCGGACAGAAACGAGATCAGCAGGATGGCAATGACAATGCCACCGACGATCTTTGCCAACGAAACACCAAACAACATGATGTACCTCTTTCTTGGAACTGACGGTCCAAACTCGAACTGACTGCCCTCATGTGACTGACGGCCCAAACTCGAACTGACGCTCCTCGTCATGCGTCTGACGCTCCTCGCCCCTGCCGCCTCCTTTCGCGCCTTCCTCGGACGCATCGTCGCGTCGCCTCATGTCATGAGGCAATTAAGCACCACTATTCCCCTTTTGACCTTGGCCCAACGCGATCGCAGGCCTCCATGATTGCTTCAAGATTTGTTCGATTGCCCACCAGCACGGAGCCTGACCGGCAATGGCTGCCCCTAGAAGGCCGAGTTGCGCGTCTGCGTCGGCTGCAGCGACGTCCCGGAGGTCTTGGGCCCCTTTGGCGAGGCGTCTTCCCGCGGTAGGCGACCCGACACCCGCGCAAAGCCGTTGTGCGGCCTGACCGTCCGTCATAGCCGCGATGCCTGCGCTATGATGGAGTCTAGGCCGCAATTGATAGGAGGCGCGCATGTACCAGCTGGTAGCCACCGACATGGACGAGACCTTCCTGGGCTTCGACCACACCGTCCCCCAGGCAAACATCGACGCCATCCTGCGCATGCGCGAGCTGGGCGTCCTGTTCGTACCTGCCTCGGGCCGCGCATATGGCTCCATCATGAACAGCCTGCGCGATCTGCCGCCCGCCTGCCTCGAGGGAAGCTACGTCATCTCCTACAACGGCGGCTGCATCAACCGCGTCGGCGAGGACACGCCCATCATCTCCAACCGCATGCCGTTCGAGGTGGTCGATCGCCTCTTCCAGCATGCCGTCTTCCTCGGTGACATCGGCATGCACATCTACACGCAGGCGGGTGACATCTGGGGCTGGAACATCACCCAGAGCGAGCTCGACTACCTGGCCGGCCACATGGACCTCCAGCTCTTCGAAGGCGACAGCATCGAGTTCCTGCGCGACGTGCCGCTCTCCAAGTGCCTGTACGTTTACGAGAACCTCGACCTGCTGCATGAGCTCGCCCTGACCATGGACCCCTCGCTCACCGAGGGCCTCTCGACCACCTTCTCGTCGGGACGCTACTACGAGTTCAACCCGGGCGGGGTCGACAAGGGGTCGGGCCTGCGGGAGCTGGCCGCACGCCTGGGCATCGACATCGCCGACACCATCGCCTGTGGCGACTCGGCCAACGACATGGCCATGCTCGAGGCGGCAGGCGTGGGCGTGGTGGTCTCCAACGCCAGCGCGGACGCCATGGCCATCGCCGACTACCGGGCCCGGAGCAGCTGCGATGACGGCGTCTTTGCCGAGGTGCTGGAGCGCTTCATCGAGCCGCAGCACGCCTGACGAAGAATCCGCCAACAGCAAGCTCCACGACGTCCCGGCTCGCCCGGGGTGGCCTACGGCGCGCGGCCTGGCGGGCTCCTATGAGGGCAGCCCGTCACGCGCGGTGCGGCGGGAGCGAGGACCTAGCGAGCGAAGCGAGCGATTCCGCAGCTGCCGCGCCACGAGGGACGGGCGTCCTTGCCCGAGGGGAGCCCCGGGCCGCGCGCCGTAGACCACCCCGGGCGAGCCGGGACGCACGCCAAAAACTATGGTCTTCTCTCCTGCGTATTGAATACGCCCCACACTTGTGGGTAAAATACCGCCCTGTGAGTAGGATTTAGCAACCACGGACAGCAGTCAGGAGAGAGGCATACATGTCAGACCAGCTGCTTAGCGTTTCCGGGCTCTCGGCAGGGACCGAGGACAAGCCCATTCTTCACGACATCAACCTGACGGTCGGCGCAGGCGAGACGCATGTCCTCATGGGACCCAACGGCGCCGGCAAGTCGACACTGGGCCACGTCATCATGGGCGACCCCATCTACCAGGTCACATCCGGCTCGATCGTCTTCGGCGGCCAGGACCTCACCGACAAGAGCCCCGACAAGCGCTCGCTGGCTGGCATCTTCCTGTCCTACCAGGCGCCGGTCGAGGTGCCGGGCGTCCCCCTCTACAGCTTCCTGCGCACCATCTGCCAGATGCGTCCGGAGCTGAAGACGACGGCCCGCAAGTTCCGCCAGCGCGTGGGCGAGATCGCCGACCAGCTGGACATCAACCAGAACTTCCTCACCCGCGAGCTGAACGTCGGATTCTCGGGTGGCGAGAAGAAGAAGATCGAGATGCTCCAGCTCCTGCTGCTGCGCCCAAAGCTGGCCATTCTCGACGAGACCGACTCCGGCCTGGACGTTGACGCCCTCTCCATCGTCAGTCGCGGCATCGAGGCCTACCGCAAGGAGTGCGACGGCGCCCTGCTGATGATCACGCACAACACCCGCATCCTCGAGCGCCTGACCGTCGACCGCACCCACGTCATGGTGCACGGCAGCCTGGTGGCAGACGGTCCGGCCAGCCTCATCGACGACATCGACGCACATGGCTTCGCGCGCTTCGAGAATGCCCTCGAACAGAAGGAGCAGGCATAACCGTGGCTGACGCAACCGACACCTCCCGCAAGCGGTCGCAGGTCGCCGACGTCGACCGCTCGCTCTACGACTTCAAGTATTCCGAGGAGGGCTACGAGCGCTATGCCGACGGCCTCTCCACCGACATCGTCCGGGCCATCTCCGAGAAGAAGGACGAGCCCGAATGGATGCTGCAGCTGCGCCTGAAGGCGCTGGCCACCTACGAGGAGATGGAGATGCCCGACAACTGGGGTCCCTCCATCGAGATGCTCGACCTCAACCACATCTCCACCTACGTCTCCCCCCAGACCAAGCAGGCCAACAGCTGGGACGACGTGCCCGAGGACATCAAGAACACCTTCGAGCGCCTGGGCATCCCCGAGGCGGAACGCGAGAGCCTGGCCGGCGTCGGCGCCCAGTACGACTCCGAGATCGTGTACCACAACATGCGCGAGGAGGTCGCCGACCAGGGCGTCGTCTACACCACCATCGAGGACGCCCTGCACGACCCCGAGCTCGAGCCGCTGGTGCACCAGTACTTCGGGACGCTCATCCCCATGCGCGACCACAAGTTCGCCGCGCTACACTACGCCGTGTGGAGCGGCGGGTCGTTCGTGTACGTCCCCGAGGGCGTCACGCTCCCCTACCCGCTGCAGAGCTACTTCCGCCTGAACGCCCAAGGCGCCGGCCAGTTCGAGCACACGCTCATCATCGTGGAGCCCGGCGCGGACCTGCACTTCATCGAGGGCTGCTCCGCACCGAAGTACTACGAGGCCAACCTGCACGCCGGAGCCGTCGAGCTGTTCGTGAAGGACCACGCGCGCCTGCGCTACAGCACCATCGAGAACTGGTCCAAGAACATGTTCAACCTCAACACCAAGCGTGCGACGGTCGGCGCGGACTCCCAGATGGAGTGGGTCTCGGGATCCTTCGGCAGCCACGTCAGCTACCTCTACCCCACCACCTTCCTGCAGGGCGCCCGCAGCAGCTGCGAGTTCACCGGCATCACCTTCGCCGGCGCGACGCAGGACCTGGACACCGGTTGCAAGGTCATCCTCAACGGGCCCGACACCACCGCCAGCGTGGACACCAAGTCCATCAGCAAGGACGGCGGCATCAACACCTTCCGCAGTTCCGTCGTAGTGGGACGACATGCCGACCGCGCCCGTGCCACCGTCAGCTGCGCATCGCTCATGCTCGACGACATCAGCCGTTCCGACACCATCCCCGCGATGGACGTCCGCAACGGCAGCGCCAGCGTCGGGCACGAGGCGACCATCGGCCGCATCTCCGACGACACGATCCTCTACCTGATGAGCCGAGGCTGCTCGGAGGGCGAGGCCCGCACGATGGTGGTCAACGGCTTCGCCGACCCCGTCTCCAAGGAGCTGCCCATGGAGTACGCCATCGAGATGAACAACCTCATCAAGCTGGAGATGGAAGGGGCGATCGGATAATGGCCAATCAGATCATCGAGGCCCATCAGGAGCAGACCTCCACCATCTCCCGCGTCAATGTCCCGCCCGCGCAGACCTGGAACTACCTGCGCATCAACGACCTTTCCTTCGAGGTCCCAACGCCCCATTTCGTGGGCGACGTCTATGCCCGGCTCCCGCGCATGTTCGAGGGGGTGGAGTGCGGCATCGGTGACGAGGCGGCCACGTGGATCGTGCGCGCCTCCGGTGATGCGCGCTTCGTCGAGGTGAAGGCAGGCGAGCAGCGCGAGCAGCCCATCTACGTCGACATCGACGCCTCGGCGACCGAGGTCCGCGACACGGGCGTCCTCGTGCGCACCGGGGCCAGCGCGACCATCGTCACCTGCGCCCATGGCTGCGAGGGCGACACGTCCGCGTCCCTGCTGCGCGTCGTGGCGGAGCGCGATGCCCGCGTGACGATCATCGAGCTGGTCGCCTGCGGCTCGGGACAGCAGCACCTCGACGCCATCGGCATCGATGCCGCGGAGGGCGCGCGTATCGACATGCGCCAGTACGCCCTGGGCGGCTCGCGTGTCGCGCTGGGCCTCGCCTGCAGCCTTGCGGGCACGGGGGCCCGCTTCGCGCTGGATTCGCGCTACCTCGCCTCGGGTCGCGACGTCCTGGACGTCAACCACGTCGTGCGTCAGCGCGGTCGCGTGACGCGTTCCGACATCGTCACAACCGGCATCCTGGCCGACGCGGCCCGCAAGACCATGCGCGAGACCATCGACCTCGTCCACGGTGCCAAAGGCGCCGAGGGTTCCGAGATCGAGACCGTCCTGGTCACCGGAGACGAGGTCGTCAACAAGACCCTGCCCGTCATCCTCTGTGACGAGGAGGACGTCGCGGGCAATCATGGCGCCTCCATCGGGGCGATCAGCCCCGAGCAGCTGGGCTTCCTCAGTTCGCGCGGCCTGTCGGATGACGTCGCAGAGCGGCTGTTCGCCCGTGCCCTGTTCGATGACGCGCTCATCCATGCCGACGTCGCCGAGGCACGCCAGGCCGTGCTCGCCCGCGCCACCGAGGTCCTCGGAATCGATGTCGCACGCGACATTGCCGAGGTTCTGGACATCGATTTCGAGGAGGCATCATGCTGACGTCCGAGCAGCTCGCCGCCATCGAGGCCAGTCCCTACAAGGCTGACTTCCCCCTCCTGGCCCAACACCCCGAGGTCGTCTTCTTGGATAGCGCGGCGACCGCGCAGCGTCCCGAGGCAGTTCTGGCTGCCGAGCGGACCTTCTACGAGACGATGAACGCCAACCCGCTGCGCGGCCTCTATCGCCTGTCCGTCGAGGCCACCGCATCGATCGAACAGGCCCGCAACCACATCGCCAGCTTCATCGGCGCCGTCGATGCCGCCGGCAAGCCCCAGGGCTCCGAAATCGTCTTCACGCGCAACGCCTCCGAGTCCCTGAACCTCGTCGCACGCACCCTGCCGCAGGTCGTGGGGCTGGGACCGGGCGATGACGTGGTCATCTCCATCATGGAGCACCACTCCAACATCATTCCCTGGCAGCAGGCCTGCGCGGCAACTGGCGCCAACCTGGTCTACCTGCGTCTGGACGACGATTACACGATCACGCCCGCCGAGATGGAGGCAAAGATCGGCCCGCGGGCCAAGATCGTCTCGGTCACCCATGTGTCCAACGTGCTGGGCGTCGAGAACGACATCGCGTCCATCGCCGCCCGCGCGCACGAGATGGGCGCGACCATGGTGGTCGATGGTGCCCAGTCCGTCCCCCACCTCTCCGTGGACGTCCGCCAGCTGGGATGCGACCTGTTGGCCTTCTCGGCGCACAAGATGGGTGGCCCCATGGGCATTGGCGTGCTGTGGGGAAAGGCGGAGCTGCTCGATGCGATGCCACCCTTCCTCACCGGAGGCGAGATGATCGATTCGGTCACCGAGACCGACGCCGTGTGGGCACCCGTACCCCAGAAGTTCGAGGCGGGCACCCAGGACGCCGCCGGCAGCTACGCCTTCGACGCGGCATTGGGATACCTGCAGGGTCTGGGCATGGGGCAGATCGAGCAACGAGAGCGCCTGTTGGCGACCTATCTCGCAGACCAGCTGTCCCAGCTGGACTTCGTGCGCATCGTCGGCCCGGCCGACGGGACGCGCCACATCGGGGCGGTTGCCTTCAACGTCGAGGGCATACACCCGCACGACGTCGCCTCGATCCTGGACATGAGCGACGTGTGCATCCGCGCCGGCCACCACTGCGCCCAGCCGCTGCTCGCCTATCTCGGCGAATCCAGCACCTGTCGCGCCAGCGTGGCCTTCTACAACGACAAGCAGGACATAGACGCCCTCGTCGAGGGCCTCAAGACAGTCTGGCAGGTGTTCAATGGCAGGTAATCCCCTCTACAACGCGCAGTTCCTCGACCACGCGCAGCATCCCGACTACAAGTACCAGATGGACGACCCCACAATGAGCCATGAGGGCGTCAACCCCTCGTGCGGCGACGAGCTGACGTTCTCGGTGCGCCTCGCAGCCGATGGAACCATCGAGGAGGCCGCATTCGTCGGCAGCGGATGTGCCATCAGCCAAGCCTCTGCCGACATGATGAGCGACCTGATGGTGGACAAGACACCACAGGAGGCCATCGAGCTCTGCGAGCTGTTCAAGCGCATGATTCGCGGCGAGGAGACCGACGTGGACCTGCTCGAGGAGCAGCTCGACGAGGCCGCCATGCTCCGCGACATCGCACACATGCCGGCACGCGTCAAGTGCGCCGAGCTCGCCTGGCGCACGCTGCAGGAGATGCTCGAGGAGAACGGCGTGGCAGGCGCCATGTCTGCCACAGTCAGCGCCGCCTGCAACCACAATCACGACGGAGAGGACGCGTAGGCCATGGCCAACGGTATGTTCTCCACAAAGGGCCGCTATGCGCTGAGGGCGATGAGCGACCTGGCCCAGCACGACGGATGGGTGTCGCTGGGGGACGTGTCCGAACGCCAGCACATCTCGCGCAAGTACCTTGAGCAGGTCATCGCGCTGATGCATCGCGCTGGCTACGTCGAGAGCCTGCGCGGCAAGGGCGGCGGCTATCGCCTGACACGCAAGCCAGAGGAGTACACGCTGGGACAGATTCTGCGTGCCGCGGAGGGCTCGTTGGCGCCCGTCGCCTGCCTCGACTGCACCAATGACGAGATCTGCCCCATCGTCGAGACTTGTCCCACCGTCGGTATGTGGCGCGATCTGGGCAAAGTGACCAGCGCTTACCTGGACAGCAAGACGCTGGCGGACATCCTTCGCGACGACTCGGACGAGCCGGAGGGTTCGGAGGGTTCTGCTGAATAAGCCGTCAAAAGCGGCAATCGTTCTGGCCCCGGCATGTGGCGGATGGCATGGCCTTCGTCACATTCCGGGGCCAGATTCGCATGGGTTCATCACGAAGGATTGACGGCAAAAGGGCCCCGGATCGCTCCGGGGCCCCAGAGTCAGCTGCTATGCAGCGTCGAGCTTACGCCCAGCCTAAGGGGCGGCAGGGACGGGAGCTTTCGGCCTGCGATGTCGCAGCCATCCGTGCTGCCGTGCGCCAAGACCCTTGAAATACGTCCAGTATTCCTGCGGGCCTTGCCGCACGGCAGCACGGCGTCTGCGACCCCTCGGCACGAAAGTCCTCACCCCTGCCTCCCCTACCGTCGGAACCTCAGGTGGGCAGCCGGCCGAGGACGGGCCGGGCGTCGACTTCGGTCCCGACGGCAAAAGGGCCCCGGATCGCTCCGGGGCCCAAGAGTCAGCTGCTATGCAGCGTCGAGCTTACGCCCAGCCCTTGCCGTCGGAACCTCAGGTGGGGAGCCGGCCAAGGGCGGGCCGGGCGCCGACTTCGGTCCCGACGGCAAAAGGGCCCCGGATCGCCCCGGGGCCCCAGATTCAGCCGCTATGCAGCGTCGAGCTTACGCCCAGCCCTTGCCGTCGGAACCGAAGTCGACGATGAGCTCCTTGGCGCGGTCGACGATGGCGTCGAAGCCAGGCTTGAGGAGCTTGCGCGGGTCGTAGTTCTTGCCCTTCTTGGCCTCGCCGGACTCGACGAACGCCCACGTGGCCTTGGCCATGGCGACCTGGAGGTCGGTGTTGACGTTGATCTTGGCGATGCCGTTGGAGATGGCCTCCTGGACCATGGCGGTCGGGATGCCAGTGCCACCGTGGAGGACGAGCGGCAGGTCGCCGGTCAGGGCCTTGATCTCGGCCAGGCGGTCCATGGAGAGGCCGGCCCAGTCATCGGGATACAGGCCGTGGATGTTGCCGATGCCGCAGGCGAGGAAGTCAACGCCGAGGTCGGCGATGGCCTTGCACTCTTCAGGATCAGCGAGCTCGCCGTTGGAGGCGACGCCGTCCTCGACGCCACCGATGCCGCCGACCTCAGCCTCGACGGAGATGCCCTTGCCATGGGCAAGCTTCACGATCTCAGCGGTGCGCTCGCAGTTGATCTCGAAGGTGGGCTCATGGGAGCCGTCATACATGACGGAGGTGAAGCCGGCGTCGATGGCCTTGAAGCAGTCCTCATAGGTGCCGTGGTCGAGGTGCATGGCAACCGGCACGGTGATGTTCATGTAGTCGACGAGGTCGGCGACGACGTCGCGGACGACCTTGAAGCCCATCTGCCACTTGGCAGCACCGGCGGTGCACTGGATGATGACGGGAGACTGGAGCTCCTCGGCAGCCTGGAGGATGGAGCGCGTCCACTCGAGGTCGTTGGTGTTGAAGGCGGGGATGGCATAGTGGCCAGCAACAGCGGCGTCGAGCATGTACTTAGCATTAACGAGCATGTGGTACCTCCCATTGGTCGGACTTCCATAACTGGGGACATAATAACGCGACAACCTGCAAATGAGTTCGCCTAGTCTGCCAGCACGCTCTTTTTTGGGTGAGCGTTGGATTTGGGTCACCTGTCGGAGCGGGCGCATCGGTTTTGCGTCGTCATCCCGAGATTGCGACGCATCCGCCAAACCACTCCAGCAAGGGTGGCGGCAGACGCGTGGGCATAGGGCCCGCCTTCGCCCTCCACACGCAGGGTTTTGGGCGTCGAGTTCATGTAATATGAACTTTGCAACTAAAATCGTGACCTATAGGTCATAATTTCTCGAACCATAGCAATAGCCTGTTCTTCATGCCCACTCATGATGACCAGCAACGGAACGACCAGCTACGCAAGCAGCGGCTTGAGGCGATAGGCTATGCCATCGCCGTGCGGCGCGAGCGGAAGAACCTGTCACAGGCGCAGCTGGCCCGCATGCTGGGGTACACCGGGCATGCTCACCTGTCCCGCATCGAAAGCGGCAAGAAGGCCCCCAGCCTCGAAAAGCTCTTCGAGATAGCGGATATCCTCGAGGTCGATGTGAGCCGCTTCTTCGACGACGTCTGATTGTCGAAGCTTTCCCACTGGATAGAGCAGGCCCGCAGGTGTGACGCTCACACCTGCGGGCCTTCGCGTTCAACCGGCCTGTAGCCGTCCGTCAAGAATCCGTCAGTCGAACATCAGCTCGTCGAAGGTGTAGAAGCCGTTCGGGCGCCCCAGCAGGCGCTTGGCAGCAGCCACGGTGCCATTGACGAAGATCTGCCGACTGGTGGCTCGATGGGTCAGGCACAGCTCCTCGTCGGGACCGAAGAAGTGGACCTCATGCGTGCCGGCTACCGTGCCGCCTCGCAGCGCGTGCATGCCTATCTCGCGTTGGGTGCGCGCGCCGACCATTCCTTGCCGCCCGTACACGACCGGCTGGTCGCCGTCTGGGTCTATGCAGGCACGTAGCATCTCGGCAGTTCCCGAGGGTGCGTCGGCCTTCTGGTTGTGGTGGGTCTCCACGATCTCGGCATCCCAGGTGTCGACCGCACGAGCCACCAGCTCGGTGGCATGGCGCAGTGCCGCGACGCCCAGCGAGTAGTTGCCGCTCCATATGACCGTGGCCACCGACCCCAGCTCGCGCAGCTGGGACCGCTCCTCCTCGCTGTAGCCGGTCGTGCCGCTGACCAGCGCGGCCCCGGTGCGACGGATGTAGGCGAGCGTGTGGGGCAGGGCGGCCTTATTCGAGAAGTCGATGGCCAGGTCGGCCTCCGGCGCCTCCTCGTCCAGCTGGTCGATGTTGTCAATGTCATAGGTCCCCAGCACGAGGAACCCGCCGTCGGCGGACAGGGCCTGGTCGATGAGCTTGCCCATGCGTCCCCCGCCAATCAGCACGACGGTCGTCAGGTTGCTAGCCAATGAGACCAACTCCCTCCATGGCGGCGTAGAGGCGCTGGCGGCTGGCGTCGGCCATGGGCCACAGGGGCTGGCGATAGGCCTCGGTGATGAGGCCCATCTTGGCCATGGCGGCCTTCACCGGAATGGGATTGACCTCGCAGAACAGCGCGTGGATGAGCTCGAGCTCGTCGAGCTGGATCTTGAGGGCGCCTTGGTAGTCGTGGTTGAGGTACTTGGTCACCATGTCGTGCACCTGCTGTGGGCGGATGTTCGCCCACACGCTGATGACACCCGAGCCACCGAGCGACAGGATGGGCACCACCATGTCGTCGTTGCCCGAGTACATGCGAAAGTCATCGGAGAGGTACTTGGCGACGGTTGTTGCATAGCTGATCGATCCGGACGCCTCCTTGATGCCCATGACGTTGGGATGCTCGGCAAGTCGGGCCACGTTGCGCTCGCTGATGGAGCAGCCGGTACGACCGGGGATGTTGTACAGGATGGAGGGTATCTCGGTCGCGTCGAGGACGTCGAGGAAGTGATGGTAGATGCCCTCCTCGTTGGACTTGTTGTAGTACGGGGTGATGAGCAGCAGCGCGTCACAGCCGATCATCTGCAGGCTCTTGGCCTTGGCAAGGCTCTCGTGGGTGGCATTGGAGCCCGCGCCACCGATGATGGGGATGGCACCGTTGACGCGATTGACGACGTGCTGTGCGACAGCCACGTCCTCCGCGTCGGTCATGGTGGACGACTCGCCAGTCGTGCCCAGCACTAGGATGCCGTCGGTGCCGTTCTTCAGATGGAAGTCGACCAGACGATCGAGCGCCTCGAAGTCGACGTCGCCATTCTCCTTGAACGGCGTGACCAGGGCCACAATCGATCCGGTGAGGTTACGTACGTTGCTCATGGTGTGCTCCTATCTGTGGGAGTTGGTTCCGTATGACCGAAGCGATGGGATCGTTCGTCCCCGCCTCGCCTGGGACGTGGCGCATGCCAAGCCCCAGACCATGCCCCGTGCGGGCGCGCCCCTACGGACGCACGAGCTTCAAACGGCAGACAATCGGTATGGATGTGGGACACCGCGTTGCCGCGGCAACAATCCGGTCCTTTGCAATGAATGGCGTGCTGTTTGCCACGATGCCTCCCGACTCCGCCATCTGCCTGGGATGCTCCCGTTGCGATGGCTCGCGTCGAGATAGCGCACCCGTTGGCAGCCAGCCAACAGACAGTCCTACGGGTGTTCCCCGCAGGCCCACCCCCCACATGTGCCCATCTGGGGAGTTCGGCGGATTAAGCCTCGGTCATGGACTCGGGCGCCTGCCGGCTCGCCCATGCCTCATCGTTTCCGCGCCTCTATCGTGGGTTCAGTGTATGCGACCGACCCAAGATGCACGAGGGCGCGTAACAGGATGGACAAAATGCAATCGGTGAGCCCACATGAATAGAGCGCAGCCGTTGTCTGCGTTTCGCAAAGAGGTGTCTACGGCGCTGCGCAGAATACGCCGTTCTTTGCGCAGCGCAAAGCACAAACAACCGTAACTGTCGGACGAGGGCTCGCAAAAACGCAAACAACACCCCAAAAGCGCTCCACAGCCGAAAGAATTGCGCAGACAACGGACAGAGGTGCGAGCGCTAGCCCAGCAGCTCCAGAACCTGACGCTTGCAGGCGACATAGGCCGTCGTCAGAGAGAAGTCGTCCACCGCCTCCGCAGCCAAGACCTGCTCGCGAGCGATCGGCACCTCACCAGCCACGACCGTCGGCACTCCCCCACGCGGGTTTCCCTCCAACACATAGATGCGGTCGGCCATGGTCACGGCCTCGTCCACGTCATGCGTGATGACCACCGAGGCTAGCCCCAGTTCGCGCGCCATCTGGCAATACCAGGTGCGCATGTCGGTTCTCGTGATGGCATCCAATGCCGAGAACGGCTCGTCAAGCAATGCGACGTCGTTCCCCATCAGATAGGTGCGCAGGAAGGCCGCCCGCTGGCGCATGCCGCCAGACAGCTGGGAGGGCCACTGCCGCTCGGTGCCCTCCAGGCCAAAGCGCTCGAAGAGCGGGGCTGCCTTCGCGTGTGCCTCCGATTTGGGCATGCCTCCGATGACCAGCGGCAGGCACACGTTGTCGATGACGCGCTTGGATGGGACGAGCAGGTCTTTCTGCAACATGTACGAGACGTGGCCGGGCTGGCCGCTCACGTCGGCACCGTGTAGCAGTACGCGCCCCTGCAGCGGTTCGGTCAGACCCGACAGCGCATGCAGGATGGTGGTCTTGCCACAGCCGGACTTGCCGACAAGACATACCACCTCGCCGGAGCAGACCGACAGGCTGATGCCTTCCACCACGATATGGACGCCGCCGTCCCACGACAGCGTCAGGTCGCGCGCCTCGAGGGCGGGGGCCACTCCCCCGCCCGGCCGCCGCTCAGCAAGGGAAGCCACTATGCCTCCAGGTAATCCATCGTCCAGCCGGCATTAACGTCAATCGGGGACTCCACCAGGTTGTTGTCGTTCAGCCACTGGTAGAAGGCCGCCCAACGATCCGCCTCGATGATGCCCCAGCTGGCGGCATCGCTCTGGTACTCGCCCGCTAGGAAGCCGGCGCTCTGTTTGACCAGGGAGGCGTCCAGCTCGGGCACCGCCTCACACAGGATGTCAGCCGCGGTGTCGGGGTCGGAGATGGCCAGATCGTAACCCTTCTTCACCGCACGAAGGAACGCCTTGGCGACCTCGGGATTGACCGCGCACCACTCGGCGTTGGCAGCGATGACGGGCGTGTAGAAGTCGAACACGTCGTCGATGGATATGAAGCTGAAGTAGTTGACCGGATAGTCCTGCACGATGGCATTCTGCACCGACCAACCCTCGTAGACCCAGATGGTGTCGACGCCGCCGGCCTTGAGGGCGCTCACCTCGTCGTCGAAGGTGTTGGGCACAAGCTCGACCTTGCTGTAGTCGCCGCCGTCGGCCTCCACGACCTGCTTGATGGTGGCCTGCTCGACGGGCAGCTCCCACGTGGCATAGGTGTGGCCCTCCATGCCCTTGGCCGAGGTGATGCCGTCCTCCTGGCGGCTCATGATGCCGCTCGTGTTGTGCTGGATGATGGCGGCGACGGCTTGGATGGAGGTGTTGCCGGCCACCAGCGCGTTGGCGATGTAGTCCTGGAAGCTCACGCCAAACTGGCACTGGCCGGTACCGATCATGGCCTCGGCGCCATCCTCGGAGGGCTGCACGATGGTCACGTCAAGGCCCTCGTCAGCAAAGAAGCCCTGCTGTTGTGCCACGTAGATGCCCGTATGGTTGGTGTTGGGGGTCCAGTCGAGGCAGAAGGTGATGGGCGTGAGGCTGGCACCGGCGCCTGCGTCGTCTGAGCCGGCGTTCGATGCGCCACATGCGGTCAGGGCCATGTCGGCCGCCATGGCGGAGCCGGCCAGCAGGGAGCGGCGGGTGATGTTTGCGGAGGAGTTCATGGACGGTTCCCTTCTTTGCAAGGCTCGGCAAGGCCAAGCCCGGTGTCGTTCGAATTGCTATTCCTGTTCGGCCCGTTTCCAGGGCATGCATACACGTTCGAGCACATCGACCAGTCGCATCAGGGCCAACGACATGACGGAGATGAGGATGATGACGGCAAACATGCGGTCGTAGGCAAAGGACTTGCGCACGCGCGTCATGTACACGCCCAAGCCCGAGAAGCCGCCCAGCCACTCGCTGATGACCGCGCCAACGATGGCGTAGGTGGCGCTGATGCGCAGTCCGCTGAAGAGGTGCTCCAAGGCGCCTGGGAGCTTGACCTGCGTGAAGATCTGCAGGTCGGAGGCACCCATGGTGCGCATCAGGTCAATCACGTCCGGATCGGTGGCACGGAAGCCGCTGACCAGCGAGACGGCGACCGGGAAGAAGGTGGTCAGCACGATGAGGATGACCTTGGGCGCCAGGCCGTAGCCAAACCAGAGGACCAGAAGCGGCGCGATGGCCACCGTGGGGATGGTCTGCGAGATGGTGATGAGCGGGTCGAGCGCGAGGTAGACGGTCTCGAAGCGGTCCATCAACACGGCGGCGGCAAAGCCGACCACCACACCGATGCCCAGACCGAGCGTGGCCTCCACGATCGTGGTGGCCGCATGACTTGCGAGCAGCGGTGCATCGCTCACGAGCGCCGCCACCACCTGCGTGGGGCTGGGCAGCAGGAAGTTGGGCACGATGCCCATGCGCACGGCGAGCTCCCAAGCGACGAGCAGCACCGCCACCGTGACGGCGGGCACAGCGATGCGGCGGGTGTGCGTGGGTTCGTTGGCGCCGGTGGCGGCCATGCGCTACGCCACCTCGGCCGGCGCGGCCGGCGCAAACTCGGAGTCGGTCTCGTGGTACTTGCCGATCTTGTGCTCGGTGGACATGACGTCGGTGTGGGGGCGGTAGTCGATCTTGGCGTAGGTCATCATGGAGTTGCAGCCCGCCTTGGCCCCCACGAGCTGGCAGTTCTTGAGGATCTCCATGCAGAGGTCGTAGTCGCCCTCGATGGTGGTCTCGAAGGGCCCGACGTAGTAGTCGACGCCCGTGGAATCGATGTAGGCGATGACCTCGTCGACGATGCGGCAGGTCTCCTCGTCGGAGGTCGCATCCGTAGGCAGGTACTGGATGGCAACGGCACAGTTCATAGGCTCCCCTTTCCCGCAGCGTGCGCTGCGTGTTGTACGCGACGCGAGAAAGGAGAAGGCCCCGCGCCGCAGCCCGGGACCTTCGTGTGGTTGGCTTTAGGTCCCTACGCTGGCATTACCCAGATCAGGTTGATAGGCTACCTCTCAGCCGGCGTGCGCCAGCTCCCCTATCGGGTTGTTATGGTAGCACGTATCCTCTCTTACGATGGCTTACTCGCATAGCGGAAACGATATTGCCGCAAAGGGCGTACACACGACGTCGTGGGCGCCCCAACAACTTGCGCTAAGCTGCTCTAAGCTGCTCGCCAACAGGCTCTACGCAAAAGGAGGGCTCGGCAGGAGCCCGCTCAGGCGCCTTCCTTCTCGAGCAGCGCCTTGAGGTCGTCGATATCCGGAAGGGCGTCACGGACCTCCCTCGGTACATCATCGGCCGTGGAGTACGTCGCTACGCCCATGGGACTGTTGTAGTTACGGATAACCAAGTTCACGAACGCCTCGTTCATGTCCCTACAAAGCACGATTCCTATAGACGGCTCCTCGTGCGGCTTTCGCTCGAACTCGTCGAGCACGCTCAGGTACCCGCTCAGCTGCCCGAGGTAGGCGGTCTTGAACTTGCCACGCTTGAGCTCGACAGCAACGAGGCGGTTGAGGTCGCGGTTGAAGAACAGGTCGATGAACTGGTCCTCGCCGAAAGCTTCAAGATGGTAAGCGTTGCCGATGAACGAAAAGCCCCGCCCGAACTCCATAATGAAGTTCTTCACGTTGCTGACGATGGCCTGCTCGACCACGCGCTCGTCGACGTCGCCCACGTCGCGCACCCCGATCTCCTCGACGTTGATGAAGTCGAGGAGGTATTCGTCCTTGAACGTCTCGATGGCTCTCAAGGCCTGCTGGGGACTGGGCAACGCCTGCGTAAAGTTGTTGGGAAGCGTGCCTTGATGGTGGTAGTTGTCGTTGCAGATGGCTCTCCTGAGCCTCCCGAGACTCATGTGCTCCCTCGCGCACGCCTCAACATAGTAAAGCCGCTCCTCAACATCTTTCACTGACGTCAGAATCTGGCAGTGGTGGGAGAAGCCTATGTTCAGGAAATGCTCGTATGGCACTGAGACGGAATTCGGCAGAAGCTTCTGCCGAATCTCAATTGCATCCGCCGCGGCAGTTTCGACAGAAGCTTCTGCCGAGTCCTCGTATGCAAACTCCAAAAGGGGCGACCACTCCTCGTAGAAAGTCCTCATGTACTTGAGGTTCCTCTCGGAGAATCCCCTCAAGCCTGGCAGCTTCTTCTGCAGGCGCTTGCTAATCGAGAAGAGGAACGCGCCAGGCGCAAGGCACTGGAGGAGATAGTCCGAAGGCTCATCGACATGGGCGTAAGGAAGTTCGTACTCGAGAGCCGCAACGACACCCATGACAAACGCGACCGCGAGCTCCTGGTGAGCATGCGCCGCAAGGGTGAGGCGCTCAACTTCGACCTCGAACACGTCCCTGGCAAGGACGAGCCGCTCCTCTGGGTACCCGACCAGATTCTCGGCGCATACGGAGGGGTGATCACGAAGGGTGTCAACAGAAAGTGGGAGGGCTCGTGGGAGAGAATCGAGCGAACCCTCGACGTGCGCGAGGTGTCCGCGAGACAGCGCGAGAGCCGGGGCCCACGATGCGCAGGATTGCCGGCTCTCACTTCCGTTCCCCCTCGGGGGTGGCTTCTGAGGACAGTATACCCACGTAGCAGAGTGCCATGTCAAGAGCCTCCACCAAACGGCGGGATATCGGCACTGACGAAGCAATGTCAAAATCTCAACAAGAGTGCCAGGGGATTACCCCTGGCTCTTGGAACCTCGGCTTGCGTCTCGGCAGTTCATTCTTGGGTCGCGCCTGTTGTTACCTCATCTCCTTGCCTTGCGCACCAAGGAATTCCCTTATTTCCTGGCAGAAAGATTCGGGCAACTGTCCCTGCGGAGAGTGGCCACAGCCCTCGATCAGGTGCAGCTCCTTCTTCGGGGCAGTCATCACATCCATGTACTCTTCCACAAGCCCGACGGGACAGATCCAGTCGCAGGAGCCCGATATGAACATCACCGGCATCTGATAGGCGTCGTTGTATTCGAGCGCGTTGAAGTCTTGCGTAACCTCGGAAAGCGGTTCTTCGACCAGCTCTTCGTAGCGCCCCATTCTTGCATCATCCATCAAGGCACCCAGCTGAAAGAGGTACCAACTCACATCATCAACGCCGAGGGTGGGACTGGTGAGCGCCGCCATGGTCGAGACGTCCTCTGTTACCGCCACTGGGTGATACGGTTCGAGCTTTGCCCTCAGCGCCATCAGATTCGCCAGGTTCATGTCAGCAACGAACTTCTCATAGGACGCTTCCATTTCGGTCGTATCGTCACCGTTTGCACGCGCGACAGATAGTGCATCCTCATATGCATAGATCTCATTGGCGAAATTCCGATCATTGACGCACTGACCTATTCCTATATATGCCGACACCTTTTCCGGGTGAGCCAGCGCATACCTACTTCCGAGGATTGTCCCGTATGAGTGGCCGATGATGACCACCTGTTTCTGAGAGAACCGGTCACGCAGGTAGTCAACGAGCGCGTCCAGATCGGCCAGCTGCGCGTCAAAAGACAACGTCTCGTTGTTCGGATCGACGGCAGCGTTGTGGTAGTAGGACCTGCCGCATCCCCTCTCGTCCCAGCAGACGATTGTGTACTTGTCGGCCAGGTAGTCCTGCCAGCAATAATCGACATATGACGTGGGAGAGCCCGGCCCGCCATGGAGCGAGATGATCACAGGATTGTTGACGCTCTCCCCCTCAATCGTAATGTACTCCTCCTGGTCAGTAAGCCTGACATAGAGTTGCTCGTTTACGCCATCCCTGTAGCGAACGAAGTGCTTGAGCTGATTGATGTTTCTGCCTGCAATAAAGAAGGTGAGCGCACCAACAACGACCACGGCGGCTAGAAGCGTCACGGCCTTTAAGCCACCGAGAGCGATTCGTACCGGAAGCTTCTTCTGCTTCTGCTGCTTTGGCCCATTCGCTTCGCTTCGGTGCTGCAAGTGAATCCCGATATGACCTATGCCGAGGATTATGGAGCCAATGGTCATCAGGGAGTTCCCGCCATACACTCCGAGCAAGAAGAATGCGACAACGGGAAGCGTAGCTCCTGCGACCGGGACTCCCAGGATACCCCGGTAGAAGTCCTGCATGGTCTTCTCGCTCCGAAAATAGCGGATCCAAAAGACCTCATAGAGAACCATGCAGAGGAACGAAACGAGCAGTGGCACTACCCAGAAGTTCCATCCCTTATAGTTGAAGTCGGAGAAGACGAGCGCCGTAGGAGTAACAGTAAACTGCCCGGCCCTCTCCAGCGCAAGCAGAACCTTATTCTCGTTGGCTGCGTGGCTTTCATAATCCTGTGGCTTGTTCTTCGTCCATATGATATTTGGAACGAGCAGTAGGATTAGCCAAATCAGTCCAATGTATGAGAATCCAAAGTGCATAATGCCAGCATGCTCCTTCATCACGTCATGGAACTGCCCATTGGTACAACCATCCATCTCATCATCCAAGCCACTTGGAGGAGTGTCAAGAGGACGGGTCACAGCCTTCAGGGTCAAGAGGACAGAGTCAAGGGGACAGGTCATTTGACTCCCCCTAATGAGTCAAATGACCTGTCCCCTTGACTCCCCCTTGACTCCTACTTGTCAGTGAAAACCTGGGAGCATCAGAGCTCGATGGCCACGGGTTCCTCGGTGAAGGAGTAGATGGTGGCCACGGCGTTATCCAGCCGCACGACCTCAAACTTGCCGTCGTCGAGGGAGTACATCCGCGTGAGCGCCGCGCCGTAGTGGTCGAGCATCGACTTGCGTGCTTCCAGGCGGGGATCAGGCACCGCGTCGGCCTCTATGCGAATCCACTTGCCATGGGCCATGCCGCTGATTTCCACGTGGGGGTTCGCCGCCATCTGGGCGAAGACCTTCTTCTTGTTGCTCGTGGGCATGTAGAGCTTGCCCTCAAACTCGTGGATGCCGCTGAAGGGCCGCACGCGCGGACGGTCCCCGTCAACGGTAGCCACGTAGAACACCTTCGAATCCTCCAGAAACCCCAGTACTTCGCTCACTTCGCGGTAGTGTGCCGAAAGTTGGTGTCATCAATCCCGTCGCGAGTGGCAGGCCCTGAGCCTGCCCGAGCGGCGGGACGTCGCCCAGAATCACGCACATGCTACACCATCACGCCGCCCTCCTCTCCTCGATCGCGGCCGCGATCCTCGTCCTCGCCAGCTCCACGACCTCCGCGCTCGGGGGCTCGGGTTCGCTCGTGTCCCTCTTGAGGTCGACCAGGGACGACGCGTCCATGAAATGCCCGAGCATCCACTCCTCGTTCACGTCCACCAGCACCGAGCCCACCAGCCGCATCAGCGACTCGGTCGACGGGAATACGCCCACGACCTTCGTCCTGCGCTTTATCTCCTCGTTCGCGCGCTCCTGGACGTTGTTGGTGCGCAGGCGGACGTGGTGCTCGTAGGGGAAGTCGAGGTAGGCGAGCGCGTCGGCCTCCGCGTCCTGCAGCAGCTCGCCGGCACGGCCGGAGAGCCCGCCTATGACCTCGCAGGCGCGGCGGTACGACGCGCGGACGAGCTGGGGGTCCCGCTCGGCGAACGTCGCCTTCATCGCCGCGAGCGCGGCGGCCCTGTCGGCCCTCCTGGGGAACCACCCGGCCACGTCGCGCTCGAGGTGGACGATGCACCTCTGCCACGCCGCGCCGGGGAAGACCTCGGCGACGGCCGCCACCAGGCCGCCGTGGTCGTCGGAGGTGACGCACCTGTATTCGATAACGTGGAAGTCGACACTTCGATCTGACTGATCTCGACACTTCGATAGCGAACATGCTGACCACGTCGCGGTCTAGCCTAGTAGTTGC
>CACYWP010000020.1 GCA_902778135.1 uncultured Coriobacteriaceae bacterium
GGCCTGAACGAAGTGAGGGCCAGGGACTTGAGTCCCTGGCCCGGGGCCCTTAGGGTTACACCCTTAGAGCAAACCACCCGCTATGCGGGTGGTTCTGATACAGCTCATGGGCACGAGGTCGGGGTTCTCGTCCGTCAGCTGGCTGCCGTTGGTGACGGAGCAGCTGCGCAGGTTGCGTGCCACGCAGAAGCAGCCGGACGCATCGTCGATGAGGATGTGGTCGTTCTCCCCGAAGGACCGCGAGAAGACCGCATCCGGACGGGCGTGCCCGACGAGCGAGCAGAATTAGTGTCTGGGGCTTAGGGTATGGTAGCGACAAGACATCTTCGTGCAAGGAGGCTCCCATGGCAAAGATCGTGTGCCCCAACTGTGGGGAGACCATCGAGGTCGACCCTTCGAGCGTCGAGGACCTGACGCGCCAGCTGCGCGACGACCTCTTCGCGCGCGACCTCGAGACTCGTCTGGCCGAGGCAGGACACCTCCACGAGGCGCAAGTGGCAGCCGTACGTGCCGAGGAGCAGCGCCAGGCCGACCGGCGCGTGGCCGAGGCCGAGGCGCAGCTGGCCCAGCTGCAGGCTCGCCTCGAGGCGGCATCGGGTGAGGCCGACCGTGCCGCGGAGAAGGCCCGTGCGGCATCTGCGCAGCAGGTGAGCGACCTGCGCCACCAGCTTGACGAGCTTGCGCACGAGCACGAGCTCGCCCTCGTGCGCGCGCAGACGCAGGCGGCCGAGGAACGCTCGGCGCTCGAGCACGAGGAGGCGCAACGTCGCGAGGCATTACAAGACCAGGCACGCAGGGCGCAGGACGAGGCGCGTGCGCGCGAGGCGGGGCTGGCGGAGGAGGTGGCCCGCCTCAAGGCCCAGCTCGCCACCCAGGAGGAGACCCTGCGCGCCGAGGGAGAGGCCCAGCTGCTGCGCGCCACGGCCGACCTTGAGCGCAGCCGCAACGAGCTGCAGAGCCAGCTGCAGGTCGAGCGTGCCAACGGCGAACAGGCGCAGGCACGCCTGCGCGAGGAGATGGCGCGCCGCGAGGGGGAGCTGACCCAGCAGGCCGAGGAGCGGCTGGAGGCCAAGGACGCCCAGATAGAGCAGTACCGCGAGGATCTGAAGCGCCTGCGCGACTATCGCATGCGCCTGTCCACCAAGCTCGTCGGCGAGTCCCTGGAGCGCCACTGCGAGAGCGAGTTCAACCGCATCCGCATGCAGGCCTACCCACGCGCCAGCTTCGAGAAGGACAACGACGCCAGCCAGGGCACCAAGGGCGACTTCATCTTCCGGGACTATGACGAGGCCGGCAACGAGATGCTCTCCATCATGTTCGAGATGAAGAACGAGGAGGAGCAGTCGTCCTCCGCCAACCGCAAGCGCAACGAGGACCACTTCAAGAAGCTCGACTCCGACCGCACGAAGAAGGGCTGCGAATACGCGGTGCTGGTCTCGACGCTGGAACCGGAGAGCGACTTCTACAATGCGGGCATCGCCGACGTCTCGTGGCGCTACCCCAAGATGTTCGTGGTTCGTCCCCAGTGCTTCCTCACCATCATCGGCCTGCTGAAGGCTGCCGCGCTGGCCGCGCATCCCTACCGCCTGCAGCTGCAGCAGGCGCGCCAGGAGGAGCTCGACGTCTCGCAGTTCGAGGACAAGGTCTTCAAGATCGTCGACGGCATCAGGAACGACTACACCCGTGCGGCAAAGAACTACGAGCGTGCCGAGGCTGACATCGACGCCATCATCAAGAAGCTCGAGGACCTGAAGAAGCAGCTGAAGACGGCGACCACCTGGTTCGAGGCAGCACAGAACAAGGGTGAGCGCCTGACGGTGAAGCGTCTGACCAGGGGCAACCAAACCATGAAGGCCGCCTTCGCCCAGGCGGAGAAGGAGCGCGCGGACGGGGCCAGGGAGGCGCAGGACGGTACCGCCGAACCTGCCGGAGCCGCCGACGTCGCGCTCGACCCCGACGAGATGGAGTAGTGCCATGGGCGAGATGGGCAGGCAGGAGCGATTGGCACGTGCCTTGGCCGAGCGCGCGCACGAGGGTGTCATCAACCCCAAGACGGAGGAGGCCTACATCACGCACCCCCAGCATGTGGCCGACCACGTGATGGGTGATGCGGCCAAGGCCGTCGCATGGCTGCACGACGTGGTGGAGGACACCGACCTGACGTTGGAGGACCTGCGCGCGGCGGGCCTGTCGGAGGAGGTCGTGCGCGGGGTGGATGCCATGACGCATCGTGCGGGCGAGGACTACCTCGACTTCGTCCGTCGTGCGGCGGCCGACCCGCTGGCCCGTCAGGTGAAGGAGGCGGACGTGCGCCACAACCTCGACCTGGGCCGCATACCCCGTCCCACCGAGCGTGACCTCGACCGCATCCGCACCAAGTACCTCCCTGCGCTGCGCATCCTGCAGGAGGTGCGGGAGTAGCGGAGGGTGGCGCGAGCGGCCGGGATGGGCTGCGTTCGCGTCCCTCCAGCCCCAGGCATAACCGCTCAAAGGGCGTGGTTGACCGCTCACCAGCTACACCGAATGGGGTTTTCCGGTTGGCGATTGTCTGCCTTGGGGAACGTGCCCCTGTCGTACCGTAAGTCGCAACTGCCGGTACAGACGGAGGGTTTCCGATGGTTGAAGATTTGCACAGAGAGACAATCTGGTGCGACTCGACTGACAAGGTCTCGCACCTTCATGGATATATCTGGTGGCCCGAAGAGGGCGTGGTTCCCCGTGCGGCGGTGCAGCTGGTGCACGGGATGGCAGAGTACATCGGTCGCTACGACGAGTTCGCCCGCTACCTCAACAGCAGGGGGTTCGTCGTGTTCGGCCACGACCACATAGGCCATGGCGAGAGCGTAAGCTCGCACGACCAGTGGGGCAAGCTGCCCGCCGATGGCGGTATGGACATCCTGGTCGATGACGTCCATCGCGTGCGCATCGAGGCGATGGCCCGCATAACGGGTGCCTACGGCATCCTGCCACCCCTGTTCCTGTTCGGTCACTCGATGGGCAGCTTCGTGGTGCGCGCCTATCTGGCCCGCCACGCCTTTGGCTTGGCGGGTGCCATCATCTGCGGAACGGGCTTCATGGCACCGCGCACCGCGGCTGCAGGCAACGCGGTCGCCCGGCTCGTCGCGCGCGTGCGAGGGGCCGACTACAACAGCAAGCTCCTGCACAACATGGGCGTTGGTGCCTATGCGAAGGACATAGAGGATGCCGAGACCGAGGTGGACTGGCTGTCGCACAACAAGGACAACGTCCGGCGCTACCTTGACGACGAGGCCTGTGGGTTCATGTTCTCTGCGGGTGGTTACGTCACCGTCACCGGCATGATGCGCGAGGTCTGCTCGCCCGACTGCGTCGCCTCCTATCCCAAGGACCTCCCGCTGCTCTACATCGCCGGCACCGAGGACCCGGTGGGCGAGTGCGGCGAGGGCGTCAGCAAGGCCGCCGACCTGGCGCACGGGGCAGGCGTGAAGGACGTGCGCTGCCGCCTGTACGCGGGCATGCGTCACGAGATCCTCAACGAGCATGGCCGCCAGGTCGTCTATGACGACGTCATCGCCTGGATGGAGGGGTACCTGCAATGAGTGATGCGAAGGCTCGGGGACGCTACGTCGTCGCGCTCGACCAGGGCACGACCTCGTCGCGCGCGGTTCTCGTCGACCACGATGGCCAGATGGTCGATGTCGTCCAGCGCGAGTTCACCCAGATCTATCCCCGCCCGGGTTGGGTCGAGCACAATCCCCAGGAGATCCTGTTCTCCCAGCTGGGCAGCCTGACCGGTCTGCTGCAGCGCCATGGGCTGGGTGCCGATGACATCGCCTGCATCGGCATCGACAACCAGCGCGAGACGACCATCGTGTGGGACCCCACGACGGGCGAGCCAGTGATGAACGCCATCGTCTGGCAGTGCCGCCGCACCGCCCAGATGATCGAGGAGCGCTGCTCCGACCCCGAGGTCGCGGCAAAGATCCAGGCCAAGACGGGTCTGCTGCCCGACGCCTACTTCTCCGCCAGCAAGATCGCCTGGATCCTGGAGAACGTGCCGGGCGCCCGCCAGCGCGCCGAGGCGGGAGAGCTGCTGTTTGGTACCGTCGACACCTGGTTGGTCTGGGTGCTGACGGGCGGGCTGGTGCATGCGACTGACGTGACCAACGCCAGCCGCACGATGCTGTACAACATCCACGAGGGCTGCTGGGACCCGTGGCTGCTCGACCTCTTCGACATCCCCGCATCGATGATGCCGGAGGTGCGGCGCTCTTCGGGCAGCTTTGGCGAGACCAGCTATCCCGGCGTGCCGGCTGGCATCCCCATCACGGGCGTTGCGGGCGACCAGCAGTCCGCCCTCTTCGGCCAGTGCTGTTTCGAGGCAGGCCAGGCGAAGAACACCTACGGCACGGGCTGCTTCCTGCTGCTGCACACGGGCGGAGAGGCGTGCGCCTCCAAGAACAGCCTGGTCACGACCATTGCGGCCAGTGCTCCCGACGTGGACCACACCGAGTATGCGCTGGAGGGCAGCGTCTTTGTCGCGGGCGCGGTCATCCAATGGCTGCGCGACGAGCTGGGCCTCATCCGCACGGCCGACGAGACGGAGTACCTGGCCAAGAGCGTGCCCGACAATGGCGGCGTGTACATCGTTCCCGCCTTCACGGGACTGGGGGCACCGTACTGGGCTCCTGACGCGCGTGGCACGATCTGTGGTCTGACGCGTGGCGCCAACCGCTCCCACATCGTCCGTGCGGCATTGGAGTCACTGGCCTACCAGTCCGCCGACCTCGTACGCGCGATGGAAGCCGATGCGGGTGCACCGATTGCGACGCTGAACGTCGATGGCGGCGCCAGCCGCAACGACTTCCTGATGCAGTTCCAGGCGGACCTGCTGGGCTGCGAGCTGCGCCGCCCCCAGAACATCGAGACCACCAGCCTTGGGGCTGCCTATCTGGCGGGCCTAGCGGTCGGCTTCTGGAGCGGCACCGACGAGCTGCGCGGCCTGCGCTCGACCGACGACGTCTTCGGCCGCAAGATGGACGAGGCGCAGGTAGAGACCTATCTGGCCGGTTGGAAGGATGCGGTGCGCCGCACGCTGTAGCAAGGCGGCCGACAGAACGCAGGAAGGCGCAGGGTGCGATGAAGCCTCTGCGCCTTTTGTCTAGCGTTGTTGGTCTTCGTTCCTGCCGCTCAGGATGTCCTTTGCCATGCGCCGCGCGAACTGGATGACGATGATGCTGCAGACCAGCAGCTGTCCGATGGTGATGGCGTAGAAGCCCGTGGTGCCGATTGACTGCTGGTAGAGTACCGCCGTCTCGGAGTCCGGGCGCAGCAGCTGCAGCGCGGCCTCGCCTGCATAGCGGGCGCAGGCGACGATGACGATGATGTCGCAGGCGATGCGCGCCCCGCGCGAGTTCATGAAGTCCGACCAGCCGTTGTCTGCCATGTCCGCTCCCGTGACGTGGGTTGCCAGTAGGGATAGGGTAGCGCAACGTCGCTGGCGTGGCCTCGAGATGACGGCCGTGACATGCGAGGGCGTTTGGGCTCGCGGTGCTACTCCTCCAGCAGCGCCTGCGCGCGCATGAGCGCGTACACTACGGCGAGGCCTTCCCCGACACTGGCGGCGTCCACCCACTCGTCGCGCGTGTGCAACAGCGCTCCGCGCACCGCGCCTATCGTGTTGGCGGGAATGCCCAGGCTGAGGGGGATGTTCGAATCGGTCGAGGCGGGGCTCTCGTCGCACGGCTGACTGGTGATGGACGTCATCACGTCGCGGGAGAGCTCGGTCATGCGCAGCAGCCGGTCGGAGGTCGGCGCGCTGGCGGGCCGGTCCCCGATGCTCTCCATGGTCACCAGGACGCCCGGCGCCTCGAAGCCCTCGACCGCCTGGCGTGCGCGTTGGGACAAGCCCTGCAGTGCGCCGTCGTCGGTCGAACGGTATTCGAACAGGGCGCTTGCCCGTGCGGGTATCGCATTGACCGTCGTGCCCCCCTCGATGGGTCCGACGTTTCTCGTGCAGACGATCCCCGTGGGCATTGGCAGCGCATAGAGCGTCTGGATGATGGCGCACAGCCTCTCGACGGCATTGGGACGTCCGTAGTCCTCGAACGAGTGGCCGCCTTGGGTGCGGACGGTTATGCGCCAGCGATGCGACCCGACGGCCTCGTGGATGACCTGGGGCAGGTAGAGGTCAAAGGAGTAGAACCTCCTGATGCGGCTGCCATACGTGTCGAAGAGCTGACGCGTGCCCTTCAGGTTGCCCAGCCCCTCCTCGCAGGAGTTGGCCACGACCAGCATGCCCAGGCCCTCGGGCAGGGCCTGCGGCTCGCGCGCCATCTGTCGCGCGGACATCAGCAGCGCGACGAGGTTTGCCGTGTCGTCTCCCACCCCAGGCGCATACAGCCTGCCATCCCGTTCATGGAGCGGCAGCTCGTCGGTGTCGGGAAAGACGATGTCGGTATGGGCGGCAAAGACGACGAGATCGCACGCACCGTCATCGCCCAGCGTCCAGATGACGTTGTTCGCCTTGTCGATGTGGGCACCCTCCATGCCCTGGGCTTCCATCCAGGTGCGCACGAAGGCCGCGCGACGCTGCTCCTGGTGCGAGGGGGCGGGTATGCGAGCCAGCGTGCGCAGCAGGTCGAGCGCCTCGGCATGGTTCGCGTGGGCGAACTGTCGGGCAAGGTCCAGGTCGCAGGCGTTCATCTCGCACCCTCCCTCAGCGGCCATGCCCAGGCGCCTGGGAAGGCGTGCGGGGCGTTGGTCGCGATGACGACGTTGTTGTCGGGGTAGGCCGGGTCGTCCTGGCCGCAGGGATACAGCCACAGATGGGAGAACTGCGTTGACAGCGCATCCATCTGGGCGTGCAGCAGGCGCGCCTCGGGACCCCACAGCGCGGATATGACGTTGGTGAGGTAGACGCCGCCCTCGTTGAGGTGACGACGGAAGAGCCCTGCCGCCCCCACGGTCATCAGGCTCTGCTCGGGGTCGTGCGCGAAGAAGCAGTCGTTGATGATGACGTCGAAGGCCTCGTCGCTGTCGCCCAGCCATGTGGCCGCATCGGCGACGTGCAGGCGCAGGCGTCCGGATGCCTCGGCCCCGTAGAGGCGCTCCAGGCGGTCGAGGAAGAAGTGGCGACGTGCGATGCGCTCGATGGCCGGGTCGATCTCCACGACATCAATGCGTTCGACCTGTGGCGCATGGGCCACCAGATGGCGGGGGATTGCATAGCCGCCACCGCCCAGAACGGCCACCGAACGTGGTCCGTCTCCGAGCGGCCAGGCATCGAAGAGGTGGTCGTACAGCTCGTGATAGGGAAAGACGGGGTCACACCACCGCTCGTCGAGATAGGTTGCGGACTGGTAGGTGCCTGCGACCTCCAGGACGCGCATCGTCTCGTTGGCGAGGGTGACGGTGTGCACGCTGGTCCAACCTGCTGCCGTCCTGCCCACGTAGACCAGTCCGGACGAACGCACGAGGAAGATGGCTGCCACGCAGCACGCGAGGGCGAGTGCGACGATGGCGAGGATGACGGACACGGGGCTTCCCTTCGGGTGGATGGCTGCTCCCAGTCTAGCGCGCGGATTCCATAATGGGCCGTCGATTGTTGCCTTCCGTCGTGCGGAAGGTGCCGCGGACGGCCGGCTTGTCGTAGTCTGGGGTGTGGGAGAGTCCGTGCTGTCGGCCGACGAGCTGGCAGTGGAGGGGAGAGGGGAGCACAGGATGCGATTCGTCTTTGCATGCGATTCGTTCAAGGGAACCATCTCGTCATCTCGTTCAGCCCAGCTGTTGGCCGAGGAGGCGTGTCACTTCTTCCCGCAGGCACAGACTAGCGGCGTCGAGGTTGCCGATGGTGGCGAGGGAACCGTCGATGCGGTGGTGGCCGCGACGGGCGGCGAGCTGCGCACGGTACGGGTCTGGGGCCCTCGAGGCAAGGTCGTCGACGCGCGCTATGGCCTGTTGGGGGGTGGTCGCGCGCTGATCGAGATGGCAGCCGCCTCGGGGCTGCCGCTGCTGGCCGCCGAGGAGCGCGATCCCCGTGCCACCAGCACCTTTGGCACCGGCCAGCTGATCTGCGACGCCTTGGACCAGGGCGTCCGCGACATCTCCCTGGCCATTGGTGGCAGTGCGACCAACGATGGGGGCATGGGCTGCATGCGTGCCCTGGGCGTGCGCTTCCTGGATGTGGGTGGCCATGAGCTGGCCGGTACCGGCGACGACCTGGCACGCGTCGCCACCATCGACCTGTCCGGCATGGACCCGCGCGTCGCCGACACGTCCTTCCATGTGATGTGCGACGTCGACAACCCGCTGGTGGGGGAGCGTGGGGCGACCTACGTCTTCGGCCCCCAGAAGGGTGCTACCCCCCAGGTTGCCGAGGCGCTCGAGGCAGGGATGCGTTCGTATGCCCAGGTTCTTGCGCAGGCCTTCACGGGCTTCGACCCAGAGGCGCCGGGCATGGGTGCCGCTGGTGGCCTGGGTGCCGCGGCGCGCACCTTCCTCGATGCGGAGGTGCTGCCGGGTGTGGAGCAGGTGCTCAACCTGGTGGGGTTCGACCAGCTGCTGGAGGGGGCAAGCCTCTGCGTGACCGGCGAGGGGCATGCAGACTCCCAGTCGGCCCATGGCAAGGTGGTCAGTGGCATCGCGGCTCGCTGCCGTCGTGCCGGCGTGCCGTGCGTCGCGGTCGTGGGCGGCATGAATGCCGACGCGCGCGAGCTGCTGGGCTGTGGCGTCGACGTGCTGGTGCCCACCGTCACCGACGCCGGTCCCATCGAGGAGGCGCTGGCCCACGCGGAGGAGAACTTCACCATGGCGGCCGAGCGCATCTTCGCCCTGCTGTCGCTGGGTGGCAGCATCAGGTAGCGCGCGAGGATGGAAGTTGCCATGCCCATGCCAAAGGACGTCTACGTGGCGCCTGGTGCCACCGTCGTGGGTGACGTGCGCCTGGGGGAGGAGTGCTCCGTCTGGCACGGGGCGGTCCTCCGGGGCGACGAGAGCGCCATCACGATCGGTGCCCGGACGAACATACAGGACAACGCCGTGGTCCACGTCTCCCACCAGTTTCCCACCGTGTTGGGAGAGGGGGTGACCGTTGGGCATGGCGCCATCGTCCACGGCTGCTCCGTCGGTGACAACACGCTGATCGGCATGGGCTCCATCGTGCTGGATGGGGCGACCGTCGGCCGTGACTGCATCATCGGGGCGGGGGCGCTGGTCATGCAGGGCATGGCCATCCCCAGTGGGTCGGTTGCCTTTGGCTGCCCCGCACGCGTCGTGCGGTCGATGACACAGGCCGATGTGGCAGCCAACCGTGACAATGCCCAGGAGTATGTGCGACTGGCGCGCGAAGCCCTACAATCGTCCCTGCAGGCCCGACCAATGAGGGAGGATCGCATGGAGCTGCGACGTGCGCGACCGACTGACATCCCCGACATCCAGAGACTGCTGGTGCAGGTGTGCGACGTGCACGCCGAGGGCCGTCCTGACCTGTTCCAGAAGGGCGGCACCAAGTACACGGCGGAGGAGCTGGCCCAGATCGTCGCCGATGATGACCGGCCCATCTTCGTGGGCGTCGACGACGGGGGCCACGTGCTGGGCTATGCCTTCTGCGTGGTGGAGGACTACACGACCGACACGGCGCGCACGCACGTGAGGTCGCTCTACATCGACGACATCTGCGTCGACGAGGCGGCGCGCGGGCGGCATGTGGGCAGCCTTGTCTACCATCACGTGCTGGACTACGCACGCCAGCAGGGCTTCTACAACGTGACGCTCAACGTCTGGTCGTGCAACCCCGGAGCCCAGGGCTTCTACGAGGCGATGGGGATGAAGCCCTACAAGATCGGCATGGAGCAGATACTGTAGGCACCGACGGCACGATCCGGAGCCAACGACAAGAAGGGAGGGCGGGTCCCATGACCCGCCCTCCGTGCATCCAAGGGGATGTGCCGTGTCGCTGGGGCCTACGCCTTGGCGCCACCAGGGATCTCGCCACCGCAGTGCGGGCAACGAGTGGCGCCTTCCTTGACCTCCTCGAGGCAGCTGGGGCACACGGGCGCGGGTGCGGGCTCCTCGGCGGGGGCATCCAGGCCGGCGACGGACTTGAACTTGTTCATGGCCTTGACGATGTTGAAGACGATGAACGCGACGATCAGGAAGTTGATGACGGCGCTGAGGAAGGCGCCGAAGTCCATGCCTGCGACGACCAGCGAGCCGGCCATGTCGGCGCCGCCACCCGTGATGGTGGTGATCAGCGGGTTGATGATGTCATCGGTCAGCGAGGCGACGATTGATGTGAAGGCACCGCCGATGATGACGCCGACGGCCATGTCCATGACGTTGCCCTGGGAGATGAACTGCTTGAACTCGTCCATGTACTTGCTCATTGTGTACCTCTTCCTTCGGTTGAGCTGCAGGTGCCTACCTACTGTACTCCAGATGTAGGAAAAGTGAAGGGCCGATAACGGGATTTAACCATGCCGGCGTGTCACGCCCCACGCGCACATGCCTTCGGTACCCGTGCGCGTGGGGCGTCGGCCCTAGCGCTTGGGCCGGCTGAGCTCGTCGGTGTCCAGCCAGATGGTGACCGGACCGTCGTTGACCAGCGACACCTGCATGTCCGCACCGAAGACGCCACGCCCCACATGATGCAGATCCTGCTCGGCCAAGGCACAGAATCGCTCGTAGAGGGGTATGGCCACGTCGGGCCGGGCGGCGCCGACGAACGCGGGCCGGTTGCCGCGCCGACAGTCGGCGTACAGCGTGAACTGGCTGACGACCAGCACCTCGCCCCCGACGTCCATGAGGGAGAGGTTCATCTTTCCCTCGCCGTCGTCGAAGACCCTCAGGTTGCGTATCTTGGCCCACAGGCGCTCCGCCTGCGCCTCGGTGTCGTCGGGGGCGATGCCCAACAGCACGAGGTATCCGTGTCCGCAGGTGCCGACTGACTCCCCATCCACCGTCACGCCTGCCGAGCTAACCCGTTGCAGCAGCGCTCGCATTCCCTCGCTCCTACAGCCCGTAGAGCGCCGAGAACTTCTCGACGAGGTAGTCGGTGAAGTAGGTGGGAGAGAAGGGCTCGCCGCAGGCGTCCAGGATCAGTTCGGAGGTGTCGCGCGAGCGTCCGAAGCGCCAGATGCGGTCCCTCAGCCATGCGTGGATGAGGGACAGGTCGCCCGAAGCACACACGCCGTCGAAGTCCATGCCCTCGCGCACCATGGTGGCCTTGAGCTGGGCGCCAATGGCGCTGCCGAACGCGTAGGTCGGGAAGTATCCGATCAGGCCGCCGGACCAGTGGGTGTCCTGCAAGGCGCCACGGGCGTCGTTGGGGACGTCGATGCCCAGGTAGCTCTTGTAGCGCTCGGCCCACAGGCGCGGCACGTCGGAGGCAGTGGCCTCGCCGGACATCAGCAGCTGCTCGACCTCGTAGCGCACCAGCACGTGCAGCGGATAGGTCAGCTCGTCGGCCTCGGTGCGGATCGGCTGGGCCTCGACGCGGTTGGCGGCCGCATAGAGCTGGTTGGCCGTCGCGCGGCCCAGCTGTCCACGGAACTGCCGGGACATGACCTCGATGAGGCGTGACGCAAAGGCCATGTTGCGACCGACGTAGTTCTCGAAGAACCGCGATTGGGCCTCGTGCATGCCCATCGACGTGCCACCCTTCAGGGAGGTGTAGTTGAGCGCGGGGTCGACGCCCATCTCGTAGAGGGCGTGCCCACCCTCGTGCAGCATCGTGTAGACGTTGGCAAGGACGTCATCCTCCTGCACGTGGCAGGCGATGATGGCGTAGTTGCTGGTCAGGCCGTCGGAGAAGGGATGCTCGGTGGTGGTGAGGAACACCTTGCGCTCGTCGAGGCCCTCCAGGCGCACCAGCTCGCGGGCCAGCTCCCACTGGCGGCCTGCGTCGAAGCGCCCCACGAAGGGGGAGCGTCCGAAGGGGCGCGTGCTGGCGCGCACATCGGCCAGCAGCGGCACCACGACGTCCTTGACCTGGGAGAAGAAGCGGTCGTAGAAGGCGCGGCTGGTGTCATGCTCGTACTCGTCCAGCCAGACGTCGTACGGGTCGGCCGAGGGGTTGCGATAGCTGGCCACCTCGCGCATCTGGGCGACGATGCGGTCCAGATACGGCTCGAAGGCGTTCCAGTCCCCGGCAGCCTTCGCGTGGCGCCAGACGTCGTCGGCCTCGGTGGTCAGGCGCGTGAAGGCAGCCTGCACCTCGGGGGGCACGTCGACCATGCTGGCGCGGTCGCGCTGCAGGATGCGCACCTGTGCCGCCTGGGTCGGGTTCAGCAGCGCATTGGAGGCAGCGAGCCTGTCCAGCAGGGCGCCCGTCTCGGGCGAGCACAACAGCGCCTGGTCCTCCTCCGCCAGGATGGCCAACGCCTCGCCACGGTCTGCCGTTGCGGCCGCGGGGTCGATGGTCGCACCATAGCTGGTCATGCCGATCTGGGCGTACCGATGGGCGTAGAGGTGGCGCTCCAGCTCGTCGAGTGCCGCGATGTCCGCCTTCGGATTGGGTACGCCGGCGGGCGAGACGGCCGCAGGCATGCCGGGCAGGACGGCGGTCGCGTCGGATTGTGGGTCGAAGCCCGTCAGGGTGGGCTGCTCAGTGCTCATGGGTTCCTCCGTGGTTGGTGCTGTCTGGTCCCATCCAGTGTAGCGCCTCGGCATCGGGTCGCGGGCGATACCGGTTGCAGTTGTGATATGACCGATTGTGACGCAGGGGGGACGGCTTGCCTCAAACGCCCGATAATGCGCGATACTAGGTATATGCAGGTAACGGGGTGCGCGTCCGGCGCGCCGGCATAGCTTGAGGAGGAAACATGAGCAAGGTCCTTGGCATCGACATCGGTGGCACCAGCATCAAGGTCGGCATGTTCTCGACGGAGGGCACGCTCGAGGCCGTCACCAAGATTCCCACGGGCGAGATCACCAGCGAGGCAGCGTTTGCCGTGGTCACCGAGGGCCTGAAGGCCCTGCTGGCCGAGAACGGCGCCACCCCGGAGGAAGTCATCGCCATCGGTTTGGACGTCCCCGGTCCCGTCGACGACGACGGCAAGGTGGGCATGCTGGCCAACATCGAGCTGGATCCCGAGGGCCTGCAGGCTGCCATCAAGCGCACCTTCGCCAACGCCAACCTGGCGTTCGTCAACGATGCCAACGCGGCTGCCCTCGGCGAGCTGTGGCAGGGCACGGCCAAGGGCGCCAACAGCTTCGTCCTCATCGCCATCGGCACGGGCGTCGGTGGCGGCGTCGTGGCCAACGGCAAGCTCATCTCGGGCGCCTTCGGCGCCGGCGGCGAGATCGGCCATGTGACGGTCAACCGTGACGAGACGGATGCCTGCGGCTGTGGCCGCAAGGGCTGCCTGGAGCAGTACGCGTCCGCGACGGGCATCGTGCGCTCCTACAAGCGCGAGTGCAAGCGTCTGGGCATCGAGCCGGTCGCCCTCGACGGCCCGACGGACACCCTGTCGATCTTCAACGCCTATCGCGCCGGCGACGAGGCCGCCAAGGCCGCCCTCCTGACGATGAGCGACTACCTGGGCTATGCGATGGCCCAGATCTCCGTCGTGGTCGACCCGCAGATCTACCTGATCGGCGGCGGCGTGGGTGGCGGCTTCAAGGCCTATGCCGAGGACCTGCGTGCGGCCTTCCGCAAGTACTGCCTGGCCCCCAGCGTCGCCACGCGCATCCTTCCCGCCAGCCTGGGCAACGACGCCGCCATGTACGGTTGCGCCTATGAGGCGCTGCTTGAGCGCGAGGCATAGCGTTCGGCAGGTCAACTAAGGTCAATCGCCCGTCTGTGCTCGTTATGCGCGGGCGGGCGTGGTAGAGTCGTAGCCACGTTTGGTCCTTCTCTTGTTAGGAGTTTTGCATGTCCGACTTCGTTAAGGCCGAGCAGGTCTTCCTTGACAATCCCGCCACCACCGTCGACGAGGCTCTCGAGTTCCTGGCCAAGAAGGCCGTCGAGCTCGGTCTGGCCACTGATGAGGCTGCCGTCCTGGACGCCTTCAAGGCGCGCGAGGCTATGGGCACGACCGGCATGCAGGCCGGCTTCGCCATCCCGCACTGCAAGAGCGCTGCCGTCAATGATGCTGCCATCTACGTCGTGAAGTTCGCCAACGACGTCGCGTGGGAGTCCCTGGACGGCCAGCCCATCAAGTGCGCACTGGCCATCTTCGCCCCCGACGGTGACGTGCATCTGAGCCTGCTGTCCCAGGTTGCCATCATGCTGATGGACGGCAAGTTCCAGGAGAAGGTCCTGGGCTCCACCGACGCCGCCGAGATCGCCGCTGCCATCAACGCCGGCCTGGGCGCGTAGTCTATCGCACCATACGTATGACTGGGGAACCCGGCATGGAGAGGTGCCGGGTTCCTTTTTCCATGTCGGGCACGCTCCTCTGTCTGCCGTCTAGGTTGCGCCGCAGACAGAGGGGCCTGTCCGGCGCGTCGTTTCCCTGGTCCCCGGCGTGGTACATTCAGAGCCACGAGATGCCCGTTCCCTCCAAGACGAAGGAGTTTTCCATGGCAGAGTTCGTCAAGCCCTCACAGGTGTTCCTCAACCAATCCGCGGCGAGTGTCGACGAGGTGCTTGCCTTCCTGGCCGCCCGTGCCGCCGAGGCGGGCATCGCAACTGACGAGGAGGCCGTCCTGGCCGCCCTGAAGGCCCGTGAGGCCAATGGAACGACTGGCATGACCGGTGGCTTCGCCATCCCGCACTGCAAGAGCGCCGCCGTGTCGCAGGCTGCGGTCTTCGTGGTCAAGTTCGCGGAGGAGATCGCATGGGCCTCCATGGACGGCGAGCCCATCAAGGTCGCCATCTCGCTGCTCGTGCCCGACGGCGAGGCGGGCACCACCTTCCTGAAGCTGCTGTCGCAGGTGGCCATGATGCTGATGCAGGAGGAGTTCCGCGACAAGATCATGGGGACCGACGACGCCGACGAGATCGCCGCGACCATCAACGCCGGCATCAGCCTCTAGGCGACTGACGGCGCCTGACGCTGGCATCTCCCCAAAAAGAGCCTATGCAAAGAGAGCCCAGGTCCCTGCCTGGGCTCTCTGCTCTTCTGGAGACGGGCCACCCGGAAGTCGGTGGCTCCCTGCTTCCGGGTGACCCGCAGTCGAATGGGTATGTCCCTTAGCGCCAGATGTGGGCGACGGCCTCCCACGGGCGCAGGAACGTCGCGGGCTCGTCATAGTTGCCTATCAGCAGCTCGCCGCCGTCCGTCGCGAGTGACGGCTGCCGCTCGCCCGAGAAGTTGCACTGCACCCGCACCCGCACGCCGTCCAGCGTGCGCTCGTAGGAGATGACCTTGTCGCTGGGGGTGTCGAGGAAGTGCACGTCACCAGCCTGGACAACCGGTAGCTGCTTGCGCAGGGCGATGAGCCGCTGGTAGTAGGCGCGCACGGAGTGCGGGTCGGCCATCTCCTCCTGGGCGTTGATGCGGTCGTAGTTGCCTGTGAGGGCCAGCCACGGCTCGCCCGTCGTGAACCCGCCGTTCTCCGAGGCGTCCCAGGCCATGGGGGTGCGCCCGTCATCTCGCGAGCGTGCGTGCACGATGTGGAAGGCCTCCTCGGGCGTGTGGCCCTGCTCCTGCAGGATGCGGTAGTAGTTCAGCGACTCGACGTCGCGGTACTGGTCGATGGAGGTGAAGTCGGTGATGGTCTGGCCCAGCTCCTCGCCCTGGAAGATGTAGGGGGTGCCCCGCATGAGGTGGGTGCAGGTGGGCAGCAGCGTGCTCGACTCGTACCAATGCCGCTCGGTGTCCCCGAAGCGCGAGTTGGGTCGCGGCTGGTCGTGGTTCGACCAGAAGAGCGCGTTCCATCCGCCGCCCGCCGTCATGCGCTCCTGCCAGTCACGGAACATGCTCCGCAGCTCGGTGATGTCGGGCTCCTTCAGCGCCCACTTCTGGCCGTCCAGGTAGTCGACCTTCAGGTGATGGAAGCTGAAGGTCTGAGACAGCTCGTGGAAGGTGGGGTTGCTGTAGCGGATGCAGTTCTCGATGCTGGTGGCGCTCATCTCGCCCACGGTGAGCAGGCCGTCGATGCCGCCTTCGCGTACCATCTCCTGCAGGTACTCGTGCACATGCGGGCCGTCGGTGTAGAAGCGCTTGCCGTCGGTCTCGTCACTCTCCCATGCCGCGGGCTTGCTGATGAGGTTGACCACGTCGAAGCGGAAGGCGTTGACGCCGTGAGACCGCCAGAAGCGCAGGACCCCCGCCAGCTCGGCACGGACGTCGGGGTTGTCCCAGTCCAGGTCGGCCTGGGTGACGTCGAAGAGGTGCAGGTACCACTTGTTCAGGCTGGGCACGTACTGCCAGGCGCTGCCACCGAACTTGCTCTGCCAGTTGGTGGGTGGCTCGCCGGGGTCGTCGGCCGTGGCGTCGGGGGCCGCGTCGACGAACTTGTAGTACGCAAGGTACTTCGGGTCGCCGGCCAGCGCGCGCTGGAACCACGCATGTTCGGTGGACGTGTGGTTGAACACCATGTCCAGCATCAGCCCGATGCCTCGTGCCGAGGCCTCGCGTGACAGCTCCTCGAAGTCGGCCATCGTGCCATAGGTGGGCTCGATGGCGCAATAGTCGGAGACGTCATAGCCGTTGTCCCGCTGGGGGCTGGGGAAGAAGGGCGTGATCCACAGGCAGTCGACACCCAGGTCGGCAAGGTAGTCCAGACGCTGCGTGATGCCGCGCAGGTCCCCAAGACCGTCGCCGTCAGAGTCGCTGAAGGATTTGATATAGATCTGGTAGATGACCCTCTTGCCCAGGCGTGCCGCCTGGCTCTCGTTGGTGGTGCACATGGTGCCTTGTCCTTCCGTTCCCGTTTCCCTTGTCCCTGTCCAATGCTAGTGCGTCGCGCCATTGCATTTGCGAGCGATGGCGCGACGATGTTGCAAATGGTTGATTCGCCTATGGTCGGTGTTGCTGTCGCACCTCCCGTCCGATGCCTCCCGAGGTCGTTCCCGCCCTAGCCCAAGGTGACGTACGCCTCGTAGGGCTGCAGCTTGCCGGGCAGGTGCTGGGGGTAGTTGCCGACGAGCGGCGTGCCGGGCCGCTCGTCCCAGAGGTCGCAGTCGACCGTCTCGCTGGTCCAGTTGCAGGCGACCGTGATGGCCTGGCCATCCAGCTCGCGCCGGTAGGCCCAGATGGCCTCGGAGTCCTCCAGCAGGGGCTGGTAGGTCCCGTACACGATGATGGGCATCGAATGGCGCAGCTCGATGAGCCTGCGGTAGAACGAGAAGACCGAGTCGGGGTCGTCGACCTGCGAGGCGGCGTTGATCTCCTGGTAGTTGGGGTTGACGTCAATCCACGGCTCCGCGTCGGAGAAGCCCGCGAAGGCGGAGTCGTCCCACTGCATCGGCGTGCGGCAGTTGTCGCGCGCCACGTTGTCGAAGGCGGCCAGCATCTGCTCGTGCGTGCAGATGCCCTGCTCCTCGACGGCCTGGCGATAGATGCCCAGCTCCTCGACGTCGCGGCACTGGTCTAGGCTGGTGAAGTGCATGTTGGTCATGCCCAGCTCCTCGCCCTGCAGGATGTAGGGGGTGCCCTTCATCAGGTGCAGGCAGCAGGCAAGCATCTTGGCGCTGACCTCGCGCCATTCGGGCGAGTCGTTGCCGAAGCGCGACACGGCACGCGGTTGGTCGTGGTTGTTCCAGAAGAGGCTGTTCCACGAGTAGCCCTCGAGGCCCAGCTGCCACTTGTTGAGCAGTGCGCGCACCTTGGGCATCTGGGGCTTGTTGACGCCCCACTTGCCGATATAGGCACCCGCCGTGGTCTTCCATGCGCTCACGTGCTCGAACTGGAAGATCATGTCGAGCTCGGTGCCCTCTGCGTTGGCGTACTTCCGGGCCTCCTCGAGGGTGACGCCCTGAGCCTCTCCCACCGTCATGATGTCGTAGCGGCTGAGCACCTTCTCGTTCATCTCCTGGACGAACTCGTGCACGCGCGGGCCGTTCGTGACGTACGGGCCATACTCGCCAAAGCCGTTCTTCTTGGGCTTGCCGTCGGGGAAGCGCTGGTCCTTGCTGATCATCGAGATGACGTCGAAGCGGAATCCGTCGACGCCGCGGTCGCACCACCAGCTCATGAGGTCGCAGACCTCCTGGCGCACGCTTGGGCTCTCCCAGTTGAGGTCGGGCTGCTTGACGGAGAAGCAATGCAGGTACCACTGGTCGGTGAGCTCGTCATACTGCCAGGCAGAGCCCGAGAAGGTGCTCTCCCAGTTGTTGGGCGGCAGCTTGGTGCCGTCCTCGGCCACCTTGCCGTCCTTCCACACGTAGTAGTCGCGGTAGGGGTTGTCGCGGCTCTTGCGGCTCTCCTTGAACCACCAGTGCTCGTCGGAGGTGTGGTTGGCAACGAGGTCCATGATGACCTTGATGCCCAGGCCATGAGCCGTCTCGAGCATCTTGTCAAAGTCTTCGAGGTTGCCATACTGCGGGTCGATGACACGATAGTCGGCGATGTCGTATCCGTTGTCGTCCATGGGGCTCAGGTACACCGGGCTCAGCCAGATGACGTCGATGCCCAGCTTGGCGAGATAGGGCAGGCGCTCCGTCATGCCGCGCAGGTCGCCGATGCCATCGCTGTTGCTGTCCTGGAAGCTCTGCGGATAGACCTGGTAGCAGACTACTTCCTTCCACCAGGCATGCTTCTCTTCGCTCATGTTCGTCCCTTCGGTCTCATGCATGACTGAATGCTCGTATGGTCTCTGGTGCTGGCCCCTGCCGTCGACGCGTCCTCGACTGTTCGGATGGACCAGAGCCTCCAGAGATGGCGTGCGGGGATGGGGTCGCCGGGCAGACCAGGGGCCTGCCCGGCAGGGAAAGGGAAGGGGCCTCGGTCAGGCTAGCGCCAGATGCGGGCGGTGCCCTCCCAAGGTCGCAGAATGGCAGTCTCGGCGGGCTCGTCGTAGTTGCTCACGAAGACCTCGCCGCCCTCGAGCTCGAGCGCAGGCTGCTCGTCGCCCGAGAAGTTGCACTGCACGACGATGCGCTCGTCACCGAGCGTGCGCTCGTAGGCGATGACCTTCTCGGCGGGGGACTCGAGGAAGCGCACGTCGCCAGCCTGGATGATCTCGCTCTCCTTGCGTAGGGCCACAAGGCTCTTGTAGAAGGTAAAGACGGAGTTGGGGTCGCTGGCCTCCGCCTTGGCGTTGAGCCACGAATAGTTGTTGCCCACGCCGATCCACGGTTCGCCAGTGGTGAAGCCGGCGTTTGCGCTGTCATCCCACTGCACGGGGGTGCGCCCGTTGTCGCGGGACTTGTAGGCGATGATCTCGAAGGCCTCGGGCTCGCTGAGGCCCTGCTCGTCCTGCATGATGTGGTAGTAGTTGATGCTCTCCACGTCGCGGTACTGGTCGATGCTGGTGAAGCCGGGGTTGGTCATGCCCAGCTCCTCGCCCTGGTAGATGTAGGGCGTGCCGCGCATGAGGAAGGTGCAGATGGGGAGCATCTTTGCCGAGCGGTTGAGCAGCTCGGGCGTGGAGTCGTCGCCGAAGCGCGTGGAGGGGCGCGGCTGGTCGTGGCAGGTCCAGAACACGGCGTTCCAGCCGCCGGCCTCGGTCATGCGCTCCTGCCAGCCGGCAAAGGTGTCGCGTAGCATCGGGACGTTGGCCTTGGCCTTTGCCCAACGGTTACCGTTGACGTTGTCGACGCGGAAGTGATGGAACGAGAAGGCCATCGCCAGCTCGTGGTTCTCGGGCTTGGTGTACTCGATGCAGTGCTCGATGGTGGTGGAGCTCATCTCGCCGACGGTCATGAGGTTGTCGATGCCGCCCTGGGCCACCAGCTCGCGCAGGTACTCGTCCACGTGCGTGCCGTCCGTGTAGAAGCGGCGGCCGTCGCCCTCGAAGTCGTCCTCGAAGGTCTCGGGCTTGGAGATGTTGTTGACCACGTCAAAGCGGAATCCCCTGACGCCCTTCTCGCGCCAGAAGCGCAGGACGTCGGCAAGCTCCTCGCGGACCTCGGGGTTGCGCCAGTTGAGGTCGGGCTGACTCACGTCGTAGAGGTGCAGGTACCACTTGCCCATCTCGGGCGACCACTCCCAGGCGTTGCCGCCGAACTTGCTGTCCCAGTTGGTGGGCTCCTTGTCGGGCGTACCGTCCTGCAGCAGGTAGTAGGCCTGGTACTTGGGGTCTCCGGCGAGCGCCTTCTGGAACCACTCGTGCTGGTCGGAGGTGTGGTTGAAGACCATGTCGAGCATGAGGCCGATGCCGCGTGCGTCTGCCTCGCGCACCAGCTCGTCGAAGTCGTCCATCGTGCCGAAGACCGGATCGATGTTGCGATAGTCGGCCACGTCGTAGCCACCATCCTTGAGGGGGCTGACGAAGAAGGGGGTGATCCAGAGATAGTCGACGCCCAGGTCTGCCAGGTAGTCCAAGCGGGCGGTGATGCCGGGCAGGTCGCCTACGCCGTCTCCGTTGGAGTCGTTGAACGAACGGATGTAGATCTCGTAAGCCACTTTGCTGCCCAGTTCGTGGGCGCGAAGGTTGCTGCCAATTGCCATGCCAACCGTCCTTTCATCAAGCTTTTGAGCATGTCGGAAACGCTTCTGTTAGCAAAGAGGGGTGACCACGATGATGGTCACCCCTCTGGGTCAGTGCTATGGGGTGATGCAGACGTTCGTTACTTGAGCGAAGCCGCAACAGCCTGGGCCTGCTTGTCGATGCCCTTGCGCTTGCCCATGATGTAGGTGAGCACGAAGGGGACGACGATGGCGACGGCCATGCACAGCAGGTAGGGAAGCATGGACTTGGGCTGCATGGCCAGGATGCCGGGCAGGCCACCGACGCCGATGGCGTTGGCGGTGCAGCTGAAGAGGCAGGACAGGAAGCCGGCGCAGGCGGAACCGGTCATGGCGCAGACGAAGGGGAACATGTACTTGAGGTTGACGCCGAAGATGGCGGGCTCGGTGACACCCAGGTAGCAGGAGATGCAAGCGGGGATGTTGACCTGCTCGGCATCCTCGTCGCCCTTCTGCAGCACGATCATGGCGAGGACGGCGGAGCCCTGGGCGATGTTGGACAGGGCGATCATGGGCCACAGCATCGTTCCGCCGTAGTCGGCGATGAGCTGCAGGTCGATGGCGTTGGTCATGTGGTGCAGGCCGGTGATGACGAGCGGGGCGTAGACGCCGCCGAAGATGGCGCCGAAGAGCACGCGGGCGCTGCCGGTGATGCCGGCGTTGACCACGGTGGAGACGGCGGAGCCGAGGGCCCAGCCGATGGGGCCGAGCACGAAGTGAGCGGCGATGACGCCCAGCAGGATGGAGCAGAAGGGCACGACAATCATCTGGACGATGGACGGGGTGATCTTCTTGAAGAAGCGCTCAAGGTAGTTGAAGGTGATGGCGGCCAGGATTGCGGGGATGACCTGCGCCTGGTAGCCGACCATGTGGACCTGCGCGAAGCCGAAGTTCCAGCTGTACTGCTCCCAAGTCTCCGCGGTGGCGCCAGCGACGGCGTAGGCGTTGAGCAGCTGGCTCGACACGAGCGTGAGGCCCATGACGATGCCGAGCATCTCGGTGCCGCCCATCTTGCGGGTGACCGACCAGCAGATGCCCACGGGAATGCCGAGGTGGAAGACGGCCTCGCCGATGAGCCACAGGAAGTGGTTGACGCCGCTCCAGAACACGGACATGGAGGCGAGGGTGGCGTTGCCGTCGGGCCCGAAGTAGGGCATGTCGCCCAGGACGTTGCGGAAGCCGAGGATCAGGCCGCCGGTGATGATGGCCGGGATGAGTGGCGCGAAGACCTCTGCGATGGCGCCCATCAGGCGCTGCAGCGGGTTGCCCTGCTTGGCGGCGATGGCCTTCGCCTCGTCCTTGGAGACGCCGGTGATGCCGGAGATGGCCACGAACTCGTCGTAGAAGTCACCGATCTCGTTGCCGATGATGACCTGGAACTGGCCGGCCTGCGTGAAGCTGCCCTTGGTGGACTTGAGCGCCTCGATGGCAGGTACGTCGGCAATGCTGGGATCGACCAGCGTAAAGCGCATACGCGTGACGCAGTGCGTGAGTGCCGCAATGTTCTCGGGGCCACCCACGAGGCGCAGCATCTCGCGCGCGTCGTGCTCGAACTTACCCATTCCGTGCCTCCTATCTCTATTACCCGGTAATAAGGCAGCCAATTTGAAAAATGCACTTTTAGCTGGCCTTTGTTGTTTCCAGAATACGCATGCCAGATTGGCCACACAACTGCAAGTTATCTGAATAAGCAGGTCAGACAGGGTGTTGTATAGTCTAGTCAGCCATAGTTCTCGGAAGGGTCGCTCTCGTGAAAACAATCTATTTTGATATTTATGAAAACCTTCGCGACCGCATCGAAGCGGGTGAGTTTGCATATCAGTCGCTGATTCCCTCCGAGACAATGCTGGCGAGGGAGTATCAGTGCTCTCACAACACGTTGCGCAAGGCGCTGGAGGTCCTGAAACTGCATGGCTATGTGCAACCCATCCAAGGCAAGGGGGTTCGCGTCATCTGGCAGCCTGACCGTCAGGCGCGCTTCGTCCTGGGTGACATCGAGAGCTTCCGTGAGGCTGCCGAGCGCAATGGGATCGAGGCCTCGACCAAGGTCCGCTCGTTCGAGACGATCACGGCGGACGATGCAGTGGCGTCACTGACGGGATTCCGTACGGGTGACCTGCTTTATCACGTCGAACGCATCCGCTTCCTCGACGGGAAGGCGCTCATCTACGACATCAACTACTTCCTTGCCTCGGCGGTTCCGGGCCTTTCGCCCGCCATCGTGGAGAGCTCCATCTACGACTACCTGGAGGGCGTGCTGGGGGTGCGCATCACCACCAGCAAGCGATCGATAGGCGTGGAGCATGTCACCAATGCCGACCGTGATGCCCTTGACCTTCTGGACTATACGATGGTTGCCGTGGTGACGAACCATACCTTCAACGACGACGGCATCATGTTCGAGACGACGTTCTCGAGGCATCGCCCTGACTACTTCACCTTCCACGACACGGCGGTGCGTGGGTACTAGGTGCCGTGCGAGGTGCCCGAAGCGGCTTGTTTGCGTTTTGAGACGAGGGTTGGGGCTGGCGAAGGCGCCAGCGAAGCCGTGCGCATGCGTCTTGTGGACGAAGTTGCGGATATGCGTGGTTTTTAGCGAGTTGCCCGAGTAGTCACCTACCAAAACCGAGGTCGCGCTTCGTGACTACTCTGGCAATCGCATTCCAATCGCGCATATCCGCAACTTCGTCCACGCGGGCCCTCCAATCCCGCCGTCTTCGGGCTTCAGGGGACGTACGGGCGGGTTGCGAGCCTCGGATACCGTACGTTCAGTACAGATCGGGACGCCGATGGGCCAGCAGCGGCATCGCCTCGCGGGCGGACGCCGCCTCCTGAGTCTCGATGGACGTGACGAGCAGCGCCTCTCCCGTGACCTTGGGCGTGAGGATGCGGCCGAGGGGGTCCGCGACCAGGCTGTCCTCCACGAAGTTCCCTCCCGCGTGACAGATGCCTGCCACGAAGAGCTCGTTCTCGATGGCGCGCGCCTGCAGGAGCGTCTGCCAGTGCTCCCGCTTGTGGGGACCGTCGTACCAGCAGGCGGGATAGATCAGCAGGTCGCAACCGGCCAGCGCCTCGGCCCTCGCCAACTCCGGGAAGCGCAGGTCGTAGCATATGCCCAGCCCCAGCCTGCCGAAGGGGGTATTTATGGGACGAAAGAGCGCGTTACCCGCCGAGGTGCGCCTCGACTCGAGGACGCCATGGGCATCATAGAGGTGGCACTTGCGATAGCTTCCCCGTACGGTGCCGGTATCGTCGATGACCAGGGCCGTGTTGAACGGCGGGTTTCCCACCGGGTTGGCCTCGAACATCGTCGCGACGAGCCAGAGGCCGTGACGCGCGGCGATGTCGCAGAGCGTCGAGGCAAAGGGGCCGTCTAGTGGCTCGGCCAGCTCGCGCAGCTCCGTGGAGCTCAGGTGGCGCGGGCACATCAGGTCTTCGGGAAAGGCCAGCAGATCTGCTCCTGCAGCCTGTGCCTCGGTGGCATACCCCTCGACCTGGGCGAGGACGTCCCCGTCTGTCGGATAGCCACTCTGGACGAGTGCGAGCGTGACCTGCATGGAAGCCTCCCGGTAGTCCTGTCGCTTGGTGCCATGGTAGCGTACGGACCCGTCATGCCACACTGCCGGTGGCCGGCTGGCCGCACGTTCCTCGCCAAACCCCTAAACTGAAGGGGCATGCAGACGACCGAGGGGGTTGTGATGAAGATTCGTGGGGCGAACCTGGGCAACTGGCTGGCGCTGGAGAAGTGGATGGGGGCATCCCCACTCTCTACGGCAGAGAGCGAGGACGACCGCGGCCTGATCGACGAGTTCGACCCAGAGCAGCTCGCGGCGGCGCTCGAGCACCATCGTGCGACCCACATCACCGAGTTCGACTTCGTCTGGATGGCCCAGTCCGGCATTGACCTGGTGCGCATCCCCGTTCCGTACTACCTCTTTGGTACCGAGCACCACAGCGCTTGCGTCGAGCATCTCGACCATGCCTTCGAGTGGGCGGAGCGCTGGGGCATCAAGGTCCTCGTCGACCTGCACACGGTGCCTCTGTCACAGAACGCCTTCGACAACGGGGGCTACATGGGCCTCTGCGCCTGGGCGCAGGATCCGGCGCGCATCGAGGGAACCATTGGCCTCTTGGAGCGGATCGCCCGACGCTACGCGGGCAATCCCGCGCTCTGGGGCATCGAGGCGCTCAACGAGCCGGCGAACCAGTTCATGCTCGACATGAACCTGGCAAACTACGGCAAGGACTATCCCGACCGCGTCGCCCGTTCGCAGGTCATTCCGCGCGAGGTCCTGCTGGACTTCTACGAGCGCGTGTACGACCGGGTGCGTCCCATCGTGGGACCCGAGGTCGCGCTCGTCTTCCATGACCAGTTCGAGCTGGACACCTGGGACGACCTGCTGCCCGCCGACCGCTACGAGAACGTCGTCATCGACACTCACCAGTACCTGGTCTTCCAGGAGCATGGGTTCGAGAGCTTCGATGCGTCCGAGTACCTGGCCAGGGTCGCGGAGCTTGCCGATCGGGTGGCTCGTGCGGCCCGGCACCATCAGGTGCTGGTGGGGGAGTGGTGCCTGGGCAACCACAGCCCGCTGACGAAGCAGATGGATGACGACGAGCTGCGCTCGTTCTATCGCACGTTGGCCGATGCCCAGCTCGACGCGTGGGACCAGGGAATCGGCGGCTGCTGCTGGAGCTATCGCGTGGACGATCCCGAACATGCCGACTGGGACTTGCGCACCTGCGTCGCGAAGGGCTGGCTGGACGTGCGCCACGGTCTGCCCCAGGACGGTGCCGGTGGAGACGATCTGCTGGCAAGCCTCGCCTCGCTGCTGCAGTAGCCTGCATGACCCGACCACAGAGACGCCGACGAGGAGCACAGCCATGACTCAGCCATGCGAACTGGATTGGAACCGTCTGCCCCTGGAGGGGGCCAGCAACGTGCGCGACCTGGGCGGATACCCCACTGCCGGAGGTGGGATGACCCGCTACCACCGGTTCCTGCGCAGCGACTGGCTCGTGGGGCTGACCGAGGGGGACTGCGCCTTCCTGCGGGGCTATGGCGTGGTGGCCGTCATCGACCTGCGCGACCCCCGCGAGGTGGAGGGCGAGCCCGACCGCCCGATTGGGCCTGACGTGCGCAGCGCCAACTACCCCCTGCTACAGCTGGACATCTCCAACGACGAGATGATGCGGATGATCTACGAGGACTATCGTCCCAGCTTCAGTCAGCTCTACGACATGATCCTCGCCTCGCGCGACGGCATCGCCAACTGCTTCCGGTTCATCGCCGAGGCGCCCGAGGGCTGCATTCTGTTCCACTGCATGGCCGGCAAGGACCGTACGGGCATCCTCGCGATGCTGCTGATGGCCCTGGCGGGTTGCGACAAGTGGGACTGCGTCTCCAGCTATGTGCAGAGCCAGCTGCACATGATGCGCAACGACGGCTACGCGGCGGACTTCGAGCGTCAGGAAGGGCTGGAGCGCGAGAACTTCTGCGCGTCGCCCGCGTACGCGATCGAGCATGCGTGGGACGTGGTCGAGACGGCGGGCGGCGTGGTCGCCTTCCTGCACGGTTGCGGCATCGACTACGAGACCATCGAGGCGGTGAAGGCGCGCCTCGTCTAGCCCAGCGTCAGGATCACCCGGTTGTCCGCGGTCTGGTCATCCACCACCAGCGTTGCGCGTCCTTCGGAACCCAGCCTGACGATCGCCTGGGCGTGCCCTTGGAAGCTGGTGTGGGCGCCCGTGTCGTAGCGCTCCTCGGTACGCGGTCGCGCGCTGCCAAATGCCAGCAGCTCGCCGCCTTCGACCTGCGCCGACAGCAGTCGGTCGTCGTTGGTCTCGACCATGCCCGCATCGTCGGCTATGGCAACGTCCACGAACACGATGGCACCGGGACGGGCCTCGTATGCCTCGGGCACCAGGTACACCCGGGCGGGTCCGGCAGAGTGCAGCACGGTCGCGCCAAGCTCCTCGCCCCGGGCGGTCAGTGCGGTCGCTCGCAGCTCGCCGGGCTTGTAGGGCACACGCCAACGGCAGATGCCATCATGGGGGCGCTTGCGGCCGATGTTGACGCCGTCTATCCTCAGCTCCACGACCGGTGCGTCGCAATAGACCTCGACATTGGCGCGCTGTCCCTCGCATCCCTTCCAACTCCAGCTGGGGATCGCATCCGAGAAGCGCCAGATGGCGCGCGAGGCCTGCTCGTCGTGGCCTAGTGGCTGGATGGCCACCAGCGGGGTGTCGGTCGTGCGACCCCAGGCGGTCTGGGCCAGGAACAGCTCGGCGTTCGGATGACCGCAGATGTCAAAGGCACCCTGATAGGCCAACAGCCAGGGATAGGACTTCTGGAAGGCGCGGTCGGGGTCGCCATAGGTCCAGGCCCCGCAGCCCGCCTCGCCCAGATAGTCCCAGGCCGACCATGTGAAATCCCCGACCAGGTAGGGGAGGCGCTGCATCGCGCGGTAGTTGCGTACGACGTCGCCATGGAAGGTCTCGCTGCCGACGATGATGCGCTGGGGGTGGGCGCGGCGCTCCAGCGCATAGCGACCGCGTGCATAGTTGTAGCCGGCGATGTCCAGGCGGTCGAGCGCGGGAGAGCAGGCATGGTCGTAGGACGGCAGGTTGGCCATGTAGTTCATGCCTGCGCCGATGACCTGCGTGAGGGCGTTGAAGGTGCTGCTGTCGAGCCCCGCCCCGGCGTTGTCGTCGGCATCGGGGTCGCCCTCGGCGTTGTAGACGGAGCGTCCTGCCGCGGCGCTACCGAGGATGGCTAGGTTGATGCCGCAGGTGACGGGCCTTCCGGGATCCGCCTGGTGCAGATGGGCCACCATCTCGTCGATGGCCGCCAGCCCTTCGTCGCAGCTGGGCTCGCTGACCTCGTTGCCGATGGACCACATGATGACCGAGGGGTGGTTGTAGTCGCGCGCGACCATCGCGTCGAGGTCGGCGAGGTGGTTGTCGCGCCACTCGTCGGCGTAGTCATAGGGGTTCTTGTGCCAGAACCACTGGTCCCAACCCTCGTCCATCAGGTAGACGCCATACTCGTCGCAGGCCTCCACGGTTGCGTCGGAGGCGGGGTTGTGCGCGCTGCGGATGGCGTTGTAGCCGGCCTCCCTCATCATGCGGACGCGCCTGCGGTCCGCCTCGGGCAGTGCGGCCGCCCCGAGGATGCCGCAGTCCGCATGGATGCATCCGCCGCGCAGCAGGGTGCGTTGCCCGTTGACGAACAGGCCGTCGGTGCCCCAGGTGACGAGGCGGATGCCAAAGGTGCCGGTCGCCTCGTCCAGAGTCGACTCGCCCTCGGACAGGCGCACGCGCCACGTGTGGAGGTGGGGGTCCTCATCGCTCCACAGGTGGGCATCGGGGACGGACAGCTCCAGGTGACGGTCCCAGCCAGAGGCGACGACCCGGTCCCCGTCAAGCAGCTCGAAGCAGACATCCCCCTCGCCGGCCTCAATGTCGACTTGGATGCGCGTGGGGTTGACGGAGATGGTGCGCAGGCGGACGCCCTCGGGTGCGATGTGGCGCGGTCCGCCCTGCCAGAGCCAGACGGGACGGAAGATGCCGGCCCCGGTATACCAGCGGGAGTCGGGCTGGGCGGCATTGTCGCAGGTCACGACCAGGGTATTCTCCTTCCCGGGCAGCAGGTGCCCGGTCAGGTCGACGAAGAAGGGCGTCCAGCCGTACGCATGGCTGGCGACCTCGCTGCCGTTGAGGATGACGCGCGCGCGACGGTAGACGCCGCCGAACTGCAGTATGGTGGTCCGAGTGACGGCCGGTGCGAAGAAGCGTCGCTCGTAACGGTAGGTTCCGCCTGCGAAGTTGCCCTGCTCGCCGGTCGAGGGAGCGTCAGCGCGGCGCGGCGCGTGGATCATCGCGTCGTGGGGCAGGGTGACGGGTTGTCCGGTGGTGTCGTCATCGCGGAAGAAGGTCCAACCGTCGTTGAATGGCGTGCGCTGCATGGGTGCTCCTGTCGTCGGGTGCAACCCAGTGTATCCGACAGCGCGCATACCGGAAAACCCGAGGGCCAGCCGAGTGGTAGCAGCTGGTGGTGGGACGAGTGCCACCGGCTTGGATGCGAGCCATGACATGACCGAGCCCGAGATCCTGCCTCTCCGGTGAAGAGCCTGGTGAATGCGACGATGCCGTGGCGAGAGGGGCGATCCTTCCCATCTGACATCACCCGTGTCGGGAGCTGAATTTCCATGCAGGCACACCTTCGGGTACTAGAATGATGAAAACCATTCCAAACGGGAGGACCCCACCATGAAGCAGCTCCTCATCCGCGCCGACGACATCGGCTACAGCTACGCCGTCAACCTGGGCATCGCTCGCGCCGTCAACGAGGGCCTCGTGCGCTCTGCCGGCCTCATGCCCAACATGCCCGAGACGGCCCGCGGCTGGGAGTGGATCAAGGACGCCGACATCGCCATCGGTCAGCACACCAACCTCTGCCTGGGGACCCCCTGCGCGGACCCCGCGCTCGTCCCGAGCCTGCTCGACGGGAACGGCCAGCTCAAGAGCTCGCGCGCGTACCGCGCCGCCTTTCAGGAGGGCTGTGAGATCGCCGAGTACGACGAGCTCGTCATCGAGATCGAGGCGCAGCTCGCGCGCTCTCGGGAGATCGTGGGCAGGGACCCCGACTACTTCGAGGCCCACGCCGTCATGAGCAAGAACCTCAACCAGGCCATCCACGACGTGGCCGAGGCCCACGGCCTCAAGGAGCAGGTCGCGAGCTTCGACCCCACCAGGGTGGTGCGCTGCGGCGAGACCGACGTGCACATGGCGCTCGAGGACGTGCTCCCGCCCGAGCAGTACGACCCTGCGGAGTTCATCCGCCGCACGGTGGAGGGCATGGCCGACGGAGAGACCTACGTGCTCGTGTTCCACCCTGGCTACCTCGACGCCTTCATCCTGGGCAACTCCAGCCTGACGGTGAACCGCACCAAGGAGGTCGACGCGCTCATAGACCCCGCGCTGCGCGCGTGGCTCGAGGTGCAGCCAGACCTGCGACTCGTCGACTACCGCGACCTCTAGCATCGGACCAGGCAGTCTTTGGCCTCTTCAGAACAATGGAGGAGGCCTTCCCCATGCTGCAAGCAGTCGCGCATCCGTGCGCGTGTCGGCGCATGGATAGGCGCGTCGGCTTTCGTCAACCGTACTCTTGGATTACGAACATAGCTATACTTGAATGCGTTAGAAATTGATTCCGACGCGAAGGAAGGCCATGGCCAAGCGAGACAATCAGATTCTCGAGATTCTCACCTCACAGGGCAAGGTGGAGGTCGCCTACCTCTCCCAGCTGCTCGGCGTGTCGGAGGTGACGGTGCGCAAGGACCTCGATGCACTGCAGGCCAAGGGGCTGGTCCAGCGCGTGCACGGGTTTGCGCAGCTCGCCAATCCCAATGACGTGGGCGGACGGCTCGCCTACCACTATGAGGAGAAGCGCCTCATCGCCCGGGCCGCAGCTCGGCTGGTGCCAGACGGTTCGACGGTCATGGTGGAGAGCGGCAGCTGTTGCGCCCTGCTTGCGCGAGAGCTGGCAGACCATGCCGATGGCGTGACCATCGTCACCAACAGCGCGTTCATCGCCAACTACGTGCGTGACAGCGCACGGGTGAGCTGTGTGCTGCTGGGCGGGACCTACCAGCGAGACTCGCAGGTGATGGTGGGGCCGCTCGTGCACACCTGTGCACAGGAGTTCTATGTAGACCGCCTCTTCATCGGCACCGACGGTTGGATCGAGAATGTCGGCTTCACCAATGCGGACCAGATGCGCGCCGACGCGGTACGTTCGATGGCCGAGTCGGCAGCCGAGGTCGTCGTGCTCACCGAGTCGGAGAAGTTCGACCAGCGTGGAGCCATCCCCATGCGATTGCCGGGCAAGCTGGTCAGCGTCATCACCGACGAGCGAATCCCGGACGAGTGGCGCCAGAGCCTGGAACGCTCCGGCGTCATGGTGACCATCGCGTAGGGGAGGGCCCTAGCCCAGCGATAGGTCGAACCACGTCGGTTCGGCACCGTCATCGATGGTGAGGCCGGGTGTGGGCTGCGGTCGCTCGTCGAGCAGGTCGGCCATGACGTGGGCTGTCGATCCCAGCAGGTCGATCGAGGGGATGCGCAGGGTCTGGAGGGCGTTGCGCAGGTTGGTGCGCGTGCGAGGGCTCAGTATGGTGTGGAACACCGCCGTGCGACCTCCAGTGTCGCCCTCGCGCTCGATGAGGTCGATGACTTGCTGGGCTCCGCTGACGTGCTGCAGCACCTTGATGGTCACCTCGCCTGTGGGGAACTGCGCCGAGGCGGCCCGCACGATGCGGGCGACGGTCTCGCCGGTCATGTCGGAGACGCCGTAGACGGTGATGCTCTTGCTCATGGATGGGTCCTCTCTGCCAGGGATGTCGGGATGGGGCTGCCGTGGTGCTGTGGCTGCCTAGAAGAACGCCTCGATGCCCTCGTCGAGGTAGGTCTGTCGGTATTCGTCCAGGTCCTCGGGATGCAGGTTCTTCGCTCCATGCAGGGCGTAGGGCATGTCGAGCAGCGCGTACTTGCTCTCTCCGAAGTTGTGGAAGGGGAGGAGCTGCACGCGCGTGGCGCCTGCCTCACGCAGCCACCGGGCCATCGCACGGGCGTCCTCGATTCCGTCGTTGAAGCTGGGGATGACCGGCGTGCGAGGCAATACGTCCGGGTGGTGGGCAATCGCCCAGCCGAGGTTGCCCAGCATGAGGTCGGCCTTGCCGGCCGTGTGAGAGCGCAACCTGTTGGCATCCACGTGCTTGAGGTCGATGAGCATGTGGTCGAGGTGTGCGGCGATGCGCTGGAAGACGTCGGGCGAGACGTGCGCCTCGGTCTCGATGCAGGTGTCGATGCCGTGGTCGTGCAGCCGGACGAGAAGCTCCTCGCAGAAGTCGGGCCACGTGAGCGCCTCTCCGCCAGAGAGGGTAACGCCACCGCCCGAGTCCTCGTAGAAGGGCTGATCCTGCAGGCAGACACGCATGACCTCGTCCACGGTCCTGGTCTCGCCCGTGCAGGTGAGGGCACGTGCGGGGCAGGCGCGCACCGCTGCCTGGGCCTCGGGGGCGTCTCCCCTCAGGGTGCGCACGTCCACGTGACGCTTGCCCGCATAGGTGACGGCCTCGGCTCCGGGTGCGGCGGCCACGCAGGCGCCGCACCCCACGCAGGCGCTCTCCTTCCACTCGAGCTGTGGTGCGCGCTGCTGGCTCTCGGGGTTGGAGCACCAGGCGCAGCGCAGCGGACAGCCCTTGAGAAAGACGACGGTGCGGATGCCCGGCCCGTCGTTCAGGCTGAACTTCTGGATGTTGAAGACGGTCGCGGCTTGCATGAGGCCTCTCCTGATCTCATAGCCATGAGGTGCGTTCCTTCGGCACTCCTCCAATTGCTCTGTTCAATCATAACAAAACTTACGAACGAAAGTAAATAGGCAATTGGTCAAAATATTAGCTTGACAATTGCTGATGATGCCTCTAATATGATTTACGAACGAAAGCAAAAGTGCTTCCGAGAGAGAAAGGAACCCGTCCATGGAGAACCGCGAGCACTTCGGCGCCCTCACCGAGCGCATGCAGGCCTTCCGCGAGGAGGTGCTCGACGAGAGGCCCTTCGTCGACGCCGAGCGTGCCGTGTTGTACACCGAGTCGTACCGCCAGACGCTCAACCAGCCGCCCGTGATGCGTCGCGCCCTCGCCTTCGCGCACGTGCTCGACCACATGAGCATCTACATCGAGGACAAGACGCTCATCGCCGGCAACCAGGCCACCAAGAACGGCAACGCTCCGGTCTTCCCCGAGTACACGCTCGGCTTCGTGGTCGACGAGCTGGACAAGTTCGAGAAGCGCGACGGCGACGTCTTCTACATGACCGAGGAGGACAAGCAGGCCGTCCGCGACATCGCCCCGTTCTGGGAGAACAACAACCTGCGCTCGCGCGGCGAGGCCCTTCTGCCCGAGGAGGTCTCCGTCTTCATGGAGACGGGCGTCTTTGGCATGGAGGGCAAGCTCAATGCCGGTGACGCGCACCTCGCCATCAACCACGCCCGCATGCTCAGGGAGGGTCTGCGCGGCTACGAGGAGCGTGCCCGCGCCGCCAAGGCCGCCCTCGACCTCTGCGATCCCGATTCCATCGACAAGTACGTCTTCTACAAGGCCGTCCTGATCGTCATAGACGCCGTCCGCCGTTGGGCCCAGCGCTACGCCGACCTGGCTGCCGAGCAGGCCGCTGCCTGCGACGACCCCATCCGCAGGGCCGAGCTCGAGCGCATGGCAGCCGCCTGCGCCCGCGTGCCCTACGAGCCGGCGGAGACCTTCTACGAGGCCGTCCAGGCCGCATGGTTCAGCCAAGTGCTGCTGCAGATCGAGTCCAACGGCCACAGCCTCTCCTTCGGTCGCTTCGACCAGTATATGGACCCGTTCTACGAGGCTGACCTCGCGGCTGGTCGCATCACCGAGGACGAGGCGCTCGAGCTGCTCACCAACCTCTGGATCAAGACCCTCACCGTGCAGAAGATCCGCTCCCAGGCACATACCTACTCCAGCGCGGGCAGCCCCATGTACCAGAACGTCACCATCGGCGGCCAGACGCCCGATGCCCCGCACAAGGACGCCGTCAACCCCATGAGCTGGCTTGTGCTGCGCTCCGTCGCACAGACGCGCCTGACCCAGCCCAACCTCACCGTGCGCTACCACGCCAACCTCGACCCGGCGTTCTTCGACGAGTGCGTCGAGGTCATGAAGCTCGGCTTTGGCATGCCCGCCCTCAACAACGACGAGATCATCATCCCGAGCTTCCTCGCCTGGGGTGTCAGCGAATACGACGCGTACAACTACAGCGCCATCGGCTGCGTCGAGACCGCCGTGCCCGGCCGTTGGGGCTACCGCTGCACGGGCATGAGCTACATCAACTTCCCGCGCCTGCTGCTGTGCGCGATGAACGGCGGCGTGGACCTTACCTCGGGCAAGCGCTTCGTCGAGGGGCACGGCAGCTTCCTCGAGTGGGAGAGCTTCGACGAGCTCATGGCCGCCTGGGACGCGAGCCTGCGGGAGATGTGCCGCTGGTCGGTGGTCGTCGAGAACGCCATCGACAAGGCCTCCGAGCGCGACGTGCCCGACGTGCTGTGCTCCGCCCTCACCGACGACTGCATCGCCCGTGGCAAGACGATCAAGGAGGGCGGCGCCGTCTACGACTTCATCAGTGGCCTGCAGGTGGGCATCGCCAACATGGCTGACAGCTTGGCCGCCATCAAGAAGCTCGTCTACGAGGAGGGCGTCATCACGCGCCAGCAGCTCTGGGATGCCCTGCAGAGCGACTTTGCCGGCGAGGAGGGTGCGCGCATCCGGCAGCTGCTGATCGACGGCGCCCCCAAGTATGGCAACGACGACGACTACGTGGACAGCCTGGCCGTCGAGTGCTACGAGCCCTACATCGACGAGGTCGCCAAGTACCACAACACCCGCTTCGGCCGCGGCCCCATCGGCGGCATCCGCTATGCGGGCACCAGCTCCATCAGCGCAAACGTGGGCCAGGGCATGGGTACCATGGCCACTCCCGACGGCCGCAAGGCGCACGAGCCGCTGGCCGAGGGCTGCAGCCCTGCGCACAACTGCGACAAGCAGGGTCCGACGGCCGTGTTCAAGACCGTCTCCAAGCTGCCCACCGACAAGATCACCGGTGGCGTGCTGCTCAACCAGAAGGTGACCCCCACCATGCTCGCACGCGACGAGAACAAGATGAAGCTCGAGATGATGCTGCGCACCTTCTTCAACCGCCTGCATGGCTACCACGTTCAGTTCAATGTGGTCGACCGTGCCACGCTGCTGGATGCCCAGGCGCACCCCGAGCGTCACAAGGACCTCATCGTGCGTGTGGCCGGCTACAGCGCCTTCTTCAACGTGCTGTCCAAGGCCACGCAGGACGACATCATCGACCGTACCGAGCAGGTGCTGTAGGCAGGCAAGCGATGGGGACGGTTCTCTCGCTCGGAATCGCTCCGTCCCCATCGCCCGAAGGTTCGACCATCGGGGACGGTTCTCCACGGTCGAGTCATCTATAACGTTTCGACCAAGGAGAACCGTCCCAGACGGACGAAAGCGGGCAATCGAGCCAAGAAGGGAAACGACCATGGAGTTCTTCATCGACAGCGCTGACATCGAGGCCATCCGCGAGCTGTGCGCGTTTCTGCCCATCGACGGCGTCACCACCAACCCCACCATCATCACCAAGAGCGGCAAGGAGCCTGAGCAGGTCTTTGCTGAGCTCGCCGAGGTGCTGACCGAAGACCAGAAGATCATTGCCCAGGTCGTCTCGCTCGACTACGACGGCATCCTGGCCGAGGCCGAGAAGATCGCCTCCATCCGCGGTGGCAAGAACATCGTGGTCAAGATTCCCGTGACCCGTGAGGGCCTGCGTGCCATCCCCGCCGTCAAGGCCAAGGGCATCAGCGTGCTGGCTACCGGCATCTACTCGCCCGACCAGGCCTTCTGGGCCGCCAAGGCCGGCGCGGACTACCTCGCGCCCTACGTCAACCGCATGTGCAACTACGGCGACGGCGTGGGTCAGGTCATCGAGCTCGTGGAGACGCTCGCCCAGTACGGCTTCGACGCCAAGGTCTGCGCGGCGAGCTTCAAGAACGTCGACCAGGTGCACCAGCTGCTGGCCGCCGGCGTGCCGTCCATCACGGTCAACCCCGACACCATCCGCGACATGGTGGACCACCCCGGCACCGCCATCGCCATGGATGAGTTCACGGCCAACTGGGAGAAGGCCTACGGAAGGACCAGCCTGTAGGGAAGGCGCAAACCGCACGGCGACAAGGAGCATGGAGGGGCTGGCCTGGCGAGGTCCGGCCCCTCTGTCATCCTGCGACACTACGGCTCGTAGCGCCAGATGGTGTAGTGCTGGGGGTTCTCGTAGGCGCGGAAGGGGTAACCCCGGTCGTTGCGGTAGTTCTGGATGCTGCCCGACGCGAGCTCGGTCCATCCGCCCCTGCCCACATAGTGCCAGGTGTCGCCGTTGTCGGACATGTGCGCAAGGGTGATGGGGTGGTCCACCTGCTCCTCGATGGACTCTATGAAGCGATGGAGGATGCCGGGGGAGAAGGGGTTGAACAGGTAGAAGTCGGTGTAGCGGTTCAGGTCGAGGTCGAGGGCGCTGCCCTGTATGACGGAGAGGTTGTCGTGCCCGGAGATCCAGGAGGCGGCGACCTGCGCCAGCTCGGGGTCGAGTTCGACTCCCGTCGCATGTCCGGCAAATCCCCTCCACAGGAAGTACGCCAGAACGCGACCGGTGCCACAGCCCACGTCCAGCAGCTGGGTGCGTGCACCGAAGTCGAAGTGGGCGAACAGCTCCTCGAGAACGAAGTAGTACGAGGGGGTGGGGTCATGGGCACCCTCGTCGGCCAGGCGCGTCTCGCGCTCCTCGGGCAGGTCGATGCCACAGATCTCGCGGTCGAGGGCGGCGTCCCTGGCCATCAGCTCGGCGGCGTTGGTGATGACATGCTGCCGCTTTCGTGCCATGCGATCCTCCCGTCGCCTATGCTGACACTGGGTGTGGGGACGCAGACATTCTATCCGACCGACCAGCGGTCCCGTCCCGTAACGGGCAATGGCTACCGACGTGCCATCTGCCGCAGTCTGCCCCACTGGCCCAACAAGAGGCGGGCGCCTGCCGAAGGTGACAGGCGCCCGCCTTGCTAGATCGTGCCCAAGGCCTAGAAGCAGGTCCAGAGGATGAGCGAGCAGATTTCGATCGCCACGGCGGGCGGGTCGATGTGGGTGTCGCAGTTCTCGTTGAAGTAGCGGGCGAAGAGCAGGTAGATGAGGTTCGCGAGCATGCCGAAGCCTGCGGAGAGCACGACGTTGCCGCCGGTCGCCGCCATCGCGTAGGCCACCACCAGCGTCTCGTGATGGGTTGTGGGGTAGGTGCGCCGCTGCTGGTCGAAGATCGACAGCAGGATCAGGGCGGCGGAGATGTTGAACACGATGTTGTAGAAGGCGGGATCAACCTGGGACAGCACCATCGCGGTCAGCCCGCAGATGCCGACGGCGTTGACCAGCTGGAACGCCCAGTAGCGTGGGCCCTCCTTCTGGTAGTAGGCCGTGGCGTTGGGGTTGGTCCAATGGCCGTGGCCCAGCAGCAGGCGCGTGAGGACGCCCACGAGGATGACCGAGAACGAGCCCTGGTCCGCTGGCAGGTTGATCATGCGCGCGAAGGTGAAGACCAGGTACCCTATCAGACCGCCGAAGCCGCCCATCAGCGACACGATGGGGTTGTGGGTGAACAGCAGCGAGTGGTTGATGTCCCAGCCCTCGATGTCGTACGTGCGCGCGGCATAGGCGGTGGAGACCGAGGCGGCGTTGAAGATGATGGCCGGTAGGAAGACCGTGTTCATCAGCGTCTCGGAGAGAAACTCGCTCTGGATGCCGACCGCCTGCAGGGCATAGACGAACAGTCCGACGAATCCGGTGACGATGAAGGTCTGGGTGCCACCGAAGATGCAGCCGACGATGCCGATGAGAAATGCCAACAGTGCCGTGGATGCGCTAAACATGGATTCCCTCCTGTCCCTGTTGTGGCCACATATCACTGTAAGGTATGACGTGGGTGGCAAATGGCGAGAGCTCTGGCAAGCTGCCGCTCCTGTTGGCTGAGCGTAGGGTGATCGCCTCAGCCGGCCCCGACCCGCAAGGCGCCCCGAGGCTCAGGCCAGGTTGGAGCGGTCGAGGACGCGCTGCATTACCTTTCCGAAGAGCGCCGCCAGAAACTGCTGGAACAGGGTGCCGATGACGGCGGGGAACATCACCTCGGGGCCGAAGTGCTGCGATGCCAGCACGGCCCCTGCCGACACGTTGCGGATGCCGCAGCAGAAGGAGATGACCACGAAGCGGGCGCGGTCGTGGGACAGGGCGTACGCTAGCGCCATGCCGAACACGAAGCTGAGGACGGCGAACGCCAGCATGAAGGCCATGATGCCCACGAGACGTGGCGTCAGGTTGTGCAGGTAGCTGGAGATGCCCGTGGCATTGGTCGAGACGATGACGGGCAGGATGATGCGCGACAGGGGCGTGGTGGCGGGTGCCAGGCGCTGCTTGGCCCAGCCATGCGAGAACTCGTTGAACAGCGTCGCGGCCAGCGCTGGCAGGGCGATCATCACCAGCATGTCGGCCATCATCCCCAGCGCGTCCACCTCGACCGCCGCCCCCACCAGCAGCTGGAGCGTCAGCGGTATGGTGAAGGGGGCCAACAGCGTCGATATCAGCAGCGTCGCCAGGCCCAAGGCGAGCTCACCCTCGAACATGCCTATCCACATGACCGTGGAGGCCCCGATGGGGACGGAGTACTCGAGCACCACCCCGGCGACGGTGGGGGACGTGGCGCCGAAGACGAGGCTGGACACCGCATAGGTCAGCAGGGGCATCCCCACGTGCACCATCAGCAGCGCAGCTGCCAGCACGAGCGGCTGGCTGAGGGCCCTGCGCATCGAGCGCAGGTCGTTGCCGAGGGAGTTCTGGAAGGTCATGATGGCGAACAGCGTCGTGACGTAGGGCTTGACCGGCAGGAGGACCTGGGGGAACAGGATGCCCACCGCGACACCGGCCGGCACGATGAGCATCAGGTGGGATCCAATCCAAGACCCCAGCCCCAGCCACGCCGCCCATGGCGCGCCCTGTTCGATACGTGTCCGCAGTGTCGCCATGCTCCCCCCTCGACCACTACAGTCTACGACAGGCGGCGCTTGGCGCGGCGCGCGCATCTGCGGATTGCTGCCGCATATGGGCAGGCTGTAGAATGGGCGATGTCGCAGGCAGGGGAGGAGCGAGCCGATGAAGCCGACCGTAGTGTTCCAGACCGACTTTGGAGCCGGTGGGGGAGGCGTCCTGGCTGGCGTGGTCAGATGCGTCGACCCGCAGGTGCCGGTCTATGACTTCACGCACGGCATCGCGGCGTACGACATCCGCGAGGCTGCGTACCAGCTCTCGTCCATCGTGCCGTTCTGGCCGTCGGGGACCGTGTTCGTGTCGGTCGTCGATCCCGGCGTGGGCACCTCCCGCCGCTCGTGCGTGGCACGGCTGGCTGGCGGCAGCTTCGTGGTGACGCCCGACAACGGGACGCTGACGATGCTGGCGGACCAGCTGGCGGAGGTGCGCGAGATAGACGAGCGCGTCAATCGCCTGCCGGGCAGCGAGGACGTCCACATCTTCAATGGGCGCGACGTCTATGCCTACACGGCCGCCCGCCTTGCTGCGGGGGTCATCTCCTACGAGGGGGTTGGCCCAAGCTATCCCGTTGACGAGGTCGTCCTCGTCCCCCTGACCAACATCGATGCCCGCCTGGGCGACGGTTGGGCGGAGGGTGGCATCTACAACATCGACAAGCCCTACGGCAGCTGCCGCATCAACATCGGCAACCGCGACCTCCAGCGGGTGGCGGACTTTGCCTATGGCGACCACTTCCACCTGCGCATCAGCTGCGGCGACCGCATCATCTACGAGGGCGTCGGCATCTACGAGCGCACCTTCGGCTTTGCCGACGACAGCGAGGCGTTCCTGTGCGGCGACATCCAGATGGGTGCGGGCCAGATGCTGCGGCTGAACGTGCGGGGCGACTTCGTCCGCAACGTCGCGCCTCGGCTGGCCGATGACGCGACGTGCGTAGCTGACTATCTGGTGCGCTTCGAGCGCCTGTGAGCGTTCGGGCGTCTCTGCCGGTAGGACCCTATTCCGCAAGCTCTCGCATCGCGGCGTCGCAGGCCTCCAGCTCCTCGGCCGTCATCATATGGTTCTGGCCGAGGCCTGCCGTCTGCGCCTCGCGCAGGGTTGCGTTCGGGTCGGCGTTCATCATCGCCCAGTCGAACCCATCCACGAACGGACGCACCGCGTTGCAGACATCGGCTGCCGCCAGAATCTGGGCAATGGTCCAATCGGCGTTGGGCACGCGGCGCAGCGGGGCCGTGGTCTCGTAGGTCAGCCCGTACGTTCCCGCCCCCAGGGTGTGGCCGCCCAGCTCCGCATAGGCGGACTCGGACGCGAGGGGCAGCTCGACCTCGGCGGTCGCGCCGAAGGGGACGGTCAGCGAGAGGTGCAGGTGGGTCTCGTCGACGCACTGCCAGGCTATATGCCAGGTGCCGGCAGCCGTGTCGATGGTGGCATCCAGCGAGCGCAGCGACCAGTTGACGTGCGGCGCGACGCGCGTGCGGACAAAGCCGGGCTCCAGCAGCATCAGACCGGCCGCGTAGGTCCACATCCACTCGACGATGGCGCCATAGCTGTAGTGGTTCATCGAGTTCATGTCCGTGCCGGTGATGTGCCCGTCTGCGTCGAGCGAGTTCCAGCGCTCCCAGATGGTCGTGGCCCCAAGGTTGACGGCGAACAGCCATCCCGGGTACTCCTCGTTCAGCAGCAGCCGGTAGGCGTCGCGGTCCATGCCGTTCTGCGAGAGGACGGGGCATAGCAGCGGCGTGCCGACGAAGCCCGTAGCGAGCTTGCCCCCGTTCTCGTTGAGCAGCTTCTTCAGCTGTGCGGCGGACCAGGAGCGGTCGCCAAAGCCATACCAGAGCGAGAGGGCGTAGGCGGTCTGCGTGTTGACGGCGCAGCGTCCGGTCGCGGTGTAGTACTGCGCCTCGATCCAGCTGCGGATGCGTGCGGCCAGTTCGCGATAGTGCGCCTCGTCCTGGGGCTTGCCCAGCACGTGGGCCGCCGCCGCGACGGTCAGCGCGCTGTCCCACCAGCTGAGATAGCCGATCAGGCCGTTGTCGGTGTAGCCGATGCGCCCCGCGGGGTCCTTGCTGTCCAGGGCGAGCCAGTCGCCGAACTGGAAGTGGCGCTCCCAGCCGTGGTCGTCGCCGTCCTGGGCCTCGATCCAGTCCACCCAGCTGCGCATGGCGTTGTAGTGCTCGGCGAGGATCGCCGGGTCGCCGTCCACCTCGTACATGTTCCACGGGATCCGGCAGGTCGCGTCACCCCACACCGATGCGCCTTCCCTCAAGCCGTAGCTGGGGATGACCATGGGCACCAGCCCGTCGGCGGCCTTCTGCTCCAGCGCCATGTCGTAGAGGTACTTGCGGTAGAAGGCGTAGGGTGCCGCCAGGCGCATGGCCGTGCCGCTGAACACGTTGGCATCGCCGGTCCAGCCCATGCGCTCGTCACGCTGGGGGCAGTCGGTGGCGGTGTCCAGGAAGTTGCCCCTCATGCCCCAGCGTGCGTTGGAGACGAGCTGGTTGACTTTGGAGCTGCCCGTGGAGATGCGTCCGCGCTCGCTGTCGAAGTCGCTGTAGAGCGCGATGCCTGTGAATTCCGCATGGTCGAGGTCGACGTTGCCCTCGACCTTCACGTAGCGGTAGCCGTAGAACGTGAAGTGCGGCCGCAGGCAGAGCATCGCGTCCTCGGGCAGGCTGCCCACGTAGTCGTAGGCGGCCTGGGCGGTGCGCAGGTTGTCGCGATAGAACTCCCCGTCCTGCAGCAGCTCGCCGAACTGCAGGTGGATGTGCAGGCTGTCGGGTTGCGGGTGCTTCAGCAGCAGCTCGAAGGTGCCCGCGATGTTCTGCCCGAGGTCCAGCACCGTGTCGCCCCTCGGGGTATGGATGACCTCGGGTACGAAGCGCTCGTGCTCGACGACGGGCAGGCTGATGCGGTCGTGCAGGCGCGCCGTGGCCGAGGCGGCCTCGTCTGCAGCCAGCAGCGTGGCAGGCACGGCGGGCAGCTCGGGCAGCGTGTCGTCCATGCGCTCGCCGTCATAGATGTTGGAGAAGGTCACCTTGGAGCGGCGCACCTGCCATCCCTCGCCGGTGCCTATGACCTGCTCGCTTCCATCGGAGTGGGCGATGCGCAGCTCGGCGATGAGGCGCCAGTCGTTGCCGTAGTAGCCCGTGTCGGAGAGCACGAAGCCGAAGCGTCCGCTGTACCATCCGTGGCCCAGATGCACTTCGAGGAGATCCTCGCCAGGCTCGTGGGAGAGCTGCATGAGGTCGGTCACGTCATAGGTCTGGTACTGCAGCCATTGGTCGTAGGCGTGCGTTCCCGGTGCCAGGTATTCGGGCTTGTCGTCGGAGAGCGCGCAGCCGAGGAGCCGTGCCTCGTAGACGCCCAGGCCACAGATGTAGAGTCGGGCGCTCGTCACGTCCTGGTGCGCCTCGGGCCCCAGCCCCGTGAAGAAGATGGGATGCCGCGGCTCCGCGTAGTCGCAGGTCAGCCACTGCGCGCTCCAGGGCTCGTCCATCTTGGCCGTCTCGAACCAGGCGGTCTCGCTCGTCGCCTGCTCGCCTGCGTCGGTGCGCACCGAGACGCTCCACTCGTAGCGCGTACGTGGGGTTAGGGCCTCGGCAAGGCCCTCCACCTGCGTCGCAATGGGGGAGAGGTCGGCCCACCCAGTGTCGGCGACCGTCGCTCCATCATGGGTGACGACGATGCGTGCCTCGGTGGCACGCGTGCCCTTGGCATCCTCCACGACCCAGGTGAACGTGGGGTTGCCCAGGTCGAATCCCAGGGGGTTGGTAATGTGGTTGACCTGCAGGCGCGAGATCCTCATGGGTCGTCCTCCCTCAAATGACGGTGTCTGCCATCCATTGTGCCGGGTTGCGTGCGGGGGAGAGGCCCACATTTCCGCCATGGTCACTTTTTCGAAAGCGCACGATAAGAAAACCGGTGTCGGGACGGCTGGGACCGGGGCTTTGGAGGTGTCTTGCCCTCCGTGCGCTAGCGGGTCATGAAGTCCGCCAGCGCCTCCGCGACGCTGTCTACCAGCACATCCGCCTGCCTGCGCATGTCCTCTGGGGCGCTGTGGAAGGTGTAGGCGACGTCTGCCGCCTGCAACAGGGGCAGATCGTTGTACGAGTCGCCGATTCCTGCGGTCAGCGTCGCCCCGAAATGGGCAGCCGCGCTGAGCAAGCCCGTGCCCTTGGAGTGGCCTGCCGGCAGCACGTCGATGCTCGCGAGGTTGACATAGGAGCAGACGATGCCCGCATAGCGCTCGTTGACGTCGTCCGCCAGCCGCTGGGCCTCCTCGATGGTGACGGTCTCCAAGCCAAAGCCTTGGGTGGGGTCGGGGATGGCGTCGAAGTCCGGTGCGTACGACACCGGCCAGGCGGCCGCCAGCGTGCTGTCGAAGGTCCAGTAGTCGTCGGCGGCGCAGACGAGTGCGGTGTTGCCGCGTGCGTGAGGGGAGAAGCGATCGTAGAGTTCCCGCGCGAGCTCGCGCGGAATGGATGCCTCGATAATCGGCTTCACGTTGCGGTCGTGCAGCGTCGCGCCTGTCAAGGCGATGTAGAAGTCGAAGGGGACGATGCCCTCGGTCTGCACGGCCAAGGCGCGCACGGGTCGTCCGGTGCAGGCCCCAAAGAGGTTGCCCTCGGCCTGGAACGCGGCGATGGCGTCCAGGTCGGTCTGGCGGATGGGCTCGTCCGCTTCGTGGAAGTACAACGTTCCGTCAAAGTCGGTGGCAAAGAGCTTCGGCATGAAAGACGCTCCCCTCGGCAGGATGGTTGCCATCCATGATAGGGGAGCGTCGGGAGGGCGCACAGGCTGCCCACAATAGTATGGGTCGCGGCTACTCTTCCGGAACGAGGATGGAAAGCACCACCCAGATGAGGAAGAGGGGTACCAGCGCGTGAGCGGCGAGGGCGAGGCCACCGAGGGCTGCGACAACCAGCCACAGCGGCAGGAGCAGCAGGCGCAGCGACGAGAAGATGAGGCGCATGCTCCAGCCGAAGATGCGGAAGACCAGGCCGAACACCCAGCCAACGAGAGGAAGCGCGACCATCCCAACAAGAATGTAGGTGACGATTGCGGCGGTGATCATCGTGACTCCTTCATTTCGAAGCTCTTGAACTGACGATATAGGTATACCCGAGCAGGATTAACCCAAGATGTAGCAAGGATTAATTCTGGTTTGGCAGGGGTGTGGGACGAGGGCGGGGCGATGCCCCCGAAACTCCCACCTGCGAGGGGACGGTGGGCTACCATGAAGTCTGATACGCTCACGGTGCCAAGTGCCTTTCAGAGGGGGCGGACCGATGTGGTTCCAAGGATTCCAGAAGCACGCCAGGGGGCGTGAGCGGGGGCGGGACCTGGACGTCTACCGTCTCAACCAAGTCGCGCAGTTCGATCCGATCGAACCTCCCTACCCGCAGGACCTGAGCAAGCGCCGCGTCATCGAGTTCGCGTACCTGCCGCATGACGAGGTGCTCATCATGGCGAGCATGGACGGGCAGTACCCCTGCTGGGTGTCGAGGACCGGCGTGCACGACATCGGGACCAACACCGCCATCGCGGATGCCATCCTCTTCGACGACTTCTCGACCTTCGCCAGCCTGCACCCACGCCTGGGCGCACTGACGGAGGACCGCTATCGGCGCAGGTTCTACCTCTCTGGCACCGACATAAAGACGCCCTTCGACTACGGCTTCTCGTCCGAGCCGGACCAGGTCAAGTACTGGGGACAGCATGTGGCGCGGGGCATCTCCGGTCACTACCTGCGCATCAGGGAGCTGTGCACCTATCGGGAGCTCGACGGCCAGTACCTCGGCTTCCTCAAGGCCTACCTGGCCATGCTGCAGACGCGGAGTGGCGATGCGGTCAGGGACTACGAGGACAAGCGCAACCTGATCGGGCTCCTGACGGACGAGGACTATCTCTACGTGTCCGATGACGAGGCCATCCGGAGCACCTACGTGAGGATACGGCACGAGATCGGCGACCTGTACAACAGCTACATGACCATCGTCCGCTAGGGGTGCCGCGCCTGCGGCTCTTGACGCTGCTGCAGCGCACGACCGACACGCACGACGTCCCTGCGAGGCCCGTCGGCCTCCGGCATGGGCCGGGGCATAGGGGGTGGGGTATGCTGTACGGACGTACGAGGCGCTGTCGGACTTCGGGCTAGGGGGATCTGGGTCGTGGGCAGGGAGTACTCCAAGCACAAGGAGCGTGACCCCAAGGAGACGGTCGACGTCATCCGCGGCATCCTCGGGCGGATGGGTCTGGATGCGGAGCTGCACCGCAGCCCGCGCTCCTTCGAGGGCATGCACTCGAACTACGTGACCATTGCGGGCACGACATTGACGGCGAGCGGGAAGGGCACCACCGAGGCCTATGCCTGTGCGAGCGGCCATGCAGAGCTCATGGAGCGCCTGCAGAACGGCATGCTCGTCCTGTATCCGCCAGACGGGGCGGATGCCTATGCGGAGTATGGCTACCTCGCGGCTCCCGACGAGCGCTACACGTCCGCGGAAGCGATCGTCGCGCGTCACGACCAGGTGTTGGAGGCCTGGCTCGCATCGTTCGGCATCGGCACCGACGGGGAGCGCCAGGCGGTGCTGGAGGTGCTGCCCGGGCTGCGCTACGACCGGGGAGATGGCCTGGTGGCCGAAGTCCCCTTCGCGGACCCGATGGGCGGAGGGGTCGTGTGGCTTCCTGCGGCCCTGCTCTCCTACACGTGCGGGTCCAATGGCATGGCGGCGGGCAACTCGGTCGAGGAGGCCCTCGTGCAGGGCCTCTCCGAGGTCTTCGAGCGCTTCGTGGCCCGCAAGGTCCTGCGTGGCGAGGCCGTCCCGCCACGGATTCCCCGCGCGGTGCTGGCCGACTGCGGCGCCATGGACCTCGTCGCGCGCATCGAGCAGGGGGGACGATACGAGGTCCGCGTCCATGACGCCTCGCTTGGCAAGGGCTATCCGGTGGTGATGACCACCGTGGTGGACCGCCAGCGTTCGACCTTTGGGGTGAGGTTCGGCGCGCATCCGTCGCTGTCGGTCGCCATAGAGCGCACGCTCACCGAGGCCTTCCAGGACCGCAGCGCCCAGCAGTGCACGGGCATGAACCGCCTCGCAAGCCCACGCGAGACTGCGGGACTCGACAACGTGACCAGCATGTTCACGAGCGGCCTGGGCGCGCTTCCCCATACCGCCCTCTCGGGCACGGCCGGATGGGCCTTTGCCCCCTGGCCCTCGTGGGAGGGGGCTGCGAATGCGGAGATGCTCGGTGCCCTGCTGGCGGTCCTCACGCGGGACGGCTTCCGTCCGCTCGTGCGCGACGTGTCGCACCTCGGCTTCCCGTCCTACCAGATCCTCGTGCCGGGCATGAGCGACGTGTTCGCGCCGACGACCGGACTTCGCGAGTTCCTGGTCTCCAAGGACCACGCTAAGGCCGCGCTCGAGGGCTTTCCGCAGCTTGCGCCGGAGGAGCAGGAGCACTTCCTGGGGATGGAGCCCAAAGACCCGGTCTACGCGAGCCCGAGCATGTTCTGCCCGCCCCTCAGGGACGGAAGGATGCATCCCTGCCGTGTGTTCGGGTTCCTGCATCTCGCGCGAGGGGAGTTCGAGGCGGCTCGCTCCTGCTTCACGGCCTTCTCGACGATCACCGGGGAGGCGGGCCTGCGCTACTGGCGGGCGATGGCCCAGTATGCCACCTGTCGCGCGGAGGGGCTCGGCCACGGGGAGGCCATGCGGATCGTGCGCTTCCTCTGTCACCCCGACATCGCCCGGCGGGTCGAGCGCGAGGCCGTGGTCGCGGCCGAGGACCTTGGCAGGCTGTTTCCTCGGATGAGCTGTCCCGACTGTGCGCGATGCGAGCTTCTTGCCAGTGGCGGGTGCGCAGGTCGTGCGGCCACGGACGAGGCCTACGCGAGGATCGCCCGTGCCATGCGGGGCACCTCGGTCGCCCAGGAGCCGCTGACGCTACGCCTGCGGGGCCTGATGACGCCCTAGATGCCGGGCGAGGCGCGTGGGAGCGACCCTTGCACGCTCCTCTCGCGCGTCAGCCCTAGGGCACCCGCATTTCCACTGCTAGCCGAACTGTGCGTTGTAGAGCGCCGCGTATCGCCCGTCGCGCGCCATGAGCTCGTCGTGGGTGCCCGCCTCGAGGATGTCGCCATGCTCCATGTATAGGATCTGGTCCGCATCGCGTATGGTGGAGAGCCGGTGCGCGATACCGTCGTCGATCATGATGGCGAGAAGCGTGGGCAGGCCCATCTCGGTCGCCGTACCCACGAGCGTGAGCACGAGGAGCGCCACCACCTGACGCAGGTCGAGCTTGACGTATCTGAGAATCCCCATGCCGCATCCCTTGGCTTGAGGCGTGCCTGGTTGTTGGTGCTGATGAAGCTCGGTGCTGGTGATTGAGGGTTTGCTTGCATGCAATATGCTCTTTATACACCCGCTCGAGGTATGGACGTTCGAACGTCCGACCGGACAGAGGGGTCCGTCCCGAACGTCCCGCAACCCGCCATTATCCGTGTCGTTGTCCAACGGGGCCTTCCGGCGGAACCGTACTATGGTGCATGGTGGATGGCTGTGTACCGCGTGGCGAGGAGGACCTATGATCGCCTACGAGTCTGCGACCCTTGACCTTCACCTGCATACGAGGGCATCGGATGGAACGGACAGTCCGGAGGAGCTGCTGCAGCACGTCAAGGAGGCGGGTATCGAGCTCTTCGCCGTAACGGACCATGATGCGATTCACGGTTGTCAGCGCGTCATCTCTGCCCGCAGTGACGGCGACCCGCACTTCCTGGTGGGGGTGGAGTTCTCCTGCGAGGACGAGGAGGGCAAGTACCACATCCTTGGCTATGGATACGACATCGCCGCAGGGCCCATCAACGCAGCCGTCGACGCCGCGCATGACCTGCGCATGAGAAAGGTCACCACGCGACTCGAGATCCTGGCGCGGGAGTTTGGATTCGAGTTCCCTCCCGAAGACATCGAGGTCCTCCTCGCCAATGACAACCCCGGCAAGCCGCACATTGGCAACCTCATGGTCAAGTATGGGTATGCGGAGTCGAAGGAGGTCGCGATCCGCGCCTACCTCAACAAGATACGGACCAATCTGCCTCACCCCCGTCCCGAGACGGCGATTGCGGCGATTCTGGAAAGCGGAGGTATCCCGATTCTTGCGCATCCCGCCTATGGCGATGGCGATGACCTGATTGTGGGCCCAGCGATGGAGGAGCGCCTGCGCCACCTCATGGACCGGGGCGTTCGGGGTGTGGAGGCATACTACCGCGGTTTCACGGAGGAGATTCGAGGAGAGCTCCTGGGCTATGCCAGTTGCTACGACCTCTTCGTGACCGCGGGCAGTGATTATCACGGCGCGAACAAGCCGAACCACCTCGGCGACACCGGCCTCGGGAATGTTTCGGAGGCGCATGTGGGCCTTCACCGGTTCCTTGAGGCGTGTGCGAATCGCATCATCTGACGCGGGTCCGGGCGTATAGTGGGTGGTATGGGAACTCGACCAAGGAGCTGACATGAACTTCGAGAATCTGACCCCGGAACAGCAGGCAAAGGCTCGCGCTTGCAAGACCCCGGAGGACATCCTCGCGCTCGCGAAGGAGGAGGGCTACGAGGTTTCCGACGAGGAGCTCGAGGCGGTGGCAAGCGGCGGTATATGGTGCTCGGACAACGAGCCGTGCATACACTGGGACCCGAAGATGTAAAGAGCCGGTTCGTAGATACCTCATTTTGAGGAGGCGCACGCCGCTACGTCTGACGGTGGCGTCTCCTCAGTCTGTCCTGGCTGGCCGAATGCCGGTCTCAGTAACACTCGGGCGCCTCGACGCCGTCGTACCACGTGTAGTCGCAGTAGTGCACGTCGTCGAGGTCGATGCAGGGCAGGATCTTCTTGAAGACGGTCCTGGGCGTCCTCTCGTACCTGCCGCCGCTCCACTCGAACTGCGACTCCTCGTACAGCAAGAAGTCGAGGTACGCGCCGGGGCGGAGAGCCGGGCGGAACTGCCCCTCTTCCCACCCGAAGAGCTCCTCGTACTCCTCCTGGAGCTCGTCGAAGTCAAGCGTGCAGTCCGGGTCGAACCCTTCTCCCACGGCCCCGCGCGGTGGGTCGAAGTTGTTGTCGACGATCCCGCAGGACTCCAGCGGTATGCGCCACACGTGCTCCGTTCTGCTGCACGACATGCTCGCACCTCCCTGTTCCCATCGCTCAAAGCCTGACGCTCGCCGGTGCCGGTGCACACGTCGCAGGAAAGATGCACCCGCGTGTCACCTGTGGCATAAGGGCCCATCCTTCACACATCCGTTGCGATGTCGAGGACTATGCTCGTCAGTACACATCGGGCGCGTCGACCATGTTGAACCACTCGAACTCGCAGTAGTGCACGACTTCCAGGTCGATGTCGGGCAGTATCCTCTCGAAGACGGACTTGGGCGTGTGCCGGTACGTGGTGGGTGCGACCCAGGTCAAGTCGTCCTCATCGTAGAGTATGAAGTCGAGGTATGCACCGCAGCGTTCGCTGTACTTCGACTTGAACTGTCCTGCGTTGTAGCCGAAGAGCTCGGGGTACTCCTCAGCGAGATCTTCGATGTCCAGCACGCAGGCCATATCGTCGTCCTCGCCGACGGCCCCGCGCATCTTGCCGTACTCACGAGTGGTGACCCCACAGTACTTCATCGGTACGCGCCACACCTCTTGTCGCTGCATGCATGACATGTGCGTCTCCTTTTCCGTCGAATAGTGCTTGCACCAGTTGCTCTGTGCCACCGCTCGTTACTCGTCCCAGGGTCCATCCGTATAGGTGTCCGCTACCCGCCCGCGCGCACGAATCTGCGCTACCGTCATCCACCTCTGGTCGCGCTCGGACCACCACCCGTCGTTGTAGGGCGGAGGCTCGGGAATGGCGCCAGGCCTGTTGACAGGCCAGGCCGCTGACACCCTCCAGCACCCGAGATAGTCAATACCGTCAAACAGGTGTGAAAGACTCCCCACGCGCGAGAGGTTGAGTCCGCGCAGGTCCAAGGAGCGCAAGTTCCAGCAGCCGCGGAACATGTAGCCGACTTTCTCGAGCGCGGGTGTGCGCACCTGTGAGAAGTCGAGCTCCTCGAGGGACTTGCACTGGTCAAAGGCTGACCAGAGACTGCGCACCCGCGAGAGGTCCAAGCCTGCGAGGTTTACCCGTTCGAGCGCGTTGCAGTTGTGGAACAGGTGCGACATGTCCTCGACCTGCGAGGTGTCGAGGACCGAGAGGTCGATCGCCTTCAGGTTCCGGCAGCCGAAGAACATCTGCCGCAGGTCCTTGGCGCTTGAGGTGTCGAGAGGGGAGAGGTCAATCTCGCGCAGCTCCGTGCAGCCCTTGAACATGCAGGCCAGACTCTCCTCGCTCGACGTGTCGATTCCCGCGAGGTCGAGCTCCTCAAGGTGCTTGAAAAATCGGAACAGGGACTTGGCGGGTCTGCCTGTCCACAGGTCGGCGTAGTCGCGGTAGGCGAAGCGCCTCACGTTGCTCCGGTAGACGTGCGATGCGCCGGAGGCTGGGCCCTCGCCGTCCCTGCCTTGCGCATCGGGGGGATCCGGCTCGAGGCGTTGCTCGAGTATCCGCAGGTTGAGGCAGCCGCCCCTGAGTCTGCCGAGAGCAGTTTCGTACGTGCGGAATTCGTCAGCGGTGCTGTTGAGGGGAAGCTCGGGTACGCTCACGCATTCGAGTGCCGTGCAGCCCTCAAAGGCATCTGAATCGACGAAGGATAGTGCGCCAGAGAGCACGACGGTCGTAAGCGCCGTGCACCCAGCGAAGGCGCTGGGGCCTACCGTGAGGTTTCTGTCTGCGAGATGCAGATCCACTCGCTCGAGTGAGGTGCAATCGGCAAACGCCTCGAGCCAGACATCGAGGTCGGCGAAATGACTGTCGCCACTCGGTTTGTTGGGCTTGAACTCGACGTACTTGAGCGAGGGGCACCCCTTGAAAGCACGGACGTCAATGGTTGGCATCTGCCCACGGATGACAACGCCCTCGAGCGAAGTGCAGCCCATGAACGCCTCTTCGCCGATATCACAGACGTTGCTCAGGTCGACAGTCCGCACATGCGTGTTGTTGCGAAAGGCGCCCTTCGCGATAGCGTCCACATACTCGGGAATGACGACATGCTCGTCGTCGCCGTGGTACGAAAACAGCGTGGAGTAGTCGCTGCCGTCCCCGTATGTGTCGTAGGCGACTACGAAGTCGTCCGTCCAGCTCATCGTGCCCCCCTTCCGGCTAGCGTGTTCATCTGGACTTATGATAGAGCGACCGGCTCGCTCGTGTAGGTGTCCGCCACCGGCTTGCGTCTGCGGATCTCCTCCACCGTCATCCACCTCCGGTCGCGCAACGACCACCACATGCCGCATGCGGCGGTTGGCTGGGGGACGGCGCCAAAGTCAACGAAAGGCCAGGACCAGGACGCCGGGGCCTCCCAGCGCTCGAGCATCCCACAGCCGTCGAACAGGTGACGGAAGGAGTTGAACCATTTGTGGAAATTGAGACGGTAGTCGTGGACCTCGGGAAGTCTCAGGGTCTTGAGCGACGTGCAACCGAGGAACCAGCGCTGTACGTCGTTTTCCGTGAATTGAGCGTAGGTCGGGCTGTAGATGCGGACCGTGACGCCCGAGAGGTCGAGCGTCGTGAGCGACGAACACCCCATGAAGCAACGTTGCATCTCCCCCACGCAAGCGTCCCGGAGCCCCGAGAGGTCGAGCTTGGTCAGCGAGGCGCAGCCCTCGAAGGCAGAGGCCATCTTGGTGACGGAGTGCAGGTCCATCCTCGAGAGGTTGGCCTCGCGCAGCTGCCCGCAGCCGGAGAACACCTCGCTCACGCTCTCCACCGGACCCAGGGTGCACGATGAGAAGTCGAGCTCTGTCAGTGACCCACAGCCGCAGAACATTCTGTCCAAGCTATCGGCTGAAGGGGCGCTGAGACCGTCGAGCTTGACTGACTGGAGCTTGCTGCAGTTTACGAACAGCTCATACAGGTTCGCGACGCGTGGCATGGAGAGGTTCGAGAGGTCAACCTCGACAAGCGAGCTGCAGCCTCCGAACATCGACGCAATCTCCTGCAAGGCGTTGAGCTCGAGGCCTGCAAGGCTGAAGCTGCGCAGTTCCTTGCACCCGTAGAGAAATCGGGAAAGGTCTCCGACATTGGTAGGGTCAAAGCCTGTCAAGCCTTCCAGGTTGCGGCAGAACGCAAACATGTATTCCATGTTTGCGTTCCAGGCGGGAGCAAAGCCGGTGAAGTCGACCGAGCGCAGGTTCTCGCAACCCTCGTACATGTACGAGAAATCGGTCGCCCGCGGCAGGTTGAGACCTACAAAGCTGGCGCTGCGCAGCGCTGTGCAGCGTGCGAACATCCATTTCAACGTGACGACGTGCGAGAGGTCCAGCCCGCTGAGGCTGACGCTCTTGAGGCTGCTGCATTCCTTGAACATGTGAGAGAGGTCGGTGACCTGAGAGAGGTCGAGGTCACCGAAGACCACGCTCTCAAGGTTGGTGCAGCCTGCGAACATATACGAGAGGTCGGTGACCTGTGAGGTGTCCAGCCCGCTGAGGTCTATCGAGCGCAGCCGTTGACAGTCCTCGAACATGTGAGAGAGGCTCTGCGCCTGTGAGACGTCGAGCCCTGTCAGTTCGATGGATACTGCGTCGAGCCCTGTGAACATGCCCTCCTCGTAGGTAATGGTCGCGCCATCGCGTGCTCCCCTTAGCGCGAGGGAGTCGCCTGTCTCTCCCTGGCCGTTCTCCACCTTCACGAAGGGGCCGGATGCATCGGGTTCGCTGGTGTAGGTGTCCGCGATGGGCCCGCGTCGAGCAATCTGCTTCACGGTCATCCAGCGATGGCTGCGGACCGACCACCACATGCCACAACCAGCGGTGGGCTCGGGAATGGCGCCAGGCTTGTCGACGGGCCAGGACGCCGGGGCCTCCCAGCGATCGAGCGAGTTGCAGCGGTCGAACAGGTGGTAGAAAGACTTGCAGTCTCGGCTGACGCGAACCTCGGGGAGCCTGAGGCTCCTGAGCGACGAGCAGCCCGCGAACCAGCGCCGGATGTGGTCCTCGTATCTGATGTCGATCGTGACGCCCGAGAGGTCGAGTTCTGTGAGTGACGAGCAGCCCCTGAAGCAGTCGTCCATCTTCCTCACGCAGGCGCCCTCGAGCCCCGATAGGTCGATTCCCGTGAGCAAGCTGCAGCCCTCGAAGGCCGAGGTCAGGACGGTGACGTTGCACAGGTCTGTCCCCGAAAGGTCAACCCGAGGCATCTGCCGGCAACCGGCAAAGAGATGCGAGAGGCTCTTGACCCGCGATAAGTCGAAATTGGAGAAATCCGGACAATAATCGAGATGCTCACACCCGCGAAATGCGTAGCCAACTTTCTCGAGTGCGGGCAATTTGGTCCCAAAGAGTTCGATGTATTCAAGGGACTCGCATCCGTCGAAGGCCGACCATATGCTCTTGAGTCGCGAGAGGTCAAGGTTGCTGAGGTCCACCTCCCTCAGCGCGTGACAGTTGTGGAACAGGTGCGCCATGCTCTCCACGTGCGAGGTGTCATGGCGGGAGAGGTTGAGCGTCCTCAGGCTGCGGCAGCCGAAGAACATCTGACGCAGGTCCTTGGCAGCCGATGTGTCAAGGGGATAGAGATTGAGCTTGCGGAGGTTCGTGCAGCCTTTGAACATACAGGCCAGGCTCTCGTCCCGCCACGTGTCAATCCAACGAAGGTCGATCTCATCGTACTGCGAGAGGCCTTGGAAGAGGCCTTCGGCGGGCTTGTCCTTCCACAGGTCGGCATAGTCGTCGTAGACAAGGCAGTTGGGCTCACCGTCCCTGGCCTTGGCTCCCGGGTACCAGAGGTCCTCATCGTCCTCTTCCTCATCGTTGCTTCGTCTGTCGTACTCGTCAATCTCCACCTCTGTGGGGTACCTCTTGATCGTATGCAGGTTTGGGCAGGTGCGTAAGAGCGTGCGCAACGTGTCCTTGTAGGCCGTCTGCTCATTGAGGGGGTGGACTCTTGGAACGGCCACGTATTCGAGAGCTGTGCAACCCTCGAGGGCATCATCATCGAGTTCCCACAGGTCTTTGCTCAGGTCCAGGTACTTGAGGGCCATACACCCCGCAAACGCCCTGTGACACACGATGATTCCGCGGGAGCTGCGGCACAGGTCCAGCTTCTCGAGCGCCGTGCACTCCGCAAATGCCTCGTCAGCTATCTCGAAGGTCCCATGCAGGGATGTACCGTGCTCGATCTCGACGCTCTTGAGGGAGCGACATCCCTTGAACGCACGGTCGAAAAAGACTTCCATGCAGGTGGGTATGGCGAGGGTCTCGAGTGAGCTGCAGTCCATGAAGGCTTCGGCTTTGATATCCGTGACATGGCCTAGGTCGATTGTCCGCATGCGCGTGTTGCCGCGAAAGACGCCCTCGTCTATGACGCGCACACCCTCGGGGATGACGACGTGCTCCTCGTTGCCGTGATAGGCTACCAGTCTATCTGTCTCGATGACGAAGTCGCTGTCGTGCGTGACCATGAGAGCCCCCTGCCACCGAGCCTCGATCCTGCAATGCCCCTGCTTAGCGACTATACCAGCGCAACCTGCTATTCCACGTACGAGAACGGGTAGGTGGCAATGGTCTTGTTGTGCTCGTCGCAGATCTCGAATGTCCCATAGAGCGCGTGTACCGCATACAGGAAGTTGTGCTGTCGGTTGAACAAGGCGAAGCTGCCATCCATGCGCTCGCCAGGACCGATCTTGTTGATGAAGCCGTGGTACGAGACGGGAAGGCCCTCGAGGTGCTCATCGCTGCTGTCCTCGCCCGTCGCCACCCAGGGCTCCTCCCAGATTCCCGCTCCGATGGTGAGGTGCTGGGACTTGTTGATGACGGTGAGCTCGAACTTGTAGCCGCCCTGGGAGAGGGTGTGACCGTATCCGTGGTAGTCCTCCTCGTCGACCATGTACACCTCGTCGGTTATCTCGATGTGGCAGAGGTCGTCGTCGGCGATGACGTAGGGGAAACCCTGATGCGGCGTCAGCGTGGCGGGGTCTGTCTGGTCGATATGGGATAGACGCGCGAACTCGTCGTCTGCGGCGGCCACCTGCTGACAGTCGCGAATGTAGGAGCGGACCTGCATGGCAACGAAGCAGACAAGGGCGGCTGCCATGACGATTGCCGCCACGAACAGGAGCTTCTCGCGCAGGGTTTCGCTATCTCGCCTTGCGGATGTTGCCATGTTGTTCCCTCCCGTCGTCTGGGGTCCAGGCGTGCCCGTCAGTGGGTATGGCCTTCGGTGTGGTTGCCCGCGGGCAACCACACCCGTAGTATGGTACGCGTCGGATGGCTGTGCCTGGTCGTTTGACGAGACGCCAATTGACGAGCTGGTCAAATGGGTACGAGCATGGCCTTGCTCCGTCAACCGCCTCGACGAGGGGGACCGATGAGATGGAACCCGCCGTCTGGACGTATAGTGGTAAACGCGTGGGAACTCGACCAAGGAGCTGACATGAACTTCGAGAATCTGACCCCGGAACAGCAGGCGAAGGCCCGTGCTTGCAAAACTCCGGAGGACATCCTGGCGCTCGCGAAGGAGGAAGGCTACGAGATCTCCGACGAGGAGCTCGAGGCGGTGGCGGGCGGCGGTGTTTGGTGCTCGGACAATGAGCCGTGCATACACTGGGACCCGAGGTTGTAAAGAGCCGGTTCGTGGATACCTCATTTTGAGGAGGCGTGTACCGCTACGTCTGACCGCGGCGTCTCCTGATCATTCCGGCGGGACCACACTTGTCATGCGTGTCACCTGCTGTCGAGTTCCTGGCCTTGTAATGCCCCTCGCTTACTGACTCTACCAGCGTGCTCGGTTATTCCACATACGCGAACGGGTGGGTAGCGATAGCAGGGCGTAGAGGAATGCATCTGATTGCGACGCCTGATGTGGCCGTTTGAATTGGGCGTCAACTCGATTGCACTTCTGCGGCCTGGGGAGTGCCCCCAGGCCGCAGACCGCCACTGACCGCGCGGCTCTTGAGATTATCGTGCCAAATCATGCTGCCGTCATCGATGCTCGCATGGACACGGATAGTACGCTGGACGTGTAGTGTGGCGATGACGCCCACTTCGTGTACTCATGCCACGGAGGTGCGATGCTCTTGTTGGATTAGCAGGAGAGCATGTGGTAGAAGCGAACGCCGTGCGATGGTAATGGGCATATCGCTACGACTTGGGGATACTCTCCAACTCGTAGGCGTTACGACTTGGGGAGTATCCCCAAGCCGTAATCGCCAGTGTGCTTGAGACGCTTTGCTTGACGTACAGGTCAAGAGGGTCACTCGAGGCTCCTCCGCGCGTCATACTGGTGGGTGATGGGATGTGCTACCGAAGGAGGCGAACCATGGCACTGAGCAAGGGCATAGGCCTGCGGTTCTCCGAGCTCAGGGACAACCACGAGAGCGTACCGTGCTGGGAGTGGGACAGACAGCGAGAAAGGACGTACACCCGCTTCGGCTTGCTCCCCAACGGGGAAGGTTTCGGAGCGGCTCGCACCCCCACGCAGGAGAACTACTATGCGCGTGATGTCGTGATCGTGAGCACGGACGGCGAGATACGCGCCTGCGGCTGGATCTTTCCCGACGGAGGCATCGGGAGCCACTACCCGCAGCCCGAGGTGATGCTGGCCACGCCTTCTGCGAAGACGATCGTTTGGCTTGGGGGTGGCGAGCTTTGGGTTTGGCTGCAGAACGAGGAGCTGCAGCGCTTCATGTCGGGCTCTACCAAGCGCATTGACATGCCGGACGATGCCGTGGTGCTCGACGTCCGCATGAACGAAGACGGCACGCTGGACCTGTGGTGCGAGGGTGGTGCGCGCCACGTCTATTCCTGCGACGAGGATGTTCTTTTGTGTGGCTACCATGCGGCTGATCTACGTCGGTCCGCCGGCGAAGAGACAATCGTTTCCTCGTCGCGAGTGACACGAGTGGTCGGAATCTATTCCGAGTCAGAGTTCGTCCGCGAGTGCTTGGATGCGTGCCTGCGGATATTCCCCGAGGTCACGGGCTTTCTCATCGAGGGCGACTTCACCGTGGAGGGCTGGGAGCTCTGTGGCATGCGCGCCCGCGAGCTGCGCTTCGCTCCCGAGGTTGCCTGCATCGGCGAAGGGGAGTTTGCCTTGTTGGGCGAGCTCAGGCGGGTGATTATCCCGGCGACCGTGCAGATGGTCGAAAATAGTGCCTTCGAGTGGTGCGGAAAGCTGACCGACCTCGTCATCGAGGGCGACCTGTCGCGTGTTGCCCGCTGGCATGAGGATGCGTTCACAAACTGTCCCTGCGAGGCCGAATACCTTGAGCTGCGTCGTCAACAAGAAGGGTCTTGAGGAGCATGGCGATTGAGGGTAGTTCTGAGAGGCGCCATGATGCGGTCGATAGTTTGAGCGGGTTGGTCCCCGAGGCAACCCGGCTCTACGAGCGTCGTCGCGAATGGCTGGAGTTCGAGGCGCTGCCGTGCGACGAGCGCGAGGCGGCAATCTGTCATGTCTTTACGTTCGACTACCTATCGCGGGTCTCGGGTTGGGAGGAGATCGAGGTCACACTCGGTGAGCGGCACGGCTCGTGTCGCGCCAGCAATGTCGGCCAGACGGTGGGCGAGTTCATCGGGGAGGTCAGGGATCTTGGCGCGTGCGATGACCTCTGGACGAGCTTCGCGCTCGAGCCGGGAGGCTACTCGTGGCACATCTCCCGCCGCTTCGACCTCGTGTACGTGAGTCTGGAGCTGGAGCCCGGCTGGCTGCAGGGGTACCTGCGGTGGCAGGACTTCGTCGACGCGCTCGACCCCGATTGGGCGGAGGAACATGCGGCACGTGTAAGGCGGTGGCGCAGCGGGCAAGAGATCGCGCATGACACAGATGCGCTGACGGAGGAGGAGCTCGCGGAGGGTGCCAGCAGCCTGCAGCTTTTGCGCATTCCCTGGACCACGGAGGAGCTCTCTCGCGCGTGTGAGACTGAAGACGAGTTGGAGGCTGCGGGTATCCCACAGGACAGAGATTGGCTTTGCCAAGACCGAAGCTATGGTTGGGAGCAGCTGGTGGTGGTGCTCGACGGCGTCGAGTACACGTACGAGGACTACCGCACAGACGAGCTCGTGGCTGTGGTTGACTCCCTCGCCGACGGCGATGACGTGGTCTTCTGCCATGGTGAGACACCCGGCCCGCACGACTGGTTCTTCGCGCGG
>CACYWP010000021.1 GCA_902778135.1 uncultured Coriobacteriaceae bacterium
CGGGTCCGCCTGGCCGAACTCCTTGGTCAGCTTGTCTGCCGTCACCACGACCGGCCGCGGCGCGATGGCGAAGGTCCCCGAGGCCGTGCCCTCGTAGTTCCCCGTGCCCGTTATCGTGACCGTGCCCGTGCCTGCGCTTACGTTGTCCTTGTACGTCGCTTTGTAGTCCGTGTCGGGCAGCGTATGCCCCTCCAGCGTGACTGTCAGCTTCGGCTCCTGAGGCATGCCGTCGTAGACGCAGTCGTCGGCAGCAACGGACGCCTCGGACAGGTCGCCCGAGACGATCCGGAACGTGGTGCCGAGCGCACCGGTGATGTCGCCCAGACCCTTCACGACCACACTCGCTATGCCCACGTTCACGTTGTCCCGATAGGTGACCTCGTAGTCCACGCCCTCGCGCAGGAGCAGGTCGACGCCGTCAAGCGAAACCTTGACCCTCGGCTGGATGCGACCACCGGTATAGGTCTGGTCGGAAATGGGCTCGATGGAGCCCAGCTCGAGGTTGCTGTCGCTCGTGATGTTGAACGAACCGGCATTGGTTCCGACGTAGTTGCCCATGCCCTCGATGCGTACCGTCGCAACGGGACCATTCACGTTGTCCTCGTAGCCCGTGACCCTATAGTCACGGTCTGCCTGCAGGGTCAGCGTCGCACCGTTTCGGCCGGACACGCTGACCGTCGGTGTCGGTTCGAGCGGGTCTCCCGTCCAGATCCCGATGCCCGCCGCCACCGTGCAGCCACTTCCCGACAGGTCGTGCGGTGCGATGGCGAAGGTTCCCGTCGCCTGGCCCTCGTAGGCGCCCTTGCCCGCCACCACTATGGTCGCGGCGCCCACGTTGACGTTGTCCTCGTACTTCACGACTTCGAAGTCCTTGCCGGCAACCAGCGTCCTGTCACCCAGCACGACCGTTGGCTCGGGCTCCCATGCCTCTCCGTCATAGGTCACGCCATCGGCCGCAACCTGCGCCGCGGCAAGGCTCGTCGGCACGATCTCGAGGCTTCCGTCCACAAAGCGCACCATGTAGTTGCCCTGGTCCGCGTCGCCCGTCGCCTTGATGGCGTAGGTGCCCACGTCCTCGCCCGGCTCGCGCGACAGGTCGTAGTCCACCGCATCGCTGCCGACCGTGCCCCCGACCGTGGCCGTCAGCTTCGGGTCCGCCTGGCCGAACTCCTTGGTCAGCTTGTCTGCCGTCACCACGACCGCCAGCTCCTTGCCGTTCAGCGTCACGCGCACGCCTGGCTGCAGGGCAACGCCCTCGTAGGTCATGTCCTGCGCGGTGACGACCGCGTCGGAAAGGTCGCCCCGAGTGATGGTGAAGGTGCCCGTCGCCTCCGTGACCAGCTCGTAGTTCCCCTGCCACCGCTCGCCCTGCGTCGTGATGGCGTAGGTGCCCACGTCCTCGCCCGGCTCGCGCACCAGCGTGTAGTCCACGGTGTCGTTCCCGTAGAGGCCATACTCCAGCGAGGCCGTCAGCTCGGGATCCTCCTCGCCATAGCCCTTCGTCACGTCGTCGGGCAGCACGGTAGCCTGGTAGGGCACGATGGTGTAGTGGTACGACACCGTGCCCGTGTAGTTGCCGATGCCATGCACCGTGGCGGTGGCCACGCTGCCCACATCGGTGCAGTTCTCGAACTCGCAGGTGAAGTCGTGCCATTCGTACAACTCCCTGCCATCGACCGTGACGTGGGGGGAGTACCCCCGCTCGTAGCCACCCCACCATTCGATGGTCTCGTGATACCTCAGCGTGGCATCGGAGATGTCGCGCGGCACGATCTGGAAGGTCGTGCCCAGCGAGGTGCCCTCCAGCTCGCCCAGGCCGCGCAGCTCCACCTCGGCGGTTCCCACGTTGTGGCTGTAGCAGAGGTACTCGTAGTCGACGCCCTCCGTCAGGAGCGCGTCATCGAGGGTCACGTACAGCGTCGGATGGGGGACGTCGGCGCAGTAGACCTGGTCGGGGATGGGCTTGACATCACCGTAGCGCAGGTCCGCCAAGGCGCGGATCTCGAACGGCATCGTCGCGGCCCCCGTGCAGTCGCCGATGCCCCGCACGGTGCATTGGCCAGTCCCAGGCTTCGTATTCTCCGTCCAATCGAGCTCGTAGTGCGTCCCCTCCACAAGGTCGAGCACCGTGCCGTCGCCCAGCGTGACGCTCACCCGCTCGGGATGGGGCTCGCTGGCCTCCCCCTCGTGATAGCGCTGGAAGGGTATCGTGAACTCGGCCTTGGAGACGTCGAGCGGCAGGATGGAGAAGCCGTCCCTCAGCGTGCCCTCGTAGTTGCCGATGCCCGTCACCGTGAACGACGCAAGACCCGCCCCGACGTTGTCCTTGTAGGACACCGTGTAGTCCGTGCCCGCAACGAGCGTCGCCCCGCTCTCCCGGTGTGTGAGCACGAGCGCAGGCTCGAGGGCCTCGGCGCGATAGGTTTGGTCGGGGACGGATTCCATGTCCACCAGCCTGTCCAGCTTGGCGCGCTGGATGGTGAGGGTCCCGTCCACGAACGTGACGGCATAGTTGCCCTGCTGCTCCTCGCCTTGGGCAGTGATGCCATAGGTACCCGGATTCTCGCCCTTCTCGCGCGCCAACGAGTAGGCAACCGGCTCCGCGTCAAGCGCGTTCTCGACCGTGGCCGTCAGCGACGGGTCCACCTGGCCATAGGCCTTGGTCTTGTCCTGCGCCTGCACCGTCACGGGCCGTGGCACGATCTGGAACGGGACCTCCAGCGTGCCCTCGCAGCTGCCGATGCCCGTCACGGTGATGGTCGCCGTGCCGATGTCCGTGTTGTCCGCATACGACAGCCGATAGTCCACGTCGCGCGTCAGCACGTGATCCTCGTCGACCGCAACCACCGGGTCGGGCTCGATCGCGACACCCGCATAGGGCTGGTCGTCGACGTCCTCCACCGTCACGGTGGCCAGGTCGCGCTTGACGATCTCGAACGTCAGGTCACGTTTGCCCGTGACGCTCGAGCCCTCCTTGGCCTCGATGTGGGCCGTGGCAATGCCCACCCCGTCGTTGTTCTCGTACCTCCAGGTGATGTCGCCCAGGGACGCCTTCAGCTCGGTGGGCACGAGGCTGCGGCCGGGCAGCGAGGGCAGCGTCACCTTGCTGGTGGGCGTGGCGGGCATACCAGCGTAGACCTGCTTGGGTATGGGCTCGATGGTGGCCTCGTCCAAGCTCCGGGGGGTGATGTCGAATGTCAGCCGCTTCGTGCCGTCGTCGAGGTTGCCCATGCCTGCCGCCTTGACGGTCGCCGTGCCCGCGTCGACATTGTTCTCGTAGGAGAGGGTGTAGTCGCGACCCTCCAGCGCAATGAACCATTGGTGCTGGTCCCCGCTGCCGAAGTCGTAGTAGAGCGTGCAGCCCGGCTGGTACTTCTCACCATCCCACCTGACGTCACCGATCGGATAGGCGGACATCTTCTCCATCGGAAAGCGCTTGATCTCGAACGTCAGCGTGATGGACGGCTCGAAGGCGAACTTCTCGCTGTCTCCCTTGATGACGACATCCGCGGACGTGCTCGCATTGACGTTGTTGCCGTCATAGACGATGTAGTCATCCTTCTCGAAGACATGCCACCACCTGCTGCCCGTCAGGGTGGGCCTCACGTTGGTGTTGCAGAAGTAGTACGGCCCCTTGTCGACCTCCAGCAGCACGGAGGGATCGGTCAGGGGGACGGGAACATAGGCCTTGGAGTAGACCGTATTCTGGAGAACGCTCCATCGGGCCTCCGCCCACGACCCCACGGTCACCTTGAAGTCAAACGAGAACACCGGGTTGCGACCGAGCGCGAACTCGCTTCCGATGGCCATGGTCTGGTCCGAGTCCGGCATGTAGAGGGCGAGTCTTGGAATGTTGAACGGATTGACGTACTCCGCCTTGTAGGTGAGGTATAGTGCGGCGTCCTCGATGGTCTCCAGCGAGGCTGGCAGATGCAGGTACGCAAGCCCGATGCAATCCGCGAAGGCATATTCCTTGATGGTCCTCAGGCCTTCCGGCAGCTTCAGGTCACCATCCCGCATGCCGAGCCTCGCGCAGTTGCGGAAGGTGTCCCTGGGCAGGGTGGTGATCTTGGTCTGGGAGAGGTCCACCTGCTCGAGCGCCGGGCAATCGAGGAACACGGCCATTTCCAGGGTCTCCACCGATGGTGGCAGGGTGATGGAGGTCAGCTTCTGCATGTTGCGGAACGCGTTCAGCCCTATGGTGGTGAGCCGATAGTCATCATCGGGGAACAGCACCCGCTCCACATGCTTTTGGGTCGCAGGGGTCACGAAGGCATCTTCGCTTATCGCCACGACGTAATGGCTCATGATCTTGGAGGGAATGCTGACGCTGGAGGCCTCGCAGTAGACGCCCTCGATATGCGCATAGCCCAGCTCGTCGAGGGTGAAGCCGTACTTCTCGGTTTCGCTGGAAAACCCGAGCTTGGAAAGGTCCGGCTCGTCGTACTCCTTATAGACCATGAACATGAAGCGCTTCATGCCCGTGCACCCATGAAATGGCTCCAAGCCATATTTCACCGTTGACAGCAGCACGACCTCCTCGAGCGAAGCGCAGCCGTCGAACGCCCCCTGGGCAATCCATGTCAGGCTTGTCGGGCACTCGATGGTGCGCAGGGCCGTGCAGTCGAGGAAGGCGAACGCTCCCAGCGAGCTGGTGTGGGACACGTCCTGGAAGGTCACACTCTCGAGCTTGTCGCAGTAGGCGAAGGCATAGTCCCCGACCGTCGTCACATTTGCGGGGATGGTGAAGCTCGTCAGGGAGCGGCAGTACTCGAAACAGCCCTCGGGGATGGACGTCAGGCCATCCGAGTCGATGATGACGCTCGTGAGCTGGGGCATGTCGTAGAAAGCGTGCCGTTCGAGACGCGTCAGGGTCCGTGGGAGCTCGACCACGCTGATCCGGTCGAACCCTGGCGACCGCTCGAGCGAGACGCTGGTGACCGTAAGACCTCCCACCTGCGTGGGGACCACGATCTGCGTGTCGTCACCCTCGTAGGACATGACGGTCGCCGTTCCGTCGCCGTTCGGCAGGTACGTCCACTCACCATCCCGCTCGAAGTAATCCTCCACCGCCCAGGCCACCTTAGGGCAGGCCAGCACGAGCAGCACGCAGGCAAGCACCATCAGCAGGCGCTTGAGCGGGTATCTCTCGGATGGTCTGCTCTGGGTCATGACGGCTACTCCTCGGACTCTCCCCTGCGCCCGTGCCTGCGCTCCCATTCCTCGCGCTCCACGAGCTTGCGGCGTGCACCATATGCGACGAGTCCCGCTCCCATGCCGCCTAGCACCATCGACAGGGGTCCCGTGAACGCCAGGGGGTCGTTCGTGCTGGGAAGGGTGCGCGAGTCTGCCTGTCCCTGCGAAGGCGCTGGCGAGGGGCTCGGCTTCGGGTTCGGAGATGGCTTCGGAGTCGGCTTCGGGTTGACGGGGTCGTCGGGATCGTCCGCACCGTCTGTCGTCCAGCCCTCCTCGGGGTCGACCAGCACCCCCTCGCCCGTGACGCTCAGGATGCTCAGCTCGCCTTCCTTGCCCTTGTGGAACCCCGTCATCAACGGCGCCTCTATGCCCGAGCTGGCCAGCAGGTCCTCAGAGGCCCATGCGTCATGCACCCTCACGATGACCTTCTTGTGCTCCTCGCCGTCCCATTCCTCCGGAATCTGGAAGGTGACCTCGTAGTCCACCGCCTTGCCCGGCATGAGCTGGCCCTTGCCGAGCGACGGGCTCAGCTCGGTGAACTTGTCCTGGTCGCCCAGGGGCCATCCGGCGGACTCGGCCTGTGCGCCGAGGATGCCCATCGCCGCCTTGGCGTCGGCCTCCTCTGCCGCCGCCGACCAGTTGCGACTCTGGGTGTTGAGGCTCATCTTGCTCGGGTCGAGCTCGCCCACGTGCGCCGTGGACACCACCGCGTTGCCCGCGTCGGGGTCGATGAGGTCAACGTCGAAGCCGGAGATGACCACGTTGCCGTGGTTGCGCAGGGTGAGCACGAAGACGCACGGCCTGCCAGCGCAGACGAAGTGGTCCCTGGGGCGGAATCCGTCGATCTCCGCCGCGATGGCATGCGGGACGAAGAGGTGGCCAATGGTTGCCTGGCTCTTGTCGGCATCGGTGATCTCGGACGTGATGAAGGTGGAGCCCGACCCCTCGAACAGGATCGGCAGCAGCGTGTCGACCGGATGGTCCAGCTCGCAGAACTCGAAGCTGTCGGTGAACTTGCCCTCGATGAGCTTGGACGCCTTGATGCGGTAGATGTCGTCATCCACCGGAGTCGCCTTGCCCGTGACGGGATCGATCTCGTCGCCCGCACCACCCACGCGACTGTCGATGTAGTACAGGTACGTGCCCTTGGGGCTCACGCCAAAGGCGCCGCCGTCGAAACCCTCCAGGTCGACGACGCTCTCGGTCAGACCCGAGGCGTCGATGACGTCATAGGAGTAGGACCCCTCGTACAGGTGCGGGTCGGGATCGCCCACGGTGCTCTGGTGCGTGAAGAGGAAGGGTGCATGGCCCGTGCCCGGCCACGACACCAGCCCGGGCAGGATGTCGCTGCTGTGCACGTTGCGGCGCACCGTGAAGGAACTCAGGTCACCGGAGCGATCCATCTCGCCCGTGAAGATGTCGTAACCCGCGTCATAGCGGAAGAGCAGGGCAACCCTGAATTTGAGGACGGCATCGTCGCCGACCAGGGTGAGGTCCATGCTCGAGACGGTGGAGTCGAGCTCGACATCCTCGAACAGCGGCTTGTATTCGAACGAGAACAGGTTGTCGACCACCGAGCAGCGGCCAACAGAGAAGTTCACCAAGGCGTCGCTGGCCATGATGCCGGCGGCCGTCGACGCGCTGCGCCGGATGAAGGAGATGACGAACACCCCCGAGATCCCGGCGGGACCACAGCGGTCGATGATGCGCGGGCTGACGACCATGTGCTTCAGGTCGTCGCCCAGGTACTTCGCGCCCGGCGCGACCGAGCAGAGGCGCACGTTGAGGTTCGCATCCAGGAGGACCATGCTGATCGTGGGGCTCGTGAACACCTTGTAGACGTAGTCACGGGACTGATAGGAGTCGGTGTCCTCCTCGACGGGACGCAGGCCGCCCGTCACCACGAGGCAGGCAGCCGACCCGTCATACCAGAGCGGTGCGTCGCTCGGGCGGGTGATGATGTCGAAGTCGTAGTCGAAGATGTCGGAACGGGGCAGGTTGGGATCGTTGCTGGAGTATTCGATGACCTTCGGGGCTCCCCACGTCCCGGTGTTGGCGTTGTATGCCGACGCGGTGACGCGCGTCCGGCGCTTGGGCTCCCCAGCGCTGGGGTACTCCACGGTCATGACGCGGAAGAGGTAGGTCGTGCCGGCGATGACCGCCACGCGCTGGTGCGGATCGCTGAAGGTCTCGGTGAAGATGGGCGCATCGAGCAGGGGTTTGATTCCTCCGTGGTCGGCAAGGGCGATGCCGTCGCTGCGGAAGGCCTCGCGGCCCGTGGCGCTCGAGGAGACCTCGTAGTCGTACTCCTCCACGGGAACCTCGCCGAAGCCGAAGAGCGGGTCGCCCAGCAAGAGGTCGTCGTCCTCGGGTGCACCGACGGCGCCCTCGTCCGCAGGGGCCTCGGCGCCCAGCGGGGCGTCGATGGTTGCATCCTGACCTTCGGCGGCGGCGTCGAGGACCTCGGCCTCGACAGCGTCGGCTTCGCCGACCTCGGCGGCCGCGGCGACACCGACGGCAGCGGCGCCAAGCGGGGCATCGTCCGAGGCGTCCTGGGCGTCATTGCGCGCGAAGGCGATCGCGCCGGGGCAGTCCACCAGCTCGGCTGTCACGGTCCCGTCGTCTGCCACCGTCAGGTGCACGGCCTTGTCGCGATGGATGACGGGACGGGACGCACGCGCCTCGTCACGCGCGGACAGCAGCAGGCTCTCGTCCCTCCTGATGGCACGGGCCTCCACGCTGGCGCCCAGCTCGTCGTTGGTCACCATCACCAGCGTATCGTACATCACCTCGTTGGAGGGCATCCCGTCGACAGGCGAGCACAGGATGGTGTGGCGCTTCTCGCTCTCGCCGGGATGCGTGAACATGAAGCGAGGCTTGCCGTGCTTCCACACCTCCTCGCCCGTCTCGCGCGGCAGCCCGGCGTTGCCCTCGGGCGGCCAGTTGTCCTCGAGGGTCTCCTTGAGGCTGGCGAGCGTCGCGGATGCCTTGAAGACGATGAACTGCGCAAAGATCTCGATCATGGCCTCGCACCCTATCACGCAGTGCGGGTTGGCCTTGTTCTCCGTGATCGCCTTGGTGGAGATGAAGCCCACGAACATCGTCATCGCCAGGGTGCCCGACACGCCGCACGAGAGGAAGTCCTTCACGCCTATGCCCAGGCTGACCGTGAAGGCCAGCCGCAGGTTGATGGCGATGGGGTCGAAGTCGTCCACGCTCCACTCGGCATGCGTCAGCGGCAGGTTGTCGCTGTCCTTGGCCTTGGCGAAGGTCGTCGCCAGGGTCATGGCGCTGCGCGCCGTCAGCGAGAGGCTGAAGGACACGAATGCCGGCACATAGCCGCCGAGCAGCGTCTGTATGGAGTAGCTGAACGAGAGGCCCGCCTGGGCGACCAGCTGGAGGGTCCCGTGGTACACCTCGGTGTACTGGTCGTCATCGTCCAGCAGCCATTCCAGGCCCAGCAGCGCCGCGGCAGAGATCGTCCAGGACGCCTTCTCGGTGAACTTGGATCGCTGCACCGAGCCGTCCTTCTGAATGAAGCCGCCGTCGGCGGCCATCTTCCTGATCGCCGCCCTGCCTTCGTCGTACATGCTCTCGTATTTGTTCTTGAAGTAGTCGGCGGGCCCGTCCTTCCAGCCGTTGAGGATGGGCTCTCCGTACTCGTCCCGCTGCTGGAACTCGCCGGTGTCGCCCTTCACGATGTCGGCTCCCACGGTCAGGATGAGCCTGGTGGGCGAGAACTGCACCTGCAGGGGCAACCGGGGCGTCCAGCAGCTCACGTTCACGTTCTCAAGCCCCGGAACGCCCACCGGTATGGTCGCCGAGAGACCCGCATCGGGGTTGCCGAACATGGGTGCCAGCGTGGTGTTCTCGGGAGCCTTCTCTATGGGCGCCTTCATCGTCTTGACGACGACGTCGACCCAGTACTTCTTGCCGTCATAGGAGTACGTGAAGCGCAGCGTCGTCTCCCCCTCGGGCAGGCAGTACTTCTCGCCACGATGCAGGAACTCCCTCTCGAACGTGGCCGTCGCAAGGCCGGTGCCGCGGTCATAGGTGGCCGTCTCGGTCAGCTTTTCGCCTCCCCATGCCTTGCCTGCCTTGTCCTGGAGCGTGACGCTGACGTTTCCGTCCGCCCCCAGCAGCCTGATGGCAATCTTGTGGGCCTTGTCGTTGCTTGCGCTCTGGAAGAAGGTGTTGTCGCTGTAGTGGATGTCCCAGTCGTTGAAGGTGATGCGCTCAGCGTAGACGGACATGTCGTCGATGGCATGGGTTCCCACCGTTATGCCGGTCGCGCCCTCCACGAAGATCTTGCCCGTGGAGAACTCGCGCATCATGTGGGACCTCGACTTGGGGCTTTTGACCTGCAGCTCGCAATAGCACTCGTAGAGGCCGTTGCGCGGCTCGCCCTTGTCGTCGACGAAGCACATGCCCGTGAGGTCGAAGATGACGTTGCCGTCGTCATCGGTCTCCGCCTCGGCGGTCTTGCGGGTCGCGTCGGGACAGAGCGACGTGAGTATCACGGTCGCACCGGGCACGGGCTCGGCCTTGCCGCCCGTCTCCAGGGGAGACACGTCGTCCACGTGGATGCCGACCTCGTTCTTGCTCACGATCCTGAACTCGTACTGGGCGCTCGAGGAGGCTGCCCACGCATGGCGCACCGACAGCACCTGCAGCAGCGAGGGGTCGCCCTCGCCCTCCGACACCGGCATGAGGCCCATTATGGCCGTGGTCGCGAGCGCCGATGCCGCACTCCTGAGGAAGGTCCTTCGCGTGATGACGGCCAGCTCGTCGTCTCTCCGGCCTGCGTTACGCTCACTATCGCTGCGGATCATAGGTCGCCCCCCATGTCTGCGTCTCGCCCACCCCTGACGCAACGCGAGCGTGATCGTCTCACCTACGCTGGCTGGGCCCATCGCCTAAATAAACGATAGGTGCGGACAAGCGTCTCACACGGCTGTCGTGCCTCGTTGGCAACATGCGCCAATCGGCGGGCAAACGGCGGCAAGTGGATGCAAACGACCTGCTAGTAGGCCACACCGCGCTCGTCCTCGGCAGGTGCGGACTGAGTCGGCCGCTGCTCCTGCTGGTCGCCCTGGGGCAGCAGGGGGGCCATGGCCAGCCCGGCGCAACCCCTCAGCACGCCAAACAGCAGCGTTGCCACCAGCATCAGTATGACCAGCAGGCGCTTCAGGATTTCCAGCATGTGCCTCCAGCGGATGGTGCGCGCATCGTCCTGCTGCTCCTCGTGCGGGGGCAGCTCCTCCTCGACGCGATACTCCTGCACGATGGGAGTCGGTTCGGGCAGCGTGATGAGGTCTGCGCGCGGAGGGGCGCTGAGGGCGCCGGCCAGCGACGTGGCCAGCACGGCGGAGACCGCCGCCTTGCCCACCGCAGCGCCAAGGTCCTCGGCGTTGGCCAGCTCGTCGTCCTGGGACCGATATGCCCTATCCAGCTCGTCATACGACATGTGTGCATCCGCCGTCCGCAAACCGCATGCATTGGCATCTATTATATGAGCGTGCAGCCGCCTTGGGTCGCGGAAGGTCCCACGACCCAAGGCGGCCACCATGACGTTCGGTCGCGCCGTACGGATATGACTCGGGAAGCGGCAGGGCGCCCGCCAGCCGGAGCGCTATCCCTCGAACGGGAAGCGATACGGCAGACCCAGCCTGTCGCGCACCTCGATGATCTCCCTCTGGACCGCCTCGCCGACGGGAACGCCCTTGTCCTTGCGCTCCTGCCAGACCAGGTACTCCTTCTCCCCTGCCGTGTAGATGCGGTCGTAGCCGGGCGCCTTCTTCGACGCGCGCAGCTCGCGGCAGATGTCGCCCGCTATCTTGCGGAAGGTGTCGCGTCCCACGAAGGCCTCCGGGTCGACCACGAAGAAGAAGTGGCCCAGGTGATACATCTCGGGAGAACCGTCGGCGGAGACGCCCGTCAGCGCCTTCATGAACTGACCCCCGGCCAGCGCTGCCGACAGGATCTCGACCACGGCGGCGTAGCCATAGCCCTTGTAGCCGCACATCTCGTCGCCCGGGCCGCCGCCCAGGGGCGCCAGGGCCGCCGTGCCATCCACGAGCATCTGCAGAATCTGCTGGGAGTCCGTCAGCTCGCTGCCATCCTCGGCAACGACCATGCCCGCCGGCGTGGGCTTGCCCTCGCGGGCGTAGTACTCGATCTTGCCGCGCTGCACGATGGAGGTGGCGCAGTCGATGCAGAACGGGAACTCCTCGTCGGTGGGCAGCGCGAAGGTCAGCGGGTTGGTTCCCATCATGTTCTCGACGCCGAAGGTCGGCGCGATGGACGGGCGCGCGTTGGTGCCCACCAGGCCGATCATGCCCTCCTTGCTGGCCATCGTCGCCCAGTACCCTGCGATGCCGAAGTGGGTCGAGTTGCGGATGGCGCCACCCGCCATGCCATAGGTCCGCGCCTTCTCGATGAGCCTGGTCATCACCTGGTGGCTGGCCACCATGCCCATGCCGTCGTGCGCGTCCGCCACGATGGTGGTCGGCGTCTCGCGGACGATCTCGAGGTCGGTCGTCGGCAGCAGCGTCCCGTTGACGATGCGGTCGATGTAGATGGGCTTGAAGCGGTTGCAGCCGTGGCTCTCTATGCCACGCCGGTCGGACTCCAGGAGCACGTCCGCGCAGATGGCGGCCTCATCGCGTGGGACCCCATAGCCGGCGAAGGCATCGATCAGGAAATCGTTCATCAGCTCCCATGGAACATACGGCCTGGTCTCGTTCTGCATGGCACACGCCCCTCTCTCCATGGCGCCCAGCGTCGCCAATCCTTGATTACGCACACTATACAAGCCCATGACGACAAGCACGCCAGACGGGCCGCGCGTATCTGGCAGGCGGCACCCTGGGGATGCCTCTCACGGGTGGTCGACATGTGACCATGACTGTCTCCGTTGGCACGTCCGCCAGGCGGAGGACCATTAATGTCTTCGGCTTTTGGCACCCTTTAGCTGCAGGAATCCCAGACATGCGGACGCTGTGACACAACTGCAACATATGGTGCCTTGAAACGATGGCGGACGCAAGGTATGGTATTCCTCGCACCCGATGCGCGGCAACTCGCATCGGGACATCCATCTGTATCCAAGGAGTCCGCATGTCGCCCGTGATGTATCCCACCTCCATCGTCAAGCGCGATGGGTCGCTCACCAGCTTCGACCAGTCCAAGATCACCGCAGCCATCGAGAAGGCAGGGGAGGCTACCGGGGAGTTCGGCCCCGACGAGGCCATCATCCTGTCCGGCCAGGTGTGCAAGGTAGTCGCGCACCGCTTCCAGGGCGCCTCCCCCACCGTCGAGGAAATCCAGGACATCGTCGAGCAGACCCTCATCACGGCCAATCACTTCGAGACCGCACGCGCCTACATCGTGTACCGCGAGAAGCGCAACCAGACCCGCCGCGACCGCGAGACCTACATCGACGTCACCAGCTCGGTCAACGAGTACCTCTCCCGTGCGGACTGGCGCGTCAACGCCAACGCCAACCAGGGCTACTCCCTGGGCGGCCTCATCCTCAACGTGTCGGGCAAGGTCATCGCCAACTACTGGCTGTCCCACATCTACCCGCCCGCCGTGGGCGACGCGCACCGCAGCGGCTCGGTGCACATCCACGACCTGGACATGCTGTCGGGCTACTGCGCCGGCTGGAGCCTGCGCACCCTGCTCAACGAGGGCTTCAACGGCGTCCCCAACAAGGTCGAGTCGGCTCCCCCCAAGCACCTCGGCGCCGCCATCGGCCAGATGGTCAACTTCCTCGGCACCCTGCAGAACGAGTGGGCCGGCGCCCAGGCGTTCAGCTCCACCGACACCTACCTCGCGCCTTTCGTGCGCGTCGACCACCTCACCTACGAGGAGGTCAAGCAGGAGATGCAGGGCTTCGTCTACAACATGAACGTCCCGTCCCGCTGGGGCACCCAGACCCCCTTCTCCAACCTCACCTTCGACTGGACCTGCCCGGAGGACATCCGCAACCAGGTGCCGCTGGTGGGTGGCGAGCCGGTGGACTTCACCTACGGCGACCTGCAGGAAGAGATGGACATGATCAACCAGGCCTTCATCGAGGTCATGACCGAGGGCGACGCCCGCGGGCGCGTGTTCACCTTCCCCATCCCCACCTACAACATCACCAAGGACTTCCCCTGGGACTCCGAGAACGCCATGCGCATGTTCGAGATGACGGCGAAGTACGGCCTGCCCTACTTCCAGAACTTCGTCAACTCCGACCTCGAACCGCACATGGTGCGCAGCATGTGCTGCCGCCTGCAGCTGGACCTGCGCGAGCTGCTGAAGCGCGGCAACGGCCTGTTCGGCTCGGCCGAGCAGACGGGCTCCATCGGCGTGGTCACGATGAACATGGCGCGCCTGGGGTACAAGCACAAGGGCAACGAGGGGGCCCTCCTCGACGAGCTCGACTACCTGCTCGTCCTGGCCAAGACCTCCCTGGAGCTCAAGCGCAAGGAGATCCAGCGCCTCATCGACGCGGGGCTGTTCCCCTACACCAAGCGCTACCTGGGGACGCTGCGCAACCACTTCTCCACCATCGGCGTCAACGGCATGAACGAGATGATCCGCAACTTCAGCGAGGACGCCTATGACATCACCGACCCCGAGGGTCGTGCCATGGCCATCCGCGTGCTCGACCACGTGCGCGAGAAGATGGTCGAGTTCCAGGAGGAGACCGGCCACATGTACAACCTCGAGGCCACGCCGGCCGAGGGTACCACCTACCGCTTTGCCCGCGAGGACCTCAAGCGCTATCCCGACATCATCCAGGCCGGCACGCCGAAGGAGCCGTACTACACCAACTCGTCCCAGCTGCCCGTCGGTTACACGACCGACCCGTTCCAGGCGTTGGGCGAGCAGGAGGAGCTGCAGAAGAAGTACACCGGCGGCACCGTGCTGCACCTGTACCTGGGCGAGCGTGTCAGCAGTGCCGAGGCCTGCAAGCAGCTGGTGCGCAGGTCGCTGGAGAACTTCCGCCTGCCCTACATCACGGTGACCCCGACGTTCTCCATCTGCCCGAAGCATGGCTACATCGCCGGCGAGCACACCTACTGCCCCATCTGCGACGAGGAGCTGGTCCTGTCCAAGCGCAAGACGCTGGAGGTGAGGCGCGCGTCGATGTAGGAGGACGCAGGTGCCTGTCCCCGCGGATGGGCCCATACCGACGCGGAATCATGCGTCTGTAGTCGAAATTGATTCGATTGGCACTAGACACCACATATGGTATATGGTTAAGATACTGGATACCAAATATGGCAGTATCACCAAGAAATGAGGCACCCATGGTCAACAAGAGCGAACTCACCACCAACGGCGTGATCATCGATGGCGTCGAGCTCTCCAACGACGAGCGCCAGCCCTGCGAGGTCTGGACCCGCGTCATGGGCTACTATCGTCCCGTCTCCTTCTACAACACGGGCAAGAAGGGCGAGTTCCACGAGCGCGTGGAGTTCGTGGAGCCGGGAAAGTGCTGCGCATAGCTAGTTGCATCACAAAGTGACGGGGATGCTCCCCGAGCCACATCTGCGGTGGTTCGGGGAGCATCCTTTCAAGCAGGGAGGTACCACCCATGGCCAAGCCACATCTTCTTATAGGGGGCATCGCCCCGTTCTCCACCGTGGACTGGCCGGGCAAGCTCGCCTGCGTGGCATTTCTCGCTGGATGCCCCTGGCGCTGTCCCTACTGCCAGAACCACGAGCTGCAGTCGCCCGATGCGGCGACCGCCACGGAGGAGGGCCTCTTCGCCTTGCTGGAGCAGCGGCGAGGGCTGCTTGACGGCGTGGTCTTCTCGGGCGGAGAGCCTCTGGCGCAGGAGACGGTCATCGATGCGGCCCGTCGCGCCCGCGAGATGGGCTTCTTGGTGGGCCTGCACACCTGCGGCGCCTACCCCGAGCGCCTGCGGCAGATCCTGCCCCACACCGACTGGGTGGGGCTTGACGTGAAGGCACCTTGGAAGACCTACGACCTCGTCACGCGCGCACCGGGCAGCGGCAGGCGCGCGCAGGAGAGCCTCGAGCTGATATTGGCCGCTGGCGTGGCGCTGGAGACCCGCACCACCTGGCACCCCGCACTGCTCTCCCCCGCCGACATCACCGCAATCGCCCACGACCTTGCCGCGCGCGGCGTCGAGAGCTGGTCCGTTCAGGCCTATCGCGCGACCGGCACCACCGGCGAGCTTCCCGACGAGACGGTCTACCCCTCCGAAGTCCCCGACGACCTCCCTGGCCTCTTCAAGACCTACGAGTTCCGTCGGGCATGACGCGAGGGCCCTGCCCCAACCGCCCTGCGACACGCGTCTTGCTATCATGTCCAGTCAGCGGCAGTGACACGTCGGAGCTCTGGACTGGACGATTCCCATGGCATGGTATGACGAGGCGGTCTTCTATCACATCTATCCCCTAGGCCTCACGGGAGCACCAAAGCTCAACGACTACGGCGAGCCGGTGCACCGCCTGCCCAAACTGCTTCCCTGGATCGACCACATCAGGCGCCTGGGGTGCACCGCCCTCTACATCGGGCCACTCTTCCAGTCGGTCGGGCATGGCTATGAGACCACCGACTACCGGATGCTCGACTCGCGCCTGGGCACCAACGACGACCTGGTCGCCTTCGTCGCGGCATGCCACGAGGCGGGACTGAGGGTCATCTTCGACGGCGTGTTCAACCACACGGGCCGCGACTTCTTTGCCTTTCAGGACATCCGGTCCAAGCGCGAGGGGTCGGCGTACCGCGACTGGTACTGCAACGTCAACTTCTGGGGCAACAACGAGTATGGCGACGGGTTCTCGTACGACACCTGGGGTGGGTACGACCTGTTGGCCAAGCTCAACCAGCGCAACCCCGCCGTGCGCGACTACATCTGCGACGTCGTGCGGTTCTGGATCGACGAGTTCGACGTGGACGGCATCCGCCTCGACGCGGCCGACGTGCTGGACTTCGAGTTCATGAAGTCCCTGCGCCAGACCGTCGACGCCGCAAAGCCCGACTTCTGGCTGATGGGAGAGGTCATCCACGGCGACTACGCGCGATGGGCCAACGAGCGCACGCTGCACAGCGTCACCGACTACGCCCTGCACAAGGCCTTCTTCAGCGCCCACAACGACCACAACTACTTCGAGATCGCCCACACGGTCCGACGCACGATGGGCATGGTCCCCGCACACATCAAGCTCTACAACTTCGTGGACAACCACGACGTGGAGCGCATCAGCACCAAGCTGAGGAACAAGGCACACTACCTGCCCGTCCACATCCTGCTCTACACCCTGCCGGGCATCCCGTCACTCTACTATGGCAGCGAGTTCGGCATCGAGGGCAAGAAGGAGCGCTACTCCGACGACTCGCTGCGCCCCGCCATCGACCTTGCGACCCATGCGGACGACTACGACACCAATCCCTGCACGAGGCTGATCGCCGCACTGGGCGCCATCCATGCCGCACACGTCGCGGACCTTGCCTGGGGCTCCTATCGCGAGCTGGCCCTCACCACCGAGCAGTATGCCTTCGGCCGCGGCAGCCTCATCGTCGCCGTCAACAACGCCGAGCACGAGGCCACTGTCGAGGTGGCCGCGGACGCCCCGGCCTACACCGGGCTGTTGGGTGGCACACGCCTGGAGACCAAGGACGGCAGGCTGCGCATCGCGCTCCCCGCCTGCGGTGGCGAGGTGTTCGCCCCGCAGGAGGGTCCGGCAGAGGCGGTCGACCCCGACGTCGCACGGCTCTTCAGGGAGCGCCAGGAGGCGGAGCAACGTGCCATCGAGGCCTCCAGGAAACAGGCAGCCGAGCGGCTCGCGGCAGCAGGCAAGGCGCTTGATGCGGTGGAGGTCCCCGACATTGCGCTCGAGGACATGAGCGTCGAGCAGCTGCAGGCGACCATCCTGGCAAAGATGGCCAAGAACGGCCCGGTGACCGACCAGATGCGTCGGGACGTCGAGGCCAACGTCTGGCACGACTCCCTGGTCAGCTGGGCCAGAAGCTTCCGGTAGCGGGACACAGAGGGACGATTCCCGAACCTCGAACCCCTGCCCATAGGGGGCATCACCCGTCATACACCGTTGACTGGGTGGGCATGATGCGACAGGCGGACGCGGGCAGAACCGGCCTTCCGCGCGCAGTCAGCCGGCAAGGCATCCCATCCCACAGCTCGTTACCTACCTGCAACCGTATCGGCGGGAACATATGCGCATATGAATCGTACAATTGGGGACGGTCTGGAGGCCCGGGCGCACATCATGCGCCCCACACGAGGAAAAGGCTTATGAAGATCGTACTCGAGCACATTTCAAAGCGTTATCCCAACCGCGACAAGAAGGTAGGAGGCGTCTTCACAGCAGTCGACGACTTCGACCTGACCATCCCCGATGGCAAGCTCGTCGGACTGCTCGGCCCGTCGGGCTGCGGCAAGTCCACCACACTCAACATGATCTGCGGGCTCGAGACGCCCACCGAGGGCAAGATCTGGTTCGGCGACACCGACGTCACCAAGCTCACCCCCGAGCTGCGCGGCGTGGGCATGGTGTTCCAGAGCTACGCCCTCTACCCGCATCTCACCGTCCGCCAGAACATCATGTTCCCGCTGGAGAACCTCAAGGGCCCCGACAAGCTCTCCAAGGAGGAGATGCTGCGTCGCGTCGAGGAGGCTGCCGGCCTCGTGCAGATCAGCGAGCTGCTCGACCGCAGGCCCTCCGAGATGTCCGGTGGCCAGCAGCAGCGCGTCGCCATCGCCCGCGCCCTGGTCAAGACGCCGAAGGTCCTGCTGCTCGACGAGCCGCTGTCCAACCTCGACGCACGCCTGCGCCTGTCCACCCGCGAGGAGATCCGCCGCATCCAGCGCGAGACCGGCATCACCACCATCTTCGTCACGCACGACCAGGAAGAGGCCATGAGCATCTGCGACGAGATCGTGGTCATGGAGGCTGGCATCATCCGCCAGGTCGGCAGGCCGCAGTACGTCTACGACGAGCCCGACAACCTCTTCGTCTCCAAGTTCCTGGGCACCCCGCCCATCAACGTCTTCGAGGGCCGCGTCGAGCGCGAGCGCCTCTTCATCGGCACCCAGGAGGTCCTGGACGTGCACGGGGCGCCGGACGGCGCCGTCAGCGTCGGCATCCGCCCGGAGGGCTTCGTGCCCGCCGCCGACGGCGCGCTGACCTGCGGGCTCATCGCCGTCGAGCGCATGGGCCGCGACACCAGCGTGGTGGCCAAGCATGACGCCCACGACGGCGTGCAGATGCGTGCCATCGTCAGCTCCGACGCCCGCATCGACACGGGTGCGGAGAACGTCCGTTTCAACCTGCGTCCCGAGAAGACGCGCCTCTTCGACGCCGAGACGGGCCAGCGCGTGCACTTCTTCGGCGAGACCATGGAGGAGCCCGCCGACGTGATGGCCCGCGAGGCACGCGCCAACGCCAAGCACCGTACGGAGGCCAGCGCATGAACACCCGCAGCATGAAGGGCTGGCTCTACCTCATCCCCGCCATCGCCTTCCTGGGCGTCTTCGTGGTGTACCCGCTCTTCGACGTCATCGTCTACTCATTCGAGGAGGGCTACAACTCCGCGTCGCAGACCTTCTTCGGCACCGGCATCTACAACTTCCAGTACGTCCTGCGCGACCCCTACTTCATCCAGGCGCTGAAGAACACCTTCATCCTGGTCATCGTCACCGTGCCGCTCTCGACGCTGCTGGCACTGCTCATCTCGGTGGGGCTCTCCTCCATCAAGAAGCTGCAGGAGGTCTACCAGACCATCTTCTTCCTGCCCTACGTCACCAACACGCTGGCCGTGGGCCTGGTCTTCATGATCCTGTTCCAGAAGACGCCCTACACCGACGGCTTCGTCAACCAGATCATCCACTTCTTCGGCGGCGGCACCGTCGACTTCATCGACGGCCCGTACTGGGCCAAGATGACCGTCATGTGCATCTACACGGTGTGGGTCGTCATGCCGTTCAAGGTGCTCATCCTCACCAGCGCCCTGGCCTCGGTCAACCCCGACTACTACAAGGCGGCCAAGGTCGACGGCACCAGCAGCTGGCGCATCTTCTACAAGATCACCCTGCCCATGATCAGCCCGATGATCTTCTACCTCATCATCACCGGCTTCATCGGCGCCTTCAAGGCATACGGCGACGTCGTGGCCATCTTCGGCACCAACCTCAACGCGGCGGGCATGAACACCATCGTCGGCTACGTCTACGACATGCTCTACGGCGACGGCGGCGGCTACCCGTCCTACGCCTCGGCCGCGGCCCTGGTGCTGTTTGCCATCGTGCTGACCATCACCTGCATCAACCTGCTGATCCAGAGAAGGAGCGTGCAGACCTCATGAGCGACATGACCAAAGACCAACAGGACCAGCGCTCGTTCGAGCGCACGCGCAAGATCCGCACCGGCATCACCTACGCGCTGCTGACCATCTGGGCGCTCATCGTCCTGTTCCCCTTCTATTGGATGGTGCTGACCTCCATCAAGAGCTATGGCTCCTACAACGCTGAGTACGTCCCGCAGCTCTACACCACCGAGCCGACCATGCAGAACTACACGGACGCCTTCACGGCCGTCCCGCTGGCGCGCTACTTCATGAACACCGTCGTCTTCACGGGCATCACCACGGCGCTCATGCTGGTGGTCATCGTACTGGCCGCCTTCGCGTTCTCGCGCCTGGACTTCGGCGGCAAGGACCTGCTGTTCACCGCCTTCCTCTCGCTGATGATGATCCCCAACGAGCTGGTCATCATCACCAACTTCGTGACCATCACCAACCTGGGCCTGCGCAACACCTTCACGGGCCTCATCCTGCCGTCGGTGACCTCGGTCTTCTACATCTACCTGCTGAAGGAGAACTTCGACCAGATTCCCGACGACCTCTACAAGGCCGCCAAGGTCGACGGCACCAGCGACTTCAAGTACCTGACCAAGGTCATGATCCCCATCTGTCGGCCCACCATCGTCACCGTGGTGCTGCTCAAGGTCATCGAATGCTGGAACTCCTACGTGTGGCCGCGCCTCATCACCGACAACCAGCTGTACTTCCTGGTGTCCAACGGCATCCAGGAGATTCGCGAGAACGGCTTCGGGCGCGAGAACGTCCCGGCCATGATGGCGGCCGTCGTCGTCATCTCCGTCCCGCTGATCGTGCTCTTCCTCATCTTCCGCAAGAAGATCATGGAGGGCGTGTCCAGGGGAGGTACGAAGGGCTAATGAGCATGAAGAAGCTTTGCAACACCCGGACGCGTGCCGTCCGCTCCCTCTCCGCGCTGCTCCTGGCGCTGGTCTGCGTCGCCATCCTGTCCGCCTGCCACGGCTCGCAAGGACAGGCGGCCTTCGAGGTGCCCGAGGAGTGGGACGCCGGCCGCAACTACGAGATCACCTTCTGGGCCAAGAACGACACCAACAAGACCCAGACCAAGATCTACGAGAAGGCCATCGCCGACTTCGAGGCGCTCTACCCCAACGTGACCGTCAACATGCGCCTCTACACCGACTACGGCAAAATCTACAACGACGTCATCACCAACATCGCCACCAACACCACGCCGAACGTCTGCATCACCTATCCCGACCACATCGCCACCTACATGACCGGCGTCAACACCGTGGTCTCGCTCGACGGGCTGTTCGACGACGCGAAGTACGGCCTGGGTGGTTCCGAGGTGAGGTTCGAGGGGCCGACCAAGGACGAGATCATCCCGGAGTTCCTGTCCGAGTGCGTCCTGGGCGAGGAGCACTACGCCATCCCCTACATGCGCTCCACAGAGATCTGCTATGTCAACAAGACCTATGTCGAGAAGCTCGGCTTCGAGCTGCCTGACGTGCTCACCTGGGACTTCATCTGGGAGGTCTCCGAGGCCGCCACGGCCAAGAACGCGGACGGCACCTATGCCGTCAACGGCCAGAAGGTGCTCATCCCCTTCATCGACAAGTCGACCGACAACATGATGATCCAGATGCTGCGCCAGCGCGGTGCCGGCTACTCCACCGACGACGGCCAGATCGAGATCTTCAACGATGACACCCGCGAGATCCTGCAGACCGTCGCCGAGCATGCCAAGACCGGCGCCTTCTCCACGTTCAAGATCAGCGGCTATCCCGCCAACTTCCTGAACGCCGGCCAGTGCATCTTTGCCATCGACTCGTCGGCAGGCGCCACGTGGATGGGCTCGGAGGCGCCGCTCGTCGACATCGCGCCCGACAAGCTCGTGCAGTTCGAGACCGCCGTGCGCATGGTGCCCCAGTACGACGTGGACAACCCCAAGATGATCAGCCAGGGCCCGTCCATCTGCATCTTCAACAAGACCGACCCCCAGGAGGTGCTGGCCTCCTGGCTGTTCGCCCAGTACCTGCTGACCAACGACGTGCAGATCGCCTACGCCCAGACCGAGGGGTACGCGCCGGTCACCTCCAAGGCGCAGGACTCCGCCGAGTACCAGGACTACCTGTCGCACGCCGGCGAGGACAACGACATCCATTACAACGTCAAGATCGAGGCCACAGAGGTCCTGCTGGAGAACGCCGAGAACACCTTCGTGACGCCGGTCTTCAACGGCTCGGCCTCGCTGCGCGACGCCTCGGGCCAGCTCATCGAGAACGTGGCCAAGTCGGTGCGCCGCAAGGAGACCATCGACGACGCCTATCTCGACGCGCTCTTCGATGACGTGCTGGCGCTGTACCACCTCGACCAGCTGGGAGGCGGCATGGGAGGCGACTCCGAGTCGCTCGGGCCGCTGCCGCGTGCGTCCAAGATCCTGATCGGTACGCTGATCGTCGCCTGGATCGGCATCGCCGCCGTCGCCCTGCACGACGAGATGGCGAAGCGCAAGGGCTAGGCACGAAACAGCAGGCTGCATCCCGCGCCCCGCTGCCCCCACAGGCAGCGGGGCTTTTCGTCCGTCTGGGACGGTTCTCTACGGTCGAAAAGCTCCGGCCGACCGTCGGTTCCTCGGTTCGTCCGTCTGGGACGGTTCTCTACGGTCGAATGGTTTCGACCGGGGAGAACCGTCCCAGACGGACGAACGTCCCCGTTGGCACCCGAACTCGTAACCCATGGGGGGACGCTCCCTACGATTTGCCTGCACTGCCCTATAATGGTGGCGTTTTGTTCGGCAAGTCCGTTCATTCCAATTTGACAGGGAGAGACACATCATGAAGGACATGCTCACCAGAAGGAACTTCCTGACCGCTTTCGCAGGCGCATCCGCCTTCGCCCTGGCCGCGTGTGGCGGCTCCAGCTCGGACGCCGGCGACGCCGCCGCTACCGACACCACTGCAGCCGCTGGCGATGGCACCGACGCCAAGGGCGACGGCGTCATGACCTATGACGAGTACATGGCCGCCGCCGTCGACGACGCCGTCGTCATCGAGGCCTTCGTCCAGGCCACCCAGTCCTGGTGGGAGGACCAGATCACCATCTACGCCGCCGACGCCGACGGTGCCTACTTCATCTACAACGCCGCCTGCACCGAGGAAGACTCCGCCAAGCTGGTCCCCGGCCAGAAGATCAAGGTCAGCGGCTACAAGGCCGAGTGGTCCGGCGAGATCGAGATCACCGAGGGCACGCTGGAGTTCGAGGACGACAGCACCTACATCGCCGCCCCCGTCGACGTGACCGACAAGCTCGACAGCGACGACCTCATCGACTACCAGAACCAGCTGGTCTCCTTCACGGGCCTGACCGTCGCCCCGTCCACCGACCCGGACGGCAACGAGGTCGCCTATCTCTACAACTGGGACGGCTCCGGCGCAGCTGGCGACGACCTGTACTTCAACGTCTCCGACGGCACCGACACCCACAGCTTCACCGTCGAGTCCTACCTCTGCGGCGAGGACACCGACGTCTACAAGGCCGTCCAGGCCCTGGAGATCGGCCAGACCGTCGACCTGGAGGGCTTCCTCTACTGGTACGAGGGCGCCAACCCGCACATCACCAAGGTGACCGTGGCTGCATAGCGACGCAACCCGACAGACGCATGACAGACGGGGGCAGGCCTTGCGACCTGCCCCCGTCCTTTGTTGCACTTGCGACCTGAGCGCGACCTAGCGCTTCTGCACCCAGGTCAGCGGGTAGATGGCGCCCTCGGGACACACGCCCATGCAGACCTTGCAGCCCACGCAGCGCGAGACGTCGATGTGCGCGACGTTGTCGACGACCTCGATGCAGTGCTGCGGGCACACCTTCACGCACTTGCGGCAGCCCAGGCAGGTGTTGGCACAGGAATCCTTCGCGCGCTTGCCGGTCAGCGTGTTGTGGCAGAGCACGAACGAGACCTCGGCCACGTCGCTCTTCTCCACGAGGCTGATGAGGCCGCGTGGGCAGATGGTCGTGCACAGGCCGCAGCCGATGCAGACGGCGGGGTCGACCACGGCCACATGGTTCTTGTTCAGCGTGATGGCGCCGTAGGGGCAGGTGGCCATGCAGTCGCCATAGCCGATGCACCCGTCGGTGCAGCCGTCGGAGAGGTGCCCCATGGTGGCATAGATGCGGCAGCTGTGGGCGCCGTGATACACCGCGCGCTCCTGCAGCACCACACGGTCGGCGGTGCCGCGGCAGGCGACGATGGCGCGTTTGACCACCACGTCGCCGGCATCCACGCCCAGATACTCGGAGAGCCTCTTGGCGGCGGCGGGGCCGCCGGGGCCACAGGAGTTGACGGGGGCGCCATCGAGCATGGCCTTGGCGTAGCCCTCGCAGCCGGGATAGCCACACGACCCGCAGTTGGCTCCCGGCAGGATGGCCAGCACGTCCGCCAGGCGCTCGTCCTCCTGGACGGCCAGCTTCTTCGACGCGACCACCAGCACCACCGAGCCCACGAGGCCGATGGCGGCAACCAGCGCGACGGTAAGGATGACGGAATTCATCTCGACCCCCCTACGCGCCGAAGAGATGGTCGATGACACCCGAGAAGCCCATGAAGCTCATGGCCGTGATGGCGGCGGAGATGAGCGTGATGGGCATCCCCTGGAAGACCTCGGGAGGCTCGGCCTCCTCCACGCGGCGACGCACGCCGCTGAAGATGACCATTGCCAGCAGGAATCCCAGGCCCGCGCCAAGACCCGCCACCAACGCCTCGGGATAGGTGTAGCCCTCGTCGATGGTGAGGATGGCCACGCCCAGCACCGCGCAGTTGGTGGTGATGAGCGGCAGGAACACGCCAAGCGAGGCGTGCAGGGGCGGCAGGTAGCGCTTGATGGCCATCTCGAGCAGCTGCACCAGCGTCGCGATGACCAGGATGAAGGCAATCGTCTGCAGGTACTCGAGCCCCCAGGCATAGAGCAGCTGCTGTATCGGCCACGTGACCGCGATGGCCAGCACCATCACCAGCGTGACGGCACAGCCCATGCCCACGGCCGAGTCGAACTTCTTGGACACGCCCAGGAAGGGGCAGATGCCCAGGAACTTCACCAGCACGAAGTTGTTGACCAGGATCATGCTGAACAGGATGGATGCGTAGCTGGCCATCAGGCATCACCCTCCTTCTCCTTCTTGGCCGCGGCGACGGCAGCCTCGAGCATCTCGACGAACTCGTCCTTCGCGCACTCCTCGTTGGTCGGGTCGCCGATGCCGCAGTTGATGGGACAGGCGGCGCACAGGCTTGCCGAGGGCTGGGTGGACCGCTTCACCACCTTGTGCTTGTGGCGCGGATGCTGCTCGAGGTAGACGGAGGCCGCAATCAGCAGGCCCAGCACGGCAAAGCCACCCGCCGGCATCACCATGATGATCATGGGCTCGACGAAGGGCGGCAGCACGCGCACGCCCAGGAACGTGCCGGCACCCAGTACCTCGCGGATGGCCGACATCAGGCTGAGCGAGATGGTGAAGCCAAGGCCCATGCCGGCACCATCGGCAGCAGCCTGCAGCGGGCCATGCTTGGAGGCGAACATCTCTGCGCGCCCCAGCACGATGCAGTTGACCACGATGAGCGGCAGGTAGATGCCCAGAGCCTCGTCGAGCGCGGGCAGGTAGGCCTTCACCAGCATCATGACCAGCGTCACGAAGCTGGCGATGATGGTGATGAACGCGGGGATGCGCACCGAGGAAGGGATGGCCTTGCGCAGCAGCGACACCACCACTCCCGAGCAGACCAGCACGAAGGTGGTGGCCATGCCCATGCCCAGGCCGTTGGTGACGGCGGTGGTGACGGCCAGCGTCGGGCATAGGCCCAGCATCTGGCGCAGGGCGGGGTTCTCCTCCAGCAAGCCCTTGGAGAAGGTGTTGGCGAGCGTGGGCTCGTCGGTCGTCAGGGAGGGATTGGCAGCCATCAGCGCACCTCCTCGTATGCCTCGACCGCACTGTTGAATGCCGCGAGCGCCGCCTTGGACGAGATGGTGGCCCCGCTGATGAGGTCGATCGTGCCGGCGTCGGTCGGCGCAGCCTGCAGGCCGACATACTGTCCGATGTAGGAGTCGTTGGCGATCTTGGTGCCGAGGCCCGGGGTCTCGTCGTTGGCCATGGCCGTGATGGCGCTGACCGTGCCGTCCTCGGCGAAGGCGACCGCGATGGGCACCTGACCGCCGTAACCCTTGGACTGGGCGACGATGACGTGGGCGATCACGGCACCGGAGGCGTCCTGCGCCTCGAGGGCGGCCGTGCAGCCCTCCACCGTGCAGTCCACGGGAACGAACGACGCGGCGTCGGGCACCAGGGCGGCATAGGTCTCCTGGGCCTTCCGCTCGGCGTTGGCCTGGGCGACGGGATCGGTCACGTAGTGGACGGCGCCCAGCAGCGTCCCGGCCACCATGCAGATGGCCACGAGCACCACGACGGGGCGGATCGTGCCCGCGACAGGGGCCTTGGAGCTGGCGTTACTCATCGGCCTTCCCTCCCCTCTTCGCGCGGCGACGCTCGGCCATGATGGCCTCTCCGCCCACCGGAATGTTGGGAGTCAGCTGGTCGATGTAGGGCACCAGCAGGTTCATGAACAGGATGGAGTAGGCGACACCCTCGTTGAGGTTGCCAAAGAATCGGATGAGGCAGGTGATGAGGCCGCACCCGATGCCAAACACCAGCTTGCCGCGCTTGGTGGCGGGGCAGGTGCTGTAGTCGGTGGCCATGTAGATGGCACCCAGGATGAGGCCGCCCGAGAAGACCTGCGCAAGCGGGTCGCGGCCTGCCAGCAGGCTGAGCACGGCGACGGTGCCGATGTAGGCCGTCGGGATGTGCCAGGTGATGACCGGGCGATAGAGCAGGAAGACCATGCCCAGAAGCAGCGCGGCGGCGCTGGTCTCGCCGAGCACGCCCGCATGCTGGCCGCAGAAGAGCTGGGCGATGGTGCTTGGGGATGCCGTTGGGGCCAGGGGCGTCGCCGAGCTCACCATGTCGACCGGGGCCGCCAGGGGAAGCACCCAGCTGGGCTGCACGAAGGTGGTCATGGCAACCGGGAAGGCCACGGCCAGGAAGATGCGCCCCACGATGGCCGGGTTGGCGAAGTTCTTGCCGATGCCGCCAAAGAGCTCCTTGGTCATGATGATGGCGACGAAGGCGCCGACCACCACCATGTACAGCGGCAGCGTGGACGGGACGTTGAAGGCCAGCAGCAGCCCCGTGACGGCCGCCGACAGGTCGTGGCAGGTGTTGGGCGTGTGGCGCAGCCGGCACCACAGGTACTCGAAGCCCACGCACGAGGCTATCGAGGTGGCTATCACCAGCAGCGCCTGCACCCCGAAGAACGCGATGGCCGCGACCGTCGCCGGCGCCAGGGCCACCAGCACGTCACGCATGATGATGTGCGTGGTGACGGCGCTGGAGATCTGCGGTGCGGGACGCAGGACCAGGGGGTTGTGGGCGGGATTGTCCAAGTTGACCGTCTCCGCTTCCCTCTTGAAGAGAGCCATGCCTATCGCCTCCCCTTCGCCTTGCGCTGCTCGGCGCGCAGCAGGGCGCGGGCGAGATGCGTGGACTGGACCAGCGGCTGCTTGGAGGGACACACGTACGAGCAGGTGCCGCACTCCACGCAGAGGTCGGCCATCAGCTCGTCGAGCCGGGCCGTGTTGCGTGCGATATAGGCCTTGTGGATCTCGATGGGTGACAGCCGTATGGGACAGTTGTCGATGCAGCGGCTGCACTTGATGCAGGCCGTCTGCAGCGGGACCACGGGGCCATTCACGCCAAAGGCCAGAAGGCCGCAGTTCTGACGCACCACGGGAACGTCGAGCTCCACCTGCGTGGTGCCCATCATGGGGCCACCGATGATGACCTTGCGCGGTCCCGGGGCGCAGCCGCAGTACTCCAGGATCTCGGAGATGGGCGTGCCCACGTAGACCTCGAGGTTCTGGGGACGGGCGATCGCGTCGCCCATAACGGTGAGGCGCCGCTTGGTCAGCGGCATGCCCGTGCGCAGGTAGCGCCCGATCTCGCTCATGGTGGTGACGTTGTACAGCAGCGCGCCAACGTCGGTGAGGTGGCCACCGCGCGGCACGGAGCGGCCGGTGACGTTACGTAGGATGACGCGGCTGGCCCCCTGCGGATAGCGCGCAGGCAGCTCGTAGACGTCGATGCGCGGGTCGTCCGACGCCATCTGGCGCAACAGCTCGATGGCCTTGGGCTTGTTGTCCTCGATGCAGATGAGCGAGCGGGGCACGCCCGTGAAGTCGAGGCAGGCCTTGATGCCCTCGAGGATGGTGTCGGGATGCTCCATCATCTCGCGGTAGTCGGTCGAGAGGTACGGCTCGCACTCCGCGCCGTTGACCAGCCACGTGTCGATGCTGGACAGGTCGGTGTTCATCTTGGCCCAGGCGGGGAATCCCGCACCGCCCAAACCCACGATGCCGCTGTGCTTGAGGGCCTCGACCAGGCTGGCGAAGTCGGTGACCTCGGGTCTTTGCACGGACTCGTGCATGATCTGCTCGCCGTCGGGCTCGATCACCACAGCCTCGTCCGACGATCCGTTCGAATAGTGCATCTGGCGAATCTCGCGGACGATGCCCGACACGGGCGAGTAGATGTCGCACGACAGGCGCGCATCGGAGTGGCCGACGAGCTGGCCCACCTCCACATGCTGCCTCCGCTTGACCTGCGGCACGCACGGTGCGCCTACATGCTGCTGCATGGGCAGCATGATCTTGCTGGGCAGCGGCATGCTGGTCGTCTCGAATTCTGCCGTCAGCTTGTCATGTGGGATGTGAATTCCCCTCAGCTCCACTGAGCGCGAGCGCGACAGTGCGCCACCCCCGAAGCGCAACATACCATCCGTCTCCTAGTTGTTGTGTTCCCGCACAGCCTGCGGGCTATATTGCGAATTGATTTCAGACTGTTCTATCTTAGCCACAAAACGCCATGTTGGCCACCGGATGTAACAATTTCGACCGTCTGGGACGGTTCTCCCCGGTCGAAACCCAACCATTCGACCATCTGGGACGGTTCTCTACGGTCGAAAGTGGCAAAGACAGCCAGCCTCTCGGGTTATGAGGCGACATGGTGACAGGCCGCTGTCCTGCGCATAGCCCGCACCAGACCCAGAATTCGACCGTGGAGAACCGTCCCAGATGGTCGAACCAGATGCCCCAAATGGTCGAACCGTGTGCGGTCCGCATCAGGTGCAGAATTCGACCGTGGAGAACCGTCCCAGATGGTCGAACGACGCGCGCCTAAGAAGTGGGGCAGGCCTCCCGGAGACCTGCCCCACCGTGGAATCGCACGAGATGCGCGGGCTCTAGAACTGGGCGACCAGCTCGTCGGCCAGCGCGTCGATCTGGGCGCGCGAGGCGTCGTTGAGGGCACCCTTGATGGTCACGCCGTTCTCGGCGAACGTGATGCCCTTGCACTGCTCCATCATTGCGCGCATGCCCTTGGTGGCAGCCGGCATCCACGTGCCGTTCTCGACGAAGGCCACGGTGCGGTTCTGGAAGTCGTGGTCCACCAGGTGATGGATGAACGCGTGCATGGCCGGGAACACGCCGCCGCAGTAGGTAGTGGTGGCCAGCACCAAATGCCCGTGGCGGAACGCGTCCTCGACGGCTTCGGCCTGGTCGTCGCGAGCGAGGTCGGTGACCACCACGCGCGGGCAACCCTTCTCCTCGAGTGTCTTGGCCAGCAGCTCCACGGCCTCCTTGGTATGGCCGTACACGCTGGTATAGGCGATGACCACGCCCTCGGTCTCGACGCCATAGCTCGACCAGGTCTGGTACTGGCCGATGTAATGGTCCAGGTCCTCGGACAGGATGGGGCCGTGCAGCGGGCAGATGACCTCGACGTCGAGCTGGGCGACCTTCTTCAGCGCGGCCTGGACGTTCTTGCCGAACTTGCCGACGATGCCGAAGTAGTAGCGACGGGCCTCGCAGTCCCAGTCCTCCTCGACGTCGAGCGCGCCGAACTTGCCGAAGGCGTCGGCAGTGAACAGCACCTTGTCGGCAGCGTCATAGGTGAAGATGACCTCGGGCCAGTGCACGTTGGGGGCGGTGACGAACCGCAGCTCCCTAGCGCCCAGGGACAGGGTGCTGCCCTCCTTGACGACCATGTTGTGGCCCTCGAACTTGGTGCCGAAGTAGTTGAGCATCATGTTGAAGGCACCCATGCTGGCCACGATCGTGGCCTCCGGATAGGCCTCCACGAAGGCCATGATGCTGGCGCTGTGGTCGGGCTCCATGTGCTGGACGATGAGGTAGTCGGGGGTACGGCCGTCGAGCGCGGCGGCGAGGTTGGCCAGCCACTCGTCGGTAAAGCCGCCGTCCACGCCATCCATGACCGCAACCTTCTCGTCCATGATGACGTAGGAGTTGTAGGCCATGCCATTGGGCACGATGTACTGGCCCTCGAAGAGGTCGAGCTGGTGGTCGTTGACGCCTATGTACAGGACGCCGTCTGCAATCTGTTGCATGGTGCCTCGCTTTCCGTGAGAACGTCGCATCCCCCACAGCATACCCCACCCACGTGACAGGTATGCCCCTTCACCGCGTGCCACAGATATTGCGTGGATGGGCACGGCGGCCGGCCAAACCCGTCACGGCTTGATGAAGCTCTCCAGGGTCTCGAACAGGTTGTCCGGATCGACTGGCTTGCTCAAATGGGCATTGAGGCCCGCCTGCAGGCTGCGCTGCACGTCCTCGTCGAAGGCGTTGGCGGTCAGCGCGATGATGGGGATCTCGCGCGCATCCTCCCGATTCATCGCACGGATGGCCCTCGTCGCCTCGAGGCCATCCATCTCGGGCATCCTCATGTCCATCAGGATCGCGTCGTAGTAACCAACCGGATGGTCGGCAAACTTGTCCACGGCAATCCGCCCGTTCTCCGCGAGGTCGACCTCCATGTCGCGCATCTCCAGCACCATGGACATGATCTCGGCGTTGACGACCATGTCCTCGGCCAGCAGTATCCTGCGACCCGCAAGGTCCGCCTTCCTCTGCGTGCGACGCGCCACGATGCTCTTGCGTCGGGACGCGCTGCGGAACTCCTCGAGGACCGTCGCCGCGAACAGGGGCTTTGAGGCAAAGGCGTCGACGCCGGCGGCCATGGCCTCGTCCAGTATCTCGTCCCACCGGTAGGCGGTCAGGATGATGATGGCCAGGTCATTGCCAACGATCTCGCGCATGCGCCTCGCGGTCTCCACGCCATCCATCTCCGGCATCTGCCAGTCCACGAGGATGAGGTCGTACAGGTCGCGCCGCGCATGGTGCAGCCGCACCATCTCGACCGCCTCGACGCCCGAATGGGCAATCTCGCAGGCGATGCCCGCCTTCTCCAGCACGAGATGCGCGTGCTCGCAGGCGACGGGGTCGTCGTCCACCACGAGAACCTTCATCTCCTGCGGACGCAGCTCGTCCTCGTCCAGCTCGTCACCAGAATGCTCGGAGTCCATCAGCGTCACCGTGACGGAGATGGTCGTCCCCACGCCCTTCTCGCTCTCCACCTCGATGCCACCGTTCATCATCTCGACGATGCTCTTGGTGATGGCCATGCCCAGGCCCGAGCTGCCGTACTTGCTGGTGGTGGACGAGTCCTCCTGGCTGAAGGTGTCGAAAATGTGGGGCAGGTAGTCCTTGCTCATGCCGATGCCGGTGTCCGCGATGACGAAGCGCAGCGTGGACTTGTTGTCGTAGCTCGCAAGCCGCTTGACCGTCAGCGAGACCTTGCCGCCCGTGGGCGTGAACTTGACCGCGTTGCCCAGGATGTTGATGAGCACCTGGCGCAGCTTCATGTCGTCGCCGATGTAGTAGTCGTCCACGCGCCCCTCGATGCGGCACTGGTAGTCCAAGCCCTTGTCCTGGCACTGCCCGCTGAACATCGTGTTGATCGCCTCGAGCGTCCGGGGGAAGGAGAACTCCTCGTTGCGCAGCGTCAACCGGCCGCTCTCGATGCGGGACATGTCGAGGATGTCGTTGATGAGATTGAGGAGGTGCTCTGCGGACGCCCCGATCTTCTCCAGGTAGTCTCGCGTGCGCGGCGGCGTCTCGGGGTCGTTGAGCGCGATGCTGTCCAGGCCGATGATGGCGTTCATCGGCGTGCGGATCTCGTGGCTCATGCTGGAGAGGAAGGCGGTCTTGGCCCTGTTCGCGTCCTGCGCCGCGGCGAGCGCCTGGGAGAGCGCCTCGTTCTGGGCGAAGGACCTGCGCGTCTCCTCGTCCACGTCGACGAAGCAGCCGCCGACGGAGTGCACCAGGTGGTCGTCTCGGTCCTCGGGGTGACGGACGCCCGCGAAGCGGATCATCTCGTAGGAGTCCCGCCCGTGGCGATGCACCATGTAGCGATAGGAGATGATCCGCGCCTCGGCCAGCCCGGCACGAATCGCGTCGGGCTGGATGAAGCTCAGGAACTCGTCGCGGTACTGTTCGGTGACGTACTGGTTGGCATAGGCGGTCACGGCCGCGAGGTACGGGAAGTGGTCGCCCTCCGCGAGCCCGTCGTCGATGTCCCCATGGGCCTGGTAGCAGACGCCATCGTCCTCGTCCAGCTCGATGTAGTAGACGCTCCAGTAGTCCGCGGCAAGCGCCGTGATCAGCCTGTCCTGCTCGGCCTTCTGCCTCTCCTGCTCGAGGAGCTGGTCCTGCAGGGCAATCCGCCGCTCGAGCTCCTCGTGGCGCGCACGGTTCTCGGCCTCGGCCGTCTCATGCGCCAAGGCCTCGCGGGAGGCCTTGCGGACCTGCACGATGATGACCCCGAACAGGCCCGCCAGCACAAGTGCCGTCAGGCCCGACTGCGCCAGGCTCCGTCGCACGATGCCATCGGTCACCGAGCCGATCTGGTCGCTGATGACGCTCTCGCGGATGAGGTACGTCAGCAGCCAGTCGGTCCCCTCGATGGGAACGTAGCTCAGCGTCTCGCGCGTTCCGTTGTAGGTGAACGACACCACGCCCCGCCTGCACTCGGCGAAGTCGGAGAGCAACCCATCGAGCGAATAGCCTTCCTCGTACTGGGCGTTGTGCATGGCGTCCAGCAGGTTGTCCTCGACGGCCAGGCCGCCCAGTACCGTGTTGCTCAGCGCCACGCCATCGTTGGTATAGATGTTGCAGAAGGTGGCCTCGGAGTCCTGGGAATGCATCGAGAGGCCCCGCAGCATCACCTCCATGTCGATCTCCATGAAGCAGACCAGCAGCGTGTGCCCCTCGAAGGGGATGTGGTCCACGGGCACCGCGATGACGACCTTCTTGTCCTTGCTCCGGAGGTTCTTGACCGAGACCTCTGGCTCGCTGATCGTCTGGTAGTCGAATTGGTACTGGTCGATGTCGGTCTGGGTGCCCAGGGCGGTGTAGATCAGTCCCGTCTCGTCGACGAAGGCAAATCGCTCGAGGTTGAAGAGGCGCTTCATGCGCGCCTGATAGGCCATGAGGTGCTCCGCGTCGCTGAGGTCCTCCTCCGTCAGCAGGTCGATGGCGATGTTGATCACTTCGATGTTGTCGGCAAGGTTGTCCGCCACCACCTGCTCGCGACGCCCGGCCAGCTCGTCGAGGTAGAGCAGGCTGACCGACCGCACGGCCTGCTGGGTGTCGCGCTCGGCACTGTGGCCCAGCCAAATCGTCCCGAGAACGAGTATTGCCGCGATGGCGGCGGCGCCCACCACAGCCAGCCACGCGATGCCGTCGCTCCTTCTCTTTTCCAAAGTCGTCCCTTTTCGCCGTCTCCCAGAAGCGCATGTCCGGGTCACAAGGAATGGGAGGGTGCACAGGCCCGGCGCTGTCCATATTGCCACGATTATGGCATACCGACCCAACGGCCTCGGCGAGGCGAGGCGCAACAAGGCGCGCTCTCGGGTAAGCGTCCCTTGACGTGCCGTAGGAGCGGGTTCGTCGGCTGTCCTCGACACCCAGCGGACCCATCCCGTGACGGGCGTAGTACCATGAGGCGCAATGGCACCGACACACCAAAGGGGGCACCCATGGACGTTCAGTCAGCAGCATCGCAGCTCATCAAGGCACTCGGCAGCAACCCCGACCTCGTCTCGCAGTTCGCGCAGCACCCCTACTCCACCACTGCCAAGGTCACCGGCACCGACGAGCGCATCTCGCAGAAGGACATGAGCCGCATCATCACGCAGGTTGCCGCGCAGGCGAACGGCCAGCAGCTGGGGGCGGGCGACACCAAGAGCCTGGCGTCCGCACTCATGGGCCAGAGCGGGAACAGCGTGCACCAGTTGGCGGGTGCGCTCTTTGGCGGCGGCGCGCAGCAGGCCGGCGCGGGCAACGCTGGTGGGTTCGACCTGTCCGGCGTGCTCGGTGCGCTTGGAGGCACCCAGGGCACCCAACCGTCGGGAGCCCCCTCCATGGCCGAGATCGCCGCGAAGTCCATCGCTGGAGGCCTCGCCGCACGGGGCATGGCAGCGCTCATCACCGGTGCCATGGCAGCTGGCAAGAAGAACGGCGCAGGCAAGTAGGGGCACCGGACGCATCGTCCCGAACGGACCCGCTGGCACCCCTCCGCCATCTGCGTCACAGCCACCCGTCCCAGAGCAGGCCATAACAGTTCGTTATGGCCACGTAACGGCACGCGCGAGGGCATACTCGTTGTCGTCGGCAGGGCGGACGCCCTGCGAGAGACAGGGTTTGCGCTTGAAGGGAGCGTGCCACCATGGATGACATCAAGAACGAGGCTCTGGCAGCCGAGCAGATGATCGAGCAGATCGAGAAGAACCAGGCCGAGAAGGCCTTGCACAAGGAGGAGCTGGCCGAGGAGGTCGCAGAGGCCAAGGCACATGCGCAGGAGGTCGCCAGCCATGTGGCCGCCGGCGCCGTCGCAGATGCCCGCGTGAGCGAGCCCGTCACCAGCGACCCCGCGTTCGACCCCACCGCAGAGGCCGAGGCCGGAGCGCGCATGATCGACTCCCTGCTTGCCAAGAAGGCTGACAAGCAGGCCGAGCGCGCCGCCAAGCATCTCCGTGAGGTCGAGACGCTGGACGAGCAGATCCTCGACGAGGTTGAGGCCGCAGCCAAGGTCACCGACTACGTGAAGGGCAGCGCAAGCCTCTAGGCATTCTCACCATAGGCATGTCGGGACCCCGGCAGTCGCTCGACGAACGACTGCCGGGGTCCCGTTTCGCCTGTCGAACTCACCTGCCCCCTAGTCCGCCAGGCACCGGCCCTCTCGCTGACGGACCGCCGCAAACAGCTGGCGACTGATGGACGCCAGCGCCTGGCGCTCGGGGCCATGGGCCCTCACGGTATCCTCGAAGACGAACACGTTCAGCACGGGCAAGTCGTCCTCAAGGGCCCTTGCCAGGAAGATGCCCCCTGGCGCCTGCCCCAGCACGAGGCCGCTCGACAGGCCGACGCCCATGCCGGCCAGCACCAGCTGATAGAACATGTCCAGCTGGTCGGTCTCGGCAACCACGTTGATCCGCCCTCCCTCGCGTGCCAGGTAGCGGTCCAACGCGAGGCGCAGGAAGCGGTCTCCGGAAAACGCGACGACAGGCACCTGGAGCCGTGCCAGCCCGCGGACGCTGAGCGCATCACCGGCAGGCCTGTCCGCCTCTCGCACGGCAACCGTCAGCGGATGGGAGGCCACCTTCGAGAACGTCGCGTGTGGCTGGGCTACGCCACGGTCCGCCGAGGCGAGCATGCCCACGTCCACGCGCCTCAGGCGCAGCTCCTCGCGCAGGCGGTCCGAGTCGTGCAGGACGATCTCGACCGGATGCCCGTGTCGAGCGGAGGTCAGCGCGTCCAACCCCTGGGGGAAGTAGTGCCGCACGAAGGTCGAGGGCATGCCCACCGTGACGTGCCGGTCGCGCTTGAGCTCCCCGAGGTCGTCGACCACCCCCTGCAGCTCGTCAAGCGCCGTGATGGCATGGGCGAGCAGCACGGCCCCGGCGTCGGTGAGAAACGCCGCATGCCCTGATTCCTGCCGGTCGAAGAGCGAGACCCCCAGCTGGCGCTCGAGCCGTGCGACGGACTGGGACACGGCAGGCTGGGTGATGCCCAGCACACGGGCCGCGCCAGAGAAGCTCCCCTGCTCCGATGCGGCGCGCGCGATCTCGAGGTCGTGGACGTTCTCTATGGCGAGCAAGGCGGCCTCCCCGTAAATGTGCGTTTGACGTGCTATTTCGCCAATCTAGCACACTCCGGGCGAGCGCTGCCAACGGCTCGCTCCCCAAGCGGGCCGTTGGCAGCCGTCAGTCGAGCATGGCCGTGCCGAACACCTCGAGCTCGAGGCCCATGGACCTGCGGCAGATGTTCCAGCCGTCCCAAACGGGCCCTCGCCGTCTTGGACCCATGGACTAGAATTGTCCCATCGGGCCACCTTCCTTATGGCCGCTGCGAACCGGAGGTATGCGATGCCTGCTCCTTACTGCCTTCTCTGCGACAGCACGAACGTCGTCATGGACGGGTCGGGCCTCTTCGTCTGTGCGGACTGCGGGGCGCGCTATACGGTCGAGGCCATGAGGGGAATCGTCTTTCCTGACCGGCGTGGCGCGAAGCCGGCGAACGACGAGACCGGGGATACCACCCCATTGGTTCCGTCCATATGGCCGCGCGGCTACGGAAGTCCCGAGGAAGACCTGATAGTGAGCAATTATGAGGCTGGGAACTACGGGTCGGTCTGCTCGGTCTATGACGGAATCGAGGACAAGTCGCGTGTCCGCGCTTGGCCCATGTTGCTCGCAAGCCTCTCTAGCTACATCACGAGTGACCATCGCTACTTCTCCGGCACGAGCACATATGGCTACTACAGAAGAAGGGCGGAGAGGGATATCATCGACCAGATTGCCAAGGGCAAGCAGGCGGTCATAGCGATGTACCAGTGCGAGCTCGTTGGGTGTGCCATTGCCTATTCCCTGTACGAGAGCCTGAAGAGCATCCGGCGATATGGCAGGGACATGATGGCAGACGTACCGATCACCCTGAGCCACTCAAAGATCGGGTTCCCTGTCGATCCGTCTCTGTTCGAAGGCGTAACCCGAAGGCCTCGCAACCCCGACGGCATCGATCTCCTCCCCAGTGGGCTGGACCGCGACTGTTGGGATATCCTGATGGCCGTCGGCGATGCCGTTGTCGAGGCAATCGACCATATCCACGATTGCGTCCAACGCGGATACATACCGAACGATGAGGAGTGGGCAAAGATCGAGCAGGCATCTCGGCTGGTCATGGATGAGCACAAGGCGCTACAGGTCTCTTCCCAGATGGACTTCATTGCCAAGGTCGTTGCGAGATTCAAGTGAGTGGGCCGGGTGTTGGTCGCAAGAGTGACCATCGCCCGACCGATAACCGATAGCTACTCGGGAGCGAGCCCACGGCCTTGGGCCCGCCACCCAGGCCGAGGAAGCGTCGGCGTGCCGGACTTCTAGCCATCCCCCTTCCCATCCCTCTTCGGTATGGTTCGGGTCTTGATGAGCCTTACCTGTCCCAAGCGCAGCTTGCTCCCTACGAATCTATACGCCTCCCCATTTATGACGTTTCGCACCTCTTCCATGGGCTCGTACTCGGTCCAGCATATTCGTATGGCCCGACGTGTGGGAGCGTCGATGTACGCCGTCTCTCCGCTTGTGCACTCTCTGAGCAGGACGCCTTCTGCATCAAGGATTCTCACGTCCACCATCCATCTGTGCGTTTCGATCTCCACGGGGGAATTCAGGCAGAATCCGCAGTCCGGGCAGATGTCTGTGTCGTCACTCATCAGCGCACCGCAGCGGTAGCATCTCATGTCCCTAGCGCCTCCTCGCGTCCTCGTGCGGTTGCCTACCAGTCGGTGACATCGCACTGGCCATCGGAATTATCGCCTACGGCCACCACAGTGCCATCGGACCGCAGGCCAACGGTGTGATCGAAGCCTGCCGAGACCTCCACCATGTCCGTCCAATCCGAGACGTCGCACTGGCCGTATTCGTTAGACCCCACGGCCGCCACGGTGCCGTCGGATCGCAGTCCGACCGTGTGGTCGCAGCCTGCAGAGACGGCCGTGATGTCGGACCAGTCCGCAACGTCGCACTTGTCGATGTTGTCATATCCCCTGATCAAGGCCACCACGGTGTCGTCGGACCGCAGTCCGACGGCGTGATTGACCCCCGCTGAGACGGCTACCAGGCCCGTCCAGTCTGAGACGTCGGGCAATATGCCCACACCCGCATGCACCGCGGTGCCGTCGGAGCGCAATCCAACAACATCGTCGGAGTCCGAGATGGCTACTATGTCAGTCCAGTCTGAGGCTTCATCGTAATCTCGCAGGCCCGCAGACACCACGGAGCCGTCGGACCGCAGGCCGACGGTGTTATGCCAACCCGCCGAGACCTCCACTATGTCCGTCCAATCCGAGACATCGCACTGGCCGTATTCGTTAGACCCCACGGCAACCACGGTACCGTCGGGCCGCAGGCCGACGGTGTGTGCAAACCCCGCCGAGACCGCCGCGATGTCGGACCAGTCCGAGACGTCGCACTGCCCTCTATGATTGTCACCCACGGCCACCACGGTGCCGTCGGAGCGCAAGCCGACGGTGTGAGCCTCACCTGCCGAAACCGCCACGATCCGGGCAGCCGATGAGACGGTGTCAACCGGGGTCGGATACCCCTTACAATCACCGGACCCATCGCCATCGTCTCCGTCGTCGATCACGGGCTCCGAACTCCCGCAGCCCCGCATGTTCCCGAGGCCTACGGCGAGCCCGATGATGGCAAGCGCGCCTACCCCCAATCTGGCGAGAGCGGTCCGCCTGCTGATAACCCGGTTCGGTGCAATGGCGGGCTCGGCCTCGACGTCCTCGTCGTTCGTCTCGGTGGCATCGACGTCCATCTCCCGCGCCTCGACGTGCACCGTGACAAGCAGGTCGCCCGGCCTCCCGCCGTTCGCCCCGGCCTCCCCAAGGCAAACGCACCTCAGCTCCTGTCCGTCGCGCACGTCGGAGGGCACGTAAATCGCGACGTCCTCACCGTCGGCCTGTCGCTTGACCATCTTGCGACATCCCCTCGCCGCCTCCTCCGGGGCGAGCGTCAGTTCGGCACGCAGGTCGGCTCCGCGCGTGGGCACAGCCGCCGGAACGACGGCAGGCTCTCCCTCGAGCCATGCCCGCAGGGCCTCGCCGAAGTCGTCGGCGCTCTGCCAACGGTCGGCGGGATCGGGCTCCACGGCCTTCGCCACGATGGCGGCCAACGTGGCGTCCACGTCCGTCCCACCAGGCAGCGGCGGGCGCTCGCCCGAGAGCCGCCTCAGCCAAGCCCGCTCCAATGCGGCGCGAGAGGGCACCTCGTCGGCGGACACGAAGGGCGGCCTGCCACCGTTGAGCCAGCGATAGAGCATGACGCCGAGCGAGTAGATGTCCACGCGGAAGTCGTAGCGACCCGTTTCCACCTCCGGCGCCATGTAGTCGTCGGTGCCGGCGCGCGACCTAGTCGACCGGGAGCCCTCGTCGAGCCGCCTCGAGAGGCCGAAGTCGCCCAGCTTGTATCCCCCAAGGCGGTTCCAGAAGACGTTGACGGGCTTGACGTCGCGGTGAATGACGCCCGCGTCGTGACAGGCCTGCAAGGCCTGACAGATGTCGGCACCTATCACGGCGACCTCGCGCGCGTCGGGGACGCCGACACGCTCGTGGAGGGAGGGCAGGCTCTCGAGCAGCTCCATGCGAATGAAGACCGACCAGCCCACACCGTCGTTGTGCTCGAGCAGTTGGTAGTCCTCGACGGCGACCACGTGGGGGGCGCCCTTGAGGGAGACCATCACCGCGACCTCGCGCAGCACCGACTGGGCCGTCTCCTCGAAGTAGGAGCGCACCGACATCGCATCCATGCCCATGGATCGCAGCGAAGCCACCTCGGACTCGTCGCGCGGGATGTCTATGACCTTGACTGCCGCGTACGAGGTGAGCTCGCCCACCGTGCGCGACGCGCGGTAGACCCTACCGTATGTGCCTCGACCGATCAGCTCGTCGGCCTGCCAACCGGGAAACACCTCTGGGATGCGTTTCATTCGATCACTCCATGGTAAAGGGTTCGTCTTCGACACCGAGCAGGCCGGCGTCCTCGAGAGCCTGGCCGGCGAGGACATAGGCCCTCTCCCGAGCCTCCATCAGCTCGGAGGCAGCGGTGAGCGCACGCTCTCCGTCGCTGTCAGCATAGCCGCGCGAGACGATCTCGACGACACCGTCCGCATCGGCAAGAATCGCATGGTCGAGGTCATCGAGGCCGGCGGGATATGGCGCGAGCAGGTAGTCGTACATCCGCTCTCCGTCGTCCACGTAGTAGCCCAAGACGACGGCGAGGTACTCGGCGCCTTCCAATCGAACGATGGAACCGACCGGTATCAGCATGTCCGCCATGGCTACTCCCCCTCCTCCGCAGGCACGAAGAGCTCTGCCGCGATCTCGGCGCGGGCCTCATCGACGACCGCAAGGACGTCCTCGAAGGCCGTCTCCTGCCCCAAGGTGCGCGTCTGCTCGAGCAAGCTATCGTACCTCTCGGCATCCTCGTTGCGAAAGCCCTCGTAGACCACGGGATAGTCCGTGTCGGCCGTTACGAGCGAGAAGCTGTCGAGGCTCACGAATCCCAGTGGATAGGGAACGAGCAGGTAGCCCACATCCACCGTACCGTCCTTGTCGAACGGGCGGTAGCCGCACACCACAAACCTGCTGCCCCGGATGTCTATGACACTGCCAACAGCATGCATTGCTCCTCCTCCCTAGAGTCCATAGGCGCAGTCGAGATGCGACCAGCACCAATCCTCAACGCCGTCAAAGACGTCGGCGACGCCGCCTCGCAGCACGGGGACGTTCTTTGCGACCTTCTTGACCTTTTTGTAGGCGCCATGGGTAAGCGTGTTGATGAGAAGCTCGCTCGAGTTGTAGGCGGCATCACCCATGAACTGGAAGGTCATCAGCGTCGAGGCCGAGAGCATGTAGCAAACTGCCTTGCCCTTGTCGCCCTGGGTCCATAGGCCCTGCACCCTCTCGCTGACGACATCCCGCATGTCCTCGTAGTGCGGAACCATGTCGGCAAAGCCCCCGAGTCCCATCATGTCGAGGACGGCCCTGCCTCCCGAAGCCACCGCATCGGGATTGCTTGGGTTGCTTACGGCAACAACGACGTCCTCGAAACGCCGCCACTTCTTGCCGGCTTCCTCAAGGGCCCCGTTGACGATGGTGTCATCGATGGTGCCGGGGATCATCTCGAGACCCTTGTCCACCATTTCCCTCCCCTTGATGGAGAGCCAGAAGCGGCTCCTCTGAACGCCACCTCTGATACCCTGCGAATCGAAGGTGTCCTCGAGCGCACGCTTGCCGCTGTTGTCGCGCTGGTACGTGCGATGCGTGTCGAGCGCATCCTGCACGATCGAGACGGACTCGTCCGAGAACCCCCCAGACGACACGCGCTCGCTCAGGAGCTGCAGTATGCGCTTCTCGGTTCTCGAATACGTCTGGCCGACACTGTCGAGCTCGAGACCCTGGATGCGGATGGTGTCCGCGTCCTCGCCGACTTCGACGCCATTGCCACGCACGGCGGTGGCGTAGCCCTTGTTCTCGAGCGACGGGGCCTGCTCCACCTTGTTGGCCGCCGTATGGAGGTCTGCAGCTATGCTGTCGATCGACCTGTAGAGGCCATGAAGGCGGCTCTCGGCATTGGCGATGCCGGAGTAGTTGACGGAGAACTTCGCCATGGTGCTTCCCCTCATCTCCACTACTGCATGCTGAACGTGCCGACGCCACCCGCGATGGCCTTGGCCCTGCTCTCGGCGGCGCGGGCCTTTTCGACCTCTGACCTGAGCGTCTGGATGCGCATGTCGAGGAGCTCCTCGGCCTTGTCCACGTTGGCGGCATAGGCGTTGGCCTTGCTGACGTAGTCGCTGGCGGCGTCCGATACGATGGCGCCCTGGATGGCCGATGCGTTGGTGCGCATGCGGCCGGCGATGTCGGCGATTCGGCTGGCGCTGGTGGTGAACGAGTCGACGGCGCTGTCAAGAGCCTCGAAGTTGACGATGATCATGTCGCTATTGGCTGCCATGGTGTTAACCCCCTTGGGTCGTGTGGTCGCGTGACGAAAGGACCTAGCGCTCGTTCTGGATATAGGAGGCAACGATGCCTTGGAGCGCCTCGAGATGCTCGACGCCGTTGTCATGGAGCTTGGCTGCCGCTGCCAGGTACGCGCTGAAGTCGCTGCGGAAGCTCTGCTTGTTGGGCCCCTGCCAGTTGGCATCGGACAGGAGGTCGTTCTCCACGCTCGAGAGGCGCCCGATCTCTGCCCTCAGCTCCCCGAGGATCTGCTCCAGCTGTTCGATGGCCTGCGACGCGGCTGCCGGCTCGATGCTGTATCCGCTCATGTCGTTCTCCTTTGCTTGCGATCAAGGCCCATGGGCCTGGTTCCTTGCCTTCCTGCTACTGCCTGTCCTTCTGCTCGGCATCCTTTTCGCGCTCGTACAGCTCCTGGTAGTGCTGGTCGAGCTGGTCCTGCCTGTAGACCTCAACCGTCTCGCGCATGGCGCCGGCGATCTTGGAGAGCGTGTCCGACCGCACCCGGAGCCTCTCGACCCGCTCCGTGAGAAGCGCAAGATAGCGCGTGGCGTTGTCGCCGGTCCAATAGCCGCGCAGGTCCTCGATGATGGCAACGCCCTCCTCGTAGGCCGCGCGGAGGTCGTCGGCCGCCGTGGCGACGTCGTGCGCGGCAGCGAGACCATGCTTGACGTTGATGTCGATGTCGTTGAGCGTGAGCGCCATGTCCGTACCTCCCTAGGCCATCGAGAATTCCTGGACGGAGTCCGCGTACCCGCTGGCCTTGGCCATCGACTCGGAATAGAGGCCGGCGTACGCGAGAAGCTCGGCCGGATAGGCGGCGTACTCGTCAAGCGTGTCCACGACCTTCGCCAGCTCGGCCCCGAAGATTTGGCGAAACGCGTCACCGGCCTCGCCCACCCAGAAGCCCTCGCCTGACTCGATGAGCTTCGCAACCGTGTCGAGTCCCTGGCGATAGGCGGCAATCTGTCGATACGCGGTCTCTGCCGTCTCGATCAGGACGGCCGGATCGGCGCTGATGGTCCCACCCATGAAATCGTCTGCTGCCATTGGGCACCTCCCTACCTGATGTAGCCGGCGACGGTCGCCTCGCCGTCGTTGTATTCGCGAACCGCCTCGCCCAGAGCCCTGAGGAGCTCGCTAAGCAGGCTATGGAAGTCATCGATGCCCTGCTTGCGAGCCACATAGCCCCTGACGAAGCTGTCGTGGTTGGGTCCCTGCCACGTGTTGTTGAGCGCCTCGATGGCGGCCATCATGGCACGGGCCTGCTCGAGGAGCGTCTCCTGATACTCGTCGTATGCCGCGCTCTCGATGCGGGAGATGTCCTCCGTGGTGACATCCAGGTCCTTCTTGGCCATCGCTCCCCCTCCCCTACACGAGCAGCAATCTGCTGCCCGGGTGAATCCTGCATTGATAGGCCGTCTTCTGCGCGGGCAAGACGGTGCCGGCCTCCTGGCAGCACAGAAGCAGCTGGTCGCGGTCCTCCCAGCCACGTCCCACCTGCGCCGACACCATCGACGCAAGCCCCTCGCTGATGGCAGCCACGGTCGCATGCTCGTTTATCTCGAACTCGAACGACCGGCAGACGGCTGGAACGTATACCTCCACCTGTACCATGGGTCCCCCTATCTCGTCGCATCCGGAATGACGACCCTGCCAGTTCCCCGGCACAGGTCACCCGTGGCGGGCAGGCCCATGTGCCTCGGCTCGGTCCGACTCTGCTGCTGGAAGCCTTTGACATAGTCGAACGCAAGGAGCTGCTGGCCCGCGACGTTGCCGCCAAAGTGCATGCCTGCCCTGTCCCTGGTGATGCTCTGGTAGATCCTGTCCGGGCGTATGGGCCCCGTCTCGGCCTGGTCCAGCCCGGCGAATACGTATACGCGGTGGTACCAGCCCTTCTCGGTGAGGACGCTGAGGAAGTTGCGGACGCTCGCCTGGCTGGCATCCCGCCGGAGCCTCTCGACCACGGACGTCAGGTCCTCGATAAGCAGGAATATGGGACGGTCCTCCACGGACATCTCGAAGAGCTCCCCGTCGGAGAGGCCTTGGACCTCGAGCTCGTGCTTGCGGGCGTTGCGCCGCATGACCTCGTGACGAAGGGAGTCGTAGAGCGGCGTCCAGTCGTCATCGGGTCCGTAATAGGTCATGCCCATCTCCTCCGCAGCCCGCACGCACGGCCCGCGCCCGGTGCCCATGAGATGGACATCGGCGGCCTCCGTCTTGGACGCGGCAACGCGGGCGAGAAGCGTCATGAAGTTCTGCCGGCCCGCGGTCTCCTTGCCCGACACCACGTAGCAGAAGATCGTGGAGAGGTCGAGCGCCATCGGGCTGGCGGTCGCGTAGTCATAGCCGACGGGAAGGCTGCGGTCGTCCGCCAGCAGGGAGCGGACCTCATCGTCGGCGAGGAACGAGGTGACCGTCGGGTCCTCTGGAATCTGCGGGATGCGTCGGGCATGCGGACCCTCCCAGGCCCGCGCCGCCTTGCCCGCCAGGGCGGCTATGGCCTCGGAGCGGGCGAAGTCGTCGGTCGCGTCGAGGGCGAGTGCCGCCTGGAACTCAAGGGCCTCCTCGCCTACGGGCACCATGCCACGCCCGGGCGTGCCCAGGTCGGGAGTGACCGTGACGGAGACCTCCGGCAACAGGTCGCGGTACGAGAAGCGGTTCGAAAGCTGCAGCGCCACACGCCCGCGCAAGTTGCCCGCCAGCGATGCCGGCACCTCGGACGAACCGGTCCCCGCCGCGCTGACGAGCAGGTAGATGCCATAGTTGAGACCCCGCTTGGCAAGGCGCAGCACGTTGGCGGCATAGGCGTCGCCCGTCTTCTCGCGGAAGGCGGCATAGTTGTCGATGGCCAGGATCACGGCGGGCAACGAGCCTCCCTTGCACCGCCGGTACTGGAGGAAGCTACCGCCGCTCAAGGTACGACGACGCTCGACGACAAGCTGGTCAAGCAGGAAGAAGAGCTTCTCGATGGCCTCGTCATCGGCCTCGTGCAGAACGCCGCCCACCTGCGGGAAGCCCGCGAGGCAGTCGAGCATGTGGCTGGAGAAGTCGAGGGCGTAGACCCACAGGTCGGAGGGATCGTGCGTGGCCATGAGGTCGAAGAGGGCCGTCTGGAGGAGGGTGCTCTTTCCCGACCCGTTGGAGCCGGCAACGAGGCAACCGCCGTTTTCGGAGAAGTCCATCCACGCCGTGCCCTGACACTGCGCCTGGGGCTTGTCGTAGCGGCCGATGCGTGCGGCCAACGTCCACTCCTGGCCATCCGTGACCGCATCAAGCTGTCCCAGCATGATGCGGTCGGGCAGCTCGGGCATCCAAAGGTCGCGGGCGGGACGGACGTCGTGCTCGCGAGCATAGTCGATGATGTGGCCAACGGTGGCCATGAGCTGCGTGGGGACGTTTTGCCTCGACTCCTTGGATGCCTTGGGCGCCCGGACGACCGTCCCAGTGAGCGTGCGCATGCGCACGACGTCCTCTGTCGCGGCGGTCGAGCCGGGGATGTACGGCGCACGCGTGAAGGCCGACTGGAACTCCTCGAGGTAGCTGCCGGCGCCAACCTTGATGAGCGCGCGGCCGGGCGGCATGGCCAGCTTGTCACGCGCCGCATCCGGCACGTCGAGCATGCTCTTGCTGTCCTCCTTGGTCTGGACGCGCAGGCACACGCGGAAGTTCGCGTTGGCCTCGATGGTGCCGCTCACCACGCCGGCAGGCTTCTGGGTGGCGAGGATCAGATGCATGCCCAAGGCGCGCCCGATGGTCGCCACGCTCACCAGCTCGTCGATGAACTCCGGGAACCGGCTCTTGAGCTCGGCGAACTCGTCGACCACGATGAGCAGGTGCGGCATGGGCTCGTCCACCTCGTGGTCGCGGTAGAGCCGACCGTACTCGTTGATGTCGTTGGCATGGGCATCGGCGAGCATGCGCTGCCGACGCTCGTTCTCGCTGCGCACGGCCGCGAGCGCACGCTCTATGGCGTTGCCGCTCAGGTTGGTGACCTTTCCGACCACGTGCGGCAGCGGCACGCCGTCGCGCTCGAAGTGGTTGGCAAGGCCACCGCCCTTGAAGTCAACCAGCAGGAAGGTGACCTCGTCGGGACCGAAGTTGACCGCCAGCGACAGGATCATGGTCATGAGCATTTCGCTCTTGCCCGAACCCGTGGTGCCCGCCACCAGACCGTGGGGGCCGTGATACCTCTCGTGTGCGTCAAAGACGAAGTCGACGCCGGCCGACCCACGCCCCACGGGGACGGCAAGGCTCTCGTTGGCCGCATTCGTGCGCCAGCGCCTCGCGATGTCCAGGTCCTCGACCGTCTGGACGCCATACAGCTCGGTGAACGCGAGGCTCGAGGGGATGCCCTGGTCGGTCTCGGGGGTCTCGAGGCGAATGGCGCAGAGCCTGCGGGCGAGTGACGCCAGCTCCTCCACCGAGACCTGGTCGAAGGCGATGTCAAGCCAGCTGGCGCGGGCCTCGCGCACCGTGTGGGCACCTGCGAACTGCGCATTCTTCTCGATGACCTGGGCGCAGGTGTTGGGGAGCTGCCCGAAGCGCTCCGCGCAGACGAAGGTGGTGAAGCCCAGGCTGCCCTCGGGATCGAGCAGGTAGGTCGAGGCCAGGGTCGATCCCAGGGGGATCCTTGGCAGGACAAAGACCACGTAGTGCGGCACATGGACCGTCTGGCCTTCCTTCCTGACCGACCGTTCCGCCGCAACCGAGGCAATCTCCCGAAGCACCGAGCGCGCGCTGTTGGCGTCGTTCGCGATGAAGCGGAAGGCGCGACTGTCGGTCCAGGTATGGGGCAGCCACCGCAGCGCCTCGGCGATACGGAGGTCGTCTTCCCGCGTACCGTCGCAGATGAAGGCGATCTTGAGGTCGTCGTAGCGATAGCTGGTCGCAAGCTGCGCCAGGATCGCCCGCACGACCGCGGCGTAGCCGTCGCTGCCCTCGCCCACCACGCCAAACAGGCTGTGGGAGAGCAGGTCCAGCCCCACGGGCACGTCTTCCATGAACGCAAACTCGTCCCTGATGAGCGCGGGGCCGTCGACCAGGTCATCATCCACGAGCGCAAACCTCTGCGCGGGGATGTTGACAGGCTTGGGCGAGGGGCAGGTGGCAAGGCCGAGCCGCACGAAGCCATAGTCCTGCTGATAGCGATTGCGGTTCCAGAGCTCCATCGACGTCTCGTCGTAGTTCGCAACGACCTGGGCGGATGGGTAGCGTTCGATCAGGCGGCGACGGTTCTCGGCGTGCGCCTGGGCGACCTCGGCGCGCTTGGCGGCAAGGTAGTCGCGGTACTTGGTGGTACGCAAGTGCTCGTATCGCTCGGCTTCCCTCTTGCATTCCTTCTGGTTGCGATGTGCCCAGAAGGCGGTGCCCGCAGCCGAGGCTGCCATCATGGGCAGTCCTATCGACGAGACCGTGGTCGAGAGCGCTGCCGCCGTCGCCATGGGAACCACCGAGGTCAGCGCCGGACCAATGAGCGTGAACAGGCTCTGCTCGGTCATGTTCTGCTGGCTGGGCGGGGCCTCGATGTCGACGGGCTCGACGTCAAAGTCTGGTGCGATGCGCGGGGAGGGGCTGAACAGGCTGGCAGGATCCTTGGATGCCGTGCTGATGCCCACGCTCGCCACCCAACGGACCATCTGCTCGTCAGCGACATCGAGCGAGACGGAGAGCGTGGAGCCGGCGAAGGCCGGAGGCTCGATGCCCAGAATCTCGCCAAGGAAGACGAGGCGCAGGCCCACGAGGTCGATGACATCGCCGTAGCGCAGCTGCGTCTGGCCCAGCAAGAAGACGTCATTGAGGTAGCAGAGCCCCTTTCGACCAGGCCCCGTAACGAACCAGCCGCCCTCGGCTCCCTGACCTTGGAACTCGAGGTCCAGGTGGTGCGGAGCGATGGAGGCCACGCCGCGCACGCTGATGTCGGCGTCGTCGCCCGACCCTATCGTGATCTTGTGGTCGTTCTTGCGCAGCAGGAAGCGCCTCCATGCGGGGATGCGCTCGGCCATGGACGACACCTGGATGGCAACGATTCCCTTTCCCGGCACCTCGAGGGAGTACAGGTCGCCCTCGACCAGCGGCCGCTCGAAATAGGGACTCGTTCCCTTCCACACCCGGAAGTCCTGGCTCAAGGCGATGCTCCACCGGTCGTGCATGACCACCAGCGGGACCGTCACATCAAAGCCGAAACCGGAGACCTCTGCCGCAATCCGGAAGGACCAGTTCTGCAGGGACACGGCCGGAAGCTCCACGCGCCCGCAGCGCATGGCATACAAACAAAGCTCAAGGCTCATGCGTCCACCTCCGTCTCCCGTCGCATCATCCCGCGAGCACCTCGCAGGCGATGATGGTCACGTTGTCCTCCCCACCATGCGCGAGCGCCTGGTCGCACAGGTCGCATACGAGCTCCTCCATGCTCGCGGCATCGCACGTCGTCCGCGCAATAGAGCTCTCGTCGACCATGTCGGTGAGCCCGTCGCTCGCAAGCAGGATGCGGTCGCCCAGCTCGAGCTCGAAGCCGACGACATGTGGCTCCATGGGAGCGTCTGTCTCGTCGACCCCCAGGTACTGGGTGAGGGCGGGCTTGCGGTCGAGACCCAGCTGTCCAAGGAGCCATTCGTCGGTATGCGAGACGCTCAGGGTGACCAGCTCGCCATCGCGCACGAGAAAGGCCTTGCTGTCCCCAAGGTTGCCCACAAAGGCCACGCCATTCCGACAGCAGAGAACGACCACCGTGGTGCCCGTGGAGGAGAGCCTCCGGTCGGCACGCAGGTCGCAGACCGCATCCTGCATCCCGCGGAAGGCCCGCAGGAGGTCGGACTCGGATGCGTCGAGCGATGGGACGAGCTCGTTCAGGCGGGAGGCGGCAGCGAACGTGGCGGCATCACCCATGAGCTCCCCGCCCATGCCATCGAACACCGCCACGACAGTCAATGCGTCAAGAAGGACCGACTCCTTGAGCGGAGCCTCCATCGACTGGTGCTCCTGTGGCAGGACGGTGCCAAAGAAGACGAAGTTGTCCTCATTGTGGTCCCGATGGCCACCCGTGTTGGTGATGCAGGCAAGGCAAAGCCTGCCAGCGGCTGGCTTGCGCAACCCGAGAAGAGCCAGGGGCTGTCTCAGCGCGTCATGCATGCCATCTCTCCCGTCGCCATGATCCGACCCCTTCGGCACCGCAGCCTCGCGGCCCCCTCCTTACGACACCAAGTCTGTCAGGACGGGACGAACGGGAGGTAAACCGTCAGGGGACATCGCAGGTGGATGCGGGAACTGGCTCGATGGCACACCTCGGTTGTGTGCCTAGACGGGGATTGGGGCTCCTTCGGCGTCGGGTACGGCCCGTTTCAGCGTGTACGTGTCGGCAACGTTGTCCGGGATCGGCCTGGCACCACCCACTCCACCGTCATACTCTCTCCCGTCCGAGGCTGCCACCCAGGTTCCGTCGGGCAAGCCACACCTCTCGTCATCAGAGCCGCGGAACGAGAAGTCCTTGCCGAGGGTGACGGACGCGAGTGACGTGCAGCCGTCAAACATATGCCGCATGTGTATGAAAGAGGAGGTGTCCCAATCTGAGAGATCGAGGGCTTCAAGAGAGGAGCAGCCGGCAAACACTCCCCTCATGTCCGTCGTATACCATGGGTAATACCCCGGGATATCGAGGTCGGTGAGCGAGGAGCAGCCGTAAAACATCTCCCTCACACTCTTCACGGTCGAAGTGCCCCACCAGGAGAGGTCGAGAGACACCAGCGACGAGCAGCCGCGGAACATGCGGCTCATGTTCTCCTCTTCCAAGTCATCCCAGTCGGAGACGTCGAGGGAGGTGAGCGAGGAGCAGCCGTCGAACATTTCCATCACGTCATGCACCGACCAGCTTGAGACGTCGAGGGAGGTGAGCGAGGAGCAGCCGGAAAACATGCCCACCATGCTCATCGCAGAGGAGGTGTTCCAGCGGGAGACGTCGAGGGTCGCGAGCGAGCGGCAACCCCGGAACATGAGGCTCATGCCCTCCACGGAGGAGGTATCCCAACGGGAGACGTCGAGGGAGGTGAGCGAGGAGCAGCCGTCAAACATTCCCGTCATGCCTGTCACATAATGAGCTGCCTTAGACCAGTCCCTTAGGCCTGTCACGGACGAGGTGTCCCAGCCGGAGACGTCGAGGGTCGCGAGCGAGGAGCAGCCGCCGAACATCCTGCCCATGCCCGTTACGGACGAGGTGTCCCAGCCGGAGACGTCGAGGGTCGCGAGCGAGGAGCAGCCGTCGAACATGCCCGTCGTGTCCGTCACGGACGAGGTATCCCAGTGGGAGACGTCGAGGGTTGCGAGCGAGGAGCAACCGCGAAACATGCAGCTCATGTTCGTCACGGACGAGGTATCCCAGCGCGAGACGTCGAGGGCAGTGAGCGACGAGCGACAATCGATCATGAAGACCTCGTCTGTCACGGAAGAGGTGTCCCCGCGTGAAATCATTTCGTCAACGCTCGTCACGGGAGTGGCGTCCCAACAGGAGAACATGCTGCTCATGTTCGTCACGGACGAGGTGTCCCAGCCGGAGACGTCGAGGGTCGCGAGCGACGAGCAGCCGGAAAACATCTCCCCCATGTCCATTACAGACGAGGTATCCCAGCCCGAGACGTCGAGGGTCGTGAGCGAACGACAGTCGCGGAACATGAGGCCCATGCCCTTCACGGATGAGGTGTCCCAGCGCGAGACGTCGAGGGATGTTAGGGACAGGCAGCCATCGAACATTCCCGCCATGCCCGTCACAGCCCAGGCGTATTCTGCCGCACCCGTCACGGACGAGGTGCCCCAGCGGGAGACGTCGAGAGTCGTAAGCGAGGAGCAGCCGCAGAATATGAAAGCCATGTCTATTGCAGACGACGTGTCCCAGCGGGAGACGTCGAGGGTGGTGAGCGACGAGCAACCGTCGAACATGCCTGTCATGTCCGTCGCGGACGAGGTGTTCCAGCCGGAGACGTCGAGGGACACGAGCGAAGAGCAGCCGCAAAACATGCGGCTCATGTCGGTCATGGACGACGTGTCCCAGCCGGAGACGTCGAGAGTCGCGAGCGAGCGGCAGCCATGAAACATGTCGCTTGCGTTCGTCACGGACGACATATCCCAGCCTGAGAGGTCGAGGGTCGCGAGCGAACGGCATTCGCAGAACATCTGACTCATGTCGGTCACGGACGAGATGTCAAGGAGGGAGAGATCCGCAGAGGTCATGTGCTCGCAGAAGTTGAACAGGCTGTTGCACGTGTCCACGCTTGCGCCTCTCGTCGCTATCGCGGAAGTAATGGCTCTGGCGCAAATCCGCCACGGCGCTCCCTCCAAGCAGCTGACGAAGCCGGATATGACGAGCGTACCGTCGCTCTCGAAGTGCCAGCCGTCGCCAGAGGAGGCGAGGATCTCGAAGGTCACAGTCTTGGAGCCCGTGTAGCCGCCCATGCCGCTCACGGTGAGGGAGGCAGTGCCCACCTCGACGTTGTCGGAATAGGAGACCTCATAGTCCTTGCCCCTTGAGAGCTCTCTGCCGGAGAGCGCAACGAAGGGTTCCGGCTCGATAGCCTCTCCCGTGCGGAGATATGGCCCGTACGGTCCCCAGGGGATACCAATGTACGCGTCCGACAGGTCGCGCACCTCTTCTTCTGGTGCCAGCGCATACGTATCGGCAACGTTGTCCGGAATCGGGTTGGCGCCTTCTTCGCCGCTGTCGTACCCCTTTCCGTTCGATGCGGCCAACCAAGTACCCTCTGGCAAGGCACACCTCTTGCCATCAGAGCCACGGAGCGAGAATCTCTCGCCGAGGGCGATGGATGCCAGCGATGTGCACCCGTCGAACATGCCCGCCATGCACGTCACGGAGGAGGTGTCCCAGCCGGAAAGGTCGAGGGCCGCGAGCGACTTGCAGTCGTAGAACAAGCCTCTGACATAGTTCGCACTGCCCATGTTCGTCACGGATGAGGTGTCCCAGCGGGAGAGGTCGAGGGATGTGAGCGAGAAGCAGCCGTCGAACATGCCTGCCATATCGGTCACGGACGAGGTATCCCAGCCGGAGAGGTCGATGGCCGTGAGCGACGAGCATCCGACGAACATCTGGCCCATGCGCGTCACAGATGACGTGTCCCAGCCAGATAGGTCGAGGGTCGCGAGCGACGAGCAATTGCCGAACATGCAGCGCATGTTCGTCACGGATGACGTATCCCAGCCGGAGACGTCGAGGGCCGTGAGCAAGACACAGTCATCGAACATGCAGCTCATGTCAGTCACGGACGAGGTGTCAAGGAGGGCGAGGTCCGCGGTGGTCATGTTCGGATAGTAGTCGAACAGCCTGTGGCCCGAGTCCACGCTGCTGCCTTCTCGCGCTATGGCCGAGGTGATGTACAAGTTGTACTCCCGCCACGGGACCCCATGAGAGCAGCTGATGGCGCCAGATATGACGAGCGTGCCGTCGAGTTCGATGCTCCAGCCATCCCCCGATTGGCCGAGGATCTCGAAGGTCACGGTCTTTGAGCCTGTGTAGCTGCCTTTCCCGCTCACAGTGAGGGAGGCGGTGCCCACGTCGATGTTCTCATCGTAGGAGACCGCATAGTCCTCGCCCCTCGAGAGCTCCCTGCCGACGAGTGTGACCATGGGCTCCGGCTCGACCGCATCCCCTGTGTAGCGGAACGACTCTTGTGAAAGAGCGACCGTCGCATACGAGAGATCGTACGCATCCTCTTGGGTGAGGGTGAGCCGTTCGACAGAGGTAACGGCGAAGCCCCAATACCCAAGCCTGCTCGAAGCAGTAAGCCTGACGGAGAAGCATCCCGGGCTCTTGATTGCGATGGTCGCCCCAGCAAGAGCGCGTCCCGAGAAGGAGGCTTGCACCGCCCCGCCCGCATCCAGGATCCAGATGCGGTCGTATGTCTCATCGACCTGGGTCCTCGTATCAAAGGTCACCAGGAAGCCCTTGTTCGCCTCCTCGTCCACGTAAGTCCAGGTCGCATAGGAGTCGCTTGGGTAGGGATGGTTACTCTGGAAAGCACTCAGGTTGTCTGGGGTAATCGTCCCGTCCCAAACAGTCTCGATGTAATCCATGTAGTAGGCCGTGGGATCCATAGGGTAGCCTCTTCCATCGCTCATGTCATCCACACCAGTTTCTCATCTTCTCCCCTGCGGTGCAGCGGGCAACTCTCTGCAAGATATGCATGGCGCCACGGTACACGTGCGCTAAGGCAGGCGAGCCGTGCCTTTTCCTCGGATATGGGCAGAAGGCGTTGAACGGAACGAGCATAGCCGCTTTGGGAAGGACGCTCCTTGCATCGATGACTCTCAGTTTCTCGTTCATTCATTCGTGTCAATCTCTACGGGGGAGTCCAGGCGTAGGAGACCTCGTAGTCCTCACCCCTCGCGAGTTACCGCCCGAGGAGCGTGACCCGCACCTTCCTCTCGGATACCGAACGGGGCCGCTGTTTGTCCGATGAGGTGGGGCGGGCTTGGGAGAGCACCGCGATCAACACGTCTGTTGCGGCGTTTTGCCATCACCCATCCGTTGGTCATTCCTGTATAGCGCTTAGTATGACAGAGGCAGACGCACGGAAAGTAAACTCTCAAGAGACATCTGGGCTGGAATGCCAGATAGAATTGATTCGTCAAGCTAACTTTCTGGCAATTGCCGCGAATCGGAGGTATGCAATGCCTGCTCCTTACTGCGTCCTATGTGGTAGCGCATACGTCGTCATGGACGGGTCGGGCCTTTTCGTCTGTGCGGACTGCGGAGCGCGCTATACAGTCGAGGCCATGAGGGGGATAGTCTTTCCTGACCAGCAGGACACGAAGCAGCCGGGCGAACGAATCGTGGTCCCTGTCCCACCTGTGCCGGCAGAGGAACCACTTGACCGCAGAAGCTCCGACGAGAATCTGATAGTGAGCCATTACGAGGCTGCGAACTACAAGCTCGCCTGCTCGGTCTTCGACGAGATCGTGGACAAAGAGAACGTCCACGCCTGGCCCCTACTGCTCGCGCTCCTCTCCGACTCCATCACGAATGGCAAGCGCTGCTTTCCCGGTACCAGTACATATGGCCGCTACAGGAAGAGGGCAGAAAGTGAGGGCCTCGGCCCGATGGAAAAGGGCAGCCAGGCGGTTGCGGCGATGTTCGAGTGCATGCTCGTCGCGAGCGCCATTGCGGACTCCCTGTTTGAAAGCCTAAAGAGTGTTCGGAGCTGCGGCATCGACACGGTGGCGGACATACCAATCACCCTGAATCCCACGAAGATCGGAGTCTTCTTCGATTCGTCTCTGCGCAAAAGCATTATTCGGAAGCCTCGTGATCCCCAAATCATCGGTTTGCCCTCGGGACTGGACTACGATTTGGGGGAAGTCGTATTGGGCATTAGCGGGGCCATTGTCGAGGCCGTTGACTACATCTATGAATGCGTTGCGCATGGATACGTGCCGAGCAAAGATGATTGGGAGAGAGTTGAGCTTGCATCCCAGCTGATCATGGGTGAGCACATGACGAGTTGCTTCTCTTTCCAGATCGAGTCCATCAAAAGGGCCTTCTCCGACTCATGGAGTCGGATGTACGAGATTGATAACGGAGGAACCCTTATCAAGGAGCCTATTCAGTGATGCAAGAGGCCTTGTTTGGACTTAGAGCGGATTCTTCTCTACTGTCATGAAGCCCATGAAGTACTAAACCCTCCGTGAAGACCGTGGCGGCTGACACTGGCAGGCCCGCTTCAGGTGCAGGGAGGGATACAGGCGGAGGGCCCGCCCCATCGAATCGAATTGCTGCGTGCCGCAGGCTCTCCTTGACGGATAATGAGAGCCAGACAGACCTTTGGGAGAAGGCCCGCATGCTGACCTACAGACGCGCCCCATTCATCCGTCCACTTCTCGTGATGGCGATTGCGATTGCGCTCGCATCCCTGCTTGGCGCCTGCTCCAGCTCCGGCAAGGCAAACGATGCTCGGTCGGCAGGCTCCGAGAGCACCGTCTACACGGCCGCCATCTTCTATTACGACTACGATGACGTGTACATCAGCTCGGTCCGCAATGCCCTCACCGCCGACCTCGCCTCTCATCAGATCGCCTATCAGGAATACGACGCAGATCATGACCAGATGACCCAGAACACCCAGATCGACAAGGCCATCCAGAATGGTGCGGACATCCTGGTAGTCAACATCGTCAACAGCGGAAGCGCCGAGCGCAGCGACGTCATCTGCCAGAAGGCGAATCAGGCAGGCATCCCCATCGTATTCTTCAATCGTCCCATCGAGCAGCAAGGCTATGAGGGAGTCATCCTCGACTACTATGAGAACATCGCCTTCGTGGGCACCGACTCGGCCGAGGCGGGCCACCTGCAGGGGCAGATGATCGGTGAATACCTCGTGCACCACTTCGACGAGGTCGACCTCAATGATGATGGCCGCATCTCCTACGCCCTCTTCAAGGGCGAGGCGGCAAACGTCGAGGCCATCTATCGCACCAAGTACTCCGTCGAGGATGCCAACGCCATACTTGTGACAAATGGGTATCCTGCCCTCACCTACTTCGATTCCTCGAGCGTCGACACGTTCCAGCTCGACCTGACCGGATCGTGGACCAGCGACTCAGCACAGAACTACATGCTGACCAACTTGACGCGCTATAACGAGGACAACGGCAACATGATCGAGCTGGTGATAGCCAACAGCGACTCCATGGCAGGGGGTGCCATCAGCGCCTTGCAGATGCATGGCTACAACCTGGGGACGGACGACTGCACCACCATCCCCGTCTTCGGCGTGGACGCAACCGCAGAGGGACGCCAGCTCATCGCTTCCGGCATCATGACGGGCACCATCGCCCAGGACGCCGAGGCCATGGCCGACTGCATCTGCCAGATGGTGGAGAACGCGCGGGGCGGTCACGACCTGCTCTCTGGCATGGATTCCTATCCCCGTGACACTGAGTACGGCCGCGAGCGCATGGTTCTACTGCCCTACTCCATCTACAGCCCATCCGAGCAAGCGGCCACCGACGGGGAGTAGACCGAGCGAGCGGCTCGCGCGGCCGAGGGCATCCCCTCCCCTACGCGACGGCAGCCTCCTTCTCACGCCTGCGGTGGGCCAGACCCCAGCGCAGGGTGCTCAGCGCCTCAAACTCCTGCAGGACCTCGTTGATCACAGCACCCATCATGAGGAAGTAGCAGCTGAAGTAGAGCCAAAACATCACGAGCGTGAGCGTGGTGAGGCTTCCGTAGGCCGAAAAACCGTTGAACCGCCCCACGTAGACGGAGATCACGTCCGAAAGCATCATGACCGCGAAGACGGCAAAGATGGCTCCGGGGAACTGTGCGGAAAACTTGAGATGGCGGCGCGGGAGGATCTTGTAGAGGACCGCGATCGCAATGGTACCGATAAGCATGGTGTACACAACGTCGATGGTACCCGAGAAGGATGAGAGCGAGACGCCGCCCGGGCGATGCCGGATGAGGAAGATCTTGAGGGGTCGCCAGGCTACGGTGCTTCCAGCGACAAAGACGGCCACGGCGAAGGTGAGGCCGGTACAGGCCATCGACCAGAGCCGCACGACCAGCCAGTTACGCGCGTCCTCCCTGCTGCAGATGGTGTCAAGGCATTGCGTCATGGCATGCATGACCTTGGAGGTGGTCCAGAGCATCGTGACGATGGTGATGGGCACGAGCCCCGTCGAGGCGGAATAGACCTCCTGGAGCAGGCCGTGCAGGGTGGTGAGCAGGTAGTCGGGAAAGACGCTGTCGATCGCGTAAAGGATGCTCTCCTGGCTTATAGGCGCGATCCTGATGAGCTGGAGGAAGAGTATGACCATGGGAAAGACGGTCATCAGGATGTAGAAGGCGATCTGTGCCGAGTAGGCACCAACACGGTCGGCCGAGGACTTCTTGAGCGTGCGCATGACGAACCTTACGAATGCGAGGTCCAAGGCCTTCTTCGCAATCCCCGCGACCCACTCCTCAGCCCGTTTGAACATCTGGCCCTCTTCCACCAAAGGCGCCCACACCCCACCCGCCTGTCATACAGTCACTCGCAATCATAGTGGCATTCGGCAAAGGAGGGTTGCGTCAGCCGGATCCTCGGCACAACGAAACAAGCGTGCGCGAGGTGGGCGACCGTGAGTGCGTGCTGCCCATACGGTGCATCGGTGCGTGAGCCCCAGCTGGACGGCCCTTGCATTCCTCATCGACCGCACGCATACGAAAAGAACCGCTGGGGCTTCCAGCGGTTCCGAAGATTCTGGTCGGGACGACTGGATTTGAACCAGCGGCCTCTCGGTCCCGAAAAAGTTCCAGCGGTCAGAGATTGCTTTACCGTTCTGGCCGTCAAGTCACTTTTCGGTATTTGACCTGCACCGATAATTTGTTATGCGTTGGGCGAACTTGACCGTTGACCGTGTCCGCCTAGCATGTTTGCGTGCGGTGCGGCGACCCATCGACCTGCTGG